>NZ_CCDX020000012.1:0-554237 GCF_000751115.1 Thalassospira sp. GB04J01 | reverse complement strand
TGCTCATAACTTGATGGCTGAAGACGTCAAGAAAACGTGCCAGTGGCTCGTTTTTAGTCTGAAGGTCGAGCACGACCGACAGGTCGCGCGCAGACTGCGGCGTCCCACATCCTCGAACCCATCCATCATCCGACCGTGTGGTGTCTTACTATGTCGGGCATGGGTAAATAGTTTTACGGGAATGCCTAGTTTTTCCGGATGGCACGGATGGTGGTGCCGAACGTTTTGGAAAAGGCCCGACTTAGTGTTGCACCGCTTGTGAAACCTGTTTTAAGGGCAATGGTGCTAAGCGCAAAGTCGGTTCCCCGCGCGAGGTCACGTGCCCGACCAAGGCGTAGCATTTGATAGTATTTTCCCGGTGATATTTGTAAGTTGTCCTGAAACACGCGGTCGAGGCTACGCAGTGAGCATCCCGCCTGTTTTGCAATATCCTTAAGCGGTATCGGTGTTTCAATACGTGACATCATTGCGCCAACTGCGCGGCGTAAATCGTCCCCACCGGCCCCCTGTAAGCGGTCCGCACCGCGGGTCAGGTGATATTGATTTTCCGCGTCATAGACAAACAGATTACTGACATCAAAGGCGACGGCAGAGCCAAATTGTTGTGCCAGAATATGCAGCATCAATTCCATCACGGTTGAAGCGCCGCCCGATGTGATCATCCGACCATCTTTAATAAAGCGATCTGAACGGACAGAAATATCTGGAAATTGTTCCTGGAACTGATCAAGTTCCTGCCAGTGAACGGTCGCGGTTTTTCCACTGAGCATATGGCAACAGCCAAGAAGCCAGGCGGCTGTATCAAGGCCAATAATGTTGCGGGCATGGTGCGCCGCATTTTGAAGTCGTGCGCGGATTTTAGGTGTGGTGTGATCGCGCATGCCATAACCGGAAACGACCACCAGATAGTCAATATCTGCTTTGGTGACTGTGTCAGGCAGAGATGCTTGCGGGGTGATTGTAAGGCCACTGGAACTTGTGACAGGTGCCCCGTCAATTGTGCAGATATCCCAATTTATGACAGGACCATTGGGCAAGCCACTGGCTGCACGAAGTGGTTCGAGCGCACTGGCCAACACCATGTTAGAAAATCCGTCAAACAGGACAAAAACAAATCTGTGAAATTTATTTGGCATAAAGTGCAAAATAAATGACGGAATAGGCAAAATCAAATGGGATGTGTTTCGATAGTCTGAGATCATCATTTTGATCAGCAAGAGAGACCGTCATGCCCCTTACCATGAACCGCGAGGTTTTCATCACTGCTGCCGTTACCGGATCGGGTGCGACACAGGACAAATCCCACCATGTGCCAAGATCGCCGGCACAAATCGCCGCCAGCGCGATTGATGCTGCCAAGGCGGGGGCGGCTGTTGTGCATTGTCATGTGCGCGATCCTGAAACGGGCGCGCCGTCGCGTGATCTGGGGCATTACCGTGAATTGACCGAACGTGTCAGGGCGGCGGACGTTGATGTTGTCCTGAACCTGACGGCAGGTATGGGCGGGGATATTGTTTTTGGATCAACTGAGGCACCGCTGCCCGTCAACAAAGATGCCACCGATATGATCGGGGCTACGGAGCGTATGGCCCATATTGCGGACTGTTTGCCGGAAATCTGCACCCTTGATTGCGGGACAATGAACTTTGCCGAAGCCGACTACGTCATGACCAATACACCGGGCATGTTACGTGCCATGGGACAGATGATGACTGATCTTGGTGTCAAACCGGAGATCGAAGCCTTTGATACCGGACATCTGTGGTTTGCCAAGCAGCTCGTCTCCGAAGGCATCCTGACCAGCCCGGCATTGGTGCAGCTTTGCATGGGGATTCCATGGGGTGCGCCAAATGATCTGAATACCTTCATGGCGATGGTCAACAATGTACCGTCCGACTGGGATTGGTCGGCCTTTTCGATTGGCCGCGATCAGATGCCCTATGTGGCGGCATCGGTTCTGGCGGGCGGTAACGTGCGCGTTGGACTGGAGGACAATATCTATTTGTCCAAGGGCGTTCTTGCGAGCAATGCCCAACTGGTTGAACGTGCAGTTGGTATTGTTGAGGGCATGGGCGCAAAGGTGATTGGTCCGGATGCGGTACGCAAAAGGCTTGGTCTGACCAAGCGGGAGCCACGCTAATGTCCAGTACCAATCCAAATCCCAAAAAAGCAGCAGTTGTTGGCGGCGGCGTTATCGGCGGCGGCTGGGTCGCGCGTTTCCTTTTGAATGGCTGGAACGTTTCTGTGTTTGACCCGGATCCGCAAGCAGAACGCAAAATCGGCGAAGTTATTGAAAATGCGCGCCGTAGCTTGCCCGCACTTTATGACCGCGCGCTGCCAGCAGAAGGTATTCTTACCTTTCATAGTGACATGGCTTCTACAGTTGCCGATGCAGCCTGGATTCAGGAAAGTACGCCGGAACAATTGGCGCTAAAACACAAAATTCTGGCGGATATACAAGCCCATGCGCCAAAGGATTGCCTGATCGGTTCGTCGACATCTGGTTTCAAGCCAAGTGAGTTACAGGAAGAATCAATCAATCCCGGTCAGATCGTTGTCGCCCATCCGTTTAACCCGGTTTATCTGTTGCCGTTGATCGAAGTTGTACCGTCCAAGGCGACGGATGCCGCAGCTGTTGACGCCGGGTGTGAAATACTGCGATCCGTTGGCTTGAAGCCACTTGTCGTGCGCAAGGAGATTGATGCGCATATTGCCGACCGATTGCTTGAGGCGGTTTGGCGCGAAGGTCTTTGGTTGGTGCATGACGGAGTGGCAACCACGCAGGAAATTGATGATGCCATCCGGTTTGGCTTTGGTCTGCGTTGGGCGCAGATGGGGCTTTTTGAAACCTATCGCATTGCCGGGGGCGAGGCCGGTATGGAACATTTCATTGGGCAGTTTGGCCCGGCATTGAAATGGCCCTGGACTAAATTGATGGATGTGCCTGAACTGACCCCTGAGCTGACCACCCGGATTGCTCAGCAATCGGACGATCAGTCCGGTCATATGACGATCCGCGAGCTTGAACGTCTGCGCGATGACAATCTTGTCGGCATGATGCGTGCGCTTAAGAAATCGGGCAGCGGTGCGGGTGGTACGATCAATGATCACGAAGCATCCCTGCAAAATCATGGGTCAATTGATCACCTTCCCGTCACAGTAGATCGTCAAATCCCACAAAGCTGGACAGATTATAATGGGCATATGAACGAAGCCCATTATGTTGAAATCAGTGGACAGGCGAGCGACCGTTTCATGGAGCTCATCGGTGCAGATGCCGAGTATATAACTGCCGGAAGCAGCTATTTCACGGTTGAAAACCATGTTTGCTATATGCAGGAAATCACTGCTGGAGATCGTATCTCTGTGACGACGCAGTTGATTAAGGGCGTGGGTAAAAAACTGCATCTGTTCCATCGCCTGATGATGATTGATGGACAGGTTGCAGCAACGGTTGAAACCATGTTGCTGCATGTCGATCTAAAAACGCGTCGGACGTCTGAGCCGGGTGGGATTGTCGCGACAAATCTGGCCGAAATCGCGGTCCAACACGATCGTTTGGCCAAACCTGAACAGCTTGGTCGTGCCATTGGGTAAGCTCAAAACGGTTTAAGACTGGTACATATAATGCCGTGACGGCCCCTGCAGCCTTTAACTGCGGGGGCATCCGCGTTACGCTGTTGCACGTTTTCTCCAATGAGGTCCCGGTGATGTCGCGTTCCGATCAGGTTTCTTCCGATCTTGTGTATGACCCAATGCCGGACGAAGAAGGCATTCGGTCCTTTATTACCAAATGTGATGGCTTCTTTCCGCCAGACGCGGTCGCGGCGGGCATTGATCAGCAGCGCAAATGGTACGACGCACTCTGTGCCGAATTTACCTTTCCCCATCCCGACGGGATGGGGGTCGAAGATGATGTGATAGGCGATGTGCCCGTGCGTCATTATCGCCCGGCAATGGTAACCACGAACCACAAGATTGTTTATATGCATGGCGGCGGGTTTGTTGTGGGATCGCGTGATAGCCATGATTCGATCTGTGCGGAAATTGCGCAAGCTGCCGGTGCTGAGTTAATTGCCATAGACTATCGCCTTGCACCGGAGCATGTGTGGCCCGCCCAGCACGATGATTGTTACCGTGTGGCGCAAAGCCTTCTGTCAGCGGGGCGGAAGCTTGTTTTGGTCGGGGATAGTGCCGGTGGCATGTTGGCCGCGGGTCTTGCGGTGCGTGCGCGCGAAGAGGGCTTTGGCGACCGGATTTTGGGGCAAGTATTGATTTATCCGGCCCTTGGCGGGGATTTGAACTGGCCAAGTTATGGCCAGATGGCCAATGCGCCGGGATTAAGCACGGATGACGTGATTTATTACCGTGATGTGCTTAAGGCGCCGATGGATGATCCATTTGCGCATGCGCTGTCAGTCGATGATTTGCGCGGGCTTCCGCCAACCTATATCACGGCAGCCTATTTTGATCCGTTGCGTGATGACGGGCGTGAATTCACAGCCCAATTGGCCCGTGCCGGGATTGATGTGCAGTATCGCGAAGAACCGCAATTAATCCACGGGTGGCTGCGGGCGCGGCACATGAGTGACGCGGCAAAAGCCGGGTTTTCACATTTGTGCGCAGCAATTGCGCAAATGGTGGGCTGAAAAAAAACGATGATCTGGCGAATACAGATTTAGATGGAACGCTAAAAAGGGCCGGATAACCGGCCCTTTTCGTGATTACATGAAATTGCGGGGAATGGTTCTTTCCCATTTCTTTTCAAATATTTGCTGATCATCTTCGTAGGCGATCATCCATGCACTGACAAACCAGTTGTCGCGATCACAGCTGAGTTCGGCATGGCAATCTGTGCGCACCGACCATTCATCACGCTTCAAATCGCATGTCCATGCCGCCTCGCCGCGCATGCTATTGGGATCAAGCGGATTGATGGTCCAGGTTTCGCTGCGTACTGAACGGGTGGCAAGACGGGAATCTGGATGTTCGAATAAACCGGTATCTTCATAGATGCGGTATCGTGTTTCGTTCTGTGTGAGGTTGCGCTGCACACTGCGTTCAGTGCGGCTTGGCTTATGTTCGATATAGGTCGGTAACGGATCGGGGTTCTCGGGTTGCTTAACCGTAATTTTTTCATGATTGCCCAAAAGCGGCAGATCAAATTTGATTGATGATGGTGCAATGGTAAGCCCGGCATCAAAGGGCGGCGGCAAAATCATCGGCCAGTAGGATGTCGAAAGTGCTAGGCGAATACGATGGCCGGGTTTGAAACGATACCCGCAAGCATCGAGTGTCAGCGTGATTGTGACTTTCTTATCGCGCGGCATCGGTTGCGGATTGTCGTAATTCGCCGCTGGATCGCGATGCGCCAAGTTTAACACGCCAAACGAAACCCGGGTTGCCGTGCCGTCAGGATGAACATCAACAAGACGCGCGCAGAGGTTTGACCAATCTGCGTCGCATTCAAGATCAACGTTCAGCACCGGGCGCCCCAAAAGGTCGACCTCAACGTCAAGCGGGGTGGTTTCAAACACCAATGATCCGGCATCGTCACCACGCTGATCAATCGCCATTTCCGCGTCTGGTTTCAGGGTGAAATATTCTCCTGACGCCGTCCCGGTATCGAGCGGTGATTTCAAATAGATATCGGCAGCAGGAATTTCATCGTCGCCAGCCTCAAACGATAGTTTTCCGTCTGCCACAAACATGGAACAGGTTTCAGGTGTGGACCAACTGTCCTTGGCAATCCAGAACCCCGGATCAAAGTCCCGACGCGGGGCGGGTTTTACCCCCTCAAGGATATAGGCACGCATTTGCGGCAGGGTGTCGGCACCATTATCTTCGTCGCGCAGCCATTTGTTCCACCAATTGATTGCCTCGCCGATAAAATCGGCACGCGGTTTTGGCCATGCGAAATGCGGATATTTGTGCACCCATGGACCAATCAGCGCCTTGGACCGGTCAGGCATGCCTTCAATCGCCCGGATTGGGGTGTTGCGATAGCCATCGGCCCATCCGGCTAACACCATGGACGGGATTTTGACCGCATCGAAATCTTCGCAGATTGATGCATGTTTCCAAAACTCATCACGGGTTTGATGGGCCAACCATTCTTCAAGGAAAAACGGTTCTTGCTCAAGCCGGTGTAACCACATGTTTCGCCAGTCATCACCGACCAGTTCGGGGTCAGGTGTGCGTGATTGATAGGCCAGCATGGTCGCAGCCCATGAAAGTTGCGCAGCCAACTGACAACCGTTTTTATAGTGAATGTCGTCGTTATATCGATCAACAGTAGAGGCAATTGAAATCACGGCCTTAAGCGCCGGAGGATTAAGGGCCGCGACCTGCAGGCAGTTAAACCCGCCCCATGAAATCCCCATCATGCCGACCGATCCATTGCACCAGGATTGTTTGGCAATCCATGCAATCAGCTCAACCGCGTTGGCCAGTTCAAGTGCGGTATATTCGCCGTCAATTACACCATCAGATTCACCCGATCCCCGGATATCAACCCGGACACCGGCGATCCCGGCCTTGGCAAATTCTGGATAGGTCGCCTCATCGCGTGAACAGGTGCCATCACCCTTGCGATAGGGCAGAAATTCAAACACAGCAGGGACCGGATCGGCATCGGTGCCGTCGGGCATCCATATGCGCGCGGCAAGTCGGGTGCCATCGTCCAAAGTGATAAAGGTGTTTTCAATAACAGTGAATTTGCGGTCGGACATTGTGGGGCGTCCTTTGGGGCTTGAAGTTTTGGTTTACAGGATGGCTTATGAGAAAAGGCGGATCGTTTGATACGATCCGCCTTTTGTTGCATGTTCTGAACGACTTGTCAGTGACCAGCACTTTCCATTTTACGTGTGGCAAGGACATTTTCCAGCCAACCCAGCTTCATTTCCGGAACCGACTTCAACAGGAGGTCGGTGTAATCATCAAATGGTGGGTTAAGGACCTCGGACCGAGGCCCGAAATCGACCAGCTTGCCTTGCAGCATGACCGCCACAGAATCAGCAATCGCGCGTACAATCGCAATGTCATGGGTGATGAAAAGATAGGATACCTGATAGTTTTTTTGCAGACGCATCAGAAGATCCAAAATCCCCTCGGCCACCAGTGGATCAAGGGCCGAGGTTGGTTCATCACACAATATCAATTCTGGTTTGGCTGCCAGTGCGCGCGCAATTGCAACGCGCTGTTTCTGACCACCGGAAAGTTCGGCTGGATAGCGATCATAGAACGTTTCGCCCATCTCGATTTCATCAAGAAGTTCGATGACTTTTGCCTTGCGTGCGGCACCGCGCATTCCGAAATAGAATTGCAGTGGACGGCCAATGATCTGGCCCACTGTCTGGCGCGGGTTCATTGCTGTATCGGCCATTTGATAGATCAGCTGAATACGGCGTAAATGATCGCGAGACCGTTTCTTTTGTTCGGCAGAAAGTTCTTCGTCGACAAAGGTGACCTTGCCTTCAAACGGGGGCAAAAGGCCGGTGATGACACGCGCCAATGTAGATTTTCCCGAACCGGACTCACCAACAACGGCAAGGGTCTGACCCCGCGGCACATGCAGCGATACGTCATGAAGAACCTGAACACCATTTCCATACGCCGCCGAGATGTTCTCAACTTTTAGCAACGCATCAGATTGATCTCGGGCTTCGGCCAGTTTGGTCTGACGGACATTGACCAGCGCCTTGGTATAGTCCTGACGCGGGTTTTCAATGATCTGTTTGACCGGGCCGTATTCAATGGTATCGCCATTGCGCAAGACCATGATGTCATCAGAAATCTGCGCGACGACGGCAAGATCATGCGTGATGTAAAGTGCTGCTGTTCCGGTTTTCTCAATCGCATTTTTAATCGCAGCCAGAACGTCAATCTGGGTTGTGACATCAAGGGCTGTTGTCGGTTCGTCAAAGACGATTAGTTCCGGGTTGGAACAAAGCGCCATCGCCGTCATGGCACGTTGGAGCTGACCACCAGAAACCTGATGGGGATACCTGTCCCCAAAGTTATGGGGATCAGGAAGTCCAAGAATTTCAAACAGGTAATCAGCGCGCTTTCGTGCTTCTTCGCGCGTCATCAACCCATGTTCAATCGAACTTTCAATCACCTGATCGCCCAGCTTATGCGCCGGGTTAAAGGATGCCGCAGCCGATTGCGCAACGTAGCAAACACGTGCGCCGCGGATGCTGCGAATGCCTTTTTTGTTCATCGACAGGATGTCTTTGCCATCAAGCAAAACTTCCCCGCCAGTGATGCGGACACCGCCGCGGCCATAGGCAAGGGCAGCCAGACCAATGGTGGATTTACCTGCACCAGATTCCCCGATTAGACCAAGGACTTTGCCCTTTTGCAGATCAAAGGAAACACCGTGCACAATGTCGATATCCTGTGGGTCTTCACCCGGTGGAAAAATGGTCGCGCCAATGCGCAGATCGCGTACCGATAAAAGATCAGGCATCACCGCGTCCTCCTTTCAGGCTGGACGTACGTTTTAACAACCAGTCGACGACCATGTTCACACAGACGGCCAGTGCCGCAATTGCCCCGCCGGGAATAAGGGCGGCCTGAATGCCGAAAATGATACCATCTTTGTTGTCCTTGACCATACCGCCCCAATCCGCCGCTGGCGGCTGAATGCCAAGCCCAAGGAACGAAAGGGTTGATAGGAATAGGATCGAAAATGCAAAGCGAAGGCCAAATTCAGCAAGTAATGGAGAGAGCGCATTAGGCAGAATTTCGCGGAAAATGATCCACATCCGGCCTTCACCGCGCAGTTTGGCAGCCTCAACAAATTCCATAACCGCAATATCAAGCGCCACGGCACGACCCAGACGATAGACACGCGTGGAATCCAAAATGGCCATGACAGCAATCAGGATAAAGATGTTTTGCGGCAGGACGGCCAAAACCACCAGTGCGAAGATCAATGTCGGGATCGACATCATCAAATCGTTCAGGCGTGATAGCCCCTGATCAATCGGACCGCCTGATACGGCGGCTGTGAAGCTCAGGAAAATACCGATCGAAAACGACAGGATGGATGCCGCAAGCGATACAAACAGCGTTGTTTGTGCGCCGTAAATCAAACGCGATAACAGATCGCGTCCAAGGTTGTCTGTCCCCAGAAGGTAAAGCTCATTGGCGGGTTCCCAAACGCCGGCAACAATTTCACGTTCGCCAAAGGGTGCAATAAGGGATGCAAAAACAGCACAGAAAAATGCAAACAGAATGCCCAGAATACCGATCCAGGCGGTCAGCGGGATTTCACGTAATCTCATCGCGGATGCCTCAGTCTCGGATTGGCGATAATGGCGACAAGATCGGCCACCATGTTCAGAAGGATATAAACCGCAGCAAAGATAAGGCCGCAGGCCTGTACCACGGGCATGTCGCGTACCGTAACGGCATCGACCATATATTGCCCCATGCCGGGATAGACAAAGACAACCTCGACCACGACAACACCGACAACCAGATAAGCCAGGTTCAGCGCAACCACATTGACGATTGGTGCAATGGCGTTTGGTGCTGCATGTTTGACAATCGCCTTAAAGGCGCCAAGGCCTTTGAGCTCTGCGGTTTCCATATATGCCGATGACATTACACTAATGATGGCCGCACGGGTCATACGCATCATATGGGCCAACACCACCATAACCAGTGTTGCCGTTGGCAAAGCTATGGCCGCCATGCGTTCAGACCACGGCATGCCGTCATAGACGGTTGATGGGAATGTCGCGACACCCAGCTGGACAGCAAAGAAGACAATCAGCAGATAGCCGATAAAGAATTCAGGTAATGAAATTGCCGCCAGTGAGAGGATGTTAATCACACGGTCCGGAATGCGGTTGCGATAATGGACCGCAACCATGCCAAGGCCAACGGCCAGCGGTACGGATATGGCCGCCGCAAAGAACGCCAGGAATAACGAATTGCCAAGGCGCTTGGTGATTTGTTCGGTCACCGGGGCGCCACTGGCCCAGCTGTTGCCAAAATCACCCTGCACAACCCCGCCAAGCCATTCGAAATAGCGCGTGGTGATTGGACGATCCAGACCAAGATCGGCGCGTATATTTGCAATGGACTGTGGTGTGGCCGATTGACCAAGGTAAGTTTGGGCGAAATCACCCGGCAAGGCTTCGATCCCTGCAAAGATCAGGACTGAAACAGCCCAAAGCAACAGCAAACTCAAACCCAGCCGTTCGACGATCAAGACCGTCAAAGGATGGCTTTCTTTTAGTCGGTGTCGCGCGGCGTACACGCCGGCCAAGGGATTGGCCATAAACACATTCTCCCTGTATGGGCCTGAGCGGAAATTCAAGACGGGTGGAACAACGAAGAACCATCTTCGTAACCAATCTGGAATTTTCGATCAGACCGTCATTCAATCACGTGAACCAACAACGAGATGGGGATCACGGTAAAAACCGTGATCCCGCATAATCGTAATTGGGATAAATCCCGATCTCGATCTTAGCTATTGAGCCAGAGACGTGTCGCGACATAGCCGTTTGACATGTCGTTACCAATGTCCTGAACAAAACCAGAAACATTCGTTGTCGTCGCGTTCACAAAGTCGTTAAACATCGGCAGGATTAAACCGCCGGTGTCACGGACCATCAGTGCCATGTCGTGGTACATTTCTTTACGCTTGTTCTGATCCAGTTCGGCACGCGCTTCGAGCAACACTTTATCGAAATCAGTGTTGAAGAAACGGGTATCATTCCAGTCAGCCGAGGAGAGATATGCTGTTGAATACATCTGATCCTGGGTCGGACGACCACCCCAGTAAGAGGTACTGAACGGTTGAACGTTCCAGACGTTTGACCAGTAACCGTCACCCGGCTCACGTTTGATTTCGATGTCAATACCCGCTTTTTTAGCACTTTCCTGATACAGAACGGCTGCATCAACAGCGCCCGGGAATGCAACGTCGGATGTGCGCAGGAGAACCGATCCGTCATGACCGGATTTCTTGAAGTGGAATGCGGCCTTATCCGGATCGTACGAACGCTGTTCGATGCCTTCCGGGAACAGGGCGTATGTTTCGTTGATCGGGAAGTCGTTACCAACTTTGCCGTAACCGCCAAGAATCTTTTCGACCATGGTTTCACGGTCCATCGCATGTTTCAGCGCCAGACGCAGGTCGTTATTATCGAACGGTGCGGTATTGCAATGCATGATGAAGACATAGTGACCCCGACCGGATGTGGTTTGGATATCAACATTCGGTGCACGCTTTAGCAAGCTGACGGTTTTCGGATCGACGCGGTTGATGAAGTGAACCTGACCCGATGACAGGGCTGCCATACGGGCGGTGGCATCGTTCATCACGATCATTTCGACGGAATCAACATAGCCGCGGTCACTGCGCCAGTCGTTTTCGTTTTTAACAAATGTTGCGCGGACACCGGCTTCGAAGTTGTCGACTTTGAACGGACCGGTACCGATGCCTGAGCTTGGATCATCATACCCGCCGCCCGGCTGGATCACGAGGTGATAATCGCTCAGCAGCAGTGGAAGATCAGCGTTGCCTTCAGAAAGGGTGATGACCAGATCGCCACCCTTGTTTTCTATACCTTTGATCGAACCGAGAACACCCAAAGCACCGGATTCCGATTTTTCATCGGTGTGACGGTTCAGGGTTTTGATAACATCATCAATGGTCAGTTCGGAACCATTGTGGAATTCAACGCCCTTGCGGATTTTAAAAGTCCAAACCGATGCATCGGCATTCGGTTCCCAGGATTCAGCAAGTGCCGGTACAGCCAAGCCGCTTGTCGGGTGCGATTCGACAAGCGTGTCGCCCCAGTTACGGTTCATGGCAAAGGTGAACTGCGAAGATGATTTCGCCGGATCAATGACGTCGGTTGAAGAGCCGCCCTGCAGGCCGAGCTTCAGGTGACCGCCGCGCTTGGGTTCCTGTGCCATGGCAGATTTGCCATAAAGGCTGGTCGCTGCCGCAAGGGTCAGGCCCGCGGCCATGGAACGGCCAATGAATTCACGACGGTTCATTTCGTGTGCACTGACGCGTGACGCAAAATACTTGATAGGATCAGTCATCCCAGTTCCTTCTCTGATATGTCATAAACTTGTTGAATTATGTATTGCTGTGGCAGTTCCGGCCTCTTGATTGGTCTTGGTTCTTCAAGGCCGGTCTTGGTACCGTTTCGGCACATCGGGCATGGTGCAGTTCTGAATTCTGCTAGTTTTGTCATGCCTCTGCTTTTGTGCAGTTGATGAGCCCCCCTTTGGCCACAAAATTTATCCCCTACGGGTGTGTGCACTACCATGGATGCAGCTCCTAAAAGGAAAAGCACCCAACAGGTCAACCTCACCGAAACCAATTAATGTTTCGGCGTGGCAGCACGTGTTGTGTGGGACAGACAGTGCACAAATCTGCCGCATCGTGACATGGGTGCCTTGTATGCATCAAGTCGTTGGCAGGAAGTGTCCGAGGATTTTTGCACCTGAAAATAGATATTTGACCAATAATCTTCGCGAAAAAATAGCATAGAAAATCGATATGTTTTGCTTTGAAACACCTTGCAGAATAAGGGGTTGATGCCGTGCGAGTGCCAATTGGTATATGCGTGAATTATCGGATTAAAAAAAAATTGGAAATTTCACGTTCGAACAGGAAAAAGACCAAACCCAACTGACAAAAGTCAGTTGGGTTGATCAAAAAATATTCGAAACTGCGATTCGAAATGGATTGCAGAAATCTAACCCTATCCAGACAGGTCTCATGAACAACTACTGTCAAACGACAGGTTCCTAGTTTTCATCGACTATTTCGCGTATGCGAAAGGCAGACTTTATAAATGGTGATTTTGATTTAGATGCCTGTCGGTGTTACGCTTTTGAAACTGTCCTGTTGATCGTAAACGATCTGATTGTAAGGATGGTGTGTACAAGGGAGGGATCAATGTATCAAAAGGTGCTCGTACCTATCGATTTGGCCCATGCCGATAAGTTGGAAAAGGCAATTCAAACGGCCGTCGATTTAGCTCTGCATTATAAGGCGGAAATCTGTTTTCTCGGGGTGGGGGTAAATACACCTTCGGATGTGGCGCATAACCCGAAGGAATTTGAGCAGAAACTGTCTGAGTTTGCGAAATCCTGTAGCGCGAAATTTGGCGTTACTGCGACAGCAAGTGCGCATATCTCGCACGACCCAGCTGTTGACTTGAGTAAGGCACTCGTTGCCAAGGCCGACGAACTTAGTGCTGATCTGATCGTGATGGCAACGCATGTCCCCGGCGTTGCGGACCATATTTTTGCTTCTCACGGAGGATATGTTGCGTCTCACTCGGATCTTTCAGTGTTCCTTGTGCGTTAAGCAACAGCCTTATCGAATTTTCGGCTAGGGGTAGCTGTAAATCAAATAAACTTAGGGAGTTTAAAATGGGGTCAGAAGCTGACACGGGCATTGAAAGCCCAGATGGTGCGGCAAACCCGATCAAGACGGATTATGAAATCGGGCAAGACAATTTCCAAAAAGAGATAGGGCCTTTTGGCCTTGATGTACACAATCCGGTCTTTTTGATTTCAGGATTGTCTATTGTTGCTTTCGTCTTCCTCACACTGGCCTTTCAGGAAAGTGTCGGGCCGATGTTTAATGACCTTCGCGGTTGGCTGACATCGACTTTTGACTGGTTCTTCCTATCGGTTGCCAATGTCTTTGTTGTGTTGTGCCTGTTCTTAATTGTCTCGCCGCTTGGCCGAGTGCGTCTTGGTGGTGCCGATGCGACCCCGGATTACTCTTATTCGGGTTGGTTCGCGATGCTATTTGCTGCAGGCATGGGCATCGGCCTTATGTTCTACGGTGTGTCTGAGCCGATTTCGCATTTCACGTCCTCGTTTGGTGGAACTGCGTTCGGGGATGACGGCATGCGAACCGACTGGGCACCGCTTGGTGCTGCGGCCGGTGATGCAGATGCCGCATTTGATCTTGGCATGGCGGCAACAATTTTCCACTGGGGACTTCATCCTTGGGCAATCTATGCCACGGTGGCACTGGCACTTGCGCTGTTTTCCTTTAATAAGGGATTGCCGCTCACCATGCGTTCGGTTTTCTATCCGATCTTTGGTGAACGCGTTTGGGGCTGGACTGGTCATTGCATTGATATTTTGGCGGTTTTCGCCACGCTGTTTGGCTTGGCGACGTCACTTGGTTTTGGTGCGGAACAAGCCAACGCCGGTCTTAACTTCCTGTTTGATATTCCGGTCAGCGATGGATCAAAAGTTTTCTTGATCATTGCGATTACCGGTGTGGCCTTGATTTCGGTGCTGGCCGGGCTTGATGCCGGGGTCAAACGCCTTTCGGAAATCAATATGGTGCTGGCGGCATTACTTTTGCTGTTTGTTGTGCTGGTTGGGCCGACGATGGACATCATCACGGGCTTCTTCACCAGTCTGGTAGCCTATGTTGAATATCTGCCGGCACTTTCCAATCCGGTTGGGCGTGCCGATACCAACTTTAGCCAAGGCTGGACGTCGTTCTACTGGGCTTGGTGGATTTCCTGGTCACCGTTTGTCGGCATGTTCATCGCGCGTGTTTCGCGTGGTCGCACCGTGCGTGAATTCCTCACTTGTGTCCTTATCATTCCGTCACTGGTCTGCATTCTGTGGATGACCGCATTTGGCGGGACTGCCGTTCACATGGTGACTGAAGGTGTTACTGCGATTGCCGAGGCCGGCCTTCCGATCAAGCTGTTTACGATGCTTGAGCAGATGCCATTGCAGGCAATTACGTCCTTCCTTGGTATCGTTCTGGTGATTGTATTCTTTGTGACCTCGTCGGATTCCGGTTCGCTTGTGATCGATACAATCACGGCCGGTGGCAAGGTGGATGCGCCAGTGCCGCAGCGTGTGTTCTGGTGCACGTTCGAAGGACTGGTGGCAATTGCACTGCTTCTGGGCGGTGGTCTTGGATCGTTGCAGGCGATGGCGGTTTCTACCGGCTTCCCGTTTGCAATTGTTCTGCTACTGGCGTGTTACTCGATCATTCAAGGATTGCGTACGGAACCCAAGGCGGTCGGTGCAAATTCCGAGGCAACTGTCGACAGCGACTGATGCCTGCCCTGCGAATTGCAGGACAAGACAATCTTAGAAAAGAAGGGGTGCAAATTTGCACCCCTTCTTACGTTTGGCACGTTTGACGTGCGATTTTTGTGTTGAGATATTTACGGCGTGATCGGGACAAATTCCATGATCGGTTTTCCGTTGGTGTCGCTTAGCACCAGCGCATCTTTGGTAAGCTGCCAATCGCTGACCTTTTCCATCGCATTATTAAATGCGTTTTCGATCGCCATGGCATCTTCAACACACATCATTTGCGTGGCGCCAAGCGGCGATAATTTCAGTTTCCCATCGTTTTCTTCATATGTACCAAAGTAACGGTTACAGCCGGTCGACCCGACAACTTTGCTGTCTGCAGTGAAGTTTGCACTGGCTAGAACGGGTGACATTGGGGCCAGGGTTTCGTTCCCGTCCACGACCATTGAGAGTTGCCAATTCTTGCCCGTTATTGCCGACCAGTTACTTACCATTTCGGGCTGTTCGGATTTGCTGGTGGTGTTGCAGGCTGCCAGCAACAGGGCACTTGCCATAGCAAAGGAAGAAAGCGTCGTCGATTTGACAGTAAGCATGATGATTTTCCGTTTTTATCTCTGTCCCGGCCGATACCGCACAAGTATGGCCAGACTGTTCCCTATTCTCAGTGACACTGTCGCATATGTTTAAGGCAATATTTTAGCGCAAGGCCTAACCCTCAGCATAATCCACATACTGAAATGAAAACGCCTTTGCGCAATATGAGCTGATTTGGCTATGATATGGATCCTGCCCGTCATGACAGAACATCCAAGTCCAAGGTCACCTCATTATGAAAATCTCCCTGTCCGATGCGCATGCGCTCGTCAGTGATACATTGATCCGATCAAAGGTCAGTAAAGACAACGCAGAATCCGTTGCGACAGCACTGGTAGCAGCCGAGGCATCCGGGCAGGGCGGGCATGGATTTCGTCGTGTGCCCGCCTATTGCGCTCAGGCACTTGCAGGCAAGGTCAATGGCTTTGCCATACCGACAATGCAAATGCCGACACCGGGCGTCTTGCGGATTGATGCGCAGTTTGGTTTTGCCTATCCGGCTTTGGATTTGATGGTTAAACATCTGCCCAAAATGGCACGTCGTCAGGGGATTGCGATTGCATCCATCCACAAATCACATCATGCGGGGGTTATGGGGCTGACGGTTGAACGACTGGCCGAGCAGGGACTGGCGGCGATGATGTTTGCCAATGCACCGGCTGCGATGGCGGCATGGGGTGGGCGCCGCCCAATGTTTGGAACCAACCCGATTGCTTTTGGTGTGCCGGTTGGGAATGCCGGTGACCCGATTGTGATTGACCTTGCCTTGTCCAAGGTCGCGCGCGGAAAGATCATGGCGGCCAAACAAAAGGGTGTTTCAATTCCCGATGACTGGGCGGTCGATATAGATGGCAATCCGACCACCGATGCGGCGAAGGCCCTTGAGGGCACCATGGTTCCTGCTGGCGGGGTAAAGGGTGCCGCACTTGCCATGATGGTTGAGCTTTTGGCAGCGGGTCTTACCGGGGCACAGTTTGGTCATCAGTCATCATCGCTGTTTGATGATAAGGGCAAGCCTCCTGCTCTGGGACAAATGATCATTGCCATTGATCCCGTAGCAACCGGTGGGCCCGATATTGCAGATCACCTTGCCAGCATTGCCAATGAAATTGCCGCCGAAGAAGGTGTACGACTTCCGGGGCGGCGCGGTAAGTCGGTTAGACAGAAGGCAGAATACGACGGGGTAGAGATTGAAGAAGACGTCATGGATGCAATCAATAGAATATAGAAATTGACCATTTTTGCCGTATGGCTGAGGATGTTTACTTATATTTATGTGGTTTTTCGCGATCATTATTTTATGGTTCGATCTTTTTTAGTGGTCACATTCATATGTAAATATGAGTATGACAGTTTCTATTTTTCATATCCTGGTTTTCAATTCTAAAAATACTTGATGTATAGACAAGTTTAATTGTTGTCGGGCAAATTAGGCCTCCGTAATCATCGAACTGTAACATCAGTGTCACCATAGAGTCGCCGTTCACGCGTAGTTTCATCCTCCAGCGAAACATATGCAGGCGAATTCTTGATGCTGGTTGTAGATATATCCGGACTGAACAAAAGCTTTTCCCGTGACAAGCGTGCGCTGAATAATGTCAGGCTCCAGGTTCGGGAAGGTGAAATGGTGGCGCTGATTGGCGCATCCGGTTCGGGAAAATCCACTCTTATTCGCCATATTGCCGGGTTGCTGCGCGGGGACCGTGATGGTGGCAAGATTGCCGTCTTTGGCGAGACCATTCAGGAAAATGGCAAGATTTCCCGTGGTGCACGCAAGGTGCGCGCCGACATCGGTGTGATCTTCCAGCAATTCAACCTTGTGAGCCGCTTGACGGTTTTGACCAACGTTTTGATGGGGATGCTGGGACGTGTGCCAGCATGGCGCGGGTCGTTGTGCATGTTTACAAAATCCGAACGCATGCGCGCCATGAGTGCCTTGGCACGTGTTGGCATCGATGGTCATGCCACTAAAAAAGCCCGTCATCTTTCCGGTGGTCAGCAACAGCGTGCGGCAATTGCGCGTACAATCACACAGGGTGCACGTCTTATTTTGGCTGACGAGCCGATTGCGTCGCTTGATCCGGCATCATCGCGCAAGGTGATGAATACGCTTGATCGCGTAAACCGCGAAGACAACGTCACTGTGATCGTATCTCTTCATCAAGTCGATTACGCCAAGGATTATTGCAAACGCACCATCGCCATGCGCGATGGTGAAGTTGTGTTTGACGGGCCGTCAAGCCAACTGACACCGGCGTTCCTCCAAGAACTTTACGGTGAATATTCTTCCGAGCTTTTTGCAGATGGTTCTCATGACACGGCAAAGCCCGTGGCCGAGCCGGTTGCGAAAAAGGATCTGGCTGTGGCGACCAGCTAGCCGGGTCACTGATGTGAACTGCCTTACCTTTTTGAATTCATGTCTAAATCAAATATGACAGGGGACTTCTTATGATCCGTAAAACAATTGCGTCTGTTGCACTTGCAGCAAGCATGCTCGCTTCGGGCTTCGCCCAGGCCGATGTTGATTTCAAACCGCTTGAAAATGATCCGGAGACCATCGTTTTTGGTTTTATCTCGACTGAGTCGAGTTCCAACCTGAAAGCTCAGTGGCAGCCGATGATCGATGATATGGAAGAAGTGCTTGGCAAAAAAGTCGACGCATTCTTTGCCCCGGATTATGCCGGTATCATCGAAGGCATGCGTTTTGGTAAGGTTCACGTTGGTTGGTTTGGTAACAAATCCGCAATGGAAGCCGTTGACCGTGCAGGCGGTGAAGTCTTCGTTCAGACGTCCAAAAGCGATGGCACGAACGGGTATTATTCCCACATCATCACGCAGGCAGATAACGACAAACTCAACACGCTTGCCGACATGCTTAAATGCGATGGTTCGCTGAACTTTGGTATTGGCGATCCGAACTCGACCTCGGGCTTCCTCGTGCCGTCTTATTATGTCTTTGCACAGAACGGCGTTGACCCGAAAGATTGCTTTAAGACCGTTCGTAATGCGAACCATGAAACCAACCTGATGGCGACTGCCAACAAACAGGTTGATGTTGCTGCCAACAACTCCGAGCAGCTTGCACGGACCAACATGGTCAAGCCTGAAATCACCGACAAGGTCAAAGTAATCTGGACCTCGCCGCTGATCCCGTCTGATCCGATGGTGTATCGTAAAGACCTGTCGCGTGAACTGAAATCTGAAATCAAGGCCTTCTTCTTGGGCTACGGTCGCCTTGGCAATGTTGAAGAAGCCAACAAGGTTCTTGGTGGCATTCAGGACGGCATGGGCAAATTCATGGAAAGCTCCAACGCGCAGCTTTACCCGATCCGTCAGCTCGCACTTTTCAAAGACAAGCTGAAAATCCAGAACACCGAAGAACTGTCTGCTGACGAAAAAGCAGAACGTGTTGCTTTCATCGACAAGAAACTCGCTGAACTCGACATTCTTGTTTCTTACGAATAATCCGCCTTTTGGCAGGGAGCGCACCAAAAGTGCGCTCCCTGTTCGTATTTACCATCCGGGATTTACACGATGAACAGCAGCATTTCTTCGACATCACTTGCCGCACCGGACTTGCCGCCGCGCGACCTTAAACGGTCGATGGGAAGCATGCTTCTTTGGGCCTTCATTTTCGGTCTTTTGGCGTGGTCGTGGGAGGGGGCTGATATGCGCCCGATGGCCCTGATCGAAAACAGTGGCAACATGGTCGATTTCGCAGATGGATTTTTCCCACCAGATTTTTTGATGTGGAAAACCTATGTCAGTGAAATGTGGATCACGATCCAGATTGCAATCTGGGGCACCGCACTTGCGATTGTTTGTTCGATCCCGTTTGGCATTTTGTGTTCTGAAAACATTGTTCCGTTCTGGGTGTATCAGCCGGTGCGCCGCCTGATGGATTCCTTCCGCGCAATCAATGAAATGGTTTTTGCCATGTTATTCGTTGTTGCCGTGGGCCTTGGCCCGTTTGCAGGTGTGTTGGCACTTTGGATCCATACGACCGGTGTTCTGGCAAAACTGTTTTCCGAGGCGGTTGAGGCCATTGATCCTGAGCCGGTCGAAGGCATTCGGGCAACCGGTGCCAATGGGTTGCAGGAAGTTATTTTCGGCGTGATCCCGCAGGTTCTTCCGCTTTGGATTTCTTATTCTTTGTATCGTTTTGAATCAAATGTGCGGTCTGCCACGGTGCTTGGCATTGTTGGTGCCGGCGGGATTGGTATGGTTCTTTGGGAATATATCCGGGCGTTTTATTACGCCGAAACCGCAGCCGTTATGATCATCATCATTATTTCTGTCAGCCTGCTCGATATCGTATCGCAGCGTCTTCGTAAGCTTGTGACCTAATCAATGGGATACAAGATTACGCAAACCAAACCGGCGATGAAGAAATTATCCGAACAGCCGACCCTTGATGAAACTGCCGTTGTTGTTGATTGCGAACTGGGATCCTGGACCGAGATTGGCCCGCGGACCAATATCCGCGAGACAGTGATGGGCAATTATTCCTATGTCGTCAATGACAGTGAAATCATCTATTCGGACATCGGGAAATTCGTCAATATAGCGGCTCATACGCGCATCAACCCTGGGCAGCACCCGATGGATCGGGCGTCCATGCATCATTTCCAGTATCGATCCAGCGCCTATGATCTGGGTGATGATGATCCGGCGTTTTTTGACTGGCGTCGAGAAAAGCGGGTCAAACTTGAACATGATGTCTGGATCGGTCATGGCGCCATCGTTCAGGGTGGTGTCACCATCGGGACTGGCTCCGTTGTTGGATCGGGGGCGGTGGTGACCAAGGACGTTGCGCCCTATACGATTGTGACAGGCATACCGGCTACACCCCTGCGTCCACGATTTGAAGCCGACATTGTCGATGCCTTGTTGCGCATCCGTTGGTGGGACTGGTGTCATGACATGCTTGCGGAAAATCTGAGTGATTTCCGAACACTTCCGGTGCGTGATTTCTGTCTGAAATTCGATACGATCTGATTGCGTCGAGCCGGAGATGTCAGGCTTCCTAGGTCAATTCCCCATGCCAGGTAACTTCTCTGTTGCGCAACCCTTAATGCCTTCCCAAGATACTTGTCTGTATCAAGACCGCAGTTCAAAGAGCCCCCATGACCGACTATCAACGCTATGCACTTTATTATGCTCCGTCTGCCCAAAGCGACCTTGGCCAGTTTGGTAATGCGTGGCTTGGTCGGGATCCGGTCACGGATGATGATCTTCCCCGCCCGGCTGTTTTACGGATTGATGCGGATGACGTGATCGCGGCAACCACATCGCCAACCCGATATGGCTTTCACGGGACGCTGAAACCGCCATTCGCGGTAAAAGATGGGCAAAGCCGTGCTGAGCTTGAGACTGCGGTGGAAAGTCTTTGTGCAGAGACTGCGCCGATTACATGTGGTCCGCTGACATTGAAATCCATTGGTCTGTTTTTAGCATTGCTACCGACCGAGCCGGTTGCGCCACTTGAAAATCTGGCTGGAATGCTGGTGCGTAGTCTTGATGATTTTCGCAAGCCTGAAGATGTGGCGGCCATGAACAAGCGTCGTGCTGCCGGGCTGACAGAACGTCAGGAAGACTATCTTGTCGCTTGGGGCTATCCCTATGTCATGGAAGAATTTCGCTTCCACCTGACGCTCAGCAACAAACTTGCCCCTGAGCAATTGGCAAGGTTTGAAGAATCCCTCAGGCCAATTATCGCGCCGCTCTGTGATGCGCCGTTTCAGATTGATGATATCTGTCTTTTTGGCGATCCCGGAAACGGAAAGCCGTTTCGTTTGTTAAAGCGTTTTGCTTTGGCCGGATAAGAAAATGCTGCAGAGTTTACTGCAGCATTTCTCATGGGCTAGTTTCTTCGATGTTGCTTCATACAGGTTCCGAGTTTAGCTGAGGTGCGCGGATCGCCTCGATAAATCGGCTGATCCCGGTTTCCAAATCTGCGTCGTTTTGCACCTGCATGACGTTTGGCCCATTAACTTGGTAGGCCGATGCGCGCGCCAGACGTTTTTCAACTTCATACCGGTCTTCGCGTCCCCGTGCTTCAAGACGTTGACGCAAAACATCTGAATTGGCGCAGATGCTGATGACACGCACATGATCTTCGCCGACAAGTGCGCGTGCATCGTCAATCACGCTGCGCGACACATTGACGATTACCGTTTTGCCATTGGTCACATCATCTTGCACATGGCGTGGTACGCCATAACACATATCATGGGCCCGCCAACTCAGAAGGAAGGCGCCCTGTTTGGCCATTGACGGGAAATCATCCGGGCGCACCGGAATATGATTTTCACCAATGGTCCCTGCCGGGCGGGTAATGCATCGCCGTGGAAAGCAGCAATGTGCTTCTTCGGAAAGTCGGTCACGGGCACCGTCAAGAAGGCTGTCTTTTCCAACCCCGCTGGGGCCGACAACAAGGATCAACAGTCCGCTTTTGGGGGCATCATCCGTTGGATGATGCCGGTCGTCATGTTCGGTCATGATACCCGGACACCTTCGCGCCAGACACCGCGCACGATTGGATGATGGGGAGAATGATGGACGCGGATCAGATCGCCGCGTTTGCCAACGGCGATTTCACCACGGTCGGTAAGATCGACCTGAGTTGCTGGGTTGAGCGAAACGGTGCGAATGGCACGTGGCAGATCATATTCGTTGAAATCATCAAACAGCTTCATCGCCCCATGCAGCAGGCTGTGCGGGACATAGTCGCTGGAAATAATATCAAGATAACCGTTCTTGGCGAGATCGCCTGCGGCGACATTACCGTTATGCGATCCACCGCGCACAAGATTGGGGCCGCCCATCATCACACCAAGTCCTGCCTCATGTGATGCCTTGGCGGCCTCAAGCGTGGTCGGGAATTCAGCGACCGTCATTTTATCGGCGACGGCTTCGGCCACATGGGCATTGGTGGCGTCATCGTGGCTTGCCAGCGCAAGCCCCCTAGCATGCGCCGTTTCGACCACATGGCGGCGATGCTTTGCGGAATAGAGTTCGGAATCGCGTCTGCGTGTTGCGACAAATTTGCGCATTTCCTCGTCATTCAGGCCATATTTCCCCTGATAATAGGTGTAATAGGCTTCTAGACTAACGAATTGGCGCTGGCCCGGTGTGTGATCCATGACCGACAACATTTTCACCAGTGGCATCTCAACCAAGGTACCAACGGCGTCAATCATGCCGGGAAAGGACGTTTCGCAGCGCAGATGCAATTTGTGATCCGCGCGCAAAAGATTGTTATCTTGCGCGTGGGCAAGAGCCTCGACCGATTCAACCAGCCGGACAATACGTTCTGACCCTTCATTGACATCGCCAATCGATACGGCGTCAAAAACAGTCGTAATCCCGGCACTTGCAACCTGATTGTCATGCGCGATAACCGCAGCGGTGGCCGGCCAGCGGGTTTTTGGGCGTGGGGTCAGATGTTTGTCGAGATTGTCTGTGTGCAGTTCGACAAGACCGGGCATCAGGTAGTCCCCGCCCATATCTTCGGCGCCGGGCAGGTTGGATGCCCGATCCGACACATCTGTAATGATCCCGTCCTTTATCTGCACAGCACCGTCAATGACATCGTTCGCTAGCACAATTTTGGCGTTTGTAAAAATCTGTTCAGTCATTGGCCCCAACTTTAAACGATGTCACATCAAATGACCCTGTGCAGACCGCATCACGGGTCTCATGGTCGTGGAAAATACCGGCAATTGCCGCCCCACGGGATTTGGCTTCTTCGATCAGTGCCAGAACCGTTGCACGGTTGTCGACATCAAGCGATGCGGTCGGTTCGTCAAGCAGCATGACTGGATAATCGGCAATAAAGCCACGGGCAATATTCACACGTTGCTGTTCGCCGCCCGAAAAGGTCAATGGCGAAAGCTGCCAAAGACGTTCAGGAATACGCAGGCGGGTCAAAAGACCGCGTGCCTTTTCCATAGCATCGGCCCGCGACGTGCCAAGTGCGACCAGTGGTTCGGCAACAATTTCCAGCGTCGGCACACGCGGAATAACACGCAAAAACTGGCTGACATAGCCCATCGTGCGTTTGCGCATGTCAAGGATCGCATGCGGGCTGGCCGTGGTGATGTCGAGCCATCCGCCATCATGCCTGACGTTGATTGATCCGCTTGAACATGTGTAATTGGCGTAAAGCATGCGCATGAATGTACTTTTTCCTGATCCGGACTCGCCAGTCAGCGCAATACAGTCTCCCGCCGATAAACTAAACTCTATGTCATTAAAAACCGGGATCGTTACGCTGCCCTGCGTGTGCAAGGTAAAGCTTTTTGAGACGTTTTGAGCATGAAGCATTTCAGACATTTTTTCGCCCCGGGTTCAGTTCTGAAGAATGGAAGAAACAAGCAGCTGGGTGTAGGCATGCTGCGGATCATCAAGAACCTGATCGGTCAGGCCGCTTTCAATCACCTTGCCCTGTTGCATCACCATCAAACGGTGAGACAGCAAACGGGCCACTGCGAGGTCGTGGGTGACGATAATCACTGCAAGATTAAGGTCGTGAACCAGCCCGCGCAGCAGATCGAGCAAACGCGCCTGAACCGAAACGTCCAGACCACCCGTGGGTTCGTCCATAAAGACGAGGCGCGGGCTGGTTACGAGGTTGCGGGCAATCTGCAAACGTTGCTGCATGCCGCCCGAAAAGGTCGACGGTAAATCATCAAGGCGCTCGGACGCAATTTCGACTTTACCCAGCCAGTTGTCAGCAGAACTGCGAATATTGCCATAATGGCGATCACCCACCGCCATCAGGCGTTCGCCAATGTTCGCCCCGGCACTGACGTTCATGCGCAGGCCATCTCGCGGGTTCTGATGGACAAACGCCCAGTCGGTACGCATCAACAACCGGCGCTGAGCTTCGGACATTTCATAAACGTCGCGGGTGCCGTCAATCCGGGTTTGATACTCAACGCGGCCTTTGGTTGGTTCTTGTTGTGCGGAAATGCTGCGCAGCAAAGTTGACTTTCCCGAACCGGATTCACCAACGATGCCAAGAACCTCGCCCGGGCGGAGTTCAAAGCTGACATCCTTGCAGCCAACCCGGTCACCATACATCATGGTCAGGTTATCAACGCGCAGAAGCGGATCATTCATCTTGGTCATTACTCTGCTGCCTTTTCGCTGCTTGGGTTGCTTTTGGGACTGCCAAGCGGCTGGTCATGATGTTGCGGTCCACGATGGCCGGCTTCCTGTCGTTCGCTGCAATAATCGGTGTCAGAGCAAACAAACATCCGGTTGCCTTTGTCATCGAGGATGACTTCATCAAGGTAACTGTCGTGCGAACCGCACATGCCGCATTCGTCGTCCCATGATTGCACCTCAAACGGGTGATCTTCGAAATCAAGGCTTTTGACCTTGGTGTAGGGTGGCAGAGCATAGATACGTTTCTCACGACCGGCCCCGAAAAGCTGAAGCGCTGCCATGTTATCCATTTTCGGATTGTCAAATTTTGGGGTTGGGGACGGATCCATCACATAGCGATCGTCGACCATCACCGGATAGGCATAGGTCGTTGCAATATGGCCGTGACGGGCGATGTCTTCGTATAGTTTCACATGCATCAGGCCATATTCTTCAAGCGCGTGCATTTTCCGGGTTTCGGTTTCACGTGGTTCAAGAAAACGAAGTGGCTCAGGAATAGGAACCTGATAGACAAGAACCTGATCTTCGCGCAATTCCTTTTCGGGAATGCGGTGCCGGGTTTGAATGATTGACGCCTCTGCGGTTTTTTCCGTGGTTGCCACATTGGCGGTCTTGGCAAAGAACTGGCGAATGGACACTGCATTGGTGGTGTCGTCCGCCCCCTGATCAATGACTTTCAGGGTATCTTTGGGGCCAATGACAGCGGCTGTTACCTGAACCCCGCCGGTGCCCCAGCCATAGGGCATTGGCATTTCACGACCGGCAAACGGCACCTGATACCCCGGAATGGCAACGGCTTTAAGCAGTGCGCGCCGGATCATGCGTTTGGTTTGTTCATCAAGATAGGCAAAATTATAGGCCGAAGCCGTATCAGCCGCATTATGTACAGTCTGTTCCATGGCGATTACTCCGCGGCTTCGGATTGGGTTTTGATTTCTTGTGCGTCGGCCTTGGCAAGTCGGGCTTCGACCTCGGTCCGCATGCGGCGCACCAGTTCCAGTTCACCCTGGAAATCGACGTAATGAGGCAGTTTGATATGTTCGACAAAGCCGGTGGATTGGACATTGTCGCTGTGTTCCATAACGAACTCGCTGTCTTGCGCCGGGCCCATGATTTGTTCGCCCATTTCATTGGCGCGCATGGCACGGTCGACCAATGCCATCGAAATCGATTTGCGTTCGTTCTGACCAAAGACAAGGCCATATCCACGGGTAAACTGTGGCAGTTTGGTTTTCGATCCCTTGAACTTGTTGACGGTTTCGCACTCGGTCAGTTCAATATCGCCGATATCAATGGCAAAGCCGAGTTCTTCGGGTTCGATTTCGACCGATACCGTGCCATAGCGAATTTCACCCACAAAGGCGTGACTGTTGGCATATCCACGCTGTGTGGAATACCCAAGGGCCAGAACAAAGCCTTCATCCCCGCGTGACAGGTTTTGTAAACGCAAGTCACGCCCGGCCGGGAATTTGATCGGTTCGCGGGTTAAATCAGCAACCGGGGCATTTTCATCAACCGGTGTTGGTTCATCTTGAATAAGTCCCTCGTAGTTCAGGATATCATCCAAAACACGCGGCATATGGTCATCAACCGGGTTTTCACCACTTGGCGCTTCGGCGGGGTCTTCGCCATTGGCCATCAGGGTGAAGTCCAAAAGTCGGTGCGTATAGTCAAACGTCGGGCCAAGAATTTGCCCTCCCGGAAGGTCTTTAAACGTTGCAGAAATACGGCGTGATACGTCCATTTCCGCTGTTTTTATCGGTTTGGAAAAGGCAAAGCGCGGCAAGGTCGTGCGATAAGCACGCATTAGGAAAATGGCTTCGATCAAATCACCGCGCGCCTGCTTGATCGCAAGGGCGGCCAGATCGCGGTCGTAAAGCGATCCTTCGGCCATAACCCGGGTGACCGACAGCGACAATTGCTGTTCGATCTGGTCGGTTTCGATTTCTCTGACGTCTTTGTTGCCACGGCGCTGTTCTGCCAGAAGCCGGTGGGCATTGTTGATGGCGCGTTCGCCACCTTTTACAGCAACATACATGGTTACTTGACCTCAATCCGGGTGGTGCGTGAAAGGGCGGCGATTTTGGTGTCGGTCGCGAAAATGACATCGACACCGCATGGGAAAAGATGATGGTTCTCGGCCCGCCACGCATGAAACGCCGCCGGAAGACCTTTGATATCCAAACTATGGGTATCTTTGATCCCTGGACCCCGAAGATGCATTTCCGAGTTGTCGGTGATGTCATCGACCAGCAGGATCAATGTTGCCGACTGATCAGGGTATTCGGCAGTGCCAACTGGAAGCTGGGTGATAAAGGACAGATCTTCGTCACAGCGCGCAACGGCAAAATCGGCCTGCGAGGCGTCTGTTGTGATCGGGCTGCCGCAATGGAATTTCAAATGCGTGGTGGCCGCGTTGGTCGCACAAGCGGGCGACAACCAAACCGTGGTGTCCATATCCGCCATTGCAAGAAGTGCCGCGGTGGAGGATGTGTTTAGGCCATCTGGTGCAGTGATGTTAATCGGCAGGTTGTAAATGCGGCCGGGGCGCGACATGGCGTCAAGTAACACACGGAAAACAGCGTTCGAATCAAATGCGGCATGATCAAAACCGGGCAGCAAGTTACTTGTCTGGGATTGCAGGGTCATTCGTCTTCTCCGCGGACAAGGGTAAAGAAATCGACTTTGGTTGCGGCAACCTTATGGGCATGGTCACGTTTGGCAGCGGCTTGTTGTTCGGCAAGGATGTCGATAAAGGCGCTGGCGGTCTGATCGCGCAACATAACGGCGTCAAACAGGGCGGCATATTGTGCCTGAACCCGATCACGTCCCTTGACGTATGAGTGACCAACAGTTCCGTCTGAAAGGGTTACAGCGCAGCGTGTAACCGTCATTTCGCCAAGGTTGAACCGCTGTCCTCCACCGCCTGCGCGACCGCGCACCATCACCATGCCGACTTGTGGCTCGCGCAGATGGCTCCACGTGGTCGCGCCGTATTTGTCGGACCATTCGGTTTCAAGGGTCTTACGGTCAGTGCGGGCAAGAACTGCCATCCAGCGTTGACGCGCAGCTATCGCGCTGTCGTCCGTCTTCGCGGTGTCTGGTGCTGCGGTCGGGGCGGCCTGGGCCATCATATGTCTGATCCTTTTTCATGGATGTCGACAAATTCAAAATTTGTCTAGACGTCTATACATATTTACGTTATAAGCCGATCTATCGACCTTGGCAAAGGTCTTGCGGTGAAAGTTTTGTGAACGGGAAAAGTTATGGATTGGGAGCCGGGGCTATCTATCTGGAAGCAAATCGAAAAACAGCTTCTGACAGATATTGCGGACGGGGTGTTTTCCCCAGGGGATAAAATGCCGACCGAAATGGAACTGGTGCGCCGTTTCGGTGTGAATCGCCATACCGTACGCCGTGCGATCGCGGCCCTCGTCGATACCAATGTCGTCCGGGTGGAACAGGGACGCGGGGCCTTTGTTCAGGAACAGATCCTTGATTACCCGCTGGGCGCTAAAACCCGGTTTTCCCAGATTGTATCCGGGCGTCATCGATTGCCGGACAAACGCTTGGTATCGTCCGAGGTGCTCAAGGCAACTGCAACGGTTGCGCAATGTCTGGACGTAAAGCTGGGCACACGGGTGATTGAACTGTTTTCAGTGTCCGAAGCCGACGGTGTGCCGCTGGCGGTGGCGACAAGTTACCTGCCAGCCGCACGATTTGAAGGCATTGTCGAGATTTTCATCGAAACAAAATCGCTGACCGAAGCGTTCAAACGGTTCGGTATTGACGATTATACCCGCAAAACCACCCGCATTTCAGCAGCACTGCCCTCGTCACGTGTCGCAAGCCTGCTAAAGCAGGCCAAAAACCGCCCGGTAATCTCGACCGAAAGCATTGATGTCGATTCGGCAGGTGTTCCGATTGAGTTCGGCGTTACCGCCTTTTCCAGTGACCGGGTGCAGCTAATTGTCGAATAGTGCAGATACGTTTACTGGGCAGGTTTTCGACACCAGAACTGATACATTGCTCTGAATGTATCGGGGTTATCAAGTTCATACGCGTGCCATTTATCAAGACGTTTTTCAGCAGAAAATCCGTTTAGTTCTTTCCGGAAATTACTGAGTTGACCCGCGAAATTCATTTCGAAATCGAGAAATTCCAGATTAAGGGTTTTCAAATATTCTTTGATTTCCGGCAAGGTGAAGCGGTGTTCCTGAATATGAAAGATCAGGTCGCGACAAGCACTCAAACTATGAAAGTCTGATCTGCGGCATAGTTGGGCTAAGACCGGATCACCTTTTGCGGCTGCGTTGATAATATATTGTCGGCACGTACGAATGCCGTCCGCGGTTGGTTCGAAATTTTGTTCGGCAACAATTTTGCGCCCTGCCAGAACGTCCTGTCGGGCTGCCTCGCTATACAGACCAATCTTCATGAGGCCGCCGGGTTTGACGCGTCGTACAAGAGTTTCCCATCCCAAAAGCGGGTTTTCGAGATGGTGTAAAACGCCGACACATTCAACAACATCAAACTGCTTCTCTATTTCATCAAGTTGTAGAATATCTGCTTGGAAAAAGGAAATGTTGTCTATGTTGAGTTTTGCAGATTGCCGTTTCGCATAAGCTAGGCTGGCAAGACTAAGGTCAACTGCGGTTACCTTCGATGCTTTGTAGCGTGTGGCAGGTTGGATAGAATGTTGCCCGGTCCCACAGCCGGCAACCAGTATTTCTGGCGCGTCTGGCGCAACATAATCGCCAAGTTCAAGTAAAATAGGGGGGGATGTCAGGACGTCGGCGATTGACAGATCGTATCTGCGAACTGCTGCGTTTATCCACCTTGGGTATGGGTTCTGCTCATACATGTCGCGTACAGAAGAAGACACGCCATCTGAGATTTTTGTCAGTTGGCCGATAGTCGGTCGAATCTCGTTTTCTTCCAGCGGCTCTTTTATCTGCCTTTCTATAACCGGCAGGAGCGAACTGGGCCAATTTTGTGCTGTCAGTATGTTTGCCCACGCATAATGAGATAGTGGTGCGTAGGCAGCTAGTATCGTCAATTCCACCGGGTTCGGGGTGGCGCCATCCGCGATAATTTTTGCCAGTTTATTTTCAAGTTGGCTTATGGCCTGCTTTTCTGCTTCGGAAACGACATAAGCATACTCGTTATTAAAGCACTGCAGGGCAAGGCTGATCGCAAGGGGTAATATTTCATCATCACGTGACGTATCCGATGTCAGCATTTCCCTGCGGCAGCGTGTCAGAATTCTCTCAAGAGCAATGTTGTCGATCGGGGTTGCAGACATCAGCATCATCAGGGATGTGCATTTTGCCAACGTAATCATGTCTGACCAAGGATCTGAAATACCAACCGCATCGGGCTTGGCCCAGCGGCTGAGTACTTCGGCGATTTGCGTATCGTGCTCGGCTGCGACAATCACGGTTTGCACAAGGTCCTGCATCGGCAGAGTTTCGGAGCGAATCAGATGTTGTAACCTAATTTCGACGCCCGCAGAGGATGGTGTCGACGCGGTCAATATTTTCAGACAGTCACAAAATAGTTGCCAGTGACGATTTTCGCCGGGTCGGCGGCCAATGGCGAGGCTGTGAAACTTTAAGGCCTCGGAGTGTCGACTTTGTTTTTCGAGCGCGGTTGCGATGTCAGACAATACGTCAGGATCTGATGATCTCTGCATCAGTGCCTGTTCTAGGTGGGTTAACGCCTGATCCGTATTACCAAGAAGCAAGTGCGTTTGGCCGAGAAGTTTGTGTCTACTTAACGCACCTTTGGGCGTGCTTGGGCTGCTTTCGAGTATCGCAAGCGCGCGCGAATAGTGTTTCTGCTTTATCAAAAGCGCACCCAGATTATGATAGGCATCAACATAGCTTGGTTGAATAGCGATAGCGCTTTTGAAGCTGGCCTCTGCGTGTATAAAATCGTTTAAGGCAACCAAAACAACGCCGAGATGGTCGTGGGCTACTGCATTGTTTTGCTGAATAGAAACGGATTGGAATATCAGATTTCTTGCCTGTTCGTGCGAACCCGTCCGGTAGCAACATAGTCCAAGGTGATGCAGGGCAACTGGGTGATCAGACTGTATGCGTAACACCTCAAGATACTTCCGTGAAGCCTCACGAAATTCGCCTTTCGCAAAAAAATCGTCTGCTGTTTGCAATATACCCTGAACCGGATTGGACATTTTTTTGCCTATTTTGAATGTCTGCCGAAGACAAGCTTATTTTCCAACGTCTTTCGTTTGGGTTTACAAAGCGCATATTTCGTAAAAACCAAAATGACGCTGATCAATACTCCCGCCCCGGACGTGCTTTATAGACCGGGAACCCCAGCTTGAACTTGATTGCGGCAGCGCGCAGGATAAAGGCGGCAAAGAATGCGATGAAAGCAATCGGGCCACGGGGAAGTTCAAGAATATCCGTGCCAACCACATAAATACTGGCGCCCATAAAAGCACAGCTGATGTAAATTTCTGGGCGCAGGATAAGCGGGATTTCATTACAAACCACGTCGCGGACCATGCCGCCAAACGTTGCGGTGATCATGCCAAGGATGATGGCAACAAGTGGCGAAACACCAAGGTTCAATCCAATGGCCGCCCCGGTGACGCCAAAAAGTGCAAGCCCCAGTGCATCAAGCCAGATCAGCGCGACATAGCGCCGCTCGACAAGATGGGCCGTAAAATAGGTAAAGATCGCCGCGGCAATACAGGTAATGATCCAGGCCGGATCCTTGATCCAGAAAACCGGCGTTTCCCCGGTAATCACATCACGCACTGTCCCACCACCAATGCCGGTAAAGGTCGCGATTAGGACAAAGCCGACAACATCCATCTGGCGTCGGGATGCTTCAAGTGCGCCTGTGATCGCAAACACCGCAACGCCCGCCAGTTCAAGCCAATAGATAATTTGGGTAATGGTCATAGCACCCTATTTGGTTGCGGGTTGTACATGTTGGTGTTTGGTTGGTTTTCGTCGTGCATTGTGGCCATCAACATCCTGATTTTCAAATATACTATCAAATTTAAGTATAGTGTTATTGTTGTATCGAATGGTTATGGAATGGGCAGGGTACAATGAACCATTCTGTCCTGCGGGATATGCCGTCCGGTCATGAAATATCTGGCGAAATGCAAGGGCGTGGCTAATGCTGAAGATATCGCGAAGTAGCCACATCTGCATTTATGTGGCTTGTCGAAAACGGGTTTTCTTGACTTCGCAGCACAGCATCGTAATAACCATTTAATGACAATTTCATCGGATAAAGAACTCGATCATCTGCGTCGTATTGGCCGCATTTGCGCGCGCGCGCGGGACGTTATGGGGGCTGCGGCAGTACCCGGCATCACCACCGCGGAACTTGACCTCATCGGGCGAAAGGTTCTTGAAGATGCAGGGGCCGTTTCAGCCCCGGAAAGCGAATATAAGTTCCCCGGAGCGACCTGCATCAGTGTTAATGAAGCTGTTGCGCATGGCATTCCCGGCGATCAGGTTCTTGCGGATGGTGACTTGGTTAACATTGATGTTTCCGCTTCCCTTGATGGGTATTTTTCCGATACTGGAGCCAGCTTTATCTGTGGTGCGGGAAAACCCGAACTGATCAAACTGTGCGACGATGGCAAAAAAGCCATGTGGGCCGGGATCAAGGTTGTCCGTGACAAGGCACCCATCCGCGAAATCGGGCTTAAGGTCGAAAACTTCGCGCGTAAGGGCGGCTATACCCTGATCCGCAATCTTGCGAGCCACGGTATTGGTAAATCACTACACGAACATCCTCATACCATCCCGACATGGGATGATCCCAAAGAACGCCGGACCCTTAAAAAAGGGCAGGTGATCACCATCGAACCGTTCCTGTCTCTTGGGGCGAAATGGGCGGTGGATTGTGATGATGGCTGGACGCTGTTTTCTGATACTGGCGACGCCACGGTGCAATATGAACACACGCTTGTCGTCACCGACAAAGGCTATGAGATCATGACACTGGGTGCATAGAGATTAAAATGCTGCAATTTATGCTGCAGAACTTTGTGCAATAAAAAGCCGCCCAACGATGTGGGCGGCTTTTGCTTTGTGATCGATTGTAAAGGCGATGTTTACGCGCCGTATTTCGCCTTGGCTTCGCGGCGGCGCGCATGGAGGACCGGCTCGGTATAACCGTTTGGCTGTTCGCGGCCTTTGAATACCAGATCACAGGCTGCTGCAAAGGCCACACTGTCATCAAAGTTCGGTGCCATGTTGCGATAGGTCGGGTCCCCGGCGTTCTGCTTGTCAACGACCGCAGCCATACGTTTGAGGGTTTCCATGACCTGTTCTTTGGTGCACAGCTCATGATGCATCCAGTTGGCGATATGCTGGCTCGAAATACGTAAAGTGGCCCGGTCTTCCATCAGGCCAACATCATTGATGTCAGGCACTTTGGAACAACCAACGCCACTGTCGATCCAGCGAACGACATAACCCAGAATGCCTTGTGCGTTGTTATCAAGCTCTTCCTGAATTTCGCTTGGCATTGGTTTGATATCGCCAAGACGCGGGATCGCCAGGATATCATCAAGGTTGGCCCGTTCACGTTTGCCGATTTCATCCTGTACTGCCCGAACATCAACCTGATGATAGTGAATGGCGTGCAGGGTGGCAGCAGTCGGTGAAGGAACCCATGCGCATTTTGCGCCGGCCTTGGGATGGCTAATTTTGGCATCCATCATTTCGGCCATGCGATCAGGTTTGGCCCACATGCCTTTGCCGATCTGCGCAACGCCTTTCATGCCGCACTGAAGACCAACATCCACGTTCCAGTTTTCATAGGCCGTGATCCAGTATTGATCTTTCATCGCGTCTTTACGCACCATCGGACCAGCTTCCATGCTGGTGTGGATTTCATCACCGGTCCGATCAAGGAAACCGGTATTGATGAAGACAACACGATCTTTGGCGGCCCGGATGCACTCCTTAAGGTTTACCGTTGTGCGGCGTTCCTCATCCATGATGCCGACCTTAAGCGTGTGTTCGGGCACATCAATCGCATTTTCGACAAAGGCAAACAGGTCGCTGGTCAAGGCGACTTCCTCTGGGCCGTGCATTTTCGGTTTCACGATATAGACACTGCCATGGCGTGAATTGGCCAATTCGTTCTTGCCTTCAACGTCATGCTTGGCAATCAGCCCCGTGATCATGGCATCAAGGAAACCTTCGGGCACTTCATTGCCGTTGGCATCAAGAACAGCATCTGACGTCATAAGGTGACCGACATTACGTACCAGCATCAAACTACGGCCCGGCAGAACGACTTCGTGGCCGTCAACACCCTTATATGTCCGGTCCGGGTTCAGGCGACGGGTTACGGTCTTGCCACCCTTTTCGAACTTTTCTTCCAGTGTACCCTTCATCAGGCCAAGCCAGTTACGGTAGGCAAGGGTCTTGTCTTCCGCATCAACGGCGGCGACAGAATCTTCGCAATCCTGAATGGTCGTGACGGCCGACTCCATGATTACGTCAGAGACACCCGCGGCATGTTCTTTGCCAATCGGGTGGGTCGGATCAATGCAGATTTCGATATGCAGGCTGTGCTTGCGCAGCAGAATTTCGGAAAGTGCACCGTTCTTTTCGTTGTAGCCAATAAACTGGGATGGCTGAGCAAGCGCGCTTTCACTGCCATCAGACAGGGTCACCACCAGCGTCCACCAGCCCGATCCATCATCGCGTACTTCATACTTTGTAACGTCAGCATGATGGCCGGTTGCAAGTGGGGCGGCTTCATCAAGGAAGTTCGCTGCATAGGCCACCACAGCAGCCCCACGCTTTGGGTTAAAGCCCTTGGTCTTTTCTTTGCCATCGGCATCATCTATGACATCCGTGCCATACAGCGCGTCATAAAGGCTGCCCCAACGGGCATTGGCCGCATTAAGCGCATATCGTGCATTCATCACAGGCACAACAAGCTGCGGCCCGGCGACACGGGCGATTTCCGGGTCGACATTGGTGGTGCTGATGTAAAAATCGTCGCCTTCCGGCAGAAGGTAGCCGATGTCGATCAAAAAGTTCTTATAGGCAACCGGATCGCGTGCCTGATCCTGACGCGACACATGCCATTCGTCGATCTTGGCCTGCAGCTCATCACGCTTTGCCAAAAGTGCTTTGTTACGTGGCCCCAGTTCAGTGACAAGTTTTTCAAACGACGCCCAGAACTGATCAGAACTGATCCCCGTTCCCGGAATGACTTCGTTGGCAATCAGATCATGCAAAACCGATGCGATCTGAAGGCCACCTTTTTGGATGCGTTGGGTCATGTTTACTCTCACCAGACTTGGAACCGTCACGGGAACCGGCATGAAAATCCTGAACCCCGCGATAACGTTTGAGACAACATATGGTCTCAAACCGCAGTGGGTCCACAGCAGGTTTTATTATTTTGGGATGTTTTCCGCATTATGGAATGCTGTCCATAAGATGCGGGAGTGGCGAAAGAACGTTGATTTTCCTGACATTGGCCCAAAAAGGCCGACCTGTTCTCGCGCAAAAAGCACGGGCACGGCGCTGTGGCGCGCCATGATCGAACGGCAGCCGGGCACGTATTAAACATGCCATTACATATGGTTATGTAAACACCGAATAGCGGTGATGTCTCAATTATAATTCAGGCTGCATCCCGATTTGGGACTGCAGCCTGATAAATCTCGTTCTTATTTCGTTTCTGGTTTCGCGCTTTCGTCATCCTCATCGACTGCGACATGCCCATAGTCGTCGGGATGTGCTGTGCCATCCGGCGTCAAAAGGTCGCTGACTTCATCGGTCTCTTGCGAAGAGTCCTTTGTGGAGCCGTCCGCGCCGTCTTCGGGAACTTCATCGGTAATCGATGACAGCTCAAACGCCATAGGGGTTGTGCGCGGAACCGCAACGAACTGACCTTGCTCCTCGAGAGAGATGCGACGACCAAACCCAGCACGGTAAATGGCAAATCCGGCAACCAGAATCCCGATCACGGAAAACAGGAATGGCAGTGCCCAAGGGCCAAAGTACCCGATTGCGCTCGACCCTAGCAATGGACCCGCTGCGGCTGAGCCGCCATAAATAATCAAAAGGCCGCCCGATGCAGGCACGATGTCTTCGGGTTCGAGGTAATCATTCACATAGGCCACAGCCAATCCATAGATTGGCATGATGAAGACCCCGGTGATCCCGCCCCAAAGTGTCAGGTTGTCTTTGATCACGTCGGGAATGACAAGCGGGATCAGCCCGCAAACAGCAAGACCAAGTAAGACAACAATCATCACGTATTGGCGCGGCACAATGTCAGAAAGCTTGCCGATCGGGAACTGCATAATCATGCCGCCCAGAATGACAAAAAACATGAAATAGGCGACGTTTTGCGTGCTTAAACCCAGTTCGGCGGCAAAGACCGGCCCAACACCGTAAATCGCCCCGGATAAGACCCCGGCACCGGATGCCGCGACAAATCCCAGTGGTGATATCTTGTAAAGACGACGAAACGTCATGCGTTCGCCACTAACCGCAGAAGGCGGTGGCTGACGGGTCAAAGCAAGTGGAACAAGAGACAGCGACAGCAAGACCGAAGCAACGGTAAACAGCTCAAAGCTGCTGATCGGTGACATGTTCAGCAGCAACTGGCCAATTGCCAGACCACCGAGTGACACCGTCATATAAATCGCAATTGTGCTGCCGCGTGACGTGTTGTCGGACTGCGCATTCAACCAGCTTTCCACCACCAGATAGAGGCCGGAAAGACAAAGACCGGTCATGGCGCGAAACAGCGACCATGTGAGCGGATCAACATACACAGCATGGAGCAACGTGATCGCCGAACCGGCGGATGCAAGGGCGGCAAAGGTCCGGATGTGACCCACCCGGTTCACAAGGCTGGCACCCCAGACAATCCCGGCGACAAAGCCGATATAGTAGGATGCCATGATGATACCAGTATAAACCGGAGAGAATCCTTCTGCCGAGGCGCGTAGCGCCAACAGGGATGATTGCAAAGATGACCCGCTGTTAAGCGCAAAGGCGGCAAACAACGTCGCAGACAATGCAATAATCAGGGCAACCGGCGAACGCGGCATGGAATCCTCAACTGAATTCTGGTGATGCAGGAACTACCCTGCGGCAAGGGTGGGAAAGCTGTCAATCATTACAACGTACTGAGCTAAAACGATTTACAGCCGTTCCCGAGATTAACGCTGCTTTGTGCGTTATGTTCCCTTGGGAATGCTTGTGTCCCTTTAAGCGTGAAGCCTGGCCGCGAATAGCGTCGGTTTTGCACAACTGCCATGTGAAAACGGACCCGTTTGGCGTAAGGTTTACATCTCTGACAGGCTGTGAAATCGCATAAGCAGCTTGACCTTCATGTACTTCATGCTTTCTATGGCCGTGAACTTGGGTCATTTTTGCCAAAACGCTCCTGAAACGGGACTGTATTTTGCGCTTATTGCCACCAACGAAAGGTTCGCTGCCAAGTTCGGCATTCAAAGCCGACAAAGCGGACTGCTCATACAAGGGGAGGAAGCCTTGAATATTCTGCGTACACTTGGCGTAATTACCGCCGGTATTATGGCACTGTCTGCGGCGTCTGCCGCACAGGCCGAAACCCGTGTCACCCTGAAATCAGCCAAAGCTGCGTCATCCTATTACCAGATGGCCGCACAGCTTTCTGAAGCGATGAAAACCGGCACCAATGGTGACGTGATTATTACGGTTGAAGAAAGCCAGGGTTCGGTTCAGAACGTCATGGAAGCCATGGTCCGTTCGGGCAACTATGTGTTTACCTCCCCGCCCGGTTTGGTCGGACTGGCCCAAAACAGCAAAGGCCCGTTTGAAGGGCGCCCGACGGAAAAATTCGAAGCGGTTCGTGCCCTGTTCCCAATCCCGTCCCTGACCATGCATTTTGTGATGCGCAGTGATTCTGGTGCCACGGACTTCGCCGGTCTTGAAGGCAAAACCATCCTTCTGGGCAAGGGATCCTTCGGGGCGAAAGAAGGTGAAAAATACCTCGACCTGTTTGGTCTTGGCGGTAAGGTTGAACTGGCTGATGCCGAACTTTCCAACGCAGTTGCCGCACTTAAAAACGGTCAGATTGATGGTTTTGTTACCGCGGGCTCCTGGCCTGCGCCGAACGTGATCGAAGCAGCGGCCGGAACGGACGTCAACGTCCTGTCACTTTCCGATGAGCAGCTTGCGCTGACCAAACGCGACAAAACGGTTATTCCTGCGGGCACCTATAGCGGTCAGGACGAAGACATCACAACCGCGTCGCTGTCGGTTGTGGCCTTTGCAACGACCGAGATGGATGACGAAACCGCCTACCAGTTGACCAAGACATTCTGGGAGCAAAAAGCCAAAATGGGTGAAAGCTCATCGTGGTGGAATGGTGTTTCCCCAGACATGCTGGGCAATATCGCGGGCAAAATTCATCCCGGTGCATTGCGTTATTATGCCGAGGCCGGTTTCCCGGTCCGCGATGATCAGCGCTAACACCTGATTGCTCATAAAACACAACAGGCCCGGCACATCCGCCGGGCCCGTCTTTATCCAACAAACTGAATAAACATGTCGGCCATTTCTCGCCCCATCTGGATTATGCTTGGTGCAATTTCGATTGCATTTCACCTTTGGCTGATTTTTTCCGGCCTCGTCCCCAATCTTGTCAGCCGTCCGATCCACATGGCGCTGGCTTTGCCATGGGCACTGATCTTTGTTGCCAAAACACGGGCGCAAAATATATCTGGCGCGATCCTGACTGTGATTGGCCTGATCGGGTGTGGCTGGATTGTTTTCAACCATGGCAGTCTTGCTGATCAGTATGGTTTTCTGATGGGCAATACCCAGATCGCCATTGCCGCCGCCCTTTTAGGGATTGTTCTGGAAATGGCGCGCCGCGCCATTGGCTGGCCCTTGCCGATGGTTGCGGGCATTGCCTTGCTTTATGCGCTGTTTGGCGAATATGTTCCGGGCGAATTTGGCCATGCCGGACTTCCGGTTGAAAGCATGTTGGGCACATTGACCATTGCCGAAGGTGGCCTTTGGGGCAGCCTGACGGGTGTATCGGTCAGCATTGTTGCTATTTTTGTGATTTTTGGTGCGGTTCTAAATGCTGGCGAAGCCGGGCAGGGATTCATGAATGTTGCCGGTGCGGCGGCGGGGCGTCTTAAGGGCGGTGCGGCAAAAGTATCGGTTATTTCATCTGCTCTGTTTGGCTCCATTTCGGGATCGGCATCGGCCAACGTGGCGTCAACTGGTGCGATTACTTTGCCCGCGATGACGCGACTTGGTTATCCTAAACGTCTTGCTGCGGCGGTTGAGGCAGTGGCCTCATCTGGTGGGCAGATCATGCCACCTTTGATGGGGGCTGGCGCCTTTGTCATGGTTGAACTCACCGGGCGACCGTATGTCGATATCATGGTTGCCGCGACCTTGCCGGCATTCTTGTATTTCCTTGCGGTATGGGTCGGGATTAACGCCTTTGCCATGCGGTTTGATCTTCCCGGTGTGCCAAAGGAAGACCGACCAACCATGCGCGCGGTTATCATCACGTCGTGCTTTTTCCTTGTCCCCTTCACCATTCTGCTTTGGGGTATGTTTGGTGGGGGGTATACGCCGCAATATTCGGCCTGTCTGGCCCTTGTTGTCGGGGCGGTATTGCTGTTCTTGGATGGCAATCTGTCGTTTGATCTGGCGCGCACGAAGGACCGTTTCACCGATGTCTGTCTGAATGCGGGGCGTCAGGTGGCGATGATCGGCTCGATCATTCTATGTGCATCGATTGTGATTGGTGTGCTTGGGCTAACCGGACTTGGGGTGAAAATCACATCGCTGCTTTTATCCGGTTCGGGCGGGATGCTCTGGCCAGCTTTGCTTCTGACCGCGTTGGCCTGTTTGATTTTGGGCATGGAAGTGCCAACAACAGCGGCCTATGTGATCTGCGTTTCGGTTGCCGGTCCTGCCTTGATCGAGCTTGGCCTTGATCCTTTGCAGGCACATCTGTTTGTTTTCTGGTTCGCACTTTTGTCGACCATCACACCACCGGTTTGTGGCGCGGTTTTCATTGCTGCGGGCATGGTCGAAGAAAACTGGCTCAAGGTTGCGGGCACCGCCATGGCGCTGGGTATTGGACTTTATATCGTGCCCTTGGCGATGGTGGCCAATGCATCCCTGATTGATCTTGGGTCTGAACCTGTATGGGCGATTGCAGCAGGGCTGAAGGTGGCTGTTGGTTTGACCGCCATATCGTATGGACTGATATCACCACGCCCAATGATTGTGCGGATTGGGCTTGCGCTGGCCGGTGCGATTGCGATTTTCGCGGCAGGTATTTGAAAATGAACAAAGCCCGACAGTAAACTGCCGGGCTTTGTCGTTTTAGATGCTGGTTTTAAATTCCAGCTGAAATCTTTCGGGCTTAGGCGCGCCCGCTACGCGGACCGGCAAACAGCCAGATGATCAGGCCCAAGACCGGCAGAACAAGAACAAGTACAATCCAAAGAACTTTTGACCCGGTGCTCGCACCACTGCCCAAAATATTAATGACCGCCCAGATATCGGCGATCAAAATGATTAAACCAAGTATTCCACCATATTCAAACATGTCCAAACCTCATTAATTTGTTGCTGCGGCTATTTGACACCGCGCTTGATCATGAAACGGCCAAGGACTCTATTTGTTCCCCCATAAGGAAACACACGCACTATATATGCGCTCAATGGTTGGGGTGTGTAAACGAATTTCGACCTCAGGCAACCTGCCCGGCAGACCAGCCAGACGACCAGGCCCACTGGAAATTAAATCCGCCAAGATGCCCTGTCACATCAACAACTTCACCGATGAAATACAGGCCCGGCACACTGCGGCATTCCATGGTTTTCGATGACAGTTCGTTGGTATCTACCCCCCCAATCGTCACCTCGGCTGTGCGGTATCCTTCGGTGCCATTTGGCATGACAGCCCACTGATTGACATCCATTGCCAGCTTGCGAAGCGCCTTGTCACCGGTTTCGCCAATCGGACGTTCAAGGTCATGACGTGCCGTGATCATTTGCGCCAAACGGTTGGGCAAAATACGCGACAGCACCGTGTGAACGGCCTGTTTCGGGGTTTCACTTTTGGCCGATTTCAAAAGATCAAAGGCGTCTTCTTCGGGGTTGAGGTTCACTACAATCCCGTCGCCTTCATCGCAATAAGATGAAATCTGTAAAATGGATGGGCCTGAAAGGCCGCGATGGGTGAACAGCAATCCTTCGCGGAATTGCTTTTTATTGCATTGAACCACTGCATCAACCGAAATGCCCGATAGCTGGCCCATTTGCGCGCGCAACTCAGGATCAAACGTCAGCGGCACCAAAGCCGCCCGGGTCGGGATGATGTTTAATCCGAACTGACGTGCAATTTGATAGCCAAATCCGGTTGCCCCGATTTTCGGGATTGAAAGCCCGCCACATGCGACCACAAGCGATGCACACGCCCATTGCGCGCCCGTGCGTGTCGTTACGTCAAACCCGCCATCGTCGCGACGGATGATATTGGAAATTTCCGTGTTCAGGCGAATGGTGACATCTGCAGCGTCACATTCATCAAGCAACATATCGATGATCTGAAACGAACTTTCATCACAGAACAACTGGCCCAGCGTTTTTTCATGCCAGCTGATTTCATGATGGTTCACCATTTCGATGAAATCATGCTGGGTATAGCGTTTCAGGGCGGATACACAGAACCGCTTGTTCTGCGACAGGAAGTTTTCCGGGCTGGTGTGGATGTTTGTGAAATTGCATCGCCCGCCGCCCGAAATACGGATTTTCTCGGCGGGTTTGTCGGAATGGTCGACCACCACAACAGACCGGCCGCGCTTGCCAGCTTCGATGGCGCACATCAGGCCCGCAGCACCCGCACCGATTACAAGAACATCAATATTTTTCACGCAGAACCGACCCGTTTGAATTTTTAAATACCGAACCGCTTATACGGATAAACGTGCCCTTTGTCAGTGCACATACATGCAAGGATGCAATCATGCTGCAACATAGTTTGGTTGTTTGACTACACCTGTTTGCATTTTTGAAACGCTTTCTATGGGATTCTAAGCGTTACGCGGGTAACGTGACCAAATCATAAAAAGAGGAACACGGGGATGGTGACACTGTCTTTACGGCGGGCAACTTTTGTTGCATCACTTTTGATATTGGCAGGCATTTTCGCCGCACAGCCGGGGTTTGCCCAAACGTCGGAGCCTGAAATCCGTCAGGATACTAAGTCGGGTGATGCATTCGATGCGGTGCCAGATGTCGATTTTAGCCCCGTGGATGCCAAAGAACGTACCAACATGCCGCCATTGATGGAACGCTATGTTCTTGATGAACTGAAAAGCCTGCGTACTGAAATGCAGGGCATGCGCGCGGAATTGATGCGTGAAGTCGTCAACCGTCAGCTTGAAGCCATTGACAAGGCGATTTCCTATTCATCCAATACCGTGACCTATTTCTTCTATTTCGTGGCCGCTGTCGGTGCGCTTCTGACCATGCTGGGCTGGCAGTCGCTGCGTGAGTTGAAATCAAGTGTGCGCAATCTTGCCAATACGGAATTGCAACGTTTGTCCGAAGAATTCGAACGACGCCTGACCTCGCTTGAGGATGAGTTGCGTTTGAAATCCAAGGTGATCAACGAGCATCAGCACGAAATCGAACGCACACAGGAAATCCATGCACTGTGGCTGCAAGCCAATCAGGTCACGAACCCGCGTTCAAAAATCGAAACTTATGACAAGATCCTTGAACTGGCACCGGGCGATCCGGAAGTCATGGCCTATAAGGCAGATGCCGCCCTTCAACTTGGTGATCGCGACTGGGCACTAAGCCTGTGCAATCGTTTGCTGGCCGAAGAACCCGGAAGTGCCAATGGCCACTATCAACGTGCTTGCGCAAATGCCGGACTTGGTTTCCGCGAAGGCGCCCTTGCTGATTTGCAGCGTGCGATCGAACTTTCTGAATCCATGCGTCAACCGGCCTGGACAGAAGAAGAATTCGAACCCCTGCGTGACATGCCGGAGTTTAACGAAATTCTTGGCGACAAAAATGACCTGCCGCCTGCTGAATAAACAGCAGTGTGGCACGGCCATCGGACCGACTGAAAACGCAAAAGCCCCGCAAAGAAAAATTGCGGGGCTTTTGTTTGCTTGCTCTATGAGGCGGTCTTACTGCGCAGGCAGTTCATTCCAAAGTGGGTGGATTGGTGCGACGTCTTCTTCGATCTTGGTAAAGCGCGCATCACAATCAAAGAAATAGTTATCGGCAAGATCATCATTAACCTGTGAAACTTCGCCGACAATAACCGGACCTTTGCCAACTTCGCCGTAAAAGCGGTGCACAAGGGTCCGCGGCAGGGTCACGCTTTGCCCCGGTTCGAGCACAACCTTGCCGCCCGCTGGCAGGATGTTGAGCTTACCATCGGTGCGCACCTGTACGTCATTGACTCGGTCCATCTGACCATCTTCGGTCAGGTTGCAAAGCTCAATCACAAGGTTGCCGCCGCCGCGCACAATGATGTCTTCCATTTTGACCTTGTGGTAATGCCATGGGCATTCCTGATCCTCACCGACAATCATGATCTTTTCGGCATAAGGCACCTCGCCGGGCTGACGCAGAATGCCGTTGCGCAGGCAAAACAGGATCAAACCGCGCTTGGCAAAATTACCTTCGCCATAATCCGTCACGTCCCAGCCCATCTGATGCCCGCGGCACCATTTTGCCAGATCGGGTTCTGCGGCCCACTGATCCGGGCCGTAATGGCCCCAAACAGGAAGTTTAAAGGAAATGGACGCGTAAAGTTCTTTTGCATGCTCGATGCAGGCGTTGATTTCCGAACGCAGCATGGGGACCTCTTGTGACGTGTGATTGTGACGGGGCAGTATATCCTACCCCTGACGGTATGCGGGGCTTTTATCATGGGCAATCAAAGAATGCGACAGTTTTTGAATGCATTCAAAGTCTGCTTTGATGATGAATTTCCGGCGAATACACTGCCTCTCTGTTGCCGCTTTTTATGTTGATAGATCATAATTAAAGGTATGATTTGCGCAGATATAAGTCATTTCGGCGCGCATTGGATTAGGAAGAGGCAAAGTCATGGTTCAGTCGTCTGGTTTGGTCAAGGTCGTCGCCGCCGTGATCGTTGGTGTGGCAATTGCCGGGGCGGGGTGGTTTGTTGGTAACGGTATCGCAAACATGCGATCGCTTGATCGCTATGTCACTGTTAAGGGATTGGCGGAACAGGATGTACAGGCCGACCGGGCGGTCTGGCCAATCACCTTTGTTGCAACCGATGATGTATTGCAAACAGCACAGGCCAAAATTGAGGCCGATACCAAGACGCTGCTCGATTTTCTGGCAAGCCACGGCATTTCAAAGGAAATGACCGAACTGCAAAACCTTCAGGTTACCGACCAGCTTGCCCAATCATATCGTTCTGGCCCGATTGAAAGCCGCTATATCGTCAATCAGACCATTCAGGTCCGTACCGACGACGTGAAGGCGGTTGTTGCCGCATCACAGGATATTGGCAAACTGCTTCAGGGCGGGATCGTTCTGGGTGGGCAGGGCTATAACCCCGGCCCAAGTTATATGTTTACCGGGCTTAATGACGTCAAACCCGAAATGATTGCCGCCGCGACCGCCAACGCCCGCGAAGCCGCCGCGCAGTTTGCCGCCGACTCTGGTGGTCAGTTGGGTGGGATCCGCCGCGCGACACAGGGACTGTTTCAGATTTTGGCAGCCGACGGCGCACCCAACATGAACGAAGCCAGCCAGATCAATAAAACCGTTCGAGTTGTGACCACGATGGAATATCTGATCCGCGACTGATGTTTATGCGTCGCGCGGTGGGCTAAAACGCGATCCTTTGCCGACAATTTGGCATTTGGCACGTGGGGATGTGTTGACAGCCGCCGCAAAGCTGGTTTTATGCGCGCCATGGCGCAACTGATCCTTTTGAACAAGCCGTATGGTGTTCTGACCCAGTTTACCGACCGTGAAAACGGTCGGGCGACGCTGGCTGACTATATCAAGCAGCCCGGTGTCTATGCCGCTGGTCGGCTTGACCGCGATAGCGAAGGGTTACTGTTGCTGACGGACAATGGGCCGCTCAATGCGCAGATCGCCCACCCCAAATACAAAAAGTCGAAAACCTATCTGGTGCAGGTCGATGGGGAGCCGACCGATGAGGCGCTTGATGCGCTGCGCGACGGGGTCGAGCTTAAAGATGGCATGACACTTCCGGCAAAGGTGCGCCGGATTGATGAACCGGCAAATCTTTGGGAACGCGATCCACCGGTGCGCTATCGCAAGGAAATCCCGACAAGCTGGATTGAGCTGACCATTACCGAAGGTCGTAATCGGCAAGTGCGCCGCATGACCGCAGCGGTTGGTTTTCCGACCTTGCGCCTGATCCGCCATGCAATTGGCGACTGGACGCTTGAAGGCATTGCGCCGGGCGAACATCGCGTGATCGAGGTTGATGCACCGCCCGCAACCCATCGCCGCCTGTCCCCCGGATCGGCCAAGCCGCCGCGTAAACATCAATCGGGTGCCAAGGCGGATGCCGTGCCAAACAAATCCAAATCCCAGAAACCCGGCCGCCACCGGTCACGTCCGAAGAAAGGATAAGCCGCGATGCTGAGTTATCTGCATGGCTATCACGCCGGAAATTTTGCCGATTTGCACAAGCACGCGGCCCTTTGGTTGATCTTGACGCATCTGCGCAAAAAGAAAAAACCGTTCTGCGTGATTGATACCCATGCCGGTTCGGGATGGTATGACCTTGGCAGCGACCAGGCCGCAAAAACCGGTGAGTGGCATGGTGGTATTGGTGCTGCACAGGCGGGCAAAAACGCGCCTGAAATGCTGCAAGACTACATGGATCACGTCAGCCGCTTTGATCCGATTGCCCACGGGCGCGAGTATGGTGTGCGGGACACGGATGAATATGCCGGTCCGTTCTATCCGGGATCACCGTTTATTGTGCGCGAAATGCTGCGTGATGAAGACGAACTGGTTCTGATGGAACTCCATCCACGTGAAAACGAAACCCTGTATCACCGGGTGAAACGCGATCCGCGCATTCATCTGCATAAACGCGATGGATACGAAGGACTGGTTGCCATGATGCCACCTGCCATCCGGCGTGGTCTGGTTCTGATGGATCCGAGTTACGACGTAAAACAGGATTATCAACGGGCGGCCCATTCCCTGCAAAGCGCATGGGATAAATGGCCGACGGGCACCTTTATGCTGTGGTACCCGATCCTTGAAGATGGCTTTGATGCGGACCTTCGCAAATCGATTGGCGCGATCAAATCGCAAGGCGGTGTTTTATGTGCCGAACTTGCCGCCGACCATGGTGGGGCCAAAGGACGCATGCGCGGGGCCGGACTTTTGGTGATCAATCCGCCGTGGCAGTTCGATCAGGACCTTGATGTCATCGGAAGCTGGCTGGCAAAAACATGCAAACTGCCGGGACCGGGGCATCACACAACACGCTGGCTGGTGCCCGCGGAATAAAATCGCAAACATGCTTTAAAACAAAAGCCCCGTCGGCAAGTTTGCCAACGGGGCTTTCTGCGTTGGGACGCAGTTGGATTTGGTAATCGTGCCTTAAATGCCAAAGAAAGGTTGTAGCAATTTTGGCAAAAACCCGCTGAATTTCATTGGAGCATCGGTGGCAATCAGGCAAATGCATTCTTCGGCAGTATCGGCAATCGGTTGATGATCAACATCATCATCCAGATCGGCCACATCACCCGCCCGGAACCGCCCGATATCATCGATATAGGACCCTTTAAGCAGCAAGGTCATCTCATGACCGTGATGGCCATGGTCGGGGATCGAAACGCCGGGTGCGATTTTCATCAGCCGTACCGTGCCTTTGCTCTCGACCGACTTCAGCTGAAAATGCTTAACACCCGGTGCAAGCGTCTTCCACGGCACATCTTCAAGTGACAGCACGTTGTCAGGCAAAAATTTGACCAACGGAGTGGGGATGGACGGCATGGCACTGCCGGTGATGCTTTCCCCAACGGCAATCCTGCGCGTCATTGGTAATTCTTGCACTGCCGGGTTTTCATTGGCCGTTTCACGTTCGAGCATTGCCATCACGTGATCAAGCGAATGATCGGCCATTTCCATGCGGGTCACATTTTCAAGAACAGCCCCGCCCATGGTTTCAAATTCGGCAACTTTGTCGCGGCAGTGCGGACACACGGTCATGTGCGTTGCCACAAGAAGTTCCATCGCCTGCGACATCGTGCCACTGGCGTAATCCATCAAGGTTTGGTCTGTTGGATGATGTTTAATATTCATGCGAGATCTTCCAGTCCGCCACGCATCTTGCCAAGAGCCAACCGCAATCGGGATTTTACCGTTCCGAGCGGGATATCAAGGCGTTCAGCAATTTCGCTGTGCGAGCAATCTTCAAAAAACGACAATTCAACAACGATCTTTTGGTCGGTTGGTAATTCTTCCATTGCAGCTTTGACAAGGACCGCGTGCTCATCACGGCTGACAACTTCGTCTGCCAGCGGGTCCGTATCAACAATCAATGCCGTGTCAGAATCATCAACCTCGATATGTTTGCGTTGCCGGAACCTGTCAATGCGAAGATTCCTGGCGATTGTGAAGATCCATGTACTTGCGGCGGCCTTTGAAGGATCAAACAGGTGTGCTTTACGCCAAACCTGCATCATTGCTTCCTGAGCCAGTTCTTCGGCGGTTTCGGAATTGCCACCAAACCGGAACATGTACGCTTTCACCCGTGGGGCAAAATGCGCGAACAGACGCGCAAACGCCTCCCGGTCACGTATCGCCGCAACGGAAACGATCCAATCGGCACATTTCTTTGCCTCGGCCGGGTCGGCCGGACCGGGGCGTTTGGTAACGGTGCCGCTCATTCTGGTTTCAGGTCCCCCTTGGGGCCGCGCCAAGATCATGTTCATCATGCAAAATCTTACGGCGGCCGCGAACGATCAGATCACTGCTAATTATACGTTTTTTGCCAGTCACTTACAAACTTGGTTGAGGCAAACGAACAAGTGATCCAGAACTTGGTGTCTTGCGTAGTTATATGTAGTTTTAATCATAACACTGCAAGCGGGCCAAACGCATATGAACAACGTCACGTCGGGGAAACTAAATGTAGCGGTTGTCGGGTCGGGTATATCCGGGCTTTCCGCCGCGTGGCTGCTAAGCCAGTCCCACAATGTGACGTTATATGAAAAGGATGACCGCCCCGGCGGCCATTCCAACACTGTTGATGCCGGGGATACGCCGGTTGATACCGGTTTCATTGTTTATAACACCCGTTGCTACCCCAATCTTTGCGCATTGTTTGATTATCTTGATGTGAAAACGACAGAAACCGATATGTCGTTTGCCGCCTCCATGGATAATGGCGGCCTTGAATATGGCGGGGCAGATTTGGCCGCGCTATTTGCGCAAAAACGCAACATTCTGCGCCCGCGTTTTTGGAAAATGGTGCGTGACATTTTACGGTTTTACCGTGAAGCCCCGGCCGCACTTGAGGATGGCACCGCAGAAACAACCAGTCTTGGCGATTATCTGCGTGACAATAAGTACTCGCAGTCCTTCATCAACGATCACCTTTTGCCCATGGGGGCCGCGATCTGGTCAACCCCGGTTGATACCATGATGGCCTATCCGCTCGCGGCTTTCGTGCGGTTTTGTCAAAATCACGGACTTCTGCAAATCAAGGACCGCCCGCAGTGGCGCACGGTTGTTGGTGGATCACGCGAATATGTAAAACGCATGACTGCTGGTATTTCCGGCGGTGTTGTTCTTGATCGTGCAATTGCAAAGGTCGGGCGCACCGCATCGGGCGGGGCATATGTCGAAGACCGATACGGCAAACGTGATGAATATGACCACGTTGTTCTGGCCTGCCACGGCGATCAGGCACTGGCACTGCAAGATGCCCCGGACCCTCGGGTGCGTGGGTTGCTGTCGGCCTTCAAGTACGAACGCAATCTGGCGATCCTGCATGATGATGAAAGCCTGATGCCAAAGAATCACAAGGTTTGGTCAAGCTGGAACTATCTGGCTGAAGAACAGGATGGTGAACAAAAAGTCTGCGTGACCTATTGGATGAACCGTTTGCAGCACCTTGATGATGCAAAACCGCTTTTCGTCACACTGAACCCGGCCCAGCATCCGCGCGACGGAAGTGTCATCCGGTCCTTCCTGTATGATCATCCGTTGTTTGATGCCGGTGCGATGGCTGCCCAGAAAGACCTGTGGTCGATACAGGGGGTGGATAACATCTGGTATTGTGGCAGTTACTTTGGCTATGGCTTCCATGAAGATGGCCTTCAGTCGGGCCTTGCGGTCGCCGAGGCCCTTGGTAACGTACGCCGACCATGGACGGTCGAAAATGAAAGCGGGCGCATTCACGTTACCGAACGCGCCCCTGTGCAAGGCAGCGAGGCCGCATGACGCAAACATTTGCCTCTGCCTTATATGAGGGTGTCGTCACCCATCACCGCCTGCGCCCCAAAAAGCATAAATTGCGGTATCGGGTGTTTTCCTTCCTGCTTGATCTTGATGAAATCGACGATATCGCGGCACGACTTCGATTGTTCAGCCGCAATCGGTTCAACCTGTTTTCATTTCACGATAGCGATCATGGCAGCATCAAAGGCGGCGGCATAGCAGCATGCGCAAAAACCGATTTGCGCACCCGGCTTGAGACGGTTTTAACCGCTAATAATCTGGGTGACTGTACGCATAAGATCGAACTGCTGTGTTACCCGCGATTGCTGGGGTTCGTGTTTAATCCGCTGTCTGTTTACTTTTGTCACCGGTCTGATGGATCGGTGGGGGCGGTGATCTATGAAGTGTCAAACACCTTTGGTGATCGTCATAGCTATCTGATCCCGGTCGGGGAAAACGATATTGATAAAAAAGGTGTGCTTCGTCAGTCCTGTGCCAAGGGATTTTATGTATCGCCCTTTATCGATATGGAGGCCGATTATCATTTCCGCATTCGTATGCCGGGCGACAATGTTGCCCTTGGCATTCGCGAAACCGATGCCAAGGGTGCGTTTCTAAATGCGGTGTTTGCGGGTGATCGAAATGAATTGTCTGACCGTAAACTATTAGGAGCGTTCATCCGTTATCCGCTGATGACATTAAAAGTTGTCGCGGGAATCCATTGGGAGGCCCTCCTTCTGTGGCGCAAAGGGATGACATTCCACAAACGACCAGCCCCACCATCACATCCGGTGACATACGTGCTGGCAACTGGGACGAAGGCGGCCCAAGCAGGAAAGAGATAACAAGAAATGCCCAACCGCAATCGTACTGCTTCTGTTTTTGGTAATCCCCTGCGTGACCGTCTCGTCCCGATGCTTGGCAGCATGACGGGCAGTCGCAGTATTTTGAAATCGATGCTACGCCATGTTCTTGCGCATCTGCATTACGGTCGACTGACGACCATTTTGCCAGATGGCGAAAGTCTGCATTTTACCGGCGAACAGGAAACCGACCTGCAGGCCGTTATTCAGGTCCACCGTTGGGATGCTCTGCGCCGGTTGGCAACGGGGGGGGACGTTGCCTTTGCCGAAGCTTACATGGATGGTGGCTGGAGCAGCCCGGACATTACCCGTCTGATGCGTGTTGCGATGCTCAATGAAGCCATCGTTCAGGCCCGGCTCGCGGGTGGTTTCTTGTCGCGTACGATTGCCCGCCTAGGCCATTTACGCAACAGCAACACGCTTGAAGGCTCAAAACGCAACATTTCCTATCACTACGATCTGGGCAACCGGTTTTATGAGGCGTGGCTTGATCCGGGCATGACCTATTCGTCTGGCTATTACACGAAATCCGACATGACGCTTGAAGCATCCCAGGATGCGAAATACGAACGTATTTGCGATTTGGCACGTCTTCAACCGGGTGAAACTGTACTTGAAGTTGGCTGTGGCTGGGGTGGGTTTGCCGAACTGGCAGCGGCGAAATACCGCTGCAATGTGACCGGTTTGACCTTATCGAACGAACAGCATGCCTATGCCCGCCGCCGTCTTTTGATGCAGGGGCTTAATGATCGCACAAACATTATCCTGCGCGATTACCGTGAGCAGGACGGAAAATTCGATAAAATCGTTTCGATTGAGATGTTTGAGGCCGTAGGCGAAGAACACTGGCCAAACTATTTCGACATGATCCGAAAACGACTGCGCCCCGGCGGCAAGGCGGTTTTGCAGATCATCACAATTGATGATGACCGGTTTGAAACCTACCGCAAGGGGGCTGATTTCATTCAGCGCTATATCTTCCCCGGCGGCATGTTGCCGTCCCCGACCGCGTTGGTGAAAGCGGTGAATGATGCCGGCCTGTATTTGCAACATTCTGAATTCTTTGGCCTGTCCTATGCCCGCACCTTGGCGGAATGGCAGCGCCGTTTCCAGCATGCATGGCAGGATATTTCAAAACAGGGGTTTGACGAGCGGTTTAAACGCATGTGGGAATATTACCTCGCCTATTGCGAAACCGGGTTCGAGCAGGGTTCGATCAACGTTGGTTTGTTTGTGATTGAGCACCCCAACAATGCCCCATCCTGATACCAGCAGACTTTCATCGGTTTTATATGCACTTCCGGCGATGGCGGCAGCCGTGCCGACAATTCCGGCGTATGTGTTGTTGCCAAGCTACTATGGCGACGATCTTGGTCTTGGGCTTGGCATCACGGGTGCTGTTTTATTGTTGGTGCGCATTATCGACATGATGACAGACCCGCTGGCGGGGTGGCTTTCGGACCGTAGTGGCCAACGCAAAATATGGGTTGGCATCGGTGCGGTGGTTGCGGGCATCGGGCTTTGGTTCCTGTTTACACCGCCGCCAAGCCCGAGTGCGGGTTACTTGTTCTTATGGGCCAGTATCCTGTTTCTTGGCTGGACCTTGTTTCAGGTGCCCTATCTTGCGTGGGGGGCGGATCTTTCTGGTGATTATAAAAAACGGACCTCGATAACCGCCATGCGTGAAGGGGCGGGATTGCTGGGCATTGTCCTCGCGGGCGGAATACCCGTTGTGATGACCCATTCCAGTCGGGCGGGTGAAGTTGAAACGCTTGCCATTGTGACAATCATTCTTGGGGCGATCTTTATTGCCCTTATGATCTGGCGGGTTCCTGACCGTGTTGCGCAGCATAGAACATCTGATGGCGGCAACCCTGACAGCCTTCAGGCTACAGTGCGCCTTGGAATCAGAAGCCTGCGTCAGAACGGTTTGTTCGTACGTCTTTTGTCTGCATGGATGATCAATGGTCTGGCGGCCGGGTTGCCTGCGGTCTGCTTCCCGCTTTTTGTGCGCTATTACCTCAAACTTGACCAGGAAACAGAAAACCTTCTGATCCTGCTTTATTTTGCTGCTGCCATCTTTGCCATTCCGCTGTGGGTGGTCTTGGCCGCCCGGATGGGGAAACACCGCATCTGGTGTGCCGCGATGGTGCTTGCGATCGTTGCGTTTATGTTTGTCCCTGTTCTCAATGCCGGGGATGCGCTTGGCTTTGCCGTGATTTGTATTTTTACCGGGGCGGCATTGGGGGCCGATCTTGCCTTGCCGCCGGCCATTCAGGCGGATGTTGATGACTGGGACCGCTTCCGGTTTGGTAAACGTCGCACAGCCCTTTTGTTCGCACTTTGGAACATGACCAACAAGCTTGCCATGGCGTTGGCTGCGGGCATTGCCTTGCCTATTTTAGGGGCGTTTGGTTTGACCGAGGGGCGTTCTGATAATTCTTCGGCATTGATCGTTCTGGTGCTGATCTATGCGGTGATCCCTATCGTATTGAAAGCAGGAGCAATCGGGATGATGTGGGGTTTTCCGTTGGACGCATCACATCAGGTTGCCATTCGTCGGCGCCTGTTACGCCGCAACGTTTGATCTTGGGTCTTTGAAAACAACAGGAGCAAGCTGATGCTGCGAAATTCTATGGTGCTGTTTTTTATCGTGGTGCTAACCGGATGTGGGTCGATGAAACCGCAGGATTTTGCGCAAAAACAACCCCGCTTCGATGTGTTCGACTATTTCGAAGGCGAAAGCCGGGCCTGGGGGATTTTTGAGGATCGGTTTGGGAAATTGCGCCGTCAATTTACCGTCGACATCACCGGGACCATCGAAAACGATGTTCTGACACTCGACGAGCGGTTTCTCTATGACGACGGCGAAAAAGACCAGCGCGTCTGGACCATTCGCAAAACAGGCGATCATTCCTATCAGGGTCAGGCTGACGACATTATTGGCGATGCCATCGGCAGTCAGTATGGCAATGCGCTTAACTGGTCATATGACATGGATTTAAAAGTAGGTGACGGGTCGTGGCGGGTGAGTTTTGATGACTGGATGTTTTTGCAACCCGACGGCGTTCTGGTGAACCGCGCCCGGGTGAAAAAGTGGGGGTTTGAGATTGGCGAAGTAACGCTTTTCTTTACAAAGCCGCAACCCGCCGTGCAAGCCGCCGAATAAACCAGCCCAGTACCGGGATTTTGGCATAGAAATTTTGCGAGGCATCCCAATGATCGACATGCGATGTTAGTAAGCTCTTGTCTTTATTGAATGTTAGCGCTGTCATTCCGGTGATATCCCACTGACCAATCACCCGCATTCTTGCGCTAAATGTCCAGCGCAGAAAGGCCATGTCGCCGTCAAAGGCCGTGTGCGTGACGTCAAATTTCGGGTTTTCGGTTTCGCTAAAGGTTTTGGCCAAATAGGCACAAACCTTGTCGGGGCCGATCACGGTTGTAAATGGATCTGTGAACGCGAAATCGGCCGTCACCATGCTTGATAACTGATCGACAGTATCAGGCGACAGATTTTCATAATAGGCACTATAGGCCGCGATCAGGTGGCGTTGACGGCCGGTTGTGTCGGTCATTTTTTCACCATTTTGCGCATCAGTTTGAAATACATCCGATAGGGCAAAATACGCGCTAGTTTTAACTGACGCACAAAAGCCGGTGGAAAAGCGATTTCAAAATCATTGCTTTCACAGAGCTCACGATACATGAAATCGGCGGCCTGCTGAGGTGTTTGTAAATGCGGCATGTCGAAATCATTCTTTTCGGTCAGGCGCGTTTTGACAAAACCCGGATTGACCAGACGCAATAAAACGCCACTTCCTTCCAGCTCGGCATGTAGTGTTTCACACAAATTGATCAATGCCGCCTTGGTCGGGCCATAGGCCCCGGCATTTGGCAGCCCGCGATATCCGGCAACAGATGCCATAACCGCGATCTCGCCCGATTTGCGGGCACGCATTTTGGCCAATAACGGCTCCAAACAATTCACGATGCCCATATAGTTGGTTTCAAGGTGATCCTTGATGGTTGCAGCACTAAATGCGCCAACTGCCATTGGTGAATAGATACCCGCTGCCAGAACGACCAAGTCTGGCAGACCAAACTCACCTTCGATTGCCTCCACGGCCGCCTTGACTGCATCGACATCGGTGATGTCTAGCGGCACGGCTTTCATGTCGGGTTTGTCGTCTGCCAGTTTTTGCAAGGAGTCTGCGTTTCGCGCCGAAATAATGACTTTTTGGTCTGCATCTGTTGGGCAACTCTGAAATTTTTCCGCTAAGGTCGCGCCAATGCCGGCAGATGCGCCGACAATCCAGATGGTTTTGAAGCTTTTTATCATCCCCGATCCTTTTGTCCGGTTCTGGTCATACAATTCATGCAGCGATATATGATGGTCGACCCATCACTTGCCTCAAACTGCAACCCGACCCAGCGCCCGTCCTGATCATACCATGCGTTGGTGATGAGATCGCCGCTATAGGTGAAATGCGTTGCCATGAGCATCCCGCTGGTCGTGCGCAGTTGTTCGTGGTCTTTGGCCTCAATTGTCACATCATTGGCATTGCCGGTTAGCGTGTTGAGAACAGATGTGCTGTTTAAAACACCACAGTTCCAGTGGTCTGTTGGGAAAATCCCGGCGGGAAGAGCCTTCTCACCGTCAGGGCCGGTTACAAGCAACTGTCCGTTGTTTTGTTTCGCGTTAATTGTTGTCTGATCACCATCATCGTCAACCTTGACCGAAAGTGCTGCAAGTTTGCCATCCTGCCACAGGCTTTCAGATCGGTAGCGGAAACTGTATGCGTTAAAGCCAAGGAACGAGACATCGATGTTACTTTGGGCGACGACCTGAACGCCGTCGGTGCCGCGATGGAATTGGACGATGTGATTGCCGACCGGGGAATCATTACGCCGGATCTGAAACCGCAGTTCATTGCCGTACCGCTCAATCGGGTCAAAGTTCCGACAGGTCTGTGGACTGTCAAATGCAGACGTCAGTGCTGAGACCTCTGCGACCTTCCCTGTTGCATTTGGCCCGGCAATGTCATCAGCACGGGCATTGGCGCTGATCAGCAGCCCGGTCAGGAGACTGATCGTGGCAACAGTCAAAGAGGCAGGCAAAGTTTTACGGACCGCAATCATGGCGTTTCCCGACAAATGTTGGTGTCACACGGTATTGGTGATCTCTTCTTGTTACGCACATCAGGGGAGTGTGGATCAAACGTCATGATCATTGCTGCAAATGTCTGGATGGGGTAAAGCAGGGGCAGATATGAAAGGCCACGCCATGCTTCACCCGATTGCCGAAGACCTCATCGCGCATGTATTGCATCGTGATTCAAACATCATAGTGCTGAACAAGCCGCCGGGACTGGCGTCTCATGGTGGGCCTAAGACCTATTTCCATGTCGATGCCTATTTGCCTGATTTGAAATTTGGCATTCAGCCCGAACCAACTTTGGCCCATCGGCTGGACCGTGATACGGCGGGCTGCCTGTTGCTGTGCCGTCATCCAAAATCATCGAAAAAAATCACCCGCCTGTTTACCGAGAAACTAATCGGTAAATCCTATTGGGCGGTGGTGCGTGGTGCGATGGCCGATGATCATGGCTTCATTGATGCCCCGATTGGGAAAACCAACGATGAAAGCGGCTGGACCATGCTGGTCCACGAAGACGGTCAACCGTCCAAGACCGAATACAAGGTGCTCGGGCGTGGCAAGGACGCCGATGGGGCCGATATCACATGGCTGGAACTTGTACCCCATACCGGGCGTACCCATCAGCTGCGCGTCCACCTCGACCACATCGGTCATCCGGTGATTGGCGACCCGTTTTATGGTCGTGGTGATGAACCGCCGATTTTTGGTGAACCCCCAACGCTCATGCTGCTATCGCGTCAGATCATCGTGCCGTTCCATGCCGAACGTGATCCGGTGATTGTCGATGCCCCACCGCCGGAACTGATGCGGGCTGGTTTGGCGGCGTGTGGCTATGACGGCGAGTATGCCGCGCATGCCGCCTCAATTGATGCTCAATACACCGGCGATGACAGCAACGCTGAAGGCGGAGAGTAACGTCTCAAGCGTGATAATGGACGCCATGGCATCGGGATCGCCATTCAACTGACGTGCGAGGATATAGGCATTCCCAGCACACGGCATGCCAGCATATAGAACCCCCATGGCCAAAACCATGCCATCGATACCGGCCAGATACAGGCAAACGCCGGTAATCACCGGCAGGACGGCAAGTTTGATGGTGGTGGCCAATGCAATTGCGCCTAATGCCTGCTTGTCCAGCACAAAGCGCAATCCGGCCCCAACTGATAAAAGGCTAAGCGGCAAGGCTGCGGTCTTGAACAGAGCCGCCGTATTTTCGATTGGAACCGGCACGTGAATATCACTGATATTCAGGACGGCCCCAGCCCCGGCAGCCAGAATGATCGGGTTTTTAATGATCCCGCCCAAGATGCGTTTCAGGTTGCTTTTGCCCCCGCTAAACGCGCTTAGAACCACAACACCGAGCATATTGGTGGCAATCACCATCACCGCGATAAAGACAATGGCCAGTGCAAGCCCCGCACTGCCGTAAAACGCATCGGCAACGGCGAGCAGCACATAGCTGTTATAGCGAACTGATCCTTGAAAAATCGACGTGAACAGCGGTGTATTGCGTGTAATCACTGGGCGCAACAGCAACAATACTGCTGACAGACCAAGGGTCGCAAACAGAGTGACGGTAACAGCTGTACCAGCATTACCGCGTGAGAAATCCGCCCGGTAAATCTCGACAATCAAAAGCGACGGCAGCAATAGATAATAGGTCAGCCGGTCAATCCCGGCCCAGATATCCGCCCCGGTGATCAGATAGCGTTTTAATGCGGCCCCGACCAAAATGGCGGCAAAGATCGGAAAGATGGCGGCGATCAGTTCATAGGCGACTTGCATGGGGCGGTCACAGTTGTTTGCTGTTGTGCAGCGGGTGGCGCGGCGCTTTGCGAAAATCTTTTGGGATCAGTCAGACCTTGCGATTGGTGTAATCGGCAAAGGCCTGTTCTGGGGAATGACCGCGATATTGTTCGCAGATTTCTTCAAAATTCGGATTGCTGATCAGAAGGTCGGCTGTACTGCGGTTACACGCAATCGGAACTTCATACATGTTGGCAAGCCGGATCAAGGCGCGTACATCGACATCATGGGGTTGGGGCGTCATCGGGTCGGTGAAAAAGAACATCGCCTGCAATTCGCCATGTGCAATCATCGATCCAAGTTGCTGATCTCCGCCAAAAGGCCCGCTTTTCAAGGCGACAATATCAAGATCGGGAAACCGTTCCTGAAGCACGCGACCCGTGGTGCCGGTTGCAAAAATCCGCGAGCCCGTGAACTGTGCCTTATGGGTTTCCAGCCAATCTGCCATTTCGCGTTTTCGACGGTCGTGGGCAACAAGTCCGATCGATAAAGTCATGGGATGCGATCCTCAGGCTGGAAAAGTTAAATCATCATACAAAATAAGCCGGTGTTTGGCAGGGCCAATTTATCCATCAGACAAAATAAAACGGCCGCCCGCAAGGGCGACCGTTTCGATCATCCGATGACGGATAGATTACATGTGGATTGCGCGTTTGTCCGCGTCCAGCGCCGCTTCCTTGACGGATTCGCCAAGAGCCGGGTGGGCGTGGCAGGTCCGCGCGATGTCTTCGGCGGATGCGCCGTATTCCATCGCCAGAACCACTTCGGCAATCAGGTCACCAGCAGCCGGGCCGACAATATGCGCGCCGACAACACGGTGCGTTTTCTTGTCTTCGAGGATTTTGACGAAACCTTCCGTGCTTTCCATTGCCTTGGCGCGACCATTGGCGGTGAAGGGGAATTTGCCGACTTTATAGTCAACGCCTTCTTCCTTCAGCTGCTCTTCGGTTTTGCCAACAGCTGCAACTTCCGGCCAGGTGTAAACAACACCGGGGACCTTGCCGTAATCGACATGGCCTTCTTCGCCAGCCAGCATTTCGGCAAGGGCAACACCGTCTTCTTCGGCCTTATGGGCCAGCATCGGACCGGCGATTGCATCGCCGATGGCAAAGATGCCACCAACATTGGTCTGGAAGTGTTCATCGGTTTTAACCCGACCACGTTCGTCAAGCTCGACGCCAGCTTTATCAAGACCAAGGCCAGTGATAAACGGACGGCGACCAATCGCGACCAGAACGACATCTGTTTTGATTTCTTCTGCGTCGCCACCCTTGGATGGTTCCACAGTCAAAGTCACACCAGACTTGGTTGATTTCGCACCGGTAACCTTATGGCCCAGTTTGAATTCAAGACCCTGTTTGGCGAAGATGCGCTGTGTCTGTTTGACCAACTCACCATCCATGCCCGGCAGGATACGATCAAGGAATTCGATCACGGTCACTTCGGTACCAAGACGACGCCAGACAGAACCAAGCTCAAGCCCGATCACGCCAGCACCGATGACAACCATCTTTTTCGGCACTTTCGGAAGAACCAGTGCACCGGTCGACGAAACGATGTTTTTCTCATCGATTTCAACACCCGGCAACGGGGTAACTTCCGACCCCGTGGCGATCACGATGTTCTTGGCGGTGATGGTTTCTTCGCCACCATCGAGAAGAGCAACCTTAACGGTGGTCGGCGACGTAATTTCGCCAGCACCTTTGACATAGGTAATCTTGTTCTTTTTGAACAGGAACTCGATGCCTTTGACATTTCCGTCAACAACCTTGTCCTTACGGGCCATCATCTTTTCGATGTTGACCTTCGGCTTGCTGACTTCGATGCCATGGGTATCGAAATGCTCGGTTGCTTCCTCAAACAGGTGCGAGGAATGCAGCAGGGCTTTGGATGGAATGCACCCGACATTCAAGCAGGTGCCGCCAAGGGTGCCGCGTTTTTCAACGCAGGCAACCTTAAGACCAAGCTGTGCGGCGCGGATGGCGCAAACGTAACCGCCAGGACCGCCACCGATCACGACAACGTCGTAGTTCTCACTCATGAGTTCTTTGATCCTTTTGTCTGATCAGATGTCGAGCAGAATGCGTTCTGGGTTCTCGATGCATTCCTTGACGCGTACCAGGAACGAAACCGCTTCGCGGCCGTCAATGACACGGTGGTCATAGGACAGTGCCAGATACATCATCGGGCGAATTTCGACTTTGCCGTCGATTGCGACCGGGCGCATCTGGGTTTTATGCATGCCGAGGATACCTGACTGCGGTGCATTGAGGATCGGGGACGACAGAAGCGATCCAAATACACCACCGTTCGAGATGGTGAACGAACCGCCACTCATTTCATCCATGCCGAGTTTGCCGTCACGCGCACGCTTGCCGAAATCGACAATGGTGCTTTCCAGATCAGCAAAGTTCTTTTCTTCTGCCGAACGGATAACTGGAACAACAAGACCCTGCGGGGTGCCGACAGCAACGCCGATATCGCAGTAGTTTTTATAGATGAAGCTGGTGCCGTCGATTTCGGCATTAACAGCAGGCCATTCTTTGAGTGCCGTGGTGCAGGCTTTGATGAAGAAGGACATGAAGCCAAGCTTCACACCGTGTTTCTTCTCAAAACCTTCTTTGTATTTGTTACGGCATGCCAGAAGGTTGGTCATGTCCACTTCGTTATAAGTGGTCAGCATGGCCGCGGTGTTCTGGGCTTCTTTCAAGCGGCGCGCGATGGTCTGGCGCAACTTGGACATTTTGACACGTTCTTCACCGTCGCGCAGGTCACGCTCAGGCTTCGGTGCTGCCGGGGCAGGAGCCGCCGCCGGGGCTGCAGAACGCGATGCCGATCCGCCGCCTTCAAGGAAGTTCAGAACATCGCCCTTGGTCAGACGACCGTCTTTACCCGAAGCCGGAATTTTTGACGGATCAAGATTTTTGTCTTCGACCAGTTTACGAACAGCAGGGGCCAACGGGTGGTCGCTGTTTGATGCGGTCGTCGAAGCAGGCGCAGCAGCAGGAGCCGGTTTGGCTTCTTCTTTCTTCGCCGGTGCTTCTTCTTTTTTCTCGGCTGGTGCCTCGTCCTTGGCTGGTTCCGCCGCAGCCGAACCTTCAGCGCCTTCGGTGATCATGGCGATCAGGGCGCCAACTTCAACCTCGTCGCCTTCGCCAACAACCAGTTCGGCAATCGCGCCGGCAACCGGTGAGTTGACTTCAACCGTCACTTTGTCGGTTTCAAGTTCGACAATCGGTTCATCGGCTGCAACAGCATCACCAACTTTTTTGTACCATTTCGCCACTGTGGCTTCGGATACAGACTCGCCCAGTGCGGGAACTTTAACTTCAGTCGCCATTTTTTCCTCGACCGTTTTTTCAATCAGGCAGTGTGGGCCTGCCGTGATGCGAATGAATTCTAAATGAACGTATCGGACGGGCGATTGCTCGCCCGTCCGGTAAAGTTATTTGACGCTTAGTGCCGCATCGACAAGTTCGGCCTGTTCACGCAAGTGAGCCTTAAGAAGACCCGTTGCCGGCGAAGCGGATGCTGCACGACCGACATAGACGGGACGACCCGTCTTGTGTTTGATGCTGGCAAGTGTGCCTTCGATACGACGATCGACGTAGTACCACGAACCCATGTTTTCGGATTCTTCCTGGCACCAGACAACATCAGCATTCGGATATTTGGCCAGTTCCGTGGCAAGTTCTTGTTCCGGCCACGGATAAAGCTGTTCGACACGCACAAGCGCAACATCTTCGATGCCACGGTTTTCACGTTCGGCGAGAAGGTCGTAATAGACCTTACCCGACGACAGAACGACGCGTTTGACCTTGCTGTCAGCGACCATTTTTCCGCTTTCGCTGATCACCGGCAGGAATTTGGTCCCCGTGCCGAATTCGGACAGCGAGGATACAGCCTGTTTGTGACGCAGAAGCGATTTCGGCGTCATCAGGATCAACGGTTTACGGAACGAACGGCGGATCTGACGGCGCAGGATGTGGTAATAGTTTGCCGGTGTCGTGACGTTCGCCACCTGCATGTTATTTTCACCACAAAGCTGCAGGTAACGTTCCAGACGTGCAGAACTATGTTCTGGGCCCTGGCCTTCGTAACCGTGCGGCAGAAGCATCACCAGACCCGACATACGCAGCCATTTGGCTTCGCCCGAGCTGATGAACTGGTCAATGATGACCTGTGCGCCGTTGGCAAAATCACCGAACTGGGCTTCCCAGAGAACCAATGAATGCGGTTCTGCAAGGGTGATGCCATATTCAAAGCCAAGAACACCTGCTTCAGACAGCGGCGAGTTGAGAACCTCAAGCTCGGCCTGACCGGTGCGGATGTTATTGAGCGGGGTGTATTTTGCTTCGTTGGTCTGATCAATCAGCTTGGCATGACGTTGCGAGAACGTCCCGCGCTGGCAATCCTGACCAGACAGACGAACCGGTGTGCCTTCGCACATCAAAGTTCCGAATGCCATGGCTTCGGCAGTTGCCCAGTCGATACCTTCGCCGGTTTCAAACATCTTGGCTTTGGCCTTCAACTGACGAAGGATTTTGCGGTTGATGTCGTAATCAGCAGGGGCGGTCGATAATGCACGACCAACTTCGGCCAGCAGATCGTCGGCAACGCCGGTATCACCGGTCCAGTCCGCATCTTCGCCGTGCGAGGATGCAAGACCCGACCATTTACCTTCAAGCCAGTCAGCCTTGTTCGGACGGTAATTTTCCGACGCCTTGAATTCGTCATCAAGATAATCCTGGAACGATTTGTCCAGTTCCTTGATGCGATCTTCGGTCAGAAGACCTTCCTTGATCAGCTGTTTGGCATAGATGTCCTTGGTGGTCGGATGTTTGCCGATCACGTCATACATCTTAGGCTGGGTGAATGCCGGTTCGTCACTTTCGTTATGGCCAAAGCGGCGATAGCAGAACATGTCGATGACGACGTCCTGTTTGAACTCCTGACGGAATTCAGTCGCGATACGTGCCGCATGGACCACTGCTTCGGGATCGTCGCCATTGACGTGCAGGATTGGTGCCTGAACGACTTTGGCAATGTCCGAGCAATAAGGCGAAGAACGGGAATCTGTTGGTTTGGTCGTGAAACCGATCTGGTTGTTGACCACAAAGTGGATCGTACCGCCGGTACGATAGCCTTTGAGGTGCGACAGATCGAAGGTTTCTGCCACAAGGCCCTGACCGGCAAAGGCCGCATCGCCATGCAGGAGGATACCCATAACCTGCTCACGTTCGGTGTCTTTGCGTTGGGACTGTTTGGCACGAACCTTACCAAGGACAACCGTGTTGACCGCCTCAAGGTGTGACGGGTTTGCCGTCAACGAGAGGTGAACAACATTGCCATCAAATTCGCGGTCGGCGGATGTCCCAAGGTGATATTTAACATCCCCCGAGCCCATCACGTCGTCCGGCTTGGACGGATTACCCATGAATTCCGAGAAAATCGCACGGAACGGCTTGCTCATGACGTTGGCAAGAACGTTCAGGCGACCACGGTGCGGCATACCGAACACAACCTCGCGGATGCCAAGCTGGCTCCCGCGTTTAAGGATCTGTTCCATTGCCGGCATCAGGGATTCACCACCATCAATACCAAAACGCTTGGTACCGACATATTTGGTGTGCAGATAGTTTTCGAACCCTTCGGCAGCAATCAGGCGGTCAAGGATGGCTTCCTTGCCACGTGCGGTAAACTGCGTCTGGTTACCGATGCTTTCGATACGCTGCTGAATCCATGCTTTTTGTTCAGGTTCCTGAATGTGCATGAATTCAATACCGATCGACCCGCAATAGGTTTTGCGTGCCATCGATACGATCTGACGGATTGTCGCGGTCTCAAGGCCAAGTACATTGGCAATGAAAATCGGACGGTCCAGATCGGCCTCGGTAAAGCCATAGGTCTTGGGATCAAGTTCCGGATGTGGTTCACGCGGGGCAAGGCCCAGTGGATCAAGATTTGCTTCCAGATGTCCGCGCACACGGAAGGATCGGATCAGCATCAGTGCGCGAATAGAGTCATTGGCTGCCGCACGAATGGCGTCGGAATTAACCGATCCACCAGCAGGTGCGGAATAGGCTGCCGGCGCATAGGCCGCTTGGACCGGACGTTCGGCATACCCTTGTGAGACGTCGTATCCCTCCATGCCGCCAACAACCGTGGTTTCCCGTGGTTGCCAGCTTGGCCCACGCATTTCTGCGAGGAGTGCGGAGGCGTCGTCCTGCAACCCGTCAAAGAACTCTGCCCAGCTTTGGTCAACCGCAGTCGGGCTTTCCGTGTAGCGCGCATAAAGTTCAGCGATGTAGGTTGCGTTCGACTCGTTCAGAATCGTATCGAGATCTTGAGGTTTCATTTGTGGTCTTGGAAGGCATGGTCCCCAAGAAGGACCACGCCCCCCCTTGCCTTTCCTCTGACTACCCAGATTAGCCCTTCAACGCCTTGAGCATGGTCGAACCGAGGCTCGCAGGCGAATCAGCTACAAGTACGCCAGCACTGCGCATTGCTTCCATTTTCGCATCCGCAGTGCCCTGACCGCCGGAGATGATCGCACCAGCATGGCCCATGCGTTTACCCGGAGGTGCAGTCACACCCGCGATGAAGCCAGCAACCGGTTTCTTGACAGCCGAAGCTTTCAGGAACTCACATGCTTCTTCTTCTGCAGTACCACCGATCTCACCAATCATGATGATGCCTTCGGTTTCCGGATCCCGCAGGAACAGGTCGAGGCAATCAATGAAGTTGGTGCCGTTGACCGGGTCACCACCAATACCGATACAGGTCGACTGACCCAGGCCAGCGGCCGTGGTCTGTGCAACTGCTTCGTAGGTGAGGGTCCCTGAACGCGACACGATACCGATTTTACCGCGGCGGTGAATGTGACCGGGCATAATGCCGATTTTGCATTCATCCGGGGTGATGACACCCGGGCAGTTCGGACCGATCAGGCGGGTCGAAGAACCTTCGAGCGCACGCTTGACGCGAACCATGTCGGCAACCGGAATGCCTTCGGTGATGCAGACAGCCAGTTCGATTTTCGCATCGATGGCTTCAAGAATTGCATCAGCAGCAAAGGGCGGCGGAACATAGATGACCGAGGCATTTGCTTCGGTAACGTGTTTCGCTTCGGCAACGGTGTTGAAAACCGGCAGGTCAAGGTGCTTGGTGCCGCCTTTACCCGGGGTAACACCGCCAACCATTTTCGTGCCATAGGCAATAGCCTGTTCGCTGTGGAAGGTACCCTGCGAACCAGTGAAACCCTGGCAGATAACTTTGGTGTTTTTATCGACGAGAACAGCCATAGTTACGCGGCCTCCTTCACAGCTTTGACCACCTTCTCGGCGGCATCGGCAAGGTTATCGGCCGAAACAATCGGCAGACCCGATTCTTCGAGGATCTTCTTGCCAAGTTCGACATTGGTACCTTCGAGGCGAACGACCAGCGGAACGTTCAGGCTGACTTCGCGGGCTGCTGCCACAACGCCGTCTGCAATCACGTCACACCGCATGATGCCACCAAAGATGTTGACCAGAATGCCTTCGACATTCGGATCAGACAAGATCAGTTTGAAGGCCGTGGTAACGCGTTCTTTGGTTGCGCCGCCACCAACGTCGAGGAAGTTTGCCGGTGCACCACCATAAAGTTTGATGATGTCCATGGTTGCCATGGCAAGGCCTGCGCCATTGACCATACAGCCAATGGTGCCATCAAGCTTGATGTAGTTGAGGCTGTGCTTGGCAGCTTCAAGTTCGGCCGGATTTTCTTCGTCTTCGTCGCGCAGGTCTTCGATGTCCTGATGACGGAACAGCGCGTTGTCGTCGAAGCTCATTTTGCAATCAAGCGCAATGATGTCACCATCGCCGGTCACGACCAGCGGGTTGATTTCAACCATTGCAGCATCTGTATCGAGGAAGCACTGGTACATTGCTGACATGAACTTGACAGCTTTGGAAACCTGCTTGCCTTCAAGGCCAAGTGCGAACGCCAGTTTGCGGCCATGGAAGCCCGAGAAGCCAGCAGCCGGGTCGATGTCAACGGTGACGATCTTTTCCGGGGTTGCTTCTGCAACTTCTTCAATGTCCATGCCACCTTCGGTGGATGCCATGAAGATGACGCGTGAGGAGGCGCGGTCAACGAGAACCGAAAGATACAGTTCACGTGCGATATCGCAGCCTTCTTCGATGTAAACGCGTTTGACTTCTTTGCCGTCCGGACCGGTCTGGTGGGTAACCAGGGTCGAACCGAGCATCTGTTCAGCGTTGGTGCCGACTTCTTCGACACTTTTGACAACACGAACACCGCCCTTATCGCCGGCTTTGTCTTCCTTGAAGGTGCCCTTACCGCGGCCACCTGCATGGATCTGGGATTTCACCACATAAACTGGGCCAGCCTGTGACTGTGCAGCTTCAATGGCTTCCTCGGCGGTGTAGGCAACTTTGCCGTTCGGCACAGTCACACCGTATTTGCGAAGAATTTCTTTCGCCTGGTACTCATGAATATTCATGTTAGGTCGCTTTCTTGCCTTCCGTACGATTTCCTGTGGGTCAGAAATCGGGATTTCAATGTCCCCGTAACTTGCGGGAGGGACTTTATTGCGAGGCCCGCGATCATTGAAGTTTGAAAAACAACAATGATTGAAAAACGGGCCGGTCACTGACCAGCCCGTTTCGCGTTCTTAGAGCATGCCCTTGGCAGCTTCGACGAGGCCGCGGACAGCTGCCACGGAACTCTCGAAGTTTGCCTTTTCGGACTCGTCGAGATTGATCTCGACGATGCGTTCGACACCGCCAGCGCCCAGAACAACCGGGACGCCAACGTAAATACCATCAACGCCGTATTCACCGCTCAGATAAGCAGCAACCGGCATGACGCGTTTCTGATCTTTCAGGTAGCTTTCTGCCATCGCGATTGCCGAAGCAGCCGGGGCGTAAAATGCAGAACCTGTTTTCAGAAGGGCAACGATTTCGGCACCACCATCACGGGTACGCTGAACGATCTCGTCGATCTTTTCCTGCGTGGTCCAACCCATTTTGATCAGGTCAGGAACCGGGATGCCTGCAACGGTCGAATAGCGGATCGACGGGACCATGGTGTCGCCGTGACCGCCAAGAACGAACGCGGTGACGTCCTTGACCGATACTTTGAATTCTTCTGCGAGGAAGTAACGGAAGCGTGCTGAATCCAGAACGCCTGCCATGCCAACAACTTTCTTCGGATCGAAGCCAGTTGCCTGCTGCATCACCCAAACCATCGCATCAAGCGGGTTGGTGATGACAATGACGAATGCGTTCGGTGCATGTTCCTTGATGCCCTGACCAACCTGGGTCATGACTTTGGTGTTGATGCCGATGAGATCATCACGGCTCATGCCCGGCTTGCGGGCGACACCTGCGGTGACGATGACGACATCAGCGCCTGCGATATCCTTATAGTCACTGGTACCCTTGAGGTCGGCATCAAACATGTCGACGGGGGAGGATTCAGCAATGTCGAGCGACTTGCCCTGTGGCATGCCATCAACGATGTCGAAAAGGACGACGTCGCCAAGCTCTTTCAGTCCGACGAGGTGAGCAAGCGTGCCACCAATATTGCCAGCACCGACGAGCGCGATCTTGTTGCGGGCCATTCCGTTACCTTCTTCCCTATTGCACTTCCTGGGGGTCGAAACTCAAGTTGGGAGCGCGATTGAAAATTTAAACCTGCGAACGCGAAATATTCGTTCGTAAACATCAAGTGTCGTAAACTGATTTGTCCTGATTTACAAGGGGAAACGCCGCTGTTTTTACGAGGAAAACCGCCGGTTCCCGGTTTGTTGCAACTATGGTCTAAACGCTCAAAAACCGGTCATGCTGCAATTGCGAACAAGTCAGAATATGCAGCAAAACCAAAGCCAGTTTGCGATTGCGCGATGCCTAAAGGAAAGGCAGTGCGCGCTTTTGCCGCGAATTCGGGCGCGAGATGATGTTCTGATCCGCACAGCATTGCATGAAACTGCTATCTGCCATGCGGTGATGCTGTATTCGAAAAATCGCGCGTTCGGTGAATTTTGCGCATTTGTGCGTTTGTGATCGTGCTCACGCAAGAATCGCCGCCCGAAAAGCTACTGCGTGGCGAATAATTGCAATCGTTTTAAACTCAGGTGGGTGGAGTCGTTTTTCCCATACGAAAATATGGTGTCCGATCATGGCGCGGGGCTGGTTAATCCGTTGTGATTTCCCCGTGAAACTGCCCGATGAAAGTATCCGGTAAAGCAAGGGATGCTGCTCATCAACTTTGCACCTGCGCGCATGTGTGATCGACAAGTACGTCAGATCAGGTCAGATGCGCCATATCAAGGTACTCCTGGCTGCGCATTTCGGTCATCCGCGACACAGTGCGCTGAAATTCAAACGAATAATCGCCATCGGTATAAATCTCGGTGGGGTCGCATTCTATCGCACAGATCAATTTTGTTTTATGTTCATACATCGCATCGATCAGGGTACCAAAACGCTTTGCCCAATCACGGCGCGCGTCAGGCAATTTCGGAATGAAGTCGATGACAATGGTATGGAAATGGGTTGCCAGTGCAATGTAGTCGCCCGGCCCAAGCGGGCGCGTGCACAGTTCTTCAAAGCTGAACTTGGCAACACCGGCCCCGACGGCCGAGATTTCGATCTTGCGGCCTTTAACAGTCAGGCTATCAGGGGTGACGCGTGCGCCTTCGGTCAGGGTGGTGAACATCGCGTCGATTTTGGGCAAGGCATCATCGTGCGATATCGGATAGACGAAAACGTCCGCCGCCGTCAGGTTGCGCATGCGATAATCGGTCGCACTCGCCAGTTCAAGAACATCAAGCTTTTGCTTGATCATCTCAATAAACGGCAGGAAATTCTGACGCTGAAGGCCGTCTTTATAAAGGTCATCAGGTTGGCGATTTGATGTGGTGACGATCACCACACCATGTTCGAACAGATGTTCAAACAGACGGCCGAGAATCATCGCATCGGTAATATCGGTGACCTGCATTTCATCGAAACACAATAGCCACGCGTCATTTGCCAGATCTTTTGCGATTGGCGGGATGGGATCGGCGTCGTCTTTTTCCTTTTGCTGACGATACCGGTGCATGCGGTTATGGACGTCTTGCATGAAGTCATGAAAATGAACGCGGCGTTTTTGTTCAATATCGATGGTTTCATAGAACAGATCCATCAGCATGGATTTGCCCCGTCCGACTTCGCCGTAGATATAAAGCCCGGACGGCGGGGTGGGTTCATCGCGGCGGCGCGTCAGGCCAAACCGTTCGCGCCAGCCACCTGATCCGGTTGCCGGTTCATAGTGTGACAGGGCGTTTTTGAGGCTCTGTAGTTTTTCCGCGCAGAGTTCCTGCATCGGGTCATGGGACAGCTCACCATTGGTGATTTTCGCGCGGTAACGTGAAAGCGGGCCGTCAGTCATTAACATATCTCGATTGCAGTGAAAGAAACGCGGGCGTTGGCAAAGTCATAGCGCCAAGCAGTACCGCATTGCAACAAGGTGCTGTGCAATTCAGCCACGGCCCATGCGCAGGCGGGACGGTATCATCTGTTCATATCAGCCGCATTTTTTTGAACAACCAGACTTCCAGCGCGACAAATGCGCTTAAGATAACGACCACACCGACAAATCCCCAAGGGCTGTCGGCGGCCGGGATGCCACCGACATTGATGCCCAGCAGCCCGGTGACAAAACTGATCGGCAGGAAAAGTCCGGCAATGACGGTCAACCAGTACATGGTTCTGTTCATCCGTTCGGTTTCAAGCGCCATCAGGTTTTCATTCACGATCTGAATGCGCTCGCGCAGGGAGTCGAATTCTTCGACCAGACGGATGGTTTTGTCGGCCAGTGCGCGCGCACGTCGTTTAAACCGTTTGTCGGCCCAGCTTGGTTTGTGCTCGACAAACTGGCCCAGTGCGTCGCGTTGTGGGGCAAGATGACGCCGCAAGCGCGACAGCTGGTTGCGAATGTCGGACCCGCGCATGCGCAAGGGCAATGTTTTGCCTTCGGTCACTGTTTCCTGATCATCTTCGATGGCTTCGACGTCTTCTTCAAGGTCACGCACGACATTTTCAACCCGATAGGCCAGCCGTTCGGCAACGGTCAGGATGAAATCATCGGGACTGCGCGGGGCCGTCCCCTGTGCAATGGCATTACGGATATCGTCAAACGCCTTAAGCGGTTGATTGCGCAATGTGATGATGATGTTTTCCGACAGCCAGAAACGAACGGAAATCATGTCGGCCGGATCGTTTTCCGCATTCAGGTTGACCCCGCGCAGGTTCATGGAAAAACCATGATCATAGAAGAACACAGACGGGCGTGTGCCACGGGTGGCAAGGTTGGTGGCAATTGTCGGGTCGATCCCGGCAATATCCATCAGCCAATCGTGGACCCCCTCTGTCATCCAGTCGAGGTGAACCCAAAGATAATGACCGTCGTCAAGGACGGGTATTTTGGTGGCAAGCTCGCCCCAGTCAATGGATTGCGCGGTACCGGTTGGGGCGATGTCGAATGCGTTGATCAGTCCCGATGTCGTCATCTTTGGTTCCCTTTGTGGCTGTGGCGCACAAATTTGAATGGTGGTTGGCGTGTTGTCGGGAACGAAACGTTGCGTGATTCGTTGTGGGCTTCAGTGTAACCTGTTTACAAATCGGGAAAAACGGTCAAATGCCGTTCCTCAAGGATCATGATGGAACATCAACTATGAATTCAGTGCGTCGTTTTCTTATCGGGTTTGCAGTCTGTTTTGTCTGGCTGGCTGCGAGTGCGCCCTTGCAGGCACAAGACGCCGACGAAGGTCAGTCCGCAACCCAGCGGTTTGAGGTCAAATACGCACAAGACCGCATTGCTGACTGGACCAAACAGCTTGACGATATCGAAAAAGAACTCGATGACAACGATGTGCCAAGCCGCTTACTGGTGGATGGACGGAGTATCACAGAACGCATTCTTGAAGCGGCCCGAACGCTTCAGGGCCGCGCAAGCGAACGGCTTGAACGCATAAAAGCCGCCAAAAGCAAACTGGGGGAAGCTCCGGCAGAAGGCCAGTCCGAAGTGCCGGCCGTTGCCGAAGAGCGTGATCGCCTCAACAGGGACATTGCCAATGTCAGTGGGGTCATCAAACAGATTGAGCTTTCCAATTTTCGGGCGACCGAAATTTCCGATCAGTTGAGCAGTCTGGCACGCGAACGGTTTACCCGTCGCATTCTGGGCCGGGTCGGTGTGCCGACAGACGCCAAGGTCTGGGTGGAGGGCTGGGACCAGCTTTTCCACATTCCCAGCATGGTTCAGGCCCGATACGCCAACCTCGCAATTGACGGCAAGGTCGAAGACCAGCTTGGCGAAATTGCGCCGGGGTTGGTTTTGCTGGCGTTTGTTGTTATCGCGGCCCTGATTGGCGGCGAGGTCATCGTCCTGCGCTATATTCCGTCGCGCTGGAAATCAATGCCGACAGAGGACCGGGTGGCGTTGGTGTCGGGAACGCGGTTCCTGTTTACCGCAATGGTGCCGGGAATTGCGCTTTTGATTGCCTATCAGATGGTTGATGGACAGCCCGATTTGTTAAGCGGAAGCATTGGTGATTTCATCCATCAATGTTTTGGGGCAGCTCTGTTTCTTTTGTTTGTTGGGGCGGCAATTCGCAGCATTCATTCGCCCTTTGCACCGTCCATGCGCCGGTCGGGCACGACGGATCACGGGGCGCGGGTTGTCGGTTTGTGTTCTCTTGCGGTCGCTTTGATCTTTGCCTGGGACATGATCCTGTTGCAAGGGGCGACCACGCTTGGTACCTCGCTTGATCTGGCGTTGGTGCAAAGCGTTTCAAATGTCATGATCATCTCGATCCTGTTGTTTGTATCCTCGCTCGGGGTTTTCTGGATACATGACGAGCGTGACCGACACGAATTCTGGGCCAAGCTTGAGCGCCGCAGCCGCCGGGGTCTGAAAATGATTTCGATTGCCTTGCCGCTTTTGATGGTGCTCGGCTATGTGGCGCTTGCGCGTTTTATCCTCGAAAACCTGATGATGGCAGGCGCGTTTCTGACGTCTTACTGGTTGCTGCGCGGTTATGCCCGTGCGTTGATGCATACCTATCTTGTCACCCCCGAAACCAGTGATGACAGTGCAAGTGCCAATGCGGTGCACGGCACGCTTTATTTCTGGCTGCGGGTGACGATTGATGTGGTGATGGTCGTCATTGCGGTGCCGATCGCGGTCATGATCTTTACCGACATTGCCTGGGTGGATCTGATTGATGTTGCCGGGCAGGCCTTTATCGGAATTCAAGTGGGTGGCTTCAATATTTCGCTGCGCACGATCCTGATTGCGGTGATGATGTTTGTCATTGTGCTGGGGTTGATGCGATTTTTCCAGCGCATGCTCAGTACCCGCGTTTTGCCCAATACCAAGCTTGACGAAGGTTTGCAGCATTCGGTTTCGGCAATTTTCGGGTATGTCGGGATTTGCCTTGCAGTGCTTCTGGCGATTTCGGCGGCTGGTCTGGATTTGTCCAACCTTGCGATCATTGCCGGTGCTATTTCGGTCGGTATCGGTTTTGGGATGCAAAGTATCGTGAATAACTTTGTGTCTGGCTTGATCTTGTTGGTCGAACGCCCGATCAAGGTCGGTGACTGGATTGTGGTTGGCGCAGATCAGGGGTTTGTCAAAGACATCCGGGTGCGCGCGACCGAGATCGAGACCTTTGACCGGTCCTCCATCGTGATCCCGAACTCGGAACTGATTTCCAATAGGGTTCTGAACTGGACGCTTAAGGAGCGCTCGGGACGTGGCATCATCAAAATTGGCGTATCCTATGGGTCGGACGTGGAAAAGGTCCGCGAAATCCTGATTGAGATGGCCGACAAGCGCCGGGAAATCCTGAGCTACCCGGCGCCACAGGTCGTGTTTATGGATTTCGGCGCCAGTTCGCTTGATTTCGAATTACGCTATTTCCTGCGCGATATCGGGGATGTTTTGGCGGTTGCCAGTTCGATCCGTTTTGAATTGGTGCAGCGGTTCCGCGACGAGGGTGTCGAAGTCCCATTCCCGCAGCGTGATCTCAATTTGCGTGATATCGACAAATTAACCGATGCCATCCGCGAAGCTGGTCAAGGACGCAAGAAGCCCGAACCTGAGGCTCCAAAAGGTGATGATTCTGCGCCGTCGACGCCATCATCGGATGACGGCAATGATACGGGTGAGATTGGCGAAGGGGCCGAAAAGAAGGCCACCCCGCCATCTGCGGCAAAGGATGTTTCGCGCGATGCAGATGCCGCAGGCCGGTCGATCCCCGATGCGGGCGGAGACCCCGACGGTGACGCACCGCGTTAGTGGGGGCGTTTGGGATTGTCTGGTTGGAAACCTAGATATCAAACAGTGCAGCGGTGATCTTTTGGCCCATGGGCGCCATGAGGTTCCGTTCGCGCGGGGTGAGCCAGCGCAGCTCGGCAATTTCGCGTGCCGGGGAAAGTGTGCCGCGATAGTCGGCGACAAAGCACGTCATGCGCACAATTGCGCCGTCGGGCTGCTTATGCCCCTGTCCGGCAAAGGTGCCCAACTCGCGGATGCTGTCAGGGATCAGATCAACGCCAAGTTCTTCGTTGATTTCGCGCATGATTGCGTCATGGGCAGTTTCGCCCGGATCAATTTTGCCACCCGGCAGGTAAAACCGATCCCGACCATGGCTGCGCACTGACAGGATTTTTGCTCCGTCGCGCAAAATCCAGTTTGCCGTTTCGATGACTTTAATGATGTCCGGTTTTGTCATTCCAGCATCTCGCGTGATTTACAGGATCGCGACATCAAGTCCGATATCAACCGCCGGGGCCGATTGGGTGATCCGACCGACCGACACATAATCAACGCCGGTGGCAGCAATGGCGCCAATGGTCTGAAGGTTTACACCGCCCGATGCCTCGGTTTTGCAACGGCCATCGACGATGGCAACCGCTTCGCGCAGCATCTCCGGACCCATATTATCAAGCAGGATGATATCTGCCCCGGCACTTGCTGCTTCGTGGACTTGATCAAGGGTATCGCATTCGACTTCGATTTTCGGCAGGTTAGCTGCCCGTGCGGCCTCAACACATTTGGTGATCGATCCGACAACGCCGATATGGTTGTCCTTGATCATCACCCCGTCATAAAGCCCCATGCGGTGGTTTTGGGCCCCACCCATGCGGGTTGCGTATTTTTCCAGTTTGCGCCAGCCCGGTAATGTTTTGCGGGTATCAAGCAGCTTTGTCGTCGTATCACCCATAGCAGCAACATAGGTTCGCGTGGTGGTGGCAATCCCCGAAAGGTGTTGCAGTGTATTAAGGGCTGTGCGCTCTGCCGTCAGGATGCCGCGCGCATTGCCCTCAACCACGGCCAAAACGTCTTTTGCCTTGATGGCGTGGCCGTCTTCGCAGTGCTTTGTGATTTTGGCATCCGGGACCAGTTTACGAAAACAATCCAGCGCAATATCAAGCCCGGCGACGACGATATCCTCGCGGGTTTCAAGCGCGACACGCAGGCGCGCATTTTCGGGGACGACATTATCCGATGTGATGTCACCGGGGCCGATGTCTTCGGCAAAGGCGCGGTCGATGAATTCTGAAATTTCAGCTTGGGTCAGGACGGTCATGATGGGCAGCCGTTTTGAAGTCGTGTGGGAATGAAAACAGCCCCGCAAAATGTGCGGGGCTGTTAAATGGTTCGGCTTAGGCCGCGTCGTCTTTTTTCAGTGGAATGCCTTTTGACATTTCCAGCATCCGTTCAAGCGGTTTGACGGCTGCGACGCGCAAATCTTCCGGCATGACGATCTGCGGGCCATTGTTGACCAAGCACAGATACAGTTTTTCAAGCGTGTTAAGCTCCATGAACGGGCAATTGTTGCACGCGCACGATCCGTCGGCACCCGGTACGGGAATGAATTCCTTGTGCGGGGCGGCTTTTTCCATTTGGTGGATGATGTGTGGTTCAGTCGCGATCAGATATTTTTGATCCGGACCGTTGATCACATATTCCAGAATGGCACGGGTGGACCCGATATGATCGGCATGTTTGAGAATGCCGTCATGGCATTCCGGATGGGCGGCAACCTTGGCGTCCGGGTTTTGCGTTTGCAAACGGATCAACTCACGTTCTGAAAACTGTTCATGCACGATGCATGAACCATTCCACAACGTCATGTCACGCCCGGTCTTCTTGGCAAGATATGCCCCAAGATGGCGGTCAGGCGCCCAAAGGATCGGTTTGTCTGCCGGGATCTGATCAATGATCTCGGCGGCATTGGACGATGTTACGATAATGTCCGATGCTGCCTTTACCTCGGCCGAGCAGTTGATATAGGTGATCGATACGTGATCAGGATGCTGTTCGCGGAATTTGCGAAACGGTTCAGGCTGACACGAATCTTCGAGCGAGCAACCCGCTTTGGAATCGGGCAGCAGAACGGTTTTGTTCGGGCTGAGAATCTTGGCAACCTCGGCCATGAAGCGCACGCCACAAAACACGATGACATCGGCATCGGTTTCGGCCGCCTTGCGCGACAGATCAAGGCTATCGCCGACAAAATCGGCAAGATCCTGAATTTCCCCATCCTGATAGTAATGGGCCAGAATAATCGCGTTCTTTTCTTTCTTAAGGCGGGCTATTTCCGCCTCAAGATCCAAAGTCGGATCAATCTGCATTTCCGACATTGCGTCCACCGAAGCTTCGGCAATTGTAATCATTTCATTCATGGCGTCGTCTCATCTCGCCTGTTGCAAGCCGGAGATAAGAAGCGGGGCCCAGCATTGCAAGTTAATGACAGTTTGAAACCTGAATATCGCCATTAGACCGCGATAGCAAGGAAATGGGGCGTCGTGCACGGATTCCCGAACTTTAAAAGGTGCATGGCCCTGTTTGCATTGTTTTGGTGCTTGGGAGGTATTCGGACTTTTCGGCAGAAACGTTGGTAAATTTCGCAACGCAGCAAAATATAAAAATATGTTCGTTGTAAAATATCGATAAATATTCATATAGTGAATACTGGATATGTTTTTAGTATTTCACATGTGAGCAGATATTTTTATTTTGATCGTCGCGGAATAAAGCATCCTTTTTAAAGCACCTAAAAGGTGACGCGGACTTGCACATGGCTGAAATGAAATCCCGCCTGATTAATGACGGAAATAATTATTTTCGTTTTTTCTAACCAACGCGCTTTTGCGCGGTAGGAGCTACTTTGACAAACCGTACAACATCTAAAATTCTGAATTTTGTAAGACCGTTTAGCTTGCGCGGTCTGGCCGAAGTTCTGCCTGCCGGGTCTTATAAAGTCATGACCGAAGAAATGCAGGACGAAAAAGTCACATATCCGACGTGGCAGTGGGTTTCCACTCAGATGCATTTGAACACCAATTCGGATCGCTCCGACGACGCACGTCTTATGACCGTCGATCCTCGCGATCTGGAAGTGGCGTATTTGCGTGATCAGAAAATGATCGATGCCCGCCCCAAAGTCGCCTTTTCCGCCAGAGGATCAAACACCCGGGCCAAGCGCGTCTTTTAATCGGTTTTCCCGATGATCCTGTTCCCGGTCAGGGCACCCTGACCGGAACGGTGGTCAAATCGTAAAGTCGTAATATTTCCACTCCCCCCTCCAGCCTTCAGTCCCCATTTCTCGTTCCCCCTGGCCTTTCGGGATCGGCCCTAAGCGGTCATTCCCGAACCAAAGATACAGGTCAGAAAACTGCCTCCTGCTGTTACATATCAGCGTTGCAGAATGAGAAATATACGTTTGCCCAAGATGAGATCATAACGCATCAAGCTGATGCAAATGAGAGTCTTTAATATGGATTGGATCCCTATCGTCTTTGGTACGTTTAAAGTTGTCGCACTGCTGACGGCCATGTTCTTCGCCATCAAGTGGCATTACGATCAAGGCGAAAAGGGCGGGACGCGCGCGGTAATGCTCGCGGGTGCCAAAGTTGCCGCAATCTTCGTGCTAGCGCTACTATGCCTGGGGTTCGTTACATTCTTCCTTAGCAGGTCGCTCGGTTTGAACCTGAGCTACTGATGATGGCATAGCAAAGACACCCAAAAGGGGAAATGGGGACAGATTTATCTTTCTGGGAACATAGGTTAGATCGAAAATCCGTAATATTCCCATTCTGCGGCTGATACCTTAAGCGCCATATGTTCATATTCCGCCTGCTTGATTTTGGTAAAGGCCTTATGGAATCTTGGGCCAAGCGTACGCTTGTTGAAGTCAGAGGCGCCAAACTGGTCAATCGCGTCCAGCCAGTGGCGCGGCAGGTCATTTGGGGCTTTGGCCTGACCGATTTCATCGGTACATGGCGTGCCCGGATCGATTTTACTTTCAATACCGTCAAGGGCTGCGCCCAGCGTGACGGCGGCCACCAGATACGGGTTGGCATCCACACCGGCAATGCGATGTTCAAAATGGCGGGTTTTGCCCGGCGTGCCGGGGACTCGCAATGCCACAGTACGGTTTTCAACACCCCAGTCATCGGATGCTGGTGAATACATCGCCGACGCAAACCGGCGCCATGAATTCATGAACGGGGCCAAAAGCAACATCGTCTCGCCAATCGTGCCGCGAATGCCGCCAATCGCATTCAGCATAAGTGGGCTTAACGATCCATCTGCCTGATCGGCAAACAGGTTGTTGCCCGCATCATCGGCCAGTGACAGATGCAAATGCATGCCCGATCCGGCTTCAGTGCCAAACGGTTTTGGCATAAACACGGCTTCTGTGCCAAAACGGCGTGCGACGGTGCGGATCAGGCGTTTGGCAATGATGACGTCATCAGCCGCCCGCATCAGATTGCGATAGCGGATCGTCATTTCATACTGGCCGGGGCCATATTCCGAAATCAGGGTTTCGAGCGTCAGATCAAGATGCTTGGCACCTTCATAGATCGCATCAAACAGCGGTGACATCTCATCAATTTCATCGACTGACATCGTGTTGCGCAAGGTGCTGCGGCGTTTGGTCAGGGCATAGGGCGCCGGGTGATAAAGCCCGCCTGCGTCGGCTTCGCGATCGACCAAATAAAATTCAAGCTCAAACGCCCCCATCGGGGTGAAGCCGAGTTTCCGGGCACGGGTTACCTGTGTGACAAACACATTGCGCGGGTCCACATCATGCGGCGTGCGGTCTTCGTCATACATGCTGATCAAAAGTTGCCCGCGCCCCGTATGAGGTAAATAACCCAGCGTTCCGGGTACAGGCCAGCACCGACCGTCACCGCCCCCACCAGTTTGCACCAACCCGCAATCATCAACGTCCTCGCCGGTCACATCCTGTCCAAAGATTGAACTTGGCAATCCGCGCCCGGATTTATAAATGGATTCAAGTTCATGACGCCGGATTGTCTTGCCCCGGCCAATCCCATGAAAGTCGGTCAGGATAATATCGATGGCTTCGACATCCGGGTATTTCGCAAGGAAGGCCTCGGCTTCGGAAATTTGTGAACCGCTTGGCGAAAGTGTTTCTGGTGTGCTCATTGTTTGCCTTGAACGCTATGCCCCGTGTCGAGGAAGGGGTTATTCAATTTTTGGGTGGGGTAAATATGTATTTTTCAGCTTCTGACGAAGACAGCGCATCTTTGGCGTAAGTAAAAGTTCCATGGTCTTTTACCTCGCGCGCGGCACGCATGAGGCCGCCAAGTGCCGCCCGGGCAAACGACCCGCCAACACTGATGCGTTTGACGCCTGCCTGTTCTAATTCGCTGACGCTGTAGGTCGGACCGGAAAGCCCCATCACAACATTAACCGGGCGGGTGACAGATGCACAAACCGTGCGTATTGCCGCGATATCAGGCAGCCCCGGTGCATAAAGAACATCTGCACCGGCCTTTTCGAATGCCTGAAGACGAAGAATTGTATCATCCAGATCGCGTTTACCATGCAGGAAGTTTTCAGCGCGCGCGGTTAACATAAAAGGATGTTTACGGGATTCTTCGACGGCGGCGGCAATGCGTTCTACAGCAAGGTTGAAATCAAAAATCGGGTTGTTGGGATCACCTGTTGCGTCTTCGATTGAGCCACCGACAAGTCCGGTTTTTGCTGCGAGTGAAATCGTCATTACGCAGGATTCTGGATCAGCGCCAAAACCGTTTTCCAAGTCGGCGGAAACAGGCAAGTTGGTTGCGTTGACGATATCTTGTGCATTCTGCAAGATGGCTTCGCGTGAAATACATGCCGCAGAATCTTGTTGGCCAATGGAAAAGGCCAGCCCGGCGCTGGAGGTTGCCAATGCTTCATACCCAAGTGCGGCAAGGATGCGGGCGGACCCTGCATCCCATGGGTTGGGGATGACAAACGCCCCGGTACGCAGATGCAATTGCTGAAAGAGCTGATACTTGTCCATTTGATCTGTCATGCCCCCATTAAAGGATTAACCTTGATACCGGCGGAAGAAATAGCGGTCTTTCGGGACCCCTTCGGGCAGCGGTTCTGCGATGGTGTTGGGCACGTCAATTTTCTGATCAGACGCAACAATGGCACCAGTCATAAGGGCCGTCGGCAGGGTCTGACCGATAAAGGCTGCGATCTTGGCGTTCAGGTCTTCGTCCCCGGTGCCAACATCGGAATGCACAAGTGCGACTTTACCTTTGAAACGCTCCGCGGCCATTGGCAGGGTTTCGAAAATATCGCCAAGGAACAGATGGTCATCATCGGGAATGCATTTCGGGTGAGCGGCAATTTGCCGGTCAAACACATAGATTTCCCGATCCGGCATGATTTCGCGCAAATGATCGAACGTGCGACCATTGCCAAGGCCAACTTCCAGCACGATCCCGTCCTGATCCTTGATCATTTCAGCCGCAGCATTCAGGCAATCGCGTTGGGCCTGCAGGCGGCGAATAACACTGTTTAAACGTGACATATCATTGGGTCTCCGGGGCTTGTTGGATCAAGATGGTCAATGGGTCGTATTTGGCACTAAAAACGCCGAACGCCATGACGCCCGGCGTTGATTTGCAAAATCAGCCTTTGAACTGGGTCGCATCGAATGCAGGCACGCGCGACCGGAATTCATCCAGCCATGTGACGAGGTTGCCGTATGTTTGTCGCCATTTTCCGTCAAACCGCAGGTCAAGATACCCCAATGCGCAGGCAATGCCGACATGGCCGATATGAAGATCAGCACCAAATGCCGGTGGGTTTGCGTCAATTTGATCTAGTGAGCGTTTGACCTTGTCCGCCTGATAGGACATCCAGCCGTCATCGCGTTTGTCCTCAGTGCGCATGCGGGTTTCATAGACCTGCAGGATTGAGGCATCAATAATGCCGTCGCCCAGTGCCTGTAAGGTAAGGGCATCCCAGCGGGCATCACTTTCGGTCGGATGCAGGGTCACGCCATCGGTCTGCGCATCCAAGTATTCACAAATCACGCGTGAATCAAAAATCTTGCGACCATCATCAAGAATAAGGATCGGGATTTTCCCCAGCGGGTTCTGCGTGCGAAGGCTGTCGGCCGGATCGTTGGTGTTTGACAGTTCGACCGACAGTTGGTCGTAAACACCAAGCATCTTGGCAACAATTTTGACTTTCCGGCCAAAAGGCGACGGGTCACTGGATCGCAGGATCATGATTTTTCTCCGGGTATTTTAACTGTTTGCGCGCAGTGTAAGGGGGAAAGAACGGCAAGACGAAGTGAATTTTTCCCAAATCAGATCGTCCAACGTCTTCATCCTTCTACCCGGCGGGGGGGCGGGCCTGATCCGTCGCGGTTTTGGCAGGAATGTTTTTATGGGAGCCTTGGCTTTCATCGTTATCATCGAGCCCGGCAAGATGAAGTTCGCGCGCCAGCCTTACGGCTGGACGTGCGGCAAAAAACACCGAACCAATGATAAATAGCCACGTGCCGGCGTAAACCGTTGCGTCATCCAAAAATAGGATACTGCCAACAATGAATAAAACCGCAGCCAGAAGGTCGATCACTGAATAGGCTATCTCATAGGCGCTGTAGACCGACCGGTGTTTGGGACTGGCATCAAAGCGGCGAGTTCGAAACAGTTTCATCGGGTTTAGGGCCATAAGATTTCCTTGCTGCTTTGTGTGATGATTGTCCCAACGCATCGCAAGCAGGATGGTTTCCATTCGACGATAATGTGCCGAAATTATCGCCGGGCGCGTGGATGGGTGCCGTTGTACACCGCCATCAATTGTTCACTATCCACGGCCGTATAGCGTTGGGTCGTTGAAAGCGATGCGTGACCCAAAAGGTCCTGAATGGTGCGTAAATCACCGCCGCCAGCCAAAAGATGGGTGGCAAAGGAATGGCGCAGCGCATGCGGAGTTGCAGTATCAGGAAGTTGTAAAAGATCGCGGACCTTGCGCATTTCGCGTTGGGCGACCTGGGCGACCAATCGTTTGCCACGCGCGCCGACAAAAAGTGCGTCATTGCCATGCGGTGCATAGGGACAGGCGCGCAGGTAATCTTCAATCGCATCGCGGATAATCGGCAAAACCGGCACAAGACGCTGTTTGTTGCCTTTGCCCGTGATGACCATCGAGTCCCCTGTCGGGCTTTGATTGGCGTTCAGATCAAGGGCCTCGGAAATACGAAGGCCACAGCCGTATAGAAGCGTGAAAAGTGCAAGGTTACGCTTGGCAAGCCAAGGTTCATCTTGCCAGACACCCGCATTTTCAAGAACGGCCAACGCATCGACGGGCGAAAGCGGCTTGGGGGCGGTTTGGGGCAGGCGTGGATTGCGAATGGAACTGACGGCGGCATTTTGTCCGCGTCCTGACCGATCAAGAAAACGATAGAAATTGCGTAGCGATGACAGCGCGCGGGCAGTGGATGTTTTGGCCATGCCATCCATGCTGCGCCGGGCCAGCCAGCTTCGAAAATCACGCGGGTTTAAGCGCAGAAGCGCGTTCAGGTCCGGGACACCATCAAGATGGCCATTGATAAAACCGAGAAAAGCATAAAGATCGGCCAGATAGTTTTCGGTGGTGTGATTGGACGCACGTCGCTCATCAGAAAGCCACGTGCGCCAATCGGCGATGGCTTCGCGCACATCGCTCGGAAGGGTGAGGGCGGTTAAACCGTTTGGGTGAGCCATCGACGCACACCAAATTCAATCACGGAGGCCAAAAACATGATCAGGTCATTGGCCTGTGCCGGACTGAAATATCCCGGCTCCTTGACGCCAAAGGCAACAATACCAACCGGATCACCATAAAATGGCGCAAGTCGGACGATGGCAGCCGACCGGATTTCGGATGCTTTCGGGCCAAAAATGGCCTCATCCCCGGCATCGTCGGGCAAAAGCCAGACGTCCTGCTCGTCGCCCAGAACCTGATCAACCGCCCCTTTAACAAGGCGGCGCACGCGGCCATCACAGCTTGGCACCGGCGCTTCGTCGCATTCTTCAAAGCACAATGCGATGGCATCAAGATCAAGCAGTTCGGGCACAAGGTCCTGAAGTGCTTCGACAAAGGTTTCAAACCCGCGTGCATTTAAAATGGCCAAAACAGCGCGGTGGATGCGGCTTTGGGTTTCAAGGTTGGATTTGGAAATATTGATCAGTTCGCTGGTGGCACCACGCAACTTTTCACGTTCATCGCGCAACCGCGCGACGACATATTGCTGCATGTCGGCGACACCTGATCCCATTTCCCGGACAGGCAACGCAAGACTTTCAAGCAAGTCAGGGCGCGAAGTGAAGAAATCAGGATGTTCGGCGAGAAAGGTCGCGACATCGTCGGCGCGCAGTACTGTCTTTTCCATCGGTTCCGGCTTGTACAGTGAGAAATAAAAAACCCGGCTGCCACAATGCGGGCAGCCGGGTTAAATGCATGTTAAAAACCGAACGCAATGTCGGCTTTTATCCGCCCATCAGGACAATGACCTGATAACAGGGGGATGACAGGCCAGATTACAGAATCGACTGGCCAGTTTTTTCCCAGTCAGCAAGGAACGTTTCAAGGCCCTTGTCGGTCAGCGGATGCTTGGTCAACTGGGTCAGAACCTGCGGCGGGATGGTGACAACGTCGGCACCAAGACGGGCCGAGTCGACAACATGTTGCGGGCCACGTGCCGAAGCAACGAGGACTTCGGTGGTCCAGTTCGGGTAGTTGCCATAAACGTCAACGATGTCAGCAATCAGCTGCATACCATCGGACGAAATATCATCCAGACGGCCAACGAACGGCGAAACGTAGGTTGCACCGGCTTTGGCCGCCAGAATGGCCTGACCAACCGAGAAGCAAAGTGTAACGTTGGTTTTAATGCCTTCGTCGGTAAAGGTGCGGCAAGCTTTAAGGCCATCAGAGGTCAGCGGCAGTTTGACGACGACATTGTCGGCGATCTTTGCCAGCTTGCGGCCTTCTGCGACCATGGTGTCGTAATCGGTCGCAGCAACTTCTGCGCTGACCGGGCCGTCAACGACGTCACAAATTTCCTTGATCAGTTCGAGAAACGGTCGGCCTGTTTTTGCTACCAGCGAGGGGTTGGTGGTGACACCATCCACGAGGCCAGACATGGCGATTTCGCGGATTGCGTCAATGTCAGCAGTATCGATGAAAAACTTCATTGGATTTCCTATTCGGACCTTTTGAAGATCGTCGTTTGAAGATCGTTGTTCGATGATGCGGTTAGCTGCTAGGTTCGGGCTCCATCCAATGGACGGTTCCAGATCCAAGCTGTGGGACCGTTTTCTATTATGCCATGGGCCATCGAGGGTGTTTTTTCGAGCAGCCCGAAAGGCATTCCGACGGGGTTTATAATATATGAGCGCGGCAAAGGCCACATCTGGAAATCTGTTTGCTGATGATCCGGCCTTTCAGGTAACTGCACAGACCATAAGCGTGCTTCCGCCGTTGCCGCTTGCTGGACCGTATGACTACATCGTGCCCGAAGGCATATCGGTGCAATTTGGCGATTTTGTGGAAATCCCACTGGGGCGACAAACCCAGCGCGGGGTGGTCTGGGGCGATGCCAAGGGCGACGTCGAGTCGAGCAAGTTGCGCGAGATTTATGGTGTTCTTCCCGCTGAGCCCATGCCCGAGGTCACCCGCAAATTTATCGATTGGGTGTCGGCCTATACCATGGCGCCACAGGGCGCGGTGTTGCGCATGGCCATGAGCGTGCCTGACGCGCTTGAGCAACCAAAACCGATTTTCCGGTTTACCTTGAATGCGGATTTCGACGCATCGACGTTGCGCATGACCCCGCCGCGCAAACGAGTTCTGGCGTTTCTGGGGGAAAATCCGGCGATGGAGCAAGGGGATATCCTGCGCGAAACAGGGGCCGGGGCAAGCGTGATCAAGGGGCTGGTTGAAGCCGGGGCGGTGCGACGCCTGATGGTCAAACCACCATCGCCATTTGATCTGCCTGATTTGACCATCCCGCGCCCGAACCTGTCAGATGAACAAACGATCGCAGCCGATGCATTATGTGACCGGGTCGATACAGGTGGATTTTCCTGCACATTGCTCGATGGCATCACGGGGTCGGGCAAGACAGAAGTTTATTTTGAGCCGATCCGTGCGGCCTTGGCCGAAGGTAAGCAGGTGGTTGTTCTGCTGCCGGAAATTGCCCTGTCGGCCCAATGGTTGCAGCGTTTCCGCGACCGGTTTGGTGTTGTCCCGGCCCTTTGGCATTCCGAAGTCGGGCAGGCGCGCCGTCGTGATACATGGCGCGCGGTGGCAGATGGTTCTGTGCAACTGGTTGTTGGCGCGCGGTCGGCACTTTTCCTGCCCTTTCGTGATCTTGCCCTTATTGTGGTCGACGAAGAACACGAACATGCGTTTAAGCAGGAAGACGGCGTGATTTATCACGCCCGCGACATGGCAGTCACCCGTGCGCATCTGGGCAATATTCCGATTGTACTGGCATCGGCAACCCCGTCGCTTGAAACCTTGGCCAATGTTGATGCGGGGCGCTACTACCGGGTCGAACTGGGCAGCCGTCATGGGGCGGCCGTCTTGCCAAGTGTTGAAGTTATCGACATTCGCCAAGACAAACCTGAGCGCCTGCGCTGGATTACGCCAACCTTGAAAAAACGGCTGGCGGAAACATTCGCCAATGGCGAACAGGCGATGCTGTTTTTAAACCGGCGTGGCTATGCGCCGCTGACCCTGTGCCGGGCTTGTGGTCATCGGTTCCAATGCCCCAACTGCACCGCTTGGCTCGTGGAGCACCGCGCATGGGGCAAATTGCAATGTCACCATTGCGGATATCAGGCAAAGGCACCTGATGCCTGCCCCGCCTGTGGCGAGGAAGGCAAGCTTGCCCCCTGTGGGCCGGGGGTCGAACGGCTTTATGAAGAAGCGGTCGAAACATTCCCCAATATCCGGATTGAGGTTGCGACATCCGACAATATCATGGGACCAAAGGCGGCTGCCGAGCTGGTCCAAAGGGTCCATAATCACGATGTCGATCTTTTGATCGGCACCCAGATTTTGGCCAAGGGCTATCACTTTCCTATGCTGACCCTGGTTGGGGTGGTTGATGCGGATCTTGGCTTGGCGGGTGGGGATTTGCGCGCAGCCGAACGCAGTTATCAGTTGCTAACCCAGGTAGCCGGGCGTGCTGGGCGTGGTGATCGTCCGGGTACGGTGATGCTGCAAACCGCCGATCCGGCCAACCGCGTGATCAAGGCAATTGCCGCAGGTGATCGCAATGCCTTTAACGAGGTCGAGCTATCGCAACGCATGACCCATGGCATGCCGCCACATGGGCGACTGGCAGCCCTTATTATAAGTGGCAAAAAAGAAAACGAAGTCGATGAAGCCGCATGGCGGATCGGGCGGGCGGCCCCGCGCGGGGATGGTTTGATGGTGCTGGGGCCTGCGCCCGCACCATTGTCCTTGCTGCGTGGACGCTATCGTCGGCGCTTTTTGATCCGTGCGGATAAAACGGTGAAAATGCAGGCCCTGATCCATGAGTGGCTGTCAAAGGTCAAAACACCGGGCAGCGTGCGCGTGCAGGTCGATATCGACCCCTATAGCTTCATGTAGCCGGGGCTTACTGTGGGGGGCTATCTTCTATTACGGTTGCCTAGTTGCCGTACTGCGATTTCCACCAGTCGACCCCGTCCGGGCCAAGATAGCGACGAAAAATTGTAAGCAGCCTGCCATCATGGCGCATGTCACGCAGGATTTTGTCATACTGGGCCAGAAAGACCTCTTTGTCCGGATAGTCGGATGCGCGCGAAAATGGATTGTAATAAGCAGCCCGCCGAAGTGGATTGTTCAAAAAGGCGATTTTGGCGCGGGATCCATTTTGGATCGTCTCATAGATAGTGCTGAGATAATTGACCGGGACAATATCAAACCGGTTTTCGAGCAGCATGGGAATCAAAAGATCATTTCGGGCAACCGTTTCGATATCCAGATCTGAATTCCAAAATGTCGGGGTATATGAATAGCCCGCAGCGGCCCCAACCCGATAGGCGCGCAAATCGGAATATTGATCAAAGTGAATGGTGCGCACGTCGTCGGCGCGAATGGCAAAGCGCCAATCCAGCAGCAGATGATTTTCATCAGGGTACAGCAGATAGGCTGACCGTTCGTCATTCTGTGACAGTGTCAGAACGATGTCGGAGTAACCGAGCCTGGCATTGTGAAGCAGTCGTTTGCCGCTATCGACAAAGCGGAACTCGTAATCCTTGATGTCCATTTCGCGCAAGACTTCGCGCATGATATCGACATCGATGCCGCGCGGGTTCTTACCCGAAAGCCATTTAAGCGGCGGCTCCGACAGTCCTTCAATCAGCAGCGTGCGGGCGTGTGCGGGTGCTTGGGCCATGATCAACCCTGCAATGACGGCAAGCAGCTGCACCGCCCGGCGAAGCGGCCAATGGGTTTTGCTGTCCTGCCTATGGATCATGTGCTTCTCATTAATTATGCTAAAAGCATCGTCAGCCAACTTACTTTATATGGGATGAATTCTTGTGAATAATTACAAAACAAATTCATCGAAGGCAGAAACGCAGCGCAGCATGTGCGACTGGGCCGAGGCAACGTTTGGGCCGGTCAGCGCACCGGTCTCACTGGTTGATCGTGCAATGCTTGAGATGGAAGAGCTTAAAGAAGCCGTTGTCGCGCAAGATCACGCCGAGATTGGCAAGGAAGCTGCCGACGTCTTAATTCTACTCTATCGGCTTGCCGATCAGTTTGGCCTTGATCTTGATCAGGAGGTCGCCGGAAAAATGGCGATCAATCGGTCGCGGACATGGGTGCAAAAGGGCGACGGTACCGGGTCACATATCTGAGCCTAACCTCCCATTCACTTTCAGGCAGACATTATGAGTTACACGCTTTTTTATGCGCCAGGTGCTGCGAGCATGGCAGTGCATTGGATGTTAATTGAGCTGGATGTGCCGTTTGAGGCGGTACTGGTAGACATTGACGGCAATCAGCAACGCAATCAGGACTATCTGCGCCTCAATCCGACGGGGCGAGTACCGACCCTTGTCGTAGATGATACACCATACGGTGAATCTGTTGCTTTGATGATGTTGCTGGCCGAACGGCATCCGGGGTCGGGCTTGTTGCCAGAACCAGAAACCGCGCAACGCGTCGAATGGTTGCAATATTGCCAATACATTGATGCCAGCGATGCGTGACTGGCTATATGCGGCCAAGGATGGCGACCCCAAAGGTGCCGCTGCGGTCAAAGCATTGGCTGAAAAGCGGATCAGCTCGGTGTGGGACGATTTCGAAGCACGGCTTTTGCGGGGCAAAACATATTTGATGGGCCCGACATTTGGCACGGTCGACATGTTCGCGATCATGTTAATGCGGTGGTCGCGTCATATGGGATGTGCCGCGACTGCCCGACCGGTGTTGCGCAGCTACATCAATCACATCTGCGCGCTGCCGTCTTATATTGAGGTGAATGAACGCGAAGGTCTTTCGGGATGGCCAAGCTAACGGCATTTGCATTTCCGTGGACGCGGTCGGCAAGGTCGCAAACCAGTTTGCTTATTCGTCTGGGCGTCTTCATTTTGATCCCAGAGCAAGTGCCTTGATCCGCAAAACAGACGCTTTGCCCGTTAAAATGTGAAGTCGATTACACATTTTTTGGGGAATCTGACCTTTTAAGGAAGGCGGATGTCGGAAGCCCCCATCAGAAAGTCGGGGGAATCGTACCTAAAAAGCGATTTTGCTAAGAGGAAATCCACGGAGTGCGGGAAACCGCTTGTTATAAAATAGTCGTAAGAAGTCGCGAAACGTCAGTGATTAGGCGCGGTTTTGCCACAACTTTAGGCAAGAATGAGAAAGTCCGTCCAAATGGGGTTGCGCGGGGGTTGCCCATGCAAAGGACATGTGATACCAAACGCTCGCTTCTCGGAAGGAAACCCTTTCGTGGAACCATTTTTTTATACGTATCCGAGTCGTTCTCATAACCAGAATTGAGGGCTTTCACCGGTGTCCCAAAATACTGCCGCGACCGGGCTCCAAGGGCGCTATGCCACAGCACTATTTGACTTGGCCAAATCGGCCAAGCAGCTTGATGCTGTCAAAAGTGATCTTGAATTGCTCGACCAAGCCATCGCAACAAGCGATGAGCTCCGGAATGTTCTCCGTAGTCCCGTGATTTCCCGGGATATGCAGGCCAAGGCGATGGCTGCTCTTCTTGATAAGCTCGGTGTTTCCGAGGTGACCAAGAAGACAGTTGGGCTTCTATGTCAGAAGCGTCGTCTGTTTGTCCTGCCGGGCGTAATCAATTCCTACCTTTCCATGCTCTCAGCTCATAATGGCGAAGTGACCGCTCAGGTGACCTCGGCAGCCGAGCTGAAGAAAGAGCAAATCGAAGCCGTTACCGGCGCTCTCAAAGAAGTTGTCGGCGCCACTGTAAAAGTGGACCTTAAAATTGATCCGGCGGTTCTTGGCGGTCTTATCGTCAAGGTCGGCTCCCGGGTTTTTGATGCCTCGCTTCGGACTAAACTTCAGAAGCTCGAGCTCGCTATGAAAGGGGTTGCGTGATGGAAATCCGCGCCGCGGAAATCTCCGCTATTCTTAAGGATCAGATTGCCAATTTTGGTGCTGATGCCGAAGTCGCCGAAGTCGGTCAGGTTCTGTCCGTCGGTGATGGTATTGCCCGTGTTTACGGTCTGGACAATGTTCAGGCTGGTGAGCTTGTTGACTTCCCAGGTGGTATTAAGGGCATGGCCCTTAACCTCGAAGAAGACAACGTTGGTGTCGTGATCTTCGGTTCTGACCGTACGATCAAGGAAGGTGACCAGGTTAAACGTACTGGCGCCATCGTTGACGTTCCGGTTGGTAAAGAACTTCTCGGTCGCGTCGTTGACGCACTGGGTAACCCGATCGACGGCAAAGGTGATCTGGGTGCAAAAGAACGTCGCCTTGCTGACGTCAAAGCACCGGGCATCATCCCGCGTAAATCGGTTCATGAGCCAGTACAGACCGGTATCAAGTCAATTGACTCCCTGATCCCGATTGGCCGTGGCCAGCGTGAGCTGATCATTGGTGACCGTCAGACCGGTAAAACTGCCATCATCATCGACACCATTCTGAACCAGAAGCCGGTGAACGATGCTGCGAAGAACGACAGCGAAAAGATGTTCTGCATCTATGTTGCTGTTGGTCAGAAACGTTCGACCGTTGCACAGGTTGTTAAGGTCCTTGAAGAACGTGGCGCGATGGAAAACACCATCATTGTTGCTGCGACCGCTTCTGATCCGGCACCGATGCAGTTCCTTGCACCGTTTGTTGCTTGCGCAATGGGCGAGTACTTCCGTGATAACGGCATGCACGCAACGATCTTCTACGATGATCTGTCCAAACAGGCAGTCGCATATCGTCAGATGTCGCTCCTGCTTCGCCGTCCGCCGGGACGTGAAGCATTCCCGGGTGACGTTTTCTATCTGCACTCTCGTTTGCTCGAACGTGCTGCGAAAATGAACGACGAAAACGGCGCTGGCTCGCTGACCGCACTTCCGGTTATTGAAACCCAGGGCAACGACGTTTCAGCGTTTATTCCGACCAACGTGATTTCGATCACCGATGGTCAGATCTTCCTTGAAACCGACCTGTTCTATAAGGGTGTACGCCCGGCTGTGAACGTTGGTCTGTCGGTTTCGCGTGTTGGTTCGTCCGCACAGATCAAAGCGATGAAGCAGGTTGCTGGCTCGATTAAGCTGGAACTCGCTCAGTATCGTGAGATGGAAGCATTCGCACAGTTCGCATCGGATCTTGATCCGGCAACCCAGAAACTTCTGGCCCGTGGCGCACGTCTGACCGAGCTGCTCAAGCAGCCGCAGTACTCGCCGCTTAAAGTCGAAGAGCAGGTTGTTGTGATCTACGCTGGTGTTAAAGGCTACCTTGACGGTGTTGCAATCAACAAGATTCGCGCCTTCGAAGAGCAGTTCCTGTCGGACATCCGTTCGAGTGGCGCTGACATCCTTGATGCGATCCGCACCGAGAAGGTTCTGTCTGATGACAGCGAAACCAAGCTTAAAGCGTTCCTCAGCAAGTTCGCGAAAACCTTCGCGTAAGTTTGAACTTTAGGCGAAGGAGGAAACGCAATGGCTAGTTTGAAGGATCTGCGCTCGCGCATTGCCAGCGTCAAATCGACGAAGAAAATTACTTCGGCGATGAAGATGGTGGCTGCCTCCAAGCTCCGCCGTTCGCAGGATGCAGCGGAAGCAGCGCGTCCCTATGCTGATCGCATGGGGACGATGCTGGGCCGCCTCGCAGCTGCGGTAGGTGGAGTGCAAGGGGCACCAAAGCTTCTGGCCGGTACTGGTAAGGATGACGTGCATCTGCTCGTCGTCTTCACCGCGGACCGCGGCCTTTGCGGTGGTTTTAACGCATCGATCGTAAAAGCATCACGTCTTAAAATTCGTGCCCTTAAGGCCGAAGGCAAGACCGTGAAGCTGATCTGTGTTGGCCGTAAAGGCGCAGATGCGCTTAAGCGTGAATTTGGTGGCGACATCGTCGCCCGGTATATCGGCATCGAAGGTAAGAAGGGGATTAATTTCTCTTCGGCTTCCGAAGTTGCTGACAAGGTTCTGGCGCTTTACGAAGAAGGCGAATTTGACGTCTGCACGATCTTCTACAACAAGTTCGTGTCGGCTATTTCGCAAGTTGTTACAGCGCAGCAGCTGGTTCCGTTCGCGGGAGCAGATGTTGAAGAGCAGGAAGAAGAAGTCACTGGTTCTTCTGCGGTTTATGAGTATGAGCCGTCTGAAGAAGCAATCTTGGCTGACTTGCTGCCGCGTAATGTTGGCGTCCAGATTTTCGGTGCCATGCTGGAAAGCAGTGCATCCGAGCACGGTGCGCGTATGTCCGCGATGGATAACGCAACCCGCAATGCCGGCGACATGATCGACCGACTGAGCATCCAATACAACCGCTCACGTCAGGCTCAGATCACCAATGAACTGATTGAAATCATTTCCGGCGCCGAGGCTTTGTAAGCGGGTCGCAGGAAGTTAACGGATAGTTTTGTCCGAGCAGGAGACAATACCTATGGCGAACAAGAAGGCGGGGAAAATTTCCCAGGTAATGGGCGCCGTCGTCGACGTTAAATTCGACGGCGAACTGCCTCCCATTCTGAATGCGCTGCATGTTGACAACAACGGTCAGCGTCTGGTTCTTGAAGTTGCACAGCATCTTGGTGAAAGCGCGGTCCGTACGATCGCGATGGACACCACTGAAGGTCTGCAGCGCGGTCAGGAAGTCACCGATACCGGTGACGCGATCTCGGTTCCGGTTGGTCCGGAAACCCTGGGTCGTATCCTGAACGTGATCGGCGAGCCGGTTGATGAACGTGGTCCAGTGAACACCAAGAAACGGTCCCCGATCCACCGCGAAGCTCCGGCTTTCATCGATCAGTCAACCGACACCGAAATCTTGGTTACCGGCATTAAGGTCATCGACCTTATCGCACCGTACACCAAGGGTGGTAAAATTGGTCTGTTCGGTGGTGCGGGCGTTGGTAAAACCGTCCTTATCATGGAACTGATCAACAACGTGGCCAAAGGCCACGGTGGTTATTCGGTCTTTGCCGGTGTTGGTGAACGTACCCGTGAAGGTAACGACCTCTATCACGAGATGATGGAATCAGGCGTTATCAATCTCGAAGGCGATTCAAAAGCTGCACTGGTCTATGGCCAGATGAACGAACCCCCGGGAGCACGTGCACGTGTTGCTTTGACCGGTCTGACTTTGGCGGAATACTTCCGTGACGAAGAAGGTCAGGACGTTCTGTTCTTCGTCGATAACATCTTCCGCTTTACCCAGGCTGGTTCGGAAGTGTCAGCCCTTCTCGGCCGTATCCCGTCTGCTGTGGGTTATCAGCCGACGCTGGCAACCGACATGGGTGCGCTGCAGGAACGTATTACCTCGACCAAAAAAGGTTCTATTACCTCGGTTCAGGCAATTTACGTTCCGGCCGATGACTTGACCGATCCGGCACCTGCAACTTCGTTTGCTCACCTTGACGCGACCACGACGCTCAACCGTCAGATTGCCGAGCTCGGCATCTATCCGGCAGTTGATCCGCTCGATTCTACCTCGCGTGCACTCGATCCGGGTGTCATCGGCAAGGAACACTACGAAACCGCACGTGAAGTTCAGCGTATTCTGCAGACCTACAAAGGTCTTCAGGACATCATCGCCATCCTTGGCATGGACGAGCTTTCGGAAGAAGACAAACTGGTCGTGGCACGTGCCCGTAAAATCCAGCGTTTCCTTTCGCAGCCTTTCCACGTTGCAGAAGTCTTTACTGGTAGCCCGGGCGTGTTTGTTCAGCTCGAAGACACCATCAAAGCTTTCGCGGCGATCTGCGCTGGTGAATACGACCATATGCCTGAACAGGCATTCTACATGGTCGGCACCATCGAAGAAGCCATCGAAAAAGCCAAGAAGATGGCCGAAGCTGCCTAAGGCAGTTTCGGTCCCCCTCCGGCTAAGGAGCGAGGATTGTCATGACTGATACGACTGTACTGGAACTTGTTTCGCCGTCTGCCCTGCTCAAATCCGAGCCGGTCGAGATGGTCGTTGTTCCGGGCATGGAAGGGAATTTTGGTGTGCTGCCAAAGCATGCACCAATGATCTCGACCATTCGTCCGGGTGTCATCGACATCTATGCAGGTGGTAAGGTTTCCGAGCGTATCTTCGTCGCCGGTGGTGTTGCAGAGGTTAATCCCGAGCGTTGCACCATTCTGGCGGAAGAAGCGGTTGCGGTTTCCGATTTGAAAGCCGACGACGCGCAGGCACGTCTTGAAGCAGCAGATGCTGCTCTTAAGGCCGCCAGCACGGCACACGACAAAGCCAATGCCGAGCGTGAGCTCGAAATTGCGCGGGCACAGATTTCCGCCCTGTCGAACTAAGAGTCGGTTCTACGATTTTAAAAAGGCCGCCTGTTTTTGCAGGCGGCCTTTTTGTTTGTTGGTGCTCGTAATGAGCATTGCAAGATAAGCGGGCGGTTGATTAACCGCGCCAACCTTGTTGCCTGCGTAGCGCCAAACGTTGCAAAAGTCCCCCTGCACCAAAGCCAAGCAGTGTGACCATCAGCATAGCACCCCCTGCCGCCATGCCCGGAAACGCAATGACCTCTGCCCCAATGGCATGTGCAGCCAAAGTCGCGATCCCCCCGCCCAGAAAAATGCCAACAAAGCCACTGCCAGCCACCGCAATGCCGGTTTCCCAGGCGGCAATACTGTTTATTTGACGCGGTCGCACGCCAAGGGCACGCAACATTGCAAGTTCCTGTGCCGTGCCTTGGCGTAGCGCAATAAGGCCACTGACCACCACCAGACATGCCCCCGCCGTTGCGAGTAGGGTCAACGCCATCATCGCGATGACCACCTGATCAAAAAGCGTTTCAAGCTTAACCAGAACGTCTTGCACTCGGATCGTCGGCACATTTGGAAACTGTTGCTGTAGCGTGCTTTGAACAGATGCGATTGTCTTGGCTTTGTCTAGCCCGGTATCGGCATCCCCTCCGAGGTCAAGGGTACTGATCAACCCGTGCGGTATTGGTTCCGTCGGTGGCGACAGGACGATCGGGAAATCAAGCGCAAGGCGTGTCCAGTCGATCTTGCGAAGATTTGCAATCGTGACCTGCTGCGGGTTGCCCAGCATATTAAGGGTGATTTGATCGCCGATTGTAATGCCAAGGGCATGCGCTATATCCGCATCCAGTGATGCGAGACGCCCTGCATCATGCCCCGTGCGCCACCACTCACCTGTGACTATGCGATTGTCCTGGGTTGCCTTATGCGGATGATCCGTCCATGAAAGGCCACGGTCGCCCCGTACGAACCACTGGTATCGCCGGGGAACATTAATCTGGCTGATCGGGGTTTGATTGATATGGGTGACCCGTCCATGCATAAACGGCATTTGATCAATGTCGGTGACTGCTGCCATGGCTTCTGCCGTCGCGCGAAAAGACGGGCTGTCTTCTGGCGGCAGATCAAAAAACACCAGATCAGGTGTGTCACTTGGCAATGTCGACGTCAGATGATGTCCAGCCTGAATAGCAAATAAAACGACCGCCATAAGGCAGGTCACGGACAGCCCGATTGATGTCATGACGGTCAATGTTGGCGCGCCGGGCCTGGCAATATTGCGCAACGCCAAACGAACTGACGGCGGCAGGTTGTAAGATCGGGTCGAAAGATATCGGCAGCCCCGACGTAGCCCGACGGCGATGACCGCAAAAAGCATCAGGCAACAGATCAGTCCGACAATCAGGACAACTGAAAACCAGCCAAACCCGATTAGTTTACTGGAAACCGACAGCAGTGCGGTGATGATGGCGCCATAAAGGAATGTTCTGATCGCCGTTTGACGGGGGTTGGCACCGGTTTGGGCCCGCGCCACCTGATGGCGAAACAATGCGCTTGGCGATGTGATGCTGGCCTTGGTTAGCGGGCTGATGGATATCAGGGCGATGAGAAGGACAACAAACAACGCCACTGCGCCAAAGCGGCTTAGGGATGCGGGGACAGAAACCGCAATATCAAGCCCCGCTATATTTGCAAAAACAGGTACAGCAAAATATTCAATCATCAGCGAAAGCACGCCGCCAGTGACCAAGGCGAGAAGGGTAACGCACCCGATTTGGGCGGCAATGGCGCCTAAAACCTGTTGGCGTGTGGCACCCATGCTGCGCAATACGGCAAAGCGCGGCTGGCGTTGGTCAATATCTGCGCGCAGGGCATTTTGCATCGCTGTTGCGCAAATTACAAAGATGGCAATGCCAATCAAACTGACAAACGCCATGGCGAAATCATTGATGCGCTCAATCCCCGGAATTCCATTGGTGGCATTGACGATTCGCCATCCTGCATCGGGGAACTTTGTTTCTATTGCCTCAATGATCTGACCGCTTTGGGCGTGTTTGTTTGGATCAAGGCGCAGCCGCGCATACCAGTAAACCTGGCTTTGTGTCGTGCCAAGGTTGGTAGTCTGAAAGGCGTTACTTGAAATGATGATCCGAGGGCCGAGTGAGAAAAGCCGGAAGCTGCGTTCAGGTTCGGTTTTGATCACATCGCGAATGATGAAAGCCTGCCCGCCAAGTGTAACCTGATCACCAAGGCGCAGATGCAATGCGTCCAGAAAGTTGCTGGCGACGATCGTACCGGGCATACCATCTTGCACCGCGAGTGCCGTCTTGATTGATGAATTTGACGACAGCACCAGATCACCATACAGCGGATATGTGCCGTCAACTGCCTTCATCTCGGCAAGGATTGAGGTGCCTTCGTTTTCGGAGGCAACCATGATCCGTTGTTCTGCCGTCAGGCTAAGCTGACCAAACCGTTCAAGAAAGGCGATTTCTTCCGGGGTTGGGGTGCGGTGAAACAACCGCAGTGAAATATCCCCGCCGATGGTTTGCTGAGCCGATTGCAAGGTGGCATCGCGGATGGTCTGGGTCAGGTTGGTGCAAACAGCAAGAACCGTGATGGCAAAGACCAATGTCGCGAATAACGACCAAAGCCCGATGCCGGGTTGGCGCAACTCGCGAAAGCAAAAGCGTAAGCTTGCCGGGATATGTCTGGAATATCGAGAAGTCTGCAGGGACAAGGCAGTCTCGCTGGCACGCGTGGTTTACGGCGTGGGGGTTAAGGCAAGTCCCAGCCAGAATGATTCGATCATTTTCATAAGATCAATGAACTCTGTCACATCGACAGGTTTGCGCAAATAACAGTTTGCACCAGCAGCGTAACATAGGTCGACATCGTGTTCCGCTCCGGATGTTGTGAGTACGATCACAGGGATGGACGCAGAGTTTGGATCATTGCGGATATCGTGCAGCATCTCGCGCCCGTCTTTACGCGGCATATTCAGATCAAGCAGGATCAGCCGTGGGCGCGGGGCATTGCGATAAGGGCCGTCTTGTTGCAGGAACTGCAGCGCTGTCATTGCATCCTTAACGTGGTGCAATTCGACCGGGTGTTTGAATTCCCTTAGTGCTTCGCGAACAAGCCGTGCGTCGCCCGGATTGTCTTCAATCAGAAGCAGGTTATTTGCCTTACCGCTTGTCGCAGGTGACATTGTCCCGATTATCCTTTTGGAGGGGTTTTTTCAAAGAAAATCCCATCTCTACGGCATATTACGATTGTTTTTTTAGTCAATGAAACAACTAAAAACCACCAGTTTCTGGTAATAATTGGCTCATGTATGCGTTGTACCTAATTTAGGTTGGGGCTGGAGTTAAGTGTCATTCTCACATTTTTACGCGAAAATCAATGCGCTTGGGTGCTGTATGGGTATAAATCCCTATTCGTGAGTATGATACATAATATCCATTAAGGGCGGTTAGAAGGGGGATTTGAAAATTTTTATGATCAAATTGCACCCCCTCATAAACCCCTAGTTGACGCGAAGACCAAGCTCGTCAGCCAGTGTTGTGAAGCGTGCAACCAGTTCCGAACGGTCCGCAAATTGGGTGGTCGCGCGGGTATAGGCGGCCTGCGCTGCGTCCATGTCCCCGATCACGCTATAGGCCCGTATCAGACGCGCCCAGCCTTCCGGATTTTCTGGCTCGGCTTCAAGGCGCTCGGCCAGATTGTTGACCATGGAGGCGATCATTTCCTGACGTTCTTGTGGCGTCATTTCCTCAGCAGCTTTGACGTCATCTTCGGTTGGCCCGGCCATCATCGGGGGAGATGGTTTGACATGAAGTCGCCCTTCAATATCAATGCCTTGCGCCAATGCGGCATCTTGTATGCGCGATACCACCATTGGAAGCCATCCCGCATCGGCCGGTGCGTTGTTGGCAAGGACGACCCACCGGTCAATGGCCGCGGGGTAATTGCCGTCCTGAATATCGCCAAGGCCAAGATAATACTGAATTCGGGGGTCGATACTTTCCGTCTGTGCCGCCTCGGTCAGCGCGCCGCGTGCGATGGCATTAATCTGGCCGTTATCGGCGCGAATGACACTTTCGGCATACATCGCCAGATAATCACCATCCCGACCTGACAGCTTGACCGCTTCAAGAAAGGCGGTTTGGGCCTCCGCCGGTCGGCCAAGCGCCATCAGGCTGGCACCGAGCAATTCCCATCCTTGAATGTTGTCGGGGTTTTCCAGAAGCTTTTGCGAAAGATCGCTTACGGCCCGGTTCAGGACGTCATTTCTGTCCTGGTCCATGGCTTCGGCCTGACGGGCGGCATTGATTTCTGCCGTTCGACTGGCAATCGGGCGATCGGGCAAGGCAGGGCTGCCAAGATCAAGATAAAGTCCAACCCCACCGATCAAAAACAGCGCGACGAGCCCGGCAATCAATGGGCGCAGGCGGGGCGATCCTTTGATGTTTATCTGGGCGGCCGATTGTTCTTTGATGCGCAGATCTGCGTTCAGGATACGTCGTTGCACTTCGATGCGTGCGGCACTGGCCTGCTCGGTCGTGAGAACACCACGATCAATATCACGATCAATTTCAGACAGCTGGTCCTGATAAACTGCAAGATCACGCAGAATCTCATCATCAGCCCCGAGTATATCGGGTGCAGTATCCGGTTTGCTGTCGGTGTTCGTGTCGCTCGGATTTTCTTTCGCGTCACTGCGAACAGACTGAGCTTGTTTTCTGTTTATCCAGATCGGCCACAAGACAAAACCCGCCACCAGCAGGGTAACTGCGCCAAGAACAATTGCGATGGTCATAAATATTTCCTGTCGTGACGCTTATTCTGCGGGGGCTGGTTTGGCGGATGCTTTGTGGGATCGGACCGGCGCACCAATGCGATAGCGCCGATCAGACAATGACATTAAACCGCCAAATACCATGACAAGGCCACCGGCCCACATCCATGGGATCATTGGTTTGACGTAAAAGCGCGTGATCCATTTGCCACTTTCATCCTGATCGCCGATGACGGCATAGATATCACCAGTAAAGCCCGAACGGATTCCGGCCTCGGTGGTTGGCATGCCTTCGACCGTGTAGACACGTTTTTCCGGTGTCAAAACAATGGTGCGTTCGCCCGGGGTGGTAATGGTCACTGTGGCTTCACGGGCAACAAAGTTCGGTCCCTGATATTCGCGAATATCAGACAGTGTAAAGCGATGATCGGCAATATGGGCACTTTCCCCAATGCCAAGCGATTGCACCGATTCTTGCGTCCATGCCTGTGATCCGGTGATCCCCGCAACCACAATCGCCACGCCAGCATGAGCCAGCATGGTGCCATGGGCAGAGCGCGGCAAATCGCGCATGCGGCGCAGACTGGTGGCAAAAGGTGCCCGGAACAGTTTGATCCGTCCCGCCCATTCAAGGATGGAGCCGATAAACAGCCACGCAGCCAGCCCCATGCCAAACAGCGCAAAGGCCGGACCACCCGAAAGCCAAAGCGTAACCAGTACGACCACGGCGGCAACCGACAGCGCAATCTTGAGTTTGCCCATCACGGCAAACAGATCGGCCCGTTTCCATGGCATCATCGGACCAAATGCCATGGCAATAATCACCGGCGTCATGATCGGAACGAATGTCGCATTAAAGAACGGCGCGCCAACCGAAATCTTTTCACCCGTAAGGGTTTCGAGCAACAGCGGATACAACGTGCCAAGCAACACCATAGCTGCGGCAATCGACAGCAACACGTTGTTGAAAATCAAGGCCCCTTCGCGCGAAATTGGCTGGAACAACCCTCCGCCCTTAAGGGTCGGTGCCCGCCACGCATAAAGCGTTAACGACCCACCAACGGCGATACACAGCAAGAACAGGATAAACACGCCGCGCGTTGGATCGGTGGCAAAGGCATGCACCGATGTCAGCGCACCCGACCGCACAAGGAAGGTGCCAAGCAATGAGAAGGAAAACGCCAGAATCGCCAGAAAGATCGTCCAGCTTTTCAACGCATCGCGCTTTTCAACAACGATAGCGGAATGCAGCAACGCAGTTCCAGCCAACCATGGCATGAAGGATGCGTTTTCGACCGGGTCCCAGAACCACCAGCCGCCCCAGCCAAGCTCGTAATAGGCCCACCACGATCCAAGACCGATACCTGCGGTCAGGAAGACCCATGCCGCCAGTGTCCATGGCCGTACCCAGCGCGCCCACGCCGGATCAACCCGGCCTTCAATCAGGGCGGCAACGGCAAAGGCAAAGGCAACAGAAAACCCGACATAGCCGAGATACAGGAAGGGCGGATGGATGGCGATGCCCGGATCTTGCAAAAGCGGGTTCATACCTTCCCCGTCAAGCGGCGGGTTCAAAACGCGCTCAAACGGGTTGGAGGTCAGAACGATGAATAAAATAAACCCGGCCGCGATCAGCCCCATAACGCCCAGAACACGCGCAAGCAATGTCGGCGGTAAATTGCGGCCAAAGGCGGCAACCGCCCCACCAAACAGGGTCAGGATCATCACCCAAAGCAACATGGACCCTTCGTGATTGGCCCAGACACCGGTGATTTTATAGATCATTGGTTTGGACGTGTGGCTGTTGGCCAGAACGTTCAAAACAGAAAAGTCAGACGTCACATAAGCATAGGTCAGTGCAACGAAGCTTGCCGCGACGAGTGCAAAACATGTGATGGCCAGACGCGGGGCAACCAGTAACAACACCGGATCACGGCGCGATGCCGCGATAAACGGAATGGTCGACTGGGCAACTGCCATTACAAGGGACAGTATCAACGCGTAATGTCCGATCTCTACAATCATCAGTTGGCCTATGGTTGTGTTTTATGTGCCTGAACGCGAGATATAATCGCTTGAATGTGGCTTGGAAACCTTGCGGAATATCAAATATGCGCTATTTGCGGCACAGTGACCTCGGAAAATATGGCAATAGACATTACATATTGCGTCCAAACAGGCTATAAAATGCCTGTTAGGCTGCGGAAATTGAATGCTAAAGGTCAGTTTATATGAGTCAATGTCCCGTCATTGACATTGCACAAAAAGAAATGTGGGCGCGTCGTGCAACGACGGCCTCCATTGTCATTGCTGCAACACTGATCGGGATTAAGGCCGTTGGCTGGTTCCTGACCGATTCTGTTAGCCTCCTGTCATCAATGGTCGACAGCATGCTTGACGTTGGCACCGCTGTTGTCAACTTTATGGCTGTGCGATCCGCATGGCGTCCGGCCGACCATGATCATCGCTTTGGTCATGGCAAGGCCGAACCGCTTGCCGGACTTTTCCAATGTGCCTTTATGATCGGGGCGGCGGTTTTTGTCGTTGCCGAAGCATCTTCGCGCGTGTTCGAACCCCAACCGATTCGCTTTGCTACCGAAGGCATCTGGATGATGGCGGTATCGATGGTCATGACTTTTGGGCTGGTATTGCTCCAGCGCAAAGCAGCCCGCGTTTCGGGCTCGGTCGCGGTTGAAGCCGATTCGTTGCAATATACCAGCGATATTCTGGCCAATGCGGCGGTGATCCTTGCCCTTGTTCTTGGCATGTCGGGCTTCCTGTGGGCCGACCCGGTGATTGGTGTTCTGGTTGCCGGGTTCCTTGTCGTATCGGCGATCAAGGTGGGCAGACATTCGATCAAGGTTCTGATGGATGCGGAACTGCCCGAATCCGATAGTCAGCGGATCATTGATCTGACGATGAAAAATGCATCCGTGATCGGCATTCACCGTCTGCGGACACGGTCATCGGGCGTGCATCGCTTTGCCGAGATTGAGTTGATCATGGATGGCGGCATGTTGATGCGCGAATCGCACACCATTTGCCATCAGGTGATGGACAGCATCCGGGCGGAATATCCCGATCTTGATATCACCATTCACCCGGAACCCCCCGAAGACATCCACCTTGATGAGTTCAGCGGATATACCGAAGACCCTGAATTTTGGCACACCGGTCGGGCAAAACGCGCCGGGCAGGATGGCATTCCGGTATCAAACAGCGGTGAAATTGCTGCGATGGGCCGGTAAAGCCGATCTGATATTCCCCAAAAAAAGTGGCGGACCCCCTCGGGCCCGCCTTTTCTTCTTTGGTTTGCTGCGTCGGATCTTGTTAAAGAACGGTCAACATGCTTGCGACCAGTGGGTGACGGACGATATCCTTGTCACGTAGTCGGACGCAGGCAATGTCTTCGACATTTTCCAGACGATCTGACATTTCCGACAGGCCCGACATTTCTGGCAGAAGGTCGGTCTGGTCCGGGTCGCCGGTCAGGATCATGGTTGCATTCCAGCCAAGGCGGGTCACCAGCATCTTAAGCTGCCCGTATGTGCAGTTTTGCGCCTCATCAATCACGACGAAGGCATTGTTGAGTGTCCGGCCACGCATATAGCCAATCGGGGCGATTTCAATCGTGCCGTCCGAGATATAGGTGCGAAGCCGTTTGGTGCCGAGACGATCATTCAGCGCGTCATAAAGCGGGCGCAGATACGGGGCCATTTTGGCTTCAACATCACCGGGCAGGAACCCGATGTTTTCGCCCGCCTCAACTGCCGGGCGGGCCAGAACGATGCGGCCAATTTCGCCTTTATCAAGCGCTTCAACTGCTTTGGATACCGCGATATAGGTTTTGCCCGTTCCCGCAGGGCCAAGTGCCAGCACAAGGTTAAAGTCATCGATTGCCGTCATCAGGGCTGCTTGGTTTTCACTTTTTGGCCGGATGTGACGACGGAAACTTTGGTCGCGTTGTCCTTTCTCTTCGGAAGTTTCGAGAGGGTGCCAATCGGCGTTTTTTTCATCAAACAGGTCATGGACATTGTTGTCTGACTGTTGCGGACGATTACGACGGCGTGCTGCGCGTTTACCCATTACGATCACCTCATCAATTGTGCCAAAAAAGCAAAACGCGCCGTTCCATCATGGAAGGGCGCGCAATCAATTTTCATATTCAGATGGAAGTGGCGGTAGGAGTTTCCGCCGGACACATCATGTTGCATGTGCGATCCGGGGGGCGAAAATTCTCGTTTTAAGACGCTTTCTCGCGGCACTCGGGAACTCCTCCTGCGGTCTAGTTATTGACCGTTAATTGGAATCGTACCCCTATATGCAGTGTCTTGTCACGGGTTTTTGTATGATGAAATTTCGATGAATTTGGAAAATGAGTCTTTTCATATGCTTATCTTGCATCTGCGAAGAAGATTTTTATTCAACTCTGCGGTGCGGGTGTCTGATGGTTCGGTAGAGCCACACTGATGATCCAACTGATGGTTAAAAACGCAATTGAGGTCACAAGACATCCAACCAGCCCGCCATAAAAGTAAGCCACCCCGGAAAGGATCGTTCCGGCAAGGCGTCCCATGGCATTGGACATGTAGTAAAACCCGACATTCATCGCGACCTTGTCGCCATCGGCATAGGCCAGTATTAAATAGGAATGCAGCGATGAATTTATCGCAAAGACAACCCCGAAGACCAAGAGCCCGGCCAGAACCGCAAATTCTTGAGCGAAACCTTGTTGAACGGCACTTGCAATTGCGACCGTGACAGCGATCAGGGCAACAATCCACAGCCTTGCGGTTCGGCCATCGGGTTCATGGCTTTGTGCGCGGAGCATTTTGGGGGCAATTGCTTGGATGAAACCATACCCGATCACCCACGCTGCCATATAGGTGCCAACTTCAATGTGGCTCCAGCCAAGTTCAGCCGCCAAAAATACAGGCAAACCGACAACGAACCAGATATCGCGTGAGCCAAATAAAAACAAACGTGCAGCTGAAAGAATGTTGATCTTGCAGTCCGGGGAAAAGACGTCGCGAAATTTGGGTTTGAGGGCGTTGGTCGGACCCGACATTTCCGCGCCAAGAGATAGAGCGACGGCAATCAGCGTGATGCCAAGTCCGGCAGCCATGGCCAAAAGGGCCCCCGAAAATCCCAACCACGATAAAAGCGCGCCGCCCAAAAAGAAGCCAACGCCCTTCAACGCGTTTTTCGATCCGGTCAAAAGTGCTACCCAGCGAAACAGCGCACCTTTTGCCTCGGTCGGGACAAGAACCTTGATTGCCGACTTGCTCGACATTTTGGTTAGGTCCTTGGCAACACCCGATGCCGCCTGAAGTCCCATGACATAGGCGACCGAAACAGCAGGAAGCCAATCAGGGTTGGTAAACGACAGTGCGGTTAGCGATGCGATTTGCAAGATTAATCCGGCAAATAGTGTAAATCGCAATCCACGCGCCTGTGCCAGCCACCCACCCACCAGATTGGTGATGATTCCGGCAAATTCATAGAGAACAAACAAAAGCGCGATCTCGAATGCCGAATAGCCCAGTGCGTAAAAATGCAACAGAACCAGCATCCGCAATGCACCGTCGGTTAGGGTGAAACCCCAATAGGCACCCGTAACCAGTGCATAATTTCGGATCGCGGATGACATTTTATGCTCCACTGGTGCTATGGCTGGGCATGCTTTGGGCAACTTTGGCGGCAAGATCGACCATGCGGCAGACATATCCCCATTCATTGTCATACCACGCCAGAACTTTGACCTGACGTTTGTCGATCACCATGGTTGATCCGGCATCAATGATCGAAGACCGGGAATCATTGAGGTAATCCGCACTAACAAGCGGGCGTTCTTCATAGCCTAGAATACCCGCCAGATAGGTTTCCGATGCGTCGCGCATCAGACGGTTGACCGTTTGGGCATCGGTATCTTGGGCCACTTCAAACACGCAATCGGTCAGTGACGCATTCAAAAGTGGTACGCGCACCGCAATACCGTTCAGTTTTCCGGCGAGTTCCGGGTAAATCATGGTGATGGCGGTTGCTGATCCGGTGCTGGTCGGAATCAGTGACTGCAGGCAGGATCGCGCACGGCGCAAATCCTTGTGCGGTAAATCGACAATGGTCTGGGTGTTGGTGACATCATGAATGGTGGTGATTGAACCATGCACAATGCCAAGATTTTCGTGAATGACCTTGACCACCGGTGCAAGACAGTTGGTCGTGCAACTTGCCGCGGTCAAAAGGTCATGCTGTGCCGGATCATACAGATCGTCATTCACGCCATAGACAATATTAAGCGCACCTTCCTTGACCGGCGCGGCCACGATGACCTTTTTGATCCCCTGATCGAAATAGGGCTGGATGGTCTCTGGTGTTTTGAACTTTCCGGTGCATTCCAAAACAATGTCACAGCCAAATGCAGCCCAGTCGGTCTCGCCCGGTGTCGGGTTGTCGCTAAACGAGATTTTATGCGTCTGGTCAATCACGACCTGATCGTCAATACATTCAACGCCTTTGGTCCAGCGGCCATGCACGGAATCAAATTCCAAAAGGTGGGCTGCGGTTTTTGCCCCGCCATTGATTTCGTTGATATGGACAAATTCAAGGTCAGGATGCCCGAAACCAGCGCGCAGAGCCAAGCGTCCCATACGGCCAAACCCATTGATACCAATGCGCATTTTTCCGGTCATTTTGAAACCTCGGAAGTTTGGGATGTGGTGGTTTTTGCATCCGCAAACCAATGACGTGACCGGTTGGCAATCGCGACAAGCGACAGCATCACCGGTACTTCGACAAGCACGCCAACCACGGTTGCCAATGCCGCACCCGATGAGAACCCGAACAAACCAATGGCGGTGGCAACAGCCAGTTCAAAGAAATTGGATGCGCCAATCATCGCTGATGGGGCCGCAATTTTATGCTCAACGCCCAGAACCTTGTTGGCGACATAGGCAATTGCAGCAATGAAATAGGTTTGTAGAATGATCGGCACCGCCAGCAGCACAATAATCATCGGCTGGGCAAGGATTTGCTGTCCCTGAAAGGCAAACAGCAAGACCAGCGTCGCCAGCAGAGCTGCCATGGAAACCGGTTTGAGTTTGGCATCAAAATGCGCAAAGGCCGTTTGCCCCCGTGCCATGAAGAGCTGGCGGAGGAATTGCCCGACAATGACCGGGATCACGATGAAAGCAACAACAGAGATGGTCAACGTTTCCCACGGAATGGTAATCGCCGAAATCCCCAGCAAAAGTGCGACAATCGGTGCAAAGGCAAAAATCATGATGGTATCGTTCAGCGCAACCTGGCTGAGCGTGAAATTCGCGTCCCCCTTGGTCAGGTTGGACCAGACAAACACCATGGCCGTACAGGGAGCCGCGCCCAAAAGGATCAAGCCAGCGATATAGCTTTCAATTTCGGCCTCTGGCAGAAGCGGGCGAAACAGGACCCCGATAAATAACCAGCCAAGAGCGGCCATGGTAAAGGGCTTGATCAGCCAGTTCACCCCAAGTGTAACCCCAATGCCGCGCCACTGTTTGCCGACTTCATGAAGGGCCTTGAAATCAACCTTCATCAACATCGGTACAATCATCAACCAGATCAGGATGGTGACCGGTAAATTGATTTCATAGGCGGTCAGATTGCCAATGGTCTGAAACAGGCCCGGGAGCATTTCACCAAGGGCAATGCCAACCACGATGCTGGCCGCGACCCAGACGGTTAAGTAGCGTTCAAACAGGTTCATCGGGGCATCTTCTTTGGTGGTCATGCGTCCTCGCTTGATGTGATCTGGCCGATTTCATCGAGCTTGTGCTGCAATGACAGCCGATCGAGTGACTGGGACGGAAGACTGGTGAAAATCGAAATACGATTGCGCAGCATCCGATAGGCGTCGGCAAAGGCCAGACGTTTTTCGGCTTCGGTGCCGGTAACGGCTGCCGGGTCAGGAACGCCCCAGTGGGCAGTCATCGGCGATCCCGGAAAGATCGGGCAATCCTCGTTGTTCATGGTGTCACACACGGTAAAAACGAAATCGAATTTGACTTCGTTTTTCTGGGAATAAACTTCCATTTCCTTGGATGAAAATTCTGACGGGTCATGATCAAGCGATTGCAGAAGATCTGCTGTATAGGGATGAATTTCACCGCGCGGGTGGGAACCTGCGCTAAACCCGAAAAAGTGGTCATGCCCTTCTTTTTTCAGGATGGCTTCGGCCATGATGCTGCGCGCGGAATTAGCTCGGCACAGAAAAAGCACGTTATAGGTTCCACCAGACATGTCGCTTTGTCCTTTGCAGGGAAAGAATGAATTAACAGCAGTCCTTGGAGGGGGCGGTCAGTCCACATAATTCCGGACGACCATGGCAGCAATCATCTGTCAGGAACCCAAGAAGACCGCGCATCACTTCGGGCACGATGCGATAGATCATGGATCGACCGTCACGGGTTGCGCTGATTAATCCTGCATTGCTCAATGTTGCCAGATGCGACGACATGGTGTTGTGCGGAATGCCGACCTTGCGGGCAAGTTCGCCTGCAGCCATGCCGGTTTCACCCATTTGGGCAAGCAAGCGAAAAGCCGAAAGTCTGTGTTCCTGTGCCAGAGCCCCAAGGGCGGCAATTGCATTGTTTGTGTCCATATGTCGAGAAGTATCGACACAACTGTTGTTTGACAAGTGACAATTCTGTTTCAAAGCGGGTTCTGGGACGTGATCCTTCAGAATGTTCAGTATTATCAGCATCTTGATGGAGAGGGAAAAACGTCTTTAAATAACTAGAAATATAGTTATAATTGGCGGCATGAAGGAAACAGACATTGCCCCTCTCCTGGCCGCATTGGGCCATTCGGCCCGTCTGGGCATTTTCCGTCTGCTGGTGCGGGCGGGAGAAACCGGATTGAATATCGGTGAAATCGGTCGCCATACTGGTCTTCCGGCCTCGACACTGGCCCACCATTTGGGTGCGCTTGTTCAGGTTGGGCTGGTTCGGCAGGAAAAACACGGTCGCGAGGTCGTTAATCACGCCGAGATCCTGGCGGTGCGCAACGTGCTGGGAACACTGATTGATGAATGCTGCATCGGGGTTGATGTCGGGCAGGCGAAAGAGATGGTCTGAGCCATCCCTTTTTTTGCCTAAACATAACTATTATACTAGGGATATGGATATGTCAAATATTGCATTGAAACTTCGCCGGTTTGCCGAAACCGGCAGGTCCCTTGACCGGGTTTGGGTCACCATTGTCGCAATATTGTTGGCATTGGCCGTGGTCGTGCCTGCTCAATTAGCCGGCAGTCTGGTCTTTACCGGGCAGCAGCTTGCGTCGGTCGCACCATTCCTGCTGTTGTCGGTGATGATTGCCGCTTGGGCCGGGGCAACCGGGGCAGATAGCCTGATTGCGCGCGCTTTCAGTGGTCATCCTGTGAAGATGGTCCTGATGGCGTCTGCATTTGGCGCATTGTCGCCTTTCTGCTCGTGCGGCGTGATCCCGCTGATTGCTGCCCTGTTGTCGATGGGCGTTCCATTGGCGCCGGTGATGGCGTTCTGGTTGGCGTCCCCGGTGATTGATCCGGCAATGTTCATGCTGACTGTCGGCACCATTGGGATGGAATTTGCGGTCGGTAAATTGCTTGCCGCGATTGCACTTGGTTTGATTGGCGGTTTTGCCACGCTTTGGCTGACCCGGCTTGGTTTCCTGACCGACCCTTTGCGCGAAGGGATTGGAAACGGCGGCTGCGGCGGGGGTAAGATGCGGTCCCCAAAGCCGCCGGTATGGCGTTTCTGGCAGGAACCGGACCGTACGGACAGATTTCGCCGGGATGCCATCAAAACCACCCTGTTTCTGGGTAAGTGGCTGGCCTTGGCGTTTTTGTTGGAAAGCCTGATGGTTACCTATATTCCAGCTGAAACAGTTTCGGCTGCTGTTGGCGGGGATGGCGTTTTGCCCGTCCTGATCGCGACCCTTGTCGGTGTTCCTGCTTACCTGAACGGGTATGCCGCTCTGCCGCTGGTCGGTGGACTGATCGGTCAGGGTATGCAGGCTGGTGCCGGTATGGCATTTCTGGTTGCGGGTGGTGTATCGTCCCTTCCTGCTGCGATTGCGGTCTTCGCACTCGTCAAGAAACCGGTTTTCGCGCTGTATCTTGCCTATGCCCTGATCGGGTCATTCGCTGTCGGGCTGGTGTTCCAGATTGTGCACTGAACCGGTCGTGACGGGCAGAATTCATACCCGTCATGACGATTTCGGGATGGCGCGCAGCTTAAAAATCGTTACAGTGCGCGCCAAATCGAAATCAGTGTTAATGGATCAAGAATGTCGACGATTGACCAGCAGGTATCGCGTCGCCGTACCTTCGCCATCATTTCGCACCCGGATGCGGGTAAAACGACCCTGACGGAAAAGCTGTTGCTTTTCGGGGGTGCGATTCAGATGGCCGGTGCGGTTAAGGCGAAAAAGGAACAGCGCGGCGCACGTTCGGACTTTATGAAGATCGAACAGGACCGTGGTATTTCTGTATCTTCGGCTGTGATGACGTTCGAGTTTGAAGATAACATCTACAATCTGCTTGATACGCCGGGCCACGAAGACTTTTCCGAAGATACCTACCGCGTTTTGACCGCGGTTGATTCCGCTGTCATGGTGATTGATGCCGCCAAGGGGATTGAAACCCAGACGCGCAAACTGTTTGAAGTTTGCCGGATGCGCGATGTGCCAATCACGACGTTTGTGAACAAAATCGACCGTGAAACCCGTGATTTCTTTGAGCTGATCGATCAAATCGAACAGGATCTCGCCCTTGATGTGTCGCCGGTCACTTGGCCGATTGGCTCTGGCCGTGATTTTAAGGGCTGCTATGATCTGATCAACGACCGCATCCTGTTCATGGAAAAGGGCGGTAATGTTGTTAAGGATTCGATTCAGATCAATGGTCTGAATGATCCGAAACTTGATGAGTTGGTCCCAGATTACCTCGTCGCACAGCTGCGCGAAGACATCGAAATGGTCCGCGCGATGTGCCCTGAATTTGATCTTGAAAGCTACCGCGAAGGGCACCTGACCCCGGTGTTCTTTGGCTCGGCGATTAATAACTTTGGTGTGCGTGAATTGTTGCGCGGTATTGGCGAAAACGCGCCGACCCCGCGCCCGCAAGAAGCCGCCACGCGAACGGTTGAGTCGTCTGAAACCAAGGTGTCTGGCTTTGTGTTTAAGGTGCAGGCCAATATTGACCCGAACCACCGCGACCGCATTGCCTTCATCCGTCTGTGTTCCGGTCATTTCAAACGCGGCATGAAATTGAAACATGTGCGTGCAGGCAAACAGATGGCGGTGCATAACCCGATGCTGTTCTTTGCCAATGAACGTGACATTGCCGAAGAAGCCTGGCCGGGCGATATCATTGGTATCCCTAACCATGGCACCCTGCGCATTGGCGATACCCTGACCGAAGGCGAAGATTTGCGGTTCCGCGGTGTTCCGGCCTTTGCACCAGAATTGCTGCAAAAAGTCCGTCTTGATGATCCGCTGAAGGGCAAACATCTTCAGCGCGCCCTTGAACAGCTCGCCGAAGAAGGCGCATCGCAGGTGTTTAAGCCGATGATGGGGGCCGATTGGATTGTCGGCGTGGTTGGGCAACTTCAGTTTGAAGTTCTCAAGGAACGCATTTCGGCGGAATACGGCATCAAGGTGCATTTCGAACAAACCCCGGCCTATGCCGCACGTTGGGTGATGGGTGATGATCCGCTCGAAATCAAAAAATTCCGCGATACCAATCAGTCCGCCTTGTTTGAAGATCACGACGAAACGCTTGTTTTCATCGCGCGCAACGCTTGGCATCTTGAAACCGCACAACGCGACTGGCCGAACCTTCGGTTCGAATCCACCCGCGAACAGAATATGGTCGTGTCGTAAATTCCCATCTGCTCCTAGCACTGCCCTAGCGATTGGGGCAGTGCTAATGGGTGCCTTTGGTTGTTTTAGTATGGTAGATATTGTATCTTGAGCCGAGCTTTCTCTACAGAGGAAAGGCTTGATGAGTAAGGTAAAGAAGTATCTCAAAATTACTGGTTATGAGAGTCTAAGCATCATCTACGAGAGAGAGATTCTTGCTGGTACAATCGGTGATAAGAAGCTGGAAGAATTGCTAAGGTGTCTCGCAAGTAAGTACCTTGAAGAAGACGAAGTGGTGGAATCCTTGTTAAAGAAAAACTCAAGAGGCAAGCGCGATCTTCTCGACATTCGAAAGAACAACAAAAAATTTATGCTCGAGTGTGGGGAAAATCCGTACTTCGTGGCCGAAATAGTCACAAAATAATCGATCAGTCTCACACGGCATCGCTTCCATATTATGGGCAGTTGTTCGTCTTCTAATTAGCAATAAAATACCGGCCAACCCCCACCAACACCATACCAACCGCCATGGCGGCAAACAGATTGCGCGCCAGTGCCATGGTGATCACGGTGGCGGCGGCCCCGGCAATGCCAATCGCACCGGCCGAAAGCGCACTGGGCACCCAGACGGAAATCAAAACCGCACCGGGCAACCGTTCAAGCACATGCGCCCAACGGCCATGTTGTGGCAAACGATCAGCCATCATAAGGCCGCCCAGACGCATGCCATATGTGACGGCGGCCATGCCAAGGATGGTCAGAACGGCTTCAAGGCTAAAGCTGGTCAAATCAGGAAAACTGTTCATTTGCCGACCTCCGGGGTGGGCGTGCCTTCGGGCGCGCCATAGGCTTGTCGGCCATCAACGGCATATTCGGCCTCGGGGCTGGTGTCGTCCATATCGTCGCGCCATGTCAGGGCGGCGGTGACGACCCCGGCCCCGGCACCAGCCAAAATCGACCATGTGCCGGGCAGGGTATAATGTCCGATGATGGATCCGATGGCGGCTGCTACCCATGGCAGTAAATCGACCTTGCCTTTCCACATGCCAATGGTCAGGGCTGCAAAAACAGCGGTGAAAGCAAAATCAAGCGCATAAACTTCCGGGTCGGGAATGCCGCCGCCCAAAAGGTAGCCCACACTGTTGCCCGTCGCCCAAACGACCCCAAGGAAGATACCACCACCCAGCAAAAAGCCCGGATTGGCAAGGTTTTCCTGTGTCATGGTGACAGCCCAGTTTTCATCGGCGACCATATGCATGCCGCACACCTTGACCCAAAGAGGGCGGCCGCGAAACACCGGGCGCAGCGACGCGCCGATCAGGATATAGCGCATATTGATCACCGCCGTTGCGATGATGATGGTGGCCGCAGGCACCGTTTCGCGCCAAAGATCGACCGACACAAATTGTGCTGATCCGGCAAACACCGTCAGGCTCATGAACAGAAGTTCACCAAGTGACAATCCGCGCTGGGACGCAAGCACACCAAGCACCGCACCAAAAATAATGGTGCTGGGTAGAAGCGGCAAACAGGCGATTGCACCGCGCCTTATGGTTTCCGGGGCAAAATGCCCCATCGTTGTTGGGGTTGGGGCAGGTGTGGGGCGTGACATTTCCAACGTTTCCAAATCTTGTTCATTTGTGTGTCAGTTGACCTGACGCTTGTGTGGTGGGCGAGGAGCCTGCACCGATCATGGCGGAAATCAAACGGGGAATATTGGACAATATTGCTGTTGCGCAATGCTCAGTCGCGTTTGGCACCAAAATCATCAATCAGGATATCAAGGAACAGCTCGGCCACCGGATCAAGTTGCTTGCTGTCGTCAAAGCTGGCCTGAAAGGTTGCCTCGACATAAAACTGATCCGGGCGGATCGCGCGCATGCGGCCCGCCTCAACGAACTGTTTGGCATAATGTTCGGGCAGATATCCCAAAAAGGCACCTGACAGGATCAGGCGTGCTTCGGCCTCCATGTCCGAAACCATGGCATGTGGCTTGGCGATGGCAAAATCCTTAAGGTCCCGACCGAGCCAGAATTTGCGCCCAACAATCCGATAGCGCCGAACTTCGTCGATATCAATCCCATCATCGGATTGGTCAAATAACGGATGGTCGGAACTGCAATAAAACCGGTGCATTTCTGGATAGAGTGAGACGTAACTTAACCCCAGTACGGTTTTGGGAAACGCACAAATACCGACCTGAACCGCACCGGTGACAATTTCACGCAACAGATCATTGGGCGGATAGGTCACAACATTCAACGTCACATCCGGGGCCTGCTTCACAAAACGCGCAATGGTTTGTTCAATTTTGCGCGCACCGGGATCGGTGATGGTGTTGTCGGTCAGGCCAATGGTCAATGTTCCGTTCAGCTTATCGCGAAGTGACCGCATCTTGGTTTCATATTGGCCAACCGATTTAAAAAGGCGGTGGGCTTCCTCAAAGACAATCTGACCTTCACGGGTTAGCGAAAACCCACTGCGCCCGCGTTTGCAAAGTGTGAAGCCAAGCCGGGTTTCAAGGGTGGTGACGTAACTTGAAATCGTTGAAAGCGACAGGTTGAGTTCACTCTGTGCGGCGGCAAATCCCCCCACTTCGACAATCGTTAGGAAAATCCGAAGCAGCTTCAGATCTGTTTGGTCCATCGCCATGTGATGGGTGCTCCCTGTGCATTACTTTGAAGATTCCCAAAGTAAGTTTCAGCAATACGTGATTTTTCAATCCGCCGCAATTTGATCTGCTGCTGATACGACGTCGCCGCACTGGAAAACGACGACGGGAAAAAATCAAAAACGGACGCCCAAACAGCGTTCAAAGTATCAGAGGTGGATCACATGGACGACATCAAGAAGGGCATCAGTCGCCGTTCTGTTTTAGCCGGGATTGCAGGCGGCTCTGCGGTGGCGATGGCGGGTATTGCCGGTTTCCCCGGCATTGTGCGCGCACAGGAAAAAAGCCTGAAAATCGGTGCGTATGGCGGCTATTTCAAAGACAGTTTCGATAAACACATCTTCCCGGAATTCACCAAGGTGACCGGTATTTCAGTTGAATCAATTGCCCAACCGACAGGTGAGGCATGGTTGGTTCAGCTCGAACAGGCGGCCCGTGCAGGTCAGGCGCCTGCTGATGTGTCGATGATTTCGCAAGTTAGTATGCTGCGTGGTTCGGCCGCAGGCATCTGGGCAAAACTTGATCCGGCAAAAATGCCGAATGTCGAAAATGTCATGCCGTCCTTCATTAATAAATATGACGATGGCAGCGTTTGTGGCGTTGGTGCGGTAACCTGGTACATCACCCTTGTTTCCAACTCCGATGTGATTGCACAGGCACCATCCAGCTGGGAAGAGCTTTGGAAGCCCGACCGCGCCGGTCAGCTTGGCTTGCTCGCACTGGTGACAAACTCCTTCCTGCTTGATGTGACGGCCAAAACCTATTTCGGGAGTCAGGAAATCCTCGATACCGAAGAAGGCATCATGAAAGTCATGGACAAGCTGGCCGAGCTCAAGGACAACGTCCAACTCTGGTACCGGGACGAAGCCCAGTTTGAACAGGCACTTAAATCGGGTGAAATCCCGATGGGTCAGTATTACCACGACGTTGCCGGTCTTGCCGCAGCGGATGGGTATCCGGTGCGGTCGACCTTCCCCAAAGAAGGTGGCATCAACGATTCCGGCAGTTGGGCCGTTTCCAAGGCATCCGAAAAGCTTGATCTGGCACATGTCTTTATCGACTTCATGAGCCAGCCTGAAATTCAAACACTTCTGTCACGCAAGGTCGGGACCTCTCCAACCGTGGCGCGGGCGAAAACCAGCCTTACCGATGCTGAATTCGCATCTGTTTCCTCGGAAATCGAACCGATCATTCCACGGTACGACATGTACCAGCAGCGCGCTGACTGGCTGTCGCAGAAATGGACCGAACTGATCGTAAGCTGAACCTGACACAGGTTTCGCGCACGTATCGCTGATTTTGTCAGGCAGCATGTCACCTGTTGCACTGTGCATGGTCTTGCACCGACATGCTGTCTGACATTTTCCTTGTTTCGGCAATCTAGTTGCCCTGTCTTTCGTCACATACAGGATCGCCAATGTCTGGTCTGGTCTTTGAGTCCATTGTTAAAAAGTTCGGCGAATTCACCGCCGTTCATGAAACCAGCCTTACAATCCCGCAGGGCAAGTTTGTTTGTCTGTTGGGCCCGTCGGGCTGTGGCAAGACAACTTTGCTTCGCATGATTGCCGGGCTCGAAGCCGCGACAGCGGGTCGTATCTTGCTGGATGGGGATGATGTAACGCGCATTCCAACCCACAAACGCGATTTCGGGATGGTGTTCCAGAACTTGGCTCTTTTCCCGCATCTGACGGTTGGCGAAAACATCGCCTATCCGCTGCGCATTCGGGGGGTATCCAAGGCCGACTGCTTGGCAGCGGTCAAGCGATTGCTTGATCTGGTTCAACTGCCTGATATGGCGGGTCGTCCGGTTTCAAAACTGTCTGGCGGACAAAAACAACGGGTGGCCATTGCCCGGGCTTTGGCGCTGGAGCCAAAATTGTTCCTGCTTGATGAGCCGCTCTCGGCCCTTGACGCCAAGCTGCGCGAAAGCATGCAGATTGAGCTTAAACAACTGCAACAAAAACTGGGTATCACGACCATTGTTGTCACCCATGACCAGCGCGAAGCCATGACCATGGCCGATCTTGTTGTTGTCATGTCTCAGGGCAAGGTCCATCAGGTTGCCCCGCCGGTCGAAATTTATCGCAAACCGAAGGACGCCTTCGTCGCCGATTTCATCGGCTCAACCAATTTAATCTCCGGGCGCATCAGTGGTTCGGGGAAACTCGCCGTCCCCGGGGGCACATTGCTGGCCGATGACCTACCCGACACGGGGGATGTGACAGTGTCGGTGCGACCGGAAAATATCCGGGTAACAGCTGGCAGTGGTGACAATACACCGGGATGTTTGGCTGGTGAGGTGTCTTACATCCGTGACCTCGGCGCGAGTATCGAGATGTATTTGTCGGTCGCCGGTCAGCAGATCACCGCGATAACCACCCCGTCGGACCGTCCCGACATTGTCGCGGGAGACACCGTTTCGGTGCATTTCCCCAAAGACGCCTGTGTGGTGTTGGGGGACGCATGAAAATCAAACCACGCATGTTTTCCGATTACGCCACCATCGGCTTTCCGGCCGGGATGTTGATGGTTTTCTTTGTGATCCCGTTTGGCATCATGATCGCGGTGTCCTTTTTCCAACGCGTTCAGGGGGCTTTTTATGAACCGGCATTCGTGTTTGATAACTATGCCCGGTTCCTGACATCGTTCTTTGGCGGGATTTTGGGGTTTTCCATCGGGTTGGCGGCATTGGTTGCGGTCGTTTCCGTTCTGCTGGCCTTCCCGTTTACCTATATCCTGACCCGGATGGCCCGCCGCACTCAGGTGGTCTGGCTGGTGTTTTTGCTGTCGGTCCTATCGCTTTCAGAAGTTCTGATCGGCTTTGGCTGGTCAACGCTTTTGTCGCGCACAGCGGGCATAAGCAACCTGTTGGTCGTGGTTGGGGTTCTCGATAAACCCATGTCGTTATCGCCCAGTTTCGGTGCTGTCATGACCGGCATGGTGTATCAAACGTTTCCCTACACCGTTCTTGTGCTGTTTCCGGCCCTGTCGCGTCTTGACCCATCCTTGGTCGAAGTCGCCCGGACACTGGGGTCGGGGCCGGTGCGCAGCTTTCTCAATGTGGTTGTGCCTGCCTTGCGCAACAGCATCGTCTCGACACTGATCATGGTGTTTGTCTTTGCACTTGGCTGTTATCTGTTACCGCAATTGTTGGGTAAACCGTCGCACTGGACGCTTTCGGTTCTGATCACTGATCAGGCGATCTATCAATCGAACATGCCGTTTGCGGCGGCCATGGCGGTGTTTCTTGTACTGGTCAGCCTGTCGCTGGTGGCGATCTCGCTTCTTTATGGCAAGAAGGAGAACGCCGCATGATCAACACTTTCATCCTGCGGCTGTTCCTTGGGGCGATTGCACTGTTTATGGCCGCCCCCTTGGCGGTGGTGGCCGGGGTTTCGTTTAACGAACGCAAATCGCTGTCGTTCCCGCCAGAAGGCTTCTCGCTTGACTGGTACGCGCAGATTTTCACAGAAGACAGTTGGCGCAGCGCGCTTTTCAACAGTGTCGGTGTTGCGGTTGGGGCGTCCAGTCTGGCGGTGGTGGTTGCCTTTCCGCTGGCGTGGTTCCTGTGGCGGTTTCATGCCCCGTGGGCCCGGATTGTTCAGGTTCTTGGGCTGGCGCCCTTTATCTTGCCGCCGGTGATTACCGCCCTTGGGTTTTTAAGTTTCTGGACCACGGCCGGCGCCTATGGTCAGGCATGGACGGTCGTGATCAGCCACGGGATTTTCTTTGTGACCTTGCCGCTGGTGACCCTGACGCTGGGGTTTGAGGCCGTCGATGACAGTCTGGTCGAAGCCGCCGCAACCATGGGGGCCGATGACCGTACTATTTTGCGCACCATCATCCTGCCATTGATCCTGCCGTACATCATATCGGGCATGGCGTTTGCGTTCGTGCTGTCGCTCAATGAATACATTGTTGCCTATATGGCGGTCGGCTTCACGGTCGAAACCCTGCCGATCAAGATTTTCAATTCCCTACGGTATGGCTACACGCCAACCATGGCGTCGGTCACCGTTCTGTTTGTCGCCATCGCGGTGGTGGTGTTTGGCCTGATTGCCCGGTTTGGTGATTTGCCGCGTCTGCTTGGCGCGTGGCGCCATGACGATGACAGTTAATATGCACGCATCCCAAGAAACAATAACGTCCGACACGGATCAAGGAGGCCACCATGGTCAACACTGAAAAACTCGCAAAACTGCGCGAAAAATACGGAAATGCCAAAGGCGGCGATATGTTCGACCCGCACTTCAAGGAAGTGGCCGAAACCCAGTTTTCCGCCAGTGGCGAACGCAAATGGCCGTTTGCCGGTGTGCCGACATTTCTTGATGCACCCTTTGCGCCGGACGCGGCCAAGACTGATTTTGCCGGTCTTGATGTTGCGCTTGTCGGGGTGCCGATGGATTTGGGAGTGACCAACCGGGCAGGGGCGCGGCTTGGCCCGCGTGCGGTGCGTAATATCGAACGCATTGGCCCGTATGAACATGTGTTGCGCATGGTGCCCGGTGCCCAATGCAAGGTTGCCGATATTGGGGATGTACCGTTTCGCAGCCGTTTTTCGCTGGAAAGCTGCCATCAGGATATCGAGGATTACTTTACCAAAATCGTTGATGCCGGTGTGATCCCGATTGCCATTGGCGGCGATCATTCCATCACCTATTCCATCCAGCGTGCGGTGGGCAAGGATCGCCCGGTTGGCATGATCCATCTGGATGCCCATTGCGACACCAGCGGCGAATACGAAGGCGCCAAATTCCATCATGGCGGCCCGTTCCGCCAATCGGTCATGGATGGCGTGCTTGATCCCGAACGCACGATCCAGATCGGCATTCGCGGTGGGGCGGAATATCTGTGGGAATTTTCCTATGACAGCGGCATGACCGTGATCCACGCCGAAGAAGTGCCGCAAATGGGGGTTGAGGCCGTCATTGCCAAGGCCCGCGAAGTTGTTGGTGATGGTCCGGTCTATCTGTCCTTTGATGTCGATTGCCTTGATCCATCCTTTGCGCCGGGGACTGGTACGCCGGAAATCGGTGGTCTGACATCACGTGAAGCATTGGCGATTTTGCGCGGTCTTCGGGGGCTTGATTTTGTCGGGGCCGACGTGGTCGAAGTCGCCCCGCAATATGACGCCACCACCAATACCGCCCATGCTGGCGCACAAGTTCTGTTTGAGGAACTTTGCCTTGTCACCGATGCGCTCAAACGGCGTAAGGCGGGGGCGTGATCAATGAAAATCGCGGTTTATCAGTCAGGCTCTGACGCAGTCATTGATAAACCGACCCGGATTGCGTGCCTTGCGCAACGTGCGCGTGAGGCACGCGATGCCGGTGCCGAGATGATCATTGCGCCGGAAATGTATCTGACCGGCTATAACATTGGACGTGACCGGATCGTCGAGCAATCCGAACGGTTGTCGGGCGAAAGCCTGTCGGCGGTTGCCGATATGGCCCGTGACATTGGCATTGCGATTGTGGTTGGCTTTGGCGAGTTGGGCGAGGACGGGCGCAATTACAATGCCTGTGCCCTGTTTGACAAAACCGGCAAACGGCGGTTGCTGCATCGGAAAATTCAGTTGTTCGGTGACCTTGACCGTACCTGTTTTGCGCCGGGTAACAACATGCCGCTGGTGATTGACTGGAATGGCATCAAAGTCGCGATGCTGATCTGCTATGACGTTGAATTTCCTGAATTGGTGCGCAGCATTGCACTTAAGGGATGTGATCTTTTACTGGTGCCAACCGCCCAGATGGCGCCGTTTGACCGGATTGCTGAAATGATGGTGCCGGTCCGTGCCATGGAAAATCAGCTGTTTCTGGCCTATGCCAACCGCTGTGATCAGGAAGCTGAGCTGCGTTATGTCGGCAAAAGTGTGATTTGTGCGCCGTGGTCCGATCTGGCCCGTGCGGGCGACCAGGATTGCCTGATTATTGCCGATCTCGACTTTGATGCACTTGAAAAATCACGCAAGGAATTTCCGTATTTGCGCGATCGCCGACCCGAAAGCTATTTCGGAATTTTGGGCGATGTTTGATCAAGATTGGCGATAAACGCCCCCGGACTAACCCCCCACATGCCTTTGAAATGCCGGTTCAAATGGCTTTGGTCGGCAAATCCGGTGGCGGCTGCCGCATCGGCAATGGATGATCCGTCAAACAGCATCCGTTTGGCGCGGCGCAACCGCATGTGGTTGAAATACGCATGCGGTGGCAGGCCAGTGGCCGCGCGAAACACCCGCAACAGATGAAACCGGCTCAGTCCGGTCAAGGTGGCCAGTTCATCAAGTGATATGTTGGCATCAAGATGGGCAGCCATATAGTCAATCACCGCCGTGATGCGTTTGTCTTCTGATCCGGGGTGATAGGTATAGGGCGGCGCATCCGCATGGCGAAGCGCCAAACGTGCCGCACTATAAAGCAACCGGCTGTCGCGCTCCAAAAGACTGCTGGTCTGTTCAAATTCGGGCCGGAACATGCGATGGAGCCCCTGAAGCTGCAAATGCAAATCCGGGTCGTTGGCCACGCAATTGCCAAAAAATGGCAGACCAACATCCTTGGGCGAAATCTCACCGACCAGATTGCCAAAGATTTCCGGGGCGATAAACATGATCTGGTAGTTATAACCGTCATCTGACGCCGGGCCACCATCATGGACCTGCATCGGGTTCATCATCAAAAGCTGCCCGCGTGATGCGACATAGTTTGTCCCGCGCGTCATGAACCGTTCCGCCCCGTTCAGGATGGTGCCAAACGCATAGTAATCATGGCTGTGCTTGGGAAAGGTGAAGTGCTTGTAATCAGCTTCAAACAAATCAATGCCATCAGCCACCCGCCAGTGACGGGCAGTCTCGGGGGCTGTTTTGCGCGGGCGCGTCGTGACCGTTGATAAACGGCCTGCTGCCCGGCCATGTTGCGGAGCCTGATGCATTTGCCAACTATACCGCTAAAACAACATTCCAGCTTGGACAATATTGTCATGGCGACAATCAGCCGCCTGTTAGGGCCCTTGATCTGTCTTGTCGCATCATATGTCGCGTGCGCGATCATCATCCGTATCTGGCATTTCAAATCGCCGATTCGCACCATTGGGCGGAATGTCGTGGCAAGTTGGTGTGATTATGGCTTTTCCAAATGGTCAGGAAGACCTCATATCTCTGTATAGGAAAGGTTCATTTGAACATTTTATCGGGCAATTATTGTTGATGTGAGTTTGCAAAACCATCGTCACGACCAAAAAGCACTGGATGAATGCTGATTTCATCTAAGTGTTACAAAACGGCCCGGCTGCACGGGGTAAGGATCGCGCCAAACGCTTCATCTATCTGTTTGGATATCTCATGTTCCTTGATCGTATTCGCATCGGATCGCGCATCTTTGCCGGTTTCTTTGTTCTGGTTGTCCTGCTTGTGGGCTTAAGCGCGCTGTCCTCAACCTATCTTCTGGGGTTTGGCGGTCATGCTGATCGCATCGCCAAAAGCACAAACCTTGTCGGCCTTGCCAATGACTACGCCCTCAAACTTGAACGCCTGTCTAATCAGGTCCTGCTGTTTGCCCAGACGGTGGATATTCAGGACCGTGAAGGCATCGCCACGATCCGCGCTGCTGCAGAACAAAGCGGCGCGACACTGGTTGATGCCCTGCGTGATGCCGGGGATGGGGATCGTGCCGACGCGCTCGAAAGCCTGACGGCTGATTACATCGCGACGCTTGAACCCCTTGTCCTGCGTGCTGAAAACCTGACTGCGGCGTCCGATACCATGTTGCTGGGTGCAAATCAGCTTGGACAATCGGCTGCCAAACTCGAAGAATTCATCGCCAAGCGCGATCCGGTAATGGCTGAAAAATATGGCGATAAACTGGGCGCCTTTAATCTGGCCGCGATTGTGAACAGTCTGCAATACCCCATTGTGCGCACGCCCGAGGCCCTTGAGGCCGCACGCGCCAAAACCTCCGAGCTCACCGACCTTCAGGAAGAAATCAAATCGGCCTTTGACGGGCTTAAGCGCAACGAGAAAAAGCTGTTCTCCTATGCTGTGCGTGACAATGATTTGCTCAAACAAGGGGCCAATCAGCTTGAAGGCTCCATCGGCGGTTTCCGTCAATCAATGGATGACTTTAAAACGGCCGTGCGCGGTGTACAGGCCATCACCCAAAACATCCGCCAAGAAGCCATGGCAAACCAAACCGCACTTGTTGATGCCGCCCATGCGGACTCAACCAATTCGGCACTGACCAACATCATTGTTGCGGCGATTGGCGTGCTGATCGCGCTGACACTGGCCTTTGGCATCACCATGAGCATCCTGCGCCCGCTTAAGCGTGTGAACGGCGATATGACCCGCTTAAGTGAAAACGACACCGATATTGATCTTGTCGATATCAACCGGCGTGATGAATTTGGCGCCATGGCCCGCACCGTTTCGATCTTCCGCGAAAACGCGCTCAAGATCGAAACCATGGCCGAAGAACGCATTACCCTGCAACGCATCGAAGAAGAAAAACGCAGATCCTCGCTCGGTGCGATGGCCAACACCATCGAAGGCGAAACCACCGGTCTGGTCCAGTCGGTCAGCCATCAGGTCACCCGCATGCGCGAAGCCGTGACCGAGGTCGCCGCCGCCGCCGAACGTGTCACCACCCAGACCGAAACCGCAACTGGTGCCGCCGAACAAAGCCAGTCGCATGCAACCGCGATTGGCGATGCTGCCGTGCGGCTGACCAATGCCATCGGCTCGATCGCCAACCGGGTTGAACGTCAACGCGGTATTGCCCAGAACGCGGTTGGGTCGACCCAGCAATCGGCAAAGGCGGTCGATGATCTGCGCGAAGTCGCCACCAGCATCGAACAGATTGTCGATCTGATCCGCGGTATTGCCGGTCAAACCAATCTTCTGGCCCTCAATGCCACGATTGAGGCTGCCCGTGCCGGCGATGCAGGCAAAGGGTTCGCGGTGGTCGCCGCCGAGGTCAAAAACCTTGCCGGGCAAACCGAAAAGGCCACCGAGCAGATCACCGAACACGTCAATGCCATGGGCGCTGTAACCGATCGGTGTGTGGCATCCATGGAAGACGTCGGTGTGACCGTGCGCGACATGATGTCGATTTCCGATGAGGTCGCCGGTGATGTTGAACAACAACGCCTTGAAACCGAAGAAATCACAGGCGCGATCGCCCTTGCCGGGGATGCGGCCCATAACGTCAGTTCGGCCATCTTTGAAGTCTCGAACGACATCGAAGCCACCCGCAAACTCAGCGTCGATCTAACCCGCCGTGCTGACGAGGTTGAACGAAATGTCACGGAACTGACCGCATCGCTGGATCGGGCGGTGGCCTCGGCCGGAAGTGACGAGGATGCGACCGAAGACGGACCGGACAAGGACCAAACGTCATCAGATCCGCAGAACTGGGACGCGGGCAACCTTGTGCGGTTTCCACAATCGAGCATGTTAGGGGCTGCTTGAACACCCCTACAATTTCTGGCGATTTGATCGTTTCTTTGTGAACGAAACCGGCCTGCATACCGTACCGTGTATGCAGGCCGGTTTGCGTTTGCAAATTGAATGGCTGTGAAACGTCTGGTTTTGTTGGTGTCTTGATACAAGCTGCGACGTTTCTGATACACTTTTTGTGTGGTTCTGGCCGACGGGTTGCAGTAGCTTTTGCCCCATAATGTATTTCACCAAAAAACAATCACCCTTGCCGGGTAAAGAATTGAAATACAAAATGTTTCCCGGACGGGAACAGGCCTCTCAGGGTGGTGGGTGAAACCTGCCCCGACTTGGAAGTATGGATGTGATGACGCGTAAGACAACGCTTCTGATCGCAGGTGTGGCAATCATCGCGATGGCAGCAACTGCGTATATTTTTGCCAAAGACGACATCATGGCGCTTGTCACCCCCGGTGAGAAAGCCCCGCAGGCGCGCGAAAACGGCGGGGATCGCGGCCTTCCGGTGATTGCCGAATATGCCAGTCTGATGGATGAAACAACCGTTGTTCAGGCCGTCGGAACAGGCAAATCAGCACTGGGTGTGACGATCTATCCTGCGGTGTCGGGCGAAGTGTCAGACGTTCTGTTTCGCGCTGGTGACAAAGTGACAAAGGATCAGGTTCTTGTCATCCTTGATTCGGATCGCGAACGCCTTGCGCGCGATCTTGCCGCCGTGCAGGTCAAAGACGCCAAGCAGCTTCTTGGCCGTTACGAACAGGCCCGCCCCCTTGGGGCTGTCGCCGACAGCGAGGTCGATACGGCGCGCACTGCATTGGCCGAAGCCAAAATTCAACTCGATCAGGCCGAAGTCAATCTGGCTGATCGCACCATTTTGGCCCCGTTCGATGGCATCGTCGGCATTTCTGAAATTGAGGCAGGCGACCGCGTTGACAGTTCAACCGTGATCGTCACCCTTGATAACATCGAAAGCATTCTGGTTGATTTCGAAGTCGCCGAAACCCGGTTTGACAATGTAAGGCCGGGCCAAAAGGTCCGGGTTGAAACGTGGAGCCTGCCGGGCGAGCTGTTCGAAGGAACCGTTGAGTCCATCGGCAGCCGCATTGACCCGGTCAGCCGGACGTTTAGTGTCCGTGCTCGTGTGCCCAACCCAAAAGGCCGTCTTTTGGCCGGGATGTCGTTTGCGGTTTATGTCGATATCGAAGGCAAAAGATACCCGTCCGTGCCCGAAATCTCGGTCCTTTGGGGGGACGAGGGAACCTACATCTGGCGGATCAAGGATGATGCGGTGTCGCGCGTACCCGTCCGCGTTGTCAAACGGACCAGTGGGCGCATTCTTGTGGATGGCGATATCGAAAAAGGCGATCTGATCGTTGTCGAAGGCGTCCTTCGCCTGCGTCCCGGTCGCAAGGTTGCAACTGTCATCCGCGACAACAACGATACGGGTGTTGCCACCCGCGATGGCATTGGTGAAGGTTCCTGACCATGACGATGGAAACCGGCAATCAAAACCATAATGATCTTGCGTCGCTCAGCATCCGGCGCCCGGTTTTAATCATCGTCGCGGCGATGTTGATCATTCTGGCCGGACTTGCCGCCATGCTGGGCGTTGAAATCCGTGAATTGCCAAATGTCGATCAACCAACTGTAACCGTCTATGCCACGTACGACGGGGCATCCCCCGAAACGGTGGACTCGGAAGTCACTGGCATCCTCGAAGCTGCCGCATCACGGGTCAGCGGTGTTAAGGAAATCAGCTCCAACAGCGAAGAAGGCAGCGCGCGCGTCCGCGTGCGGTTCTATCCCGATGTTGAGGTCAATGATGCGGCCAATGACATCCGCGAAGCGGTCAGTCGCGCCTCACGCAGTCTGCCTGATAACGTCGAAGACGTCCGTGTCGTCAAGGCCGACGCCGATGCCAGTGCCATCATGCGCCTTGCCGTGGTCAGCAAAAGTCTGACCGAGGAAGAACTGGCCAATATCGTCGAAGACCAGATCGAGCCTGCTTTGCTGGCTGTGCCTGGCGTTGCCGAAATTTCGATTAACGGTGATCGTGAACGTGTCCTTCATGTCCGGGTCGATCCGCTGCGTCTGGCAAGCTATGGTCTGTCGGTGCAGGACGTGGCCGATGTTTTGGAAACGGCACAGTTCGATATTCCAGCAGGCAGTTTTGAATCAAATGATCAAAAGCTGTTTGTCCGTGCCGACGCCTCTGTCTGGGAAGTTGGACGCCTGAACCAGATGATGGTCCGCGACAGCATCCGGCTTGGTGATGTTGCCGATGTCTATTACGGCCCGGATGATGCGACTTCCTATGTCCGCCTTGATGGACGCACCGTTATCGGTCTGGGTGTCACCCGTCAGGCCCAATCAAACACCATCGCAATTTCAAACGGTATCCGCGGAGCAGCAGAAAAACTGAACGCGCAGTATGATGATGTCGATGTCTTCGTGAATTCTGATGATGCGGTGTTTATCGAAGGTGCCTTAAGCGAGGTGATCTACAGTCTCGCCCTTGCCATCGTGATTGTGATTGGGGTGCTGTATCTGTTTTTGCGCTCCTTTACCGCAACCCTGATCCCGACGGTGACCATTCCAATCGCCCTAATTGGCACTGTTGCGGCCATCTGGGCGATGGGCTTTTCGATCAATATCCTGACCTTGCTGGCCCTTGTTCTGGCCACTGGCATGATTGTTGATGATGCGATTGTGGTGCTTGAAAACATTCAACGCCGCCGACATCAGGGACTGGGGTCTATGGCGGCGGCTGTTCTTGGCTCACGTCAGGTTTTCTTTGCGGTGATTGCCACCACATTGACCCTGATCTCGGTTTTCCTGCCGATTTCCTTCCTGCCAAGCACCGCCGGTAGTCTGTTCCGAGAATTTGGTTTTGTGTTGGCTTTTTCGGTGGCGGTGTCTTCTTTTGTCGCCTTGACCCTGTGTCCCATGCTGGCGTCGCGCCTGAAACATATTGATCCGCATGACGGGGATGCGAATGCCAAACCGAATATGCTGGAAAGGGTCGGTTATTTCTTTGCCGATATTTACAAAAGCATTCTCGAATGGGTTTTGCGGTTTCCCTATATCACGCTGATCGGCTGTATTCTTGTCGGGACAATGGCATTTGGTGTCTATAACAGCGTCACCAAGGAATTGCTGCCTGATGAAGACCGTGGGCGTATTCTTGTGTCGCTGCGCGGGCCCGACGGGGTCGGTATTGATTATATGGACCGTCAGGTTGAGACGGTCGAAAGTATTTTGCGTCCGGTCGTTGAGTCCGGGGATGCCTATAATATTTACACCATTGTCGGGTTATGGGACCCCAATCGGGCCTTGGTCATTGCGCCATTGATCCCGTGGGATGAACGCGACCGTAGTCAGCAGGACATTACCGCCACCATTCAGGATCAGCTAAACGCTCTTCCCGGTGTGCAGGCCTTTGTCTATCAGCCCAACAGCCTTGGTCTGCGCGGCGGCAGTGGCGAGGGGCTGGAATTTGCCCTGACCGGAACCAGCTATCGCGTCCTTGCCGCACAGGCGCGCGACATGCAGCGCGAATTCGAAGAAAACTATCCCAACTTGCTGGGGATACGGATCTCCTATCAGACGACCCAGCCACAGCTTCTGGTCAATATCGACCGCGAACGGGCATTTGACCTTGGCATTCCGGTTGAAAGCCTCAATGTGACGCTGCGCACGATGATCGAGGGATATGAAGTTACCGAAATCAACGTCGACGACCAAAACGTCCCGGTTAAACTGCGTTCAAGCCTTGGCAGCATCAATGATCCGTCCGATCTTGAAAATCTGTTTGTGACCGGGACGGACGGACGGGTATTGCCGCTATCGTCCGTGATCAGTCTAAGCGAAGAAGCGGTTGCATCGGAGCTCGAACGCGAAGGTCAGCAGCGCGCTGTGATGGTCTCGGCCAATCTTGCACCCGGCTATACCTTGCAACAGGCGGTCGATGATGTGAACGCAGCCGCCGACAAGGTTCTCTCCCCCGGGATCGGGGTGTTGATGACCGGCGATGCTGCGACCCTTGGCGAAACCAACAATGATGTACAGCTGACCTTCCTGATTGCTGTGCTGGTGGTGTTGCTGGTGCTTGCTGCCCAGTTTGAAAGTTTCATGTCCGCTTTGGTGGTTGTCCTGACAGTTCCATTTGGTCTGGCAGCCGCGATCTTTGCGCTGGGCTTAAGTGGGACATCAATCAATATTTACAGCCAGATCGGGCTTGTGATGCTGGTCGGCCTGATGGCCAAAAACGGTATTTTGGTCGTCGAATTTGCCGATCAGCTCCGCGATTCCGGGAAATCGGTCCGTGATGCTGTGCACGATGCGGCCATGGTACGGTTACGTCCAATCATGATGACAATGATTTCAACGGTCCTTGGCGGGTTGCCACTGGTGCTGGGGTCGGGGGCTGGGGCCGAGGCCCGGGCGGCAATTGGCTGGGTTGTGTTTGGCGGGCTTGGGTTTGCCACGGTCTTTACGCTGTTTTTGACCCCGGTTTTGTATCTGTTGCTGGCACCACTGGTGTCGGCGCGTGCGGACGGCGGGTTTAAATTGCAAAGTCAGTTGCGTGCGGCCGAAGCCATTCCTGATACCGGCGAAATGGACGACAGCAAGATTCAGGGAAGTGCGAAATAACATGCAGGTGAAACGACTTTCGGCACTCTCTTGCGCTGTCATGCTGATCGGTTTGGCCGGCTGTCAATCGGTGGGGCCAGATTATGCCGCACCGAAATTTGATCTGATCGCCGCCTATACCCCGGAAATTCCGGTTATCGCCAATAATCCTGCCGATCAGGCCCGCTGGTGGGAAACCACAACCGATCCGGTTTTGGACGCCCTGATCAAGGAAGGTATCACCAACAATATTGATCTTAAGATCGCGATCAGCCGCATTCGTGCAGCGGCAGCAACCGCGCGTGGTGTGCGCGGGGAAAATGGTCTTGAAGTCGGTGCCAGCGTCGATGGTTCGGCTGAACGCAGAACGTCCAGCCGGGTAGATGGCAATCGGGTTGATGATCTTGGATACGGGGCGGGGATTGATCTTTCCTGGACGGCGGATGTTTGGGGCGGGGAAGCCCGTGAAGAACAGGCTGCCGAGGCCGATTATCTTGAACAGGTTTATTTGCGCGAGGATGTCTATCGCGTGATGATCGGCGATATTATCCGTAACTATATCGAACTGCGCGGCAGCCAAAAACGTCAGGAACTGTTGCGAAGCTCACTTGATCTGCAACGCCAGACCAGCAACATCGTGCAGGTTCGCCAGCAAACCGGTCTTGCGTCCGAACTTGATCTATCGCGTGCGCGTGCCGAAGTGTCCGATATTGAATCAAGTTTGCCCGCCCTTCAAACCGACATAGACCGGTCGATCAATGCAATTTCCATTCTGGTTGGTGCGCAGCCGGGAACCCATCGTGATGTGTTACTCGATGTGTCACCCTTGCCGGAATTTCAAAGTGCGCCACCAATTGGTATTCCAGCCGATCTTTTGCGCCGGCGTCCCGATGTGCGTGCCGCCGAACTGGCCTTGATTTCCGCCACGGCGCAAATCGGGGTCGAAACCGCGACCCTTTATCCTGAACTCTCACTCGATGGGTCTTTGGCCTTTGGCGTGACGGGCTATGGCACTGGGCCGATTATTCGTACCGCAATGGCTGCCATTGGCGCGCTGATTGATGCGACGCTGTATGATGGTGGGCTGCGCCGGTCCAACATCACGGTGGCCGAAGAAGAAGCTGAGCAGGCCTTTCTGACCTATCGCAAGACGCTGTTGGCCGCGATTGAAGAAGTCGAAAGTGCGATTTACGGTTATGTCGGTGCCGTGCAGCAACGTGATTCGCTGATTGCATCGGTGCGCTATCACAGCGATGCGTTTGAACAATCGCGGGTACGCTACGTTCAGGGGCTTTCGAACTTTCTTGATGTGCTTGATTCTCAACGCAGCCTGACAACGTCACAGCAATCCCTTGCCGATGCCGAGACCGATCTCGAACTTGAAACCATCAATCTTTATAGCGCGGTTGGCCTAAGCGTTGAGGATGTCGAACGTTATGCCGATCAGGAAGGGATAGCTCTGGTCAACGGCTAGGGGCAGAACTGATGTGTGCCAAGTCACTGTGGAAACAACTATATCAGTGAACTGTGTCTTGAGTTTCACGCACGTTCGTCCTAGGTGTTTGTCAGAATGACTTCCGGGGATGATCATGACTGGCGATCTGTTTGCCAACGAGCCACCTCGCAATCTGCTGCCCTTTGACGGGCAGGTTTTGTTGTTGCGTGGCATTATGTCTGATGATGATGCTGACCGGACCTTTGACCGGCTGCTCAGTGGCATTGTCTGGCAACAGGAAACCGCCCGGATGGCTGGTAAGGAAATCCCCGTTCCGCGCCTGACCGCATGGTTTGGGGAGGTTGCCTATCGTTATAGCGGTGTGTATCACCCTGCATCCCCTTTTCCGGCAAAGGTCGCCCCGTTGCGCGATCTGGCCGAAAACCTTGCCGGTGTGGCCTTTAATACGGTGCTGCTCAACCAGTATCGCGATGGCCGCGACAGTGTATCCTGGCATGCTGATGACGAAGATGTTCTTGGTCAGAACCCGGTCATCGCCAGCCTGTCCTTTGGCGAGGAACGCCGTTTTCATCTGCGTCACAAGACAACCGGGGATCGCATCAGCATCGATCTGCCCCATAATTCAGCCCTGATCATGGGCGGTGAAACCCAGCATTGCTGGCTGCATCAACTGCCCAAAACCGCCAAACAAGTTGGGCCACGGATTAATCTGACCTTCCGCAATACCAGTCCCGAAATCCGTTAAAACCAAGGGCGGTTTTCTGTAACGTCAATGTCTTGTGGCAAGACAGTGTTGGTTCTGGCTATAGTGGTTCTAAGGAAAAAACATCTGCCGTCGCCGCCGCTGGGCGGGGCAGTTTAAAAACGCACGGACTGGGAGAGCAAAACGCAATGGCTGCAAAACGCGTAAAACTTCTGGATGTCGCCAAGGCGGCCGGGGTTTCGCAAGGAACGGCGTCCAATGCGTTTGGCAAACCTGATCTTGTCCGTCGCGAAGTCCGCGACCGCATTTTTGCTGCGGCCAAGGATCTTGGCTATCGCGGGCCGCATGTCATGGCGCGGATGTTGCGCACGGGTAAGGCCGGGGCGCTTGGCGTTGTGTTTCCCGACAATCTTGAATATGCCTTTTCCGATCCGGTGGCGATTGAATTGCTGCGCGGGATCGGGCGCGAATGTGCGCGTCACGGGGTTAATGTCATGATCATTTCGGCCGAAAACCCGCAGCAGGCGATTGCTGCGGTCAATAATGCCGCGGTCGATGCCTTTTTGGTGCATTGCTATTCGGACAATAATGACATTATTTCCGCCATCCAGCGCCGCAACCAGCCGCTGATCAGCATTGATACCGACATCGCCGGTGCGGCGGGAACGGTATTGCTCGACGATTATGCGGCGGCGAAAACGGCTGCTGCGCATTTGCTCGATTGCGGGGCGCGCAAATTTGCCATTCTGTCGTTACAGGCAACAGAACATGATCATTTCGGCCCGATGAATGCCAACCGTGTCGGTGCGGCAAGCCACCGTGTCGTGCGTGAACGGATGGCGGGCTATCACGATGCCCTGCAATCGGCGGGCATTGCCCCGACCGACATCATCCATGTCGAATGTGACAACCATTCCGAACACAGTGCCAAAATGACGATTGAGATGCTGGTTCAGCATCCTGAAATTGACGGCATCCTCGCCATGTCCGATGTGATCGCGATTGGGGCGCTGGATGCGGCGCGCGAGTTGGGCCGCAAGGTACCTGATGACCTTAAGGTCATTGGCATTGACGGCATTGTGGCCGGCGAACGCACCGACCCACCGTTATCGTCAGTACGTCAGGATTCGGTCGAAAAGGGCCGCCTGGCCGCCGAAATGGCGCTTGGCGAAGACGCCGGTCGCACCATCATCCTCGAAACCGGCCTTCTGGTGCGCGGCTCAACCAAGACGACCTAACCGCCTTGGGACATCCGAACAGAGGACTATTTTACCAGTTCTTTGTAACGGTAGCAGTCAACCGTATGGTCCATGACAAGGCCGGTGGCTTGCAGGAATGCATAGATGATGGTGGTGCCGACGAATTTCATGCCGCGTTTTTTAAGGTCTTTGGACAGCGCGTCGCTGAGATCGGTGGAGACTGGAACGTCGCCCATGGTCGGCCAATGGTTGATGATCGGGGTGCCGCCGACGAAATTCCAGACGTAGGAATCGAAGCTGCCGAACTCTTTCTGGATGGCGATGAATATTCGCGCATTTTGAATAGTCGCGGCTATTTTTAATTTATTTCGAATAATCCCCGGATCGGCCAGAAGCGTTTGTTGCTTTTCCGCGTCATAAGCCGCGACCTTATGGACATCGAAATCATCGAATGCGGCCCGGTATGTTTCACGCCGGGCCAAAATGGTCAGCCAGCTTAACCCGGCCTGCGCCCCTTCAAGGATCAGCATTTCAAAAAACAGCCGGTCGTCATGCACGGGCACACCCCATTCGGTGTCGTGATACTCGACGTAAAACGGCTTGTCGACATGGCTTAACGCCCAACCGCATCGTTTTTTTTCGCTGTTTTGCACGCTGTTGGTCATGTTTTGCCTTTCCCGATGATCCAGTGATCTGTTGTGACGCGAAGTGACGGCATGGGCAAGGAATGATCACGGGCAGACTGACATCTCCTGACAGTTTTTTGTATGAACAGGTATCGTTTTGGGCGTTTTAAATAGTATGAGGAATAGGTTGCGGCGGAAATTTGGGGTGTGCCGCGTCGTGATTGGGATCACAAACCGGGTAAAATCGGCCCAATAGGCGGTTAAATCAATGCTCTGCGCTTGCGTTGTCGGGCATTGCCGACTAGGTTTTGCTGCGTAAAAACATAATTTCGGGGCCGATTTTGCACATCAACCCCGGCGGCAGGTAAGGAGCAGCAATGCTGGCGATTTTTTGGCTTATTGATACGGTTGTGGGTATCTACATTTTCATGCTGATCGGGTCGGCAATTCTGTCGTGGCTTGTCGCGTTTAATGTGATCAATACCAGCAACAAGTTTGTCTATATGGTCGGTGATTTCCTGTACCGGGTGACCGAGCCCGCATTGCGGCCGATCCGGCGCATCATTCCCGATCTTGGCGGCATTGATATTTCGCCGATCATCCTGATTTTGGTGCTGCAATTTGCCAATATGCTGATCCAGACCGATGTCCGCATGGCGCTTGTCGGCTATTGATGTCTCATTTCGCCTATTCATTCGTCTCATTTAGACAATGTCTGATGCTGTCTGCGTGATAGGTTCTGATCAAACAGGGATAAGTCTGTTTGTCCGCTTGACACCCAAGGCATCGCGCAATGCGATTGGCGATGTGGTGGCCGACGCCAGCGGACAAATGCAGCTTAGGGTGTCTGTGACCGCCGTGCCGGAAAACGGCAAAGCCAATCAGGCGCTGATAAAACTTTTGGCAAAAGCGGCCAAATGTCCTAAGTCCTCGATCAGGATCGTCTCCGGGCTGACTGATCGCAACAAAAAGCTGCTGATAGACGGCGATCCCGACGAGCTGATGGTGCAAATATCCCAACTTACGGGGCGGACAGACAGATGAGTGACGCAAAAATCATCGACGGCAAAGCCTTCGCAGCCAAACTGCGCGAAGACATCACTTCCGAAGTAACCAAGCTGAAAGCCGATCACGGCGTTACCCCCGGTCTGGCCGTGATTTTGGTCGGCGAAGACCCGGCCAGTCAGGTCTATGTGCGCAACAAGGGCAAGCAAACCCTTGAATGCGGCATGAATTCCTATGAGCATAAACTGTCCCCCGATACCCCGCAGGCAGACTTGCTGGCACTGATTGCCAAAGTGAATGCCGATCCGAATGTGCATGGCATCCTGTGCCAACTCCCCGTCCCCGACCATATTGACGAGCAGGCCATTCTGGCCGCGATTGATCCGGCCAAGGATGTCGACGGGTTTCATGTGGTCAATGCCGGGGCGCTGGCAACGGGCGGCGAAGGTTTTGCGCCCTGCACGCCGTATGGCTGCCTGATGTTGCTCAAAGATACGCTGGGCGATCTGTCAGGCAAGCGGGCCGTGGTTGTCGGACGATCAAACATCGTTGGCAAACCGATGGCGCAACTTCTGCTCAAAGAAAGCTGCACGGTGACCATTGCCCATTCGCGCACCCGCGATCTGCCCGATGAAGTCCGCCGGGCCGATATCGTGATTGCGGCTGTTGGCCGCCCGAACATGATCAAGGGCGACTGGATTGCACCGGGGGCTACGGTGATTGATGTTGGCATCAACCGGGTTGAAGGCGATGCGGGAAAAATGAAACTGGTCGGCGATGTCGAGTTTGCAACCGCGTCCAAGGTGGCCGGTGCGATTACCCCGGTGCCGGGCGGTGTCGGCCCGATGACCATCGCGTGCTTGCTGAACAATACCCTGATTTCGGCCTGCCGTGCGAATGGCGTTGCGGTGCCGAAGCTTGGTTTTGACAGCTAAGCAAACTGCTAAGCGAAATATGCAACAAGGCGGTCCAGTGGGTCGCCTTCTTTATTTGTTGCTTATAAATATAAATCTACTTCAGCATGGCGCATCAACCTGAGATTACTTGCCGTGATCGCAAAAGCGAGAGCCACTGTGACTGATAGGTGCTTCGTCTTAAGGCACGAGGAAAGAGAGTGGTTCTCTCTTTCCTGTATTATGGAACAACAATATTATCGTCTGCGATGAATGGATAATCATTCCGGCCAACCTGATATATAGTCTCGAGAGCTTCAACAACGACATCGAGTGTTAGGCCTCGCACGACATCTTGCGTAGGGAATTCCTCGGCACAAAGCTTATTTATAAACATGCCAATATCACGAACAATGGGTTCGGCAAGTTCAACGCGTCGGTTTGCAGGAATCAGAGCCAGCAGACGAATAATATCAGCCCGATGCTTATTGATATCCTTGCTCTTTACTGCGGGATCTCCGTTGGCCCTTTTTCGCTCAAGATCGATATGCGCCCTTGCCTTGAAGGGGATCAAGAGATCTTCATTTAAAATAGGGAGTCCGCGCATGAGCGTTTTGTTCGTAATCAGAGCAGCATAGTAATCATCGTCAAGCAAAATGGCCGAAAGGCTCATTAAATCGCTTTCCACAACCAGTCGACATTTGATTTTCTCGTCTGTTAAAGGAAGGCTATTGGGGCGCCTGGAAAAGAATTCGAGCATAACCGGATACCCCTCGACCTTTGGTGATTCAAACCGGTAGTATTCTTGTTTTCCTGTGGCGCGGGTTCTTGCTTCATATTCACCTGCTTCAATGAATTCAAGCAGAGCGGTCGCGAAATTTTCATCGACCCGGTTTGTAGTATCAAGGCAAAGAACGATATCAAGGTCCTTTGTCGTCCGAGCGGTCACAGCGTTTTCGTCGAGGATTATCCGGCACGCTGTTCCTCCAATAATGACAAACCGATCAAGATATTCAGCGAAATGATCTGCGAAGCGGTTAAGTCCAACGACCAAATCTTCCAAAGAAGTTACCACAAGCTTTTCTCCAATAGCACTTCTGCTTCTCCTCGCAGACGGGGATCATCTGATGAATTAAACTGAGCATACAATGAAAGTGGATCTACAGTGCGGTCGTCGGATAACAATGTCGGATTGTAATGCCAAACCTCAACTATGTGTGTCGCTCCTTCGGGATCGACGGCATCATGCCAAACTTGTCTGGCTGTTCCTCGTTTCCAACGCTGTGTATCAATTGCCCAAACAGGGACCGAAGGTGGGGACAGCATTGTATATTCTGCCATTGCGGACTCACCCGCGAGATGTAAGTGAGGGACAAGCTCTCTAAATTTATCTAGGTAAAGTGTTTTGCGCACTGGTGAAATCAAATAGGGACGGGCACGGTCGATTATATTGCTCTTCGACTTTACTAGGTGGAGGTGTTTTTCTCGCCCTTGACGATGAATTTCACAAAGGTCATGAGCTGCGAGCTCTTGATAAGCTCTTCCAATTGACATTGGCGAATAACCAAGTCTGTCCGCAAGACGTGATGGTGTCGAATCCTGTACAGTATCCGGAGAACATCTCAATAAAAGATAGAACAGAACGAGCTGTGCGACCGGCGAGAATCGAACCTCTTGTGGCCGAAGCAAGCGTTTCCGGAAATGCTCCCTAAGGTCCATTGCTAACTGTGGAATGTAGCATTGCTGCCCGACTTGGATGAAGGCTGTAAGCTTTGAAATTAGCTGTTCACGCCAATATGCACTCATCGCATCGGTCACAAAAATGGCCAGTCTTTCGGTGATGTCCTGAACTTTCTTAATATCTAGTGCGATGGCGGCAGGTGTTTTCTCGCTGTGCGGCTTTTCGATTAGAAGAACGCACTCTCTGGAAACAATTTTACAGCCAGCAATGTTATAATCTGCAGTGATGCCAAGTGGTAAACTGCCACTATCCACCGGACTGTGTGAAATGTGGACGTGCAAAGTTTTTGAAAGATAAATGTCAAGGTTGTAAAGCAGTACTCCCGTTTCGGACATAGTGGCACCTATCGCTAACATTAATATCTAAACACTAACATTTATTATGTTATCTTTCAAATCCAATGTTAGTATCTAAGTTACCAAATTTCTCGATGCTCTCAATTAGCCCCAAGTCCCAGAAAAGCTGGGCTAGTTCTTAATATTGCTACACGCTTTGACACTGTTGGTGTTGATAAGGTGACTATAACGGCCAAACCCACAACAACATCGGCACACCCACCGCCACCACGATGATTTCAATCGGAAGGCCAAGTTTCCAGTAGTCGCCAAAGCGGAAGCCGCCGGGGCCGAGGATGAGCGTGTTGTTCTGGTGCCCGATTGGGGTGAGGAAGGCGCAGGATGCGCCAATCGCGACCGCCATCAGGAACGGGTCGGAGCTGGCCTCAAGCTGGGCGGCACTGCCAATCGCAATCGGGCACATCACGGCTGCGGTGGCGGCGTTGTTCATGAAGTCCGACAGGGTCATGGTGACGACAAGGATCAGGCCAACGGCAATGGTCGCATTGCCCTGTGCCACCGATTGTAGCAGGAAGCGCGCGATCAGATCGGCACTGCCGGTACTTTCCATGGCATTGGCCACGGGTATGAGGGCCGCGAGCAGGACGACAACCGGCCAGTCGACAGCATCATACAGGGTTCGGGGCGAGACCACGCGTATCAGCAATGCGGCCAGAACACCAAGGGCAAAGGAAATGGCGGCGGGTAAAATGCCAAAGGCGGCCAGCAGGATGGCGATGGCCATGATCATGGTGGTTTTAAGCGCCTGTGCCTTGTCCGCCAGATGGAGGGACCGTTCGGCAAGTGGCACACAGCCAAGCCGGTTGCCAAAGTCATAGATGGCTTCTGGTGGGCCTTGCATCAAAAGGACGTCGCCGGCCTGCATTGTCATGGTGCGCAAGCGCGCCATCGAACGGCGGCCTTGGCGTGAAACGGCCAGCAGGTTGATGCCATAGCGGTTGCGCAGGCGTATGTCGGTCGCAGACCGGCCAATAAAGGCGGCATTTGGCAGAACAGCCAGTTCAATCAGCGAAATATCATCCGACTGCAGGGCGGTTTTATCGGCATCCGTTGGCGCGTCGTTCTGATCCGGATCAGAGGGGGCTTCTGTATCGCCGCTGGTCTCGGTTTTTGTGCTGTCGGCAGCCTTGGTATCGGAAAGGGTTTTTTCGTCGCTGTCCTGTGCCTTGAGTTTGGCCTGCGCATCATTCCATTCGGCCTCAAGGGTGAGCTCAACCGCAGAAAGGGCGGCGGCGAGGCCTTCGGGTTCGGTTTCGATCAGAAGAACGTCGTTCTGATGCAATTCGCGAAAGGGGTTTGGCGCGGGGATACGGCGTTCATTGCGGATCAGGCCAATGACCTGTGCGTCGGTTTTTTCCAGTTCATTGTTGATGTCGCGCAACAGCATGCCGATGGCCTTGCTGCCCTCGGTAATACGCGCCTCGGTCAGGTATGAGCCGGTTTCAAATCCCTCGGCCCCGGCACGTTCGCGGGTGGGGACCAGAAATCGACCCAGCAGAATGACAAACACCAGTCCGGATGCGGCAATCGCGACCCCGACCGGGCTGAAATCAAACATCGAAAAGCCCGAGCCGTTTAGTTCGGCGCGAAAGCCCGAAACAATCAGGTTGGGCGGTGTCCCGATCAGGGTGGTCATGCCGCCCAAGATTGAGCCAAAGGCCAGTGGCATCAGGATTTTCCCGGGGGGCAAATTCTGCTTTCGGGCAATTTGAAGCGCAACTGGCATCAGCAAAGCCAAGGCGCCGACATTGTTCATAAAAGCCGACAGGATGGCAGCCAGCAGACTAAGGGCGGCCATGGTGACAAAGGGACCGGCTGATTGCGGCAGGACCGTTCGGGTTAATGTATCGACCGCCCCGGATTTTTGCAGGGCCGATGACAGGATCAGAATACAAGCCACGGTAATGACCGCCGGATGACCAAACCCGATAAAGGCATCGCCGGTCGGCACCAGCCCCAAGACGACACAGGCCAATAACGATGCCATCGCCACCATGTCATGACGCCAGCGCCCCCATAAAAACAGCGCAACCGTCCCGACAAGGACCGTCAGGATCATGATCTGTTCGATTTCCATCTTGCGTTCGTGTCCTGTGTTGCGGTGTGCGCGATGATCATCCGGGCAAAGGCCCTTGGCTGACGGTGTGACCCGTCAAGAAACCATACACGAAAACATATGGAATCCTCCTGCCGTATTTGTCAGGGGGATATGCTAACATCGTGCTGTTTTTATTTGCCAATTTGAATGTTTAACCATGCCAGATGACAGTGTTCATATCCCGATGCGATCCGTTGCCGTTTCCATCAAGCAGGCGCGCAACCTTGCGCTTGTCGGGCAGGGGTTTGATTGCGACGACAATCGCCCGGTGACCAAACGCCGGATCATCAAGGCGATCCGACAAACCAATATGTTGCAGGTCGATAGTGTCAACGTTTTGACACGTGCGCATTACATGCCGATTTTCAGCCGATTGGGGGTGTATGACCCGACGTTGCTTGATCAGGTTGTCTGGGGCACGGACCGGCAGCGTAAATTGTTTGAATATTGGGGCCATGAAGCATCCATGATCCCGGTTGAGGATTACCCGCTGTATCGCTGGCGGATGGAGGATGCGCGCAATGGCAAAGGAACCTGGGGGCGGATTGCGCGGATGCAGCGCGAACAGCCCGATCTGATCAATGGCATTCTGGCCCGGATTGAGCGCGAGGGTGCGATTGGTGCGAGTGACCTTGAAGACAAGCGTGCCAACAGTTCGGCATGGTGGGGATGGTCGGATACCAAAACCGCGATGGAATATCTGTTCTGGAGCGGTCAGGTCATGTCGCGCAAACGCCGCAGCAGTTTTGAGCGGGTTTATGATTTGCCCGAACGGATCATTGGCGATGCGGCCAATCTTGCGGCACCCGACAGGCAGGATGCGCAATGTGATCTGATCTGCAAGGGGATTGCCGCCATGGGGGTGGCGACCGAGGCAGATCTGCGCAAATATTTCCGCCTGCCAACGGCGGACGTGAAAGGATGCCTTGTACGTCTTGTCGAAGAAGGACGGTTGTTGGCAGCGGATGTTCAGGGGTGGAAACAACCGGGCTATATGTGCCCGAACGTCAATCCACGGTCACGGGCCAAGCCGACATGCTTGATGGTGCCGTTTGATCCGGTGATGTGGGAACGTGATCGGGTGGAACGTATTTTCGGGTTTAACTATCGGATCGAGATATATGTTCCGGCCGAAAAGCGCCAATACGGCTACTACGTCCTGCCATTTATGTTGAACGGCGAATTTGTTGCGCGTGTCGATTTGAAAGCGGACCGGCAGGCCGGGGTGCTTTTGGTGCAAAGCGCGCATCTTGAAGATGGTTTTGCCGCAGGTGATGTTGCGGGGGCGCTTATGGCCAATCTTGAACGCCTGTCAGCGTTCCTTGGCCTGTCGGGTGTTGTGGTGATGCCCGCGAATGACTTTTCCAAATATCTGGCCAGTGTTTGCGTGGCCTGAAAAGGTAAACGGGGCGCAGGTCCCACAACCGCGCCCCGTTTTAACCATCATTCCAGCCTGACTGTAAATAACTTCAGGAGATTACAGTCAACAGTTCCACCTGGCCTTACCAGCAGGTGTAACCCCCATCAGCCAGAACGATGGATCCGGTCATCAAGCTGGATGCGTCTGAGGCAAGGAACAGCACAACCGACCCGATTTCATCGGTCTCGCCCAAGCGGGCCATCGGGGTGCCATTGATCCATGCGTCATACATTTCCGGCTTGGATTTCACGAACTCATTCAGCGGGGTTGCGATATAGGTCGGTGCAACCGCATTGACGCGCACGCCGCGTCCGCCCCATTCAGCCGCCAGCGATTTGGTCAACTGATGCACAGCCGCCTTGGATGCGTTGTAATAGGCCTGTTCCTGTGGCTTGTTGACAATGACGCCCGACATCGAGCCGACATTGACGATGACGCCATTTTTCTTGGCCAGCATCTGCTTGCCAAATTCGCGGCAGCACCAGAAGGTGCCGTTCAGATTGACGTCAACGACATTGAGCCAATGTTCATCCGCAACTTTTTCGGCCGGGGTTTCCGACCGTGCGATGCCGGCGTTATTGACAAGAATGTCGATGCCGCCCTGCTTGGCCATTTTTTCGGCACTGGCACGGACCTGATCGGTGTTGGTGACATCCATGATGTCGATGTCGGCGGAGTACCCTTTGGATTTCAGGTAATCGCGGCCTTCTTCGGCGACAGCTTCGCTGATATCGCCAATGATGACATGTGCGCCTGCTTCTGCCAGTGCTTCACAGCAGGACAGGCCGATTGCACGACCGCCGCCCGTGACATAGGCACGGCGACCGGTAAGATCGAACTTTTTAAGATACATTTGGGTCTCACAGTTTTCTTGATTTGGTAAGGCGGGATCGCAACGCGTGTGCGGCATTGCGACCCGGTGTGCACGGTTTAGAAACTATCCAAGGGCCAGACCATGGGCGTCAAAACGATGGATGCGGTCCTGTTCCGGGGTGAGGAAGATTTTGTCATTCCCGCTCAGTGGCATTTCGCCGGTTGCCCGCACCGTCATCGCGCCAAATTCATCCGATTGCACATGGAGGTATGTTTCCGCCCCCAAGTGTTCGGCGATTTTGACCGTGGCCGGAATCACACCGCTTTCGGTGCTGACCACGAGGTGTTCAGGGCGAACGCCGATTTCATGACAACCATGTTTTGCCGCCAGTTCGCCGCCCAGGAAGTTCATTTTCGGTGAGCCGATGAAACCGGCGACGAATTTGTTGGCCGGTTTGCTGTAAAGGTCCATCGGTTTGCCGACTTGCTCGACACGGCCAGCCTGCAACACGACGATTTTGTCGGCCATGGTCATGGCTTCGACCTGATCATGGGTGACATAGATCATCGTGGTTTTGAGGTCCTGATGCAGACCGGTGATTTCAAGACGCATGTTGACGCGAAGGGCGGCATCAAGGTTCGATAACGGTTCATCAAACAGGAAGGCGGCCGGGTTACGGACAATCGCACGGCCAATGGCAACGCGTTGACGCTGACCACCCGAAAGGGCACCGGGGCGTCGTTCGAGATAGTCGGTCAGATTGAGGATTTTGGCCGCACTCTGGACTTTCTCGTTGATAACTTCCTTGCTTTCGCCGGCCATTTTCAGGCCAAAGGCAATGTTGTTAAAAACGGTCATATGCGGATAAAGCGCATAGGACTGAAAGACCATCGACAGGCCGCGCTTGGCCGGGGCTTCGTTGGCAACGTCGATACCATCAATCATGATTTTACCGTCGGTGACATCTTCAAGCCCGGCAATCAGGCGCAGCAAGGTTGATTTGCCACAGCCCGACGGGCCGACAAAGACGACAAACTCACCATCATTGATGTCAAGATCGACACCCGGAATCACATCCAGCGTTCCGAAGGTTTTCTTGACTTTCTCCAGTCGGATAGCACCCATTGCGGTGTTCCTTCTTTCTAGATTTCAATAGGGCAGCGGTTACTTGACCGCGCCAAATGTCAGACCACGAACCAGCTGTTTCTGCGAGAACCAGCCAATGACAAGAATTGGTGCAACTGCCAGAGTTGAAGCGGCTGAAAGCTTTGCCCAGAACAGCCCTTCGGGGCTTGAGTACGAGGCAATGAAAGCTGTCAGCGGTGCCGCATCGGACGTTGTCAGATTGAGTGTCCAAAAGGCTTCGTTCCAGGCAAGGATCACATTCAAGAGCATGGTCGATGCAATGCCGGGCAGGGCCATGGGCAACAGCACAAAGATGATTTCCTTGGGCAGGGTTGCGCCATCCATGCGGGCGGCTTCGAGAATGTCGGTCGGGATTTCCTTAAAGTAGGTGTAGAGCATCCAGACCATGATCGGCAGGTTCATCAAAAACAGAACCATGATCAGACCAAACCGGGTATCAAGCAGCCCCCAGTCGCGAAACATCAGATAGATCGGCACAAGAACGCCAACGGGTGGCATCATCTTGGTCGACAGCATCCAGAGCAGCGCGTCCTTGGTGCGTTTGGTCGGGTTAAAGGCCATGGCCCATGCGCAGGTGACAGCAAAGACCAAGCCAACCAATGTGGAGCCGACCGCAAGAATGACGGAGTTCATGGCGAACTTGAAATAGTTCGATCGTTCCTGAACCTCGACATAGTTTTCAAGCGTCCAGTCAAAGGAGATGAAGCTTGGCGGAATGCTGACGGCTTCAAGTTCGCTTTTGAAACTGGTTAAAACCATCCAGAAGATCGGGAAGAAAATCAAAAGGCCGACAACCCAGGCAAAGGCCGAGAAGCTGATATAGCCAAGAGGTGTTTGTTTCTTTTCCATATCGCGCCCCTAATTATCCAGGTTCTTGCCGATGAGGCGGATCAGGAAGATCGCCACGATATTGGCCAGAATGACCGCGACAATGCCGCCGGCTGATGCGCCGCCAACGTCGTACTGCAACAGTGCTTGTGTATAGACAAGGAACGCAATGTTGGTCGTTGCCAGACCCGGACCACCACCTGTGGTGACAAAGATTTCGGCAAAGACAGTCAGTAGGAAGATGGTTTCAATCAGCACAACCACGGTAATCGCGCGGCTGAGGTGGGGCAGGGTAATATAGAAAAAGATCGATACCGGACCGGCCCCATCCATCTGGGCGGCTTCCTTTTGGTCGCGGTCAAGCGACTGAAGTGCTGTCAGAAGGATCAGCACGGCAAAGGGCAGCCATTGCCATGACACCATGATGATGATGGATGTCAGCGGCGCATTGGTAAACCAGTCAATTGCAGGCAGGCCAAGTAAACTGGCAAGCCAGGCAAACATCCCCGAAACCGGGTCCATCAAAAGGTTTTTCCAGACCAGTGCATTGACGGTCGGCATGATGAAGAACGGCGCAATCACCAGAAGTCGCAGGATGCCGCGCCCAAAAATCGGTTGATCGAGCAGCAATCCCAGCAGGATGCCACCAATCACGGTGATGACCAGAACCGAACCGACAAGCAGCAGCGTGTTTGCAAGGGAGGCAAAGAACGCCGGGTCGGTCAGGAAAAATTCGTAATTGAGAGTGCCGATCCATTCTTCCGTGCCTGGCGACAACAGATTGTAGCGCAGGAAGGAAAAGTAAATTGTCATGCCCAGCGGGACGGCCATCCATAAGAACAGGACGATGATCGATGGCGCGGACATGATGCGCCCGGTAAGGGTCGAGGCACGTGTCGACATGATGTGCTCCCCGAAATTGATGTTGATGTCCCGATCCGGATGGAAAGAGGGTGGCGGTGTTAGAGCAAGTTGCTCTGTGGCCGCCACCCCAAGTTCATCAGGTCAAGGAGGTCAGGCCGGATGTCATTTCATGATGTGCGATGATCTGAAATCCGACCTGTAGTGCATCAGTAGTAACCGGCTTTGCGCATGGTGCGGTCGGTGCTGGCTTGTGCGGCCGAAAGGGCCTCTTCAACCGTGGACTGACCGGCAAGAGCTGCCGAGAACTGCTGGCCTACAGTGGTACCGATACCCTGGAATTCCGGGATCGCGGCGAACTGAACACCAACATAGGGTTTCGGTTTGAGGGTCGAGTTGATCGGATCTGCGCTGTCGATGGCGAGAAGCGTCTCGTCTGCAAAGGGTGCAGCCTCAAGATATTTCGGGTTTTCGTACAGCGAAATACGGGTTCCCGGGGGAACGTTTGCCCAACCTTCTTTGGAGGCAACCAGTTCGAGATATTCTTTGGACGTGGCCCAGGCGATGAATTTCTGAGCCGCTTCGACGTTCTGGGATCCCATCGGAATGCCAAGGTTCCAAGCCCAGAGCCAGTTGGCACCGGTGCAGGTTACAGCACAAGGAGCTTCGGTGAAGGCAACCTGGTCGGCAACTTTGGATTCTTTGGGGTTGGTGACAAAGGATGCTGCAACGGTTGCATCAATCCACATGCCACATTTGCCGGAGTTGAACAGCGACAGGTTTTCGTTAAACCCGTTCGATGTTGCCCCCGGAGGACCATAGTTACCAAGGATGTTGGTATACATGTCCAGGGCGGCTTTCCATTCCGGCCCGTCGAAGGTCGGGTTCCATTCTTCGTCAAACCAGCGTGCGCCATAGGCATTGCCCATGGTCGAGATCAGCGCCATGTTTTCGCCCCAGCCGGCTTTGCCACGCAGGCAGATGCCATAGACGCCGTTGTCCGGGTCATGCAGCTTTTTGGCGATATCAAGGGTCTGATCCCAGGTCAGGCGACCGTTGACTTCAATACCGGCTTTTTCGAACAGATCCTTGCGGTACATCATCATCGAGCTTTCGCCGTAGAACGGTGCAGCATAAAGCGCATCATCCTTGGAGACGGCAGCCCGGATAGCAGGCATCAGATCGTCGACGTCATAGTCGGCGCCGAGATTATCAAGCGGTGCCAGCCAGCCTTTTTCAGCCCAGATCGGCACTTCGTAGGTGCCAATGGTCATGATGTCATACTGACCGCCCTTGGTGGCGATGTCGGTGGTGACGCGCTGACGCAGGGTGTTTTCTTCGAGGGTGACCCACTCAAGCGAAATATCAGGATTCTGTGAGGTGAAGTCATCCGTCAGCTTCTGCATGCGGATCATGTCACCGTTGTTGACGGTTGCGATGGTCAGTTTGGTTTCGGCATTGGCGGTGAATGCAACACCGCCTGCTAGTAGCGCGCAAAGCGCGGCTCCCATAACGCGTTTCATGTTTCCTCCCTAAAGGACTATGTACCCGGTAAGCAAATTCTTGCTCGTATTGATCATTTGTTCAGGTGATGAGCATTCACTCAATTACGAGGTCTCTTGTCAAATTAAATCGTTCTTGCGGTGCACAAAAACAACCCCTGCCAAACGGGTTGACAGGGGGAATGGGGCTTGGTTCTTCGAGGGTTGTTGCAGATGCTACTGCAATAAAGATTCTGCGGTGGCTTCGTCGGTGATCAGGGTCGAGATCAGTTTGCCACGCATCGCACCGCGAATCGCTTTTATCTTTTTCGTGCCCTTGGCAACCGCGATGGTGTTGGTGGTCGGCGACTGGGCCGGGGCACTGGTGACGCAATGATTGACCGCATGATCAAGGATGGTGCCATCCTGATCAAACGACCAACTGATGACTTCGCCAATGCCGCCACTTTTGCGAAGCGACATCAGTTCGTCCTTGCTGATGAAGCCGTCAATATGAAGCGGCGCGTCATCGCCAAGATGCCCGACCCCGATAAAACGAATGTCGGCCTCTGCGGCGAGTTTGAGGATATTATCCATCGGGGGTTGTTGCTGCATACGTTGACGCATTTGCGGATCTTCGATGATGACCGGAATCGGCAAGGGATAATGCGGTGCGCGGGTGCGGTCGGCAAGGTCGATCACCGCGTCATAGAAACTGGCAGCACCATCATGGGCAATGGTGCCGACAAGCGAGACGATCTTATGGTGGCGGCCATCAATCCGGCCAACCTCATCGACCATGGCGCGCATGGCACGCCCGGTGCCCAGTGCTATGATTTGCGGATCGGGTGATTGCAGAGCGCGTTCAAGGTAGGTGGCCGCGGCCTGCGCCATGCCAAACATCGCCTCGGGGGCGGCAGGGTCGGTCGGGACAACATCACAGGCGGCAAGATCGTATTTTTCACAAATCGCCTTGCCCAGTTCCATACAATGCGCAATCGGATGATCAAGGCGGACCTTGACCAGTCCTTCGCTGACGGCTGCCGACACAAGACGCTGTGCGGTCGGGCGCGAGACGCCAAGTTTGGTGGCGATTTCGTCCTGTGTATTGCCAGCACAATAGTACAGCCAACCCGCGCGGGCGGCTTCGTCCAGACGTGCGGCTTCCTTGCGTGTGCGTTTAACCATCCGATTTCCCCGAAATTATTTTTCTTCGTAACGTGCCGGGCAGGCGGTGGAATTTTCCATCCCTTAGACTGATTGCCTAGCGCCTTTTTGCGCATCTGACCAGCATGTTTGATTTCATAAACGACAAAACCCGCCTTCGAGAAGGCGGGTTTTGCATCGTGGAAAGACGTGAAACGTTATTTCTTTGGCAGGTATTCCGCGACCAGTGCTTCGGCAATCTGAACCGCGTTAAGGGCCGCCCCTTTGCGCAGGTTATCCCCGACACACCACAGCGACAGACCGTTTTCAACCGTCGGGTCCTTGCGCACGCGTGAGATAAAGACATTGTCCTCGCCCTGCACTTCTTGCGGTGTGACATATCCTTCGTCCTGACGGTAATCGACCACCGAAACGCCGGGGAAGGCTTTCATTGCCTTGCGGGCTTCTTCGACGGTGATCGGGCCATCAAATTCGATGTTGACCGCTTCGCCATGACCAACAAAGACCGGAACACGGACACAGGTTGCATGCACGGCAATTTCGGCCGGGGCCATGATTTTGCGCGTCTCAACCGCCATTTTCCATTCTTCGCGGGTCGCACCATCATCCATGAAGGTATCGATATGGGGGATGACGTTAAAGGCGATCTGCTTGGTGAATTCTTCCTTTTGCGGAAGATCGTTCACATAGATGCCCTTGGTCTGGTTGAACAGTTCGTCCATTGCCGCCCGGCCCGCACCCGATACCGACTGATAGGTCGACACCACGATGCGTTTGATCGGGGCGATGTCCTGCAGCGGCTTAAGCGCCATGACCATCTGGATGGTTGAGCAGTTCGGGTTGGCAATGATGTTCTTTTTGGCGTAGCCCGAAAGTGCTGCGCCATTGACCTCGGGCACGATGAGTGGCACGCCCGGTTCCATGCGCCAGTAGCTGGAATTGTCAATCACGACACACCCGGCTTCGGCAGCCTTTGGCGCCAGTTTCTTGGCCGCTTCGCCACCAGCGGAAAACAGCGCGATATCAACCTTGGAAAAATCAAAGGTCGCAGAATCCAGAACGCTGAGATCGGTATCATCGCCATAGGAAACCGTGCGGCCGATTGATTTTGAAGATGCCAGCGCAAAGATTTCGTCAGCCGGGAAGTTGCGCTCGGCAAGGGTGTTGAGCATTTCACGCCCGACATTACCAGTCGCACCGACAACAGCGATTTTATAGCCCATCAGATGCCTCTTTTCAGTCTGTATGGTATGTCGCGCCCCCAATATTAGACCCTATGGGACCCATAAGACCCGACAAACGGCGCGAGAAACATACCTGTGGATAGTTTGCGATGATCTGCGGCGAGATGTAAGGCTTTCGGGGCAATTGCGCAAGCGTATCCTTGGCAGGGCAGCTACGATTACTACTTGAGATCGTAGAAAATTCTGGCAGAATTATTACGGGGTTCACGTACTGACCCCGAGATCAGAATCGTTCGGCGTCCTGCTTGGTTGATTTCTGCTTTTGGCATGGGCGTAACGCGGTGTGCCTGTCATGTGGTGTCATGTTCTGGCTTCCTTCCGAACGTCTTTAAGACATGATCCTGATTTAGGATTTTGCCTAATTTAGGGTCGGGCCTGATTTCGGGGCTGGTATGTATGCGCGGGTGGCACTGCGCATGGGGCGATCAATTTTCCGACTTTTACAGAAGGAAGGGCGATGACGTACCCGATGAGTTTGGATTGGACACAAAAAAAGGTTCTCGATTTCTTTCGGGAACATGTGACGCGCGGAACATTGATATTCCGCGTTGATGACAGACACGAAGTGGTTCTGGGTGACGGCCAGGAACCAAAAGCCGCCATGACCATACCTGACTGGGGCAATACGCTGAAAATGGCGTTAACTCCCGATCCCGGTTTTGGCGAAGCGTTCATGCGCAGTGGGTTTGATCTTGTTTCGGGCGAACTGGAAGACCTGATCAAAGTGTTGCGCCTGAATTTCGAAGGCGGTCATTCCGCCAACGGGTTTGGCAGTTTCATTGAAAAACTGCAGGCCCTGAAATTCCAGATTGCCCAGTTTACCAGCATCAAGGCGGCATCACGCCGGGTGCGTCATCATTATGACATTGGCAATGACCTTTATACCCGTTTCCTTGACCCGGACATGCAGTATTCCTGTGCGTTCTGGGATGATGGCGCGCAAACACTTGAAGAAGCCCAACACCGGAAAATGAGCCTGACGACCCAGCGTTTGAAGATCAACGAACCGGGATTGCGGGTGGTTGATATCGGCTGTGGCTGGGGCGGCTTAAGCCGTTTCATTCGTCGTGAAACCGGGGCCGAAGTGCATGGCATTACGTTGTCGACCGAGCAATTTAACTGGGCGCAACAAAAACGACTGGAGATGGACGACAATGCCAGCAGCGGCCTTGATTACCATCTTCTTGATTATCGGGTCTTTGCCGATGCCAATGCCGGAAAATACGACCGGGTGGTATCGGTAGGCATGTTTGAGCATGTTGGCCGCCATCAGTTCAAAACCTATTTCGAGAAGGTTGGTGAGCTTCTGAAAACGGGTGGTCGGGCGGTGATCCACACGATTATCAAGCCACGTGCCGAATTTACCTCGCCGTGGATTGATCGATATATTTTCCCCGGCGGATATATCCCGGCGGTACATGAAGTGATCGAAGCGGCCGAACATGCCAGTCTGAGGGTGGACGCATCGCATTTCCATCCCGGGCGCAACTATGCCCAGACGTTGATGGCATGGCGCGACCGGTTTCGCGATGTGGCCGATCAGCTTGATCCGGAAAAATACGACACAGAGTTCAAACGGATGTGGGAGTTTTATCTGGCAGGTTGCATCAATGCCTTTGACGAGGCAGAGGGCGGCGGTGGCATGCGGGTCGGCCAGTTCGTCTTTACCAAACCGGGCTTTGACTACGCGTAATATCACGGGGCGGGGAGCAAAAGTTCCCCGCCCCGTTTGATTTTAATCCCCATATGCAAAATGTCGGTAATGAACCCCGACACATTGGGGAACACCAAAGGCGATAAAATAAGAAATGGCATTGTTGCCCAAAAGATACACATCGGCGTGATCGACCGGCACGTCAGATGTGACGCATGCAAACGGTTCTAAACCGGTCATTTTGTCGGGAGGAAACGACATGTTGAAAGTCTTGAACTGGGACGACGGCACGGACCGCACTGCTGATATCAATGCCGGTGATGCGCCCCATATTGGTCAGGTGGAAGATTACGTCAACGCACTTGCATCTATCGAGATATCGAGCTGTGAGCGCGATATGCTGCGGGTCCATGCCAATGCACCGGGCCGTGAGATTAGCGGATTGAAGTTGGCCCAGACGGTGGGGCATTTTGGCGCGCGGATTGGCAATAAGAAATATGGCCGGTTGGCGCGCAAGATATCCGAGGCCGCAGGACTTCCAATGTGTGACAGCGATGTCAGTGATTATCTGGCCGCGATCTTTACCCTTGCAGATGGGAAGCCGACGGACGGTGAAGACTGGACATGGGTGATGCATGGAGCGGTGGCCGATGGGCTGAAAGAAGCTGGCGTTGTCTAGGTTTCGAAAAAATCGATCCTTTTGAAAATAATCGGGCGGGCTGTGTAACACGGCCCGTCCTTGTTTCGTCCTTGTTTGCAGAAAGGGCATTTTGCCCGGTGAATTCACCGCTGTTTTCAAGGAGCACCATCATGAGCCGTTTCGCATTTCCCAAGACCAGCCCGAAACTGTTTGAGGCCATGTTTGAGCTTGCGAGCAAACTTGCGGAAGACGCGAAAGTTTCGCCCGCACTGCGCAGCTTGATCGAATGCCGTGTATCGCACATCAACGAATGTGCCCATTGCCTCAGGATGCATTCAAAAAGCTATGGCGAGCAAGGTGGCGACCCGGTCAAACTTGCGATGCTGCCACTGTGGCGCAGTTCAAAGGGCTTTGATGATGGGGAGCGTGCGGCGCTTGACTGGGCAGAATGCCTGACCAAGGTCGAGAGCCAGTCGCGTATTTCGCAAAGCCACCGTGCGTTGCTTGAACATTTCGAAGAAGACGAAGTTTCGGAACTTACCTGCATCATATCAACCATGAATGCCTGGAACCGGTTGGGCATTGCGCAGCATGAGTTTGCGTAAATCCGTTTGCGCAAATCCTGAGGACGGGGGTGACCCTGCGCCTTTGCATCCCCGTCCCCTTTCGGGCAAAATGACATTCAGATCGGCGATGCGGGATTTTCCCGTATCGCTTCATGCGTTTGATGGACCCAAAATGGCAGATCAGATTTTCGAGGCGCATCGACCCCGTTTAATGGCCCTGTCGTATCGCATGCTGGGCAGTCATGCCGATGCCGAGGACGCGGTGCAGGACGTCTGGTTGCGGTGGCGCGTACAGGATCATGACGTGATCAGGGATGCTACCGGATGGCTGGTGCGGGTCTGCAGCAATATCTGTCTGGACGTTTTGAAGTCTGCCCGACGGCAACGCGAAAACTATGTCGGACAATGGCTGCCCGAACCGTGGTTGCCGCCCGAACAACCCCAAGCCGAAAAAATGCTGATCGAACAGGATGGTCTGGGTCAGGCGTATTTGCTGATGCTCGAACGGCTGGCACCGGTTGAACGGATTGCGCTTGTTTTACACGAAGTATTTGACTGGACCCATGACGATATTGCCCCGGTGATTGAACGCACAGCCAACAATACCCGTCAGATCCTGTTTCGTGCCCGGCGCAAGATGGCGCGTGAAAATGATCGGGATCCGACACCCTTTGTTGCGGCAAAAGCCTGTGACCAGTCGAAAATCGAAGCGTTTATCAATGCCCTTAGTCTGGGGGATGTTGGGCAATTGGTGAGCCAGTTGGCCCCGGATGTGATCATGCATTCCGATGGCGGGGGCAAGGCATCAGCCGCGCTTAATCCTGTCTTTGGCAATGATAACGTTGCGCGCTTCTTTGCCGGTGTTTGGGGTAAACGCAGCCCGGACGCTCAAATTTGTTATGTGACCAATCAACGCGAATGCTGGCTTTTGATGTATGAAGGGGACGAGGTTGTCACCGCAATCAGCGCATCAGAACGCGATGGTTTGCTTGTTGATGTTTTTGTGCATCGAAACCCTGACAAACTTGCGCTTTTTGCCCCGATGATACGTCATGAGGAAGCCGTTGCCGTTCCAAGTACAAAGGCCGGGATTTAACCCGGCCTTTGCAAAAGTCTCTTTTTCGAAACGCCTATTTTGCGTTCTCATTGGCCTGAATGGTCAGTCCCAAAAGGTCTGCTGTCGCAGGTGGTTGCATGCCGCCCGCGGCCAGAACACCAAACGGAACAGGTGCATCGGGTGCCAATGTGATGATCAGGTGCTGTGGATTGCTAAACCAATCGACAAGTTCGGTCAGTGCATTTGACAGGCGAGGATACTGTGCGAATTTTTCCTGCGTTTGCATCAGGACCATTGCGCCAACCAATTGCAAGTCCTCGGCGGTTTGGCCATTGCCCTGTGCCGCCAGCCTGAGGAATATTTTCACCAGTTTTTCACCTTGAACCTCAAGACGGGCACCGTTGAAGCTTGTTTTGGTCAAAGCGATTTGGCGTAGCTTTTCGGTCTGATCAAGGCGGGTTGAATTCAATTCGCCCATGATTTCAGGTGTCAGATTACCAACACTTGCCGAAAGACTTATGCTGCCAATATCGTCGATGGATGTTTCTTCGATGTCGTAGGTATAGACACCGCTTTGATCATCCCACGTGACATTGATTTTGCCATTGAGACTGAGACGGTCAAAGTTTTCGAGGCCGGTCATGCTGGCGATCAGATCTTTCACCGGGGAGGTGTTGGGAAGTTCGATATACATTCCCTGAACGGCGCTGCGGCCCTTTTTGGCAAAGGTGGTGCCGTTTCCGTCAAAACGGACGGGATCACCGATGCTGGCCGACGCACGATCAATGCCAAACTTAAGGTTCTTGTTGGCATCAGTGTTGCCTGATAGCGAAAGGTCGGACACCAGGAAGCTTTCATAGACCATCGGTGACAGCAGAATGCCAAGATCGCCAAGTGTCTGGTTTTGAGCCTTTTCGATCTGTGCCATCGGATCGTTGCTTGTCGGGGTGCCGTACATTTCAACAATTTGTTGCATACGGCTTAAAGACACTTTCGATATTTCGAAATGGCCAAGTTTGAAAACCGGCTTGTCTTCATGGTCCATCAGGTCGAACTGAAAATCTGAAACTGCCAGTTTAGCAACCTCGCCGTCTTTCAGGCCGTTGACGGCAACGCTGCCAAGTTTGGTGGTAAATTCGTCCTGAGAACTCGACATTTCGGTGACAGAGAAAGCATCGACCGACAGGTTATCAATCAGATGCTGCCATTCGCGGGCATCCAATTTATTGTTGCTATCAAATGCGTCAGAGCGAATGGACTGTTTCAAATTGGTCAGCGCAATTTCGCCAAAGCTGATTTGCGGTTTGTCGTCTTTGGAGGCTGTCACTTCGGTCAGGCTTATGGCCTGTGCGCCAGATGAACTCAAACCATCAAAGCCAAAGCTGGCAAGGGTGATTTTTTCTTTGTTAGCCCGTTCAAGCAGCACGCCGGTTCCCGACAGGGCCGAGCAAAGATCGAAAGGCTTTTCAGATAAGTCGAAGGCTGTTTCGAACGATTGGGTGACGTCGCAATCTGAAAAAGAAGCCGTTTCAACAGAAAGGCTTTGTTTTTTAGACGGACGCACCAGACTAAGGTTTTGTAAGGTTAATCCCCCAAGTCGGTTTTCGGTAATGTCCTCAAGCGCGATCAGATCGGCCTTTGCCGTGCGGCCTAAACCGTCTTCGACGTGAATTCCGGGCAGTTCGGCAGCCTTGGCGGCGTAGTGAATGGCGCCATCCTTCTGGATAATGCGAAGATCAATTAAGGATGGTGCCGGGGAGGATAGACGCCCGTCTTTGTCTTCGATCTGTCCGTTGTCCACGGTGACCGATCCCGCCAGAGTATCGCCAAACGGATTGGCATTCAGCAGCGTCAGCCAATTGACCTGTTCGAACTTTACGGCATCTCCGGTGATGGTGGCGCCGTCGGCGGTGCGCAGCGACACATCGGTCGCCGACATGGTGCCGCCAAACAGCGAGAGTGCGAAGTTATCGAATTCGCCGTGCAGCTCTGATTTGGGATTGGTCAGATAGCTGCGGAACTGATTTTCAAAGAAAGAAGGGGCGGCAAAATGCGCAGCGGTGGCCGCGATTGCAACGACAGCAACGCCGCCAATAATGATTTTAGTTTTGCTCATGTGGCCCTGCCTGGGTGCGTTTGAAGATGCATTATTTGGATGATTGTATTTCAACACCTTCTGGCGTGCGCGATGCGGTGTCAACCCACCCTAAGGAACAGGAAAGCAAACAGGCCGGGCTACAAAGTAGCCCGGCCCGTGGGTATCATCGTGGCAATTTGATCGGTTGATCAGGCCATTTTGTCGAGTTCGTTGATCAGGCCATTTTGTCGAGCTCGTTGATCAGGGCTTCGCCCATCACTGTGGTCGAAACTTTGGCCATGCCAGGCTGCATGATGTCGGCGGTGCGCAGACCACCTTTCAGTACGTTCTGAACAGCGGTTTCGATCATGGTTGCGTCATCACCCATGTCAAACGAGTAACGCAGCATCATGGCAAACGACAGGATGGTTGCCAGCGGGTTGGCGATGTCCTGCCCGGCGATGTCCGGGGCGGAACCGTGTACCGGCTCGTAAAGGGCTTTGCGCGCGCCGGTGTCATCGGCCGCACCAAGGGACGCGGACGGCAGCATACCGAGCGACCCGGTCAGCATGGCAGCACAATCAGACAGGATATCACCAAACATGTTGGTGGTGACCATCACGTCAAACTGTTTTGGATTGCGGACCAGCTGCATGGCGGCGTTATCGACATACATGTGGCTGACCTCGACTTCCGGGAAGTCTTTGGCAACGCGTTCGACAACTTCACGCCACAGAACGGTTGATTCGAGAACGTTGGCCTTATCAACAGAACACATGCGCTTGTTGCGTTTCATCGCCATGTCAAAGGCAACGCGGGCAATGCGTTCGACTTCGGGTTCGGAATAGACCAGCGTGTTAAAGCCAAAGCGAACGCCATCGCGTTCTTCGATGCCGCGTGGCTGACCGAAATAGATGCCGCCGGTCAGTTCGCGCAGGATCATGATATCAAGACCCTTAACGATGTCTTCCTTAAGGGTTGATGCCCCGACAAGCGCATCAAACACAAGGGCGGGACGCAGGTTGGCAAACAGGCCCATTTCCTTGCGGATTTTCAAAAGCCCGCGTTCCGGTTTGATATCAAACGGAATATCATCCCATTTCGGACCACCAACAGCACCAAGCAGAACGGCGTCTGCGGCCATGGCTTTGGCAAGCGTTTCGTCGGTCAGCGGATTGTTATGCGCATCAATCGAAGCACCGCCGATCAGGCCTTCGGTGGTTTCGAAATTCACATCGCGCTTTTTCGCCATCCAGTCCATGACGCGCTGAACCTGACGCATGACTTCCGGGCCGATACCGTCGCCCGGCAGCATCAATACTTTTTTGGTGATGGTCATAAATGAATCCTTCCCAGAATATATCGGGGCCATTCACCCCGTAGAGATAAAAAAGGGGCGGCAAACATCGGGCTTGCCACCCCTTTTTGAATTACAGCGACAGCCAGGGCTGGCTTGCAGCACGCTTGGCTTCGAATGCGTTGATGGCGTCGCCCTTTTGCAAGGTCAATCCAATGTCATCAAGGCCATTGAGCAGGCAATGCTTGCGGAAGGCTTCGACTTCGAACTTGATGCAGCCGCCGTCCGGACCAGTGATTTCCTGTTTTTCAAGGTCAATGGTTACGGTGGCGTTGGAACCGCGTTCGGCATCGGACATCAGCTTGTCGACATCTTCGTGCGGCAGACGGATCGGAAGGATGCCGTTCTTAAAGCAGTTGTTATAGAAGATGTCGGCAAAGCTTGGCGCGATCACGCAGCGAATGCCAAAATCAAGCAGCGACCACGGGGCGTGTTCACGCGAAGAGCCACAGCCAAAGTTGTCACCCGATACCAGAATCTGTGCGTTGCGATAGGCTGGCTTATTCAGAACGAAATCAGGGATTTCATTGCCATTGTCATCGAAGCGCATTTCATCAAACAGGTTCTTGCCAAGGCCGGACCGTTTGATGGTTTTGAGAAACTGTTTGGGAATGATCATGTCGGTATCGACATTGATCATCGGCAGCGGAGCGGCGACGCCGGTCAGTGTGGTGAATTTATCCATTGTCTTATCCCTTGCTTCCGGTTTCCCACGCGAGACCAAGTGCCTCGATCAATTCTTCGGTTGCGTCAATTTCCTGTGCGACAAAATCGGGCAGGTTAATGCCCGTTAGTTGCGGCAACAGATGTTCGAGCACCGGGGCGCGTCCCAGTCGGGGGGCGCTTTCACGAAAATTGATGAGGGCCTGTTCTGCCATGGGAACCTGTTCTTAACCGAGTTTACGAATGTCAGTCAGATGACCGGTGATCGCAGCCGCTGCTGCCATCGCCGGGCTGACCAGATGGGTACGACCCCCACGGCCCTGACGGCCTTCGAAGTTACGGTTCGAGGTCGATGCGCAACGCTCACCCGGTTCCAGACGGTCCGGGTTCATTGCCAGACACATCGAACAACCCGGTTCACGCCAGTCAAAACCAGCCTCGATAAAGATTTCATGCAGGCCTTCGGCCTCGGCCTGTTCTTTGACCAGACCAGAACCCGGGACGATCATGGCGTTGACGGTTTCGCAAACCTTACGGCCCTTGGCGACAACGGCAACAGCACGCAGATCTTCGATACGACCATTGGTGCAAGAACCGATAAAGACACGGTCAATCTTGATGTCTTCGATCGGCGTTCCGGCGGTCAGACCCATGTATTCCAGCGAACGGGCAATGGCTTTTTGTTTGCCAGCATCTTTGCCGTCGGTTGGGAACGGTACTTTGCCGGTGACCGGAACGACGTCTTCCGGGCTGGTGCCCCAGGTGACCTGCGGGACGATATCGCCCGCATCAAGTTCGACAATCTTGTCGTAATGCGCACCTTCGTCAGACGGCAGGGTCTTCCAATATTCGACAGCCTGCTCAAAGGCCGCACCCTTTGGCGCCATCGGACGGCCTTTGATATATTCAAAGGTTTTTTCATCCGGTGCGATCAGGCCGGCGCGTGCGCCACCTTCGATCGACATGTTGCAAACCGTCATGCGGCCTTCGACCGACAGGGCGCGAATGGCTGAACCGGCATATTCGATGACATAACCGGTGCCGCCAGCGGTACCGATGCGACCGATGATGGCAAGGGTGATGTCCTTGGCAGTCACACCGGGATGCAGATCACCTTCGACCTTGACCAGCATGTTCTTTGCCGGTTTTTGAACCAGCGTCTGGGTGGCGAGAACATGTTCGACTTCGGACGTGCCGATGCCAAAGGCCAGTGCGCCGAATGCACCGTGGGTGGAGGTGTGCGAGTCACCGCAAACCATCGTCACACCAGGAAGGGTGAAGCCTTCTTCGGGGCCGACAATATGGACAATGCCCTGACGCAAGTCAGACATCGGGAAATAATGAATGCCCGTATCCGCAGCGTTTTTATCAAGGGTTTCAACCTGAATGCGGCTGTCTTCTTCCTTGATGCCTTCGGAGCGATCAGACGTCGGAACGTTGTGATCGGGCACGGCAAGGGTCAATTCAGGATGGCGCACTTTGCGACCGGTATTGCGAAGGCCTTCAAAGGCCTGCGGGCTGGTCACTTCATGGACAAGATGACGGTCAATATAAATCAGGCAGGTTCCATCATCCTGCGTGTCGACCACATGGCTTTCCCAAATCTTGTCAAAAAGGGTTTTAGGCGCACCCATCTCGACCTCCTCTTAAAATCGATCTCATATGCAGCGACGATCAGACTTTGGTGCGCAGATCGGACATTAAACCGGGGATTTCGACCGAATGACACCCGTGGGGTGCAATGCGGTTTGGCGCGCTTGGTCGCCTGTTCCTCCGGGCATCCGGGTTTATCCCGGCTTGCGAAATATTATTATCCAGAACCGCGCGGGTTTGATCGTTTTTGCCGCGGGAGTGCCTTTATACACCTCGGTCCTTAAATCGCAAGCCGCCGGGCGGGTGTTTTTCCGTGCGGCACACCCTTAAATAGAGTCACGGGAAAAACAGCATCCCATAGTAGCTAAATACCCTGAAATCCAAATAAACAAGAGATATCTGATATAATGAAAGCTGATGAATGTATCCTATGGTTTCTGCGGGCATTGGGGAATCGGGTGGAAATCATGCGATTCGGTATAATGCACGTATAGGATGTATTTTTCCGTGTTTGATCACTTGCGTGACCTGTCTGTGCCTCTTTGACTCTGAGGTCATCGCGTCAACACTTCATCAGGTCGGGTTTTCCCCATGAGTCGGACAAAATAAAACGGGCCCACCCGAAGGTGAGCCCGCTTATTCTTCCGACACATCGGAACGCCAAGAATTACTTCTTGTTTTTGGTGCGTTCTGCGGCGGTCAGTTTGCCTTTGTGGCCGGTGGTCTGCTCGGCGATACGTGCAGATTTACCGGTACGACCACGAAGGTAGTAAAGTTTTGCGCGACGAACGTCACCGCGGCGAACGACTTCGATTTTGTCGATGGCCGGGGAGTAGCTCTGGAATACGCGTTCAACACCTTCGCCCGATGCGATTTTACGCACGGTGAAGGAAGAGTTCAGGCCGCGGTTCTTACGCGCAATGCATACGCCTTCGAACATCTGGATACGCTCGCGGGTACCTTCAATGACTTTCAGGTGTACACGAATGGTATCACCTGCGTCGAATTCCGGGACTTCGCGCTTTGCAGCGATTTTGTCGAGCTGCTCGGTCTCGAGCTGCTGGATGATATTGGTCATGGTTTAACCCTCTTTGATGTGCCCGTTTGCAACATACGCGTCCCAAAGGTCGGGTCGCCGCTCACGGGTAATTTCTTCTGCCTGAGCATGCCGCCAGGCTTGTACCTTGGCATGATGACCGGAAAGCAAAATCTCCGGCACGTCACGCCCGTTCCAATTGGCCGGGCGCGTGTAATGCGGATATTCAAGCAACCCGGTTTCAAAGCTTTCCTCATCAACGGAGGCGGTCGTATTGACCGTTCCCTCGATCAGGCGAATGCACGATTCAATCAGGACCATGGCCGGCAGTTCGCCGCCCATGAGGATGTAATCACCGATGCTGACCTCTTCGGCCTGATGTGCATCTAAAACCCGTTGGTCGATACCTTCGTAACGACCGCAAAGCAGGATGGCACCTGGACCCATTGCCAATTCACGGCAACGTTTCTGGTTCAGCACTTTTCCCCGCGGGCTGAGGTAAATCAGCGGTAACTGCGGTGCAGATGCACGCAATTCCGACAGGGCGGCGTCGACAATATCCGGGCGCATGACCATACCGGCCCCGCCCCCAAAAGGATTGTCGTCTACAGTGCGGTGGCGGTCGGTCGCATGATCGCGGATGTCTTTGACATCAAGCGACCAGATCCCGTTTTCGAGCGCCCGGCCAGCCAAGGACTGACCCAGAACGCCCGGAAACATTTCCGGGAACAATGTTGCAACTTTTGCCTGCCACACAGACATCGATCAGGCCTCCTTCCCGCTGCCGGTCGCGTTTTCCGCGCCTACTGCATCAGCAGAGACGGCATCAGAATCGCGGTCGGCCTGAGAGTCTTTGCGAGATTTGTTCGGACGACGTGCGCGATTGCCCGGTCCTTCCTCATCTTGCAGTAGCCCCTCGGGCGGATTTACCACCAGCTTGCTTTCCGACAGAACCACCTCTGGCACAGCTTCCTTGGTAAACGGAAGAACGACCACCTTGCCCCGGACTTCTTCAAGCGCGACTTCGATAACGTCGCCCGCGCCAAAATCAGCCACACCCCGTACGGTGCCAAACAGCGAACCATCAATGTGGTAAGCGGTCAGACCAACAAGGTCAGCAAGATAAAATTCGTCTTCGTCTATCGTTTCAGGCAGTGCCGTCCGCGGTACATGTAGCTTGGTTCCCCGCAGCCGTTCGGCGGCGTCCCGGTCGTCCACACCTTCGATCTTTGCGATCAACTGGTCGCGGACATGTCCGACAGGGGACAGCTTGTATTTCAAGCGGCCCTTGGCATCGAACAACGGGCCGTAACCGACAAGGTTATCCGGGTCGACGGTATAGCTTTTGACGCGGACAGCACCACGCACCCCGTGTGGAGCGGTGATCATGCCAACGCAGACATAAGCGTCGTCGTTTTTGGATTTGCGGGTATCAGCCATTTCGGTTCACAAGTTTCCGGTATCTGATCAAAGCGTACGTTCAGCGATTACTCGCCAGCAGCTTCTTCAGCAGGTGCTGCTGCTTCGGCAGCGGCTTCCGCAGCAGCGGCAGCAGCAGCTTCAACTTTTTCAGCTTTTTCGCGAAGACGTTCCTGAGCTTTCGCTTTCGGAGCAGACTTCTGCGGCTGTTCGGTCGGTTTGAACGCTTCGGCCAGGCCAGCTTTGCCCAGGAAACGTGCAACGCGTTCGGTCGGCTGTGCGCCAACTGAAAGCCAATATTTGATGCGTTCTTCTTTGAAGGTTACGCGGGTGTCAGAATCCTTCGGGAGCATCGGGTCGTAAGTACCGACACGCTCGATGAAGCTGCCGTCACGCGGGGCACGAACGTCAGCAACTACGATACGGTAGTACGGACGCTTTTTGGCACCGCCACGGGAAAGACGAATCTTAACAGCCATTCGGATAAGTTCCTTTCAGCTTGGGTTTGTAGTCTTCTACATCATGGCCCCGAGGGGCCTATTCATTTAGTCTATGTGGGCCGGCTTTATGGGCCGGTTTGGTTCCTGAGCAGAATTCGGTACGAACACTTTCAGGAACACGTTCGAGTATCTGGGGTTTGGCTATTTCTTCTTGCCGAACCCCGGAAATCCAGGAGGCATGCCACCGCCGCCCCCTAATCCCGGGAAGCCGGGCGGTAAACCGCCGCCGCTACCGGTTAATCCTTTTGGCAAATTATTCAGGTCGGGCATGTCCCCGCCTTCAAGCATTGCCGGGTCCATTTTCGGCATGCCGCCAAACAGACCCTTTTTACCCATCTTGCCCATCTTTTTGATCATGGTGGACATGGTCTGGTATTGTTTCAGAAGCTTGTTCACATCCTGAACTGAAAGTCCGCAACCCGCGGCAATACGCTTTTTGCGCGATGCCTTGATCAGGGCCGGGTTTTCGCGTTCCTTGGGCGTCATCGACAGGATGATGGCTTCCTGATGTGTCAGAAGTTTCGGATCGAGCTTGGTCTGCGACATCTGTTTTTTCAGCGCGCCCATGCCCGGCAACATTCCCATGATGCCCGAAAGATCACCCATGTTCTGAAGCTGTTTGAGTTGGGACAGAAGATCGTTGAGGTCAAACTGACCTTTACGAAGCTTCTTGGCCATTTTCTCGGCGTCTTCGGCCTTGATGTTTTCAGCGGCTTTTTCAACAAGACTGACCACATCGCCCATGCCGAGAATGCGGTTGGCAATACGATCAGGATGGAAGGCTTCCATCTCGTCGATTTTTTCACCAACACCGAGCATCTTGATCGGGCAGCCAGTAATCTGACGCATCGAAAGTGCTGCACCACCACGTGCATCGCCGTCAACACGGGTCAGAACGATACCGGTGATGCCGACTTTTTCTGCAAATTCCTTGGCGACATTGACCGAGTCTTGACCGGTCATTGCATCGGTGACGAGCAGTGTCTCAACCGGGTTGACCGCATCACGGACCTGGGCGACTTCGCTCATCAGTTCCATGTCGATATGCAGACGACCAGCGGTATCAAGGATGACCGCGTCGTAGCCTTCTTTGCGGCCCATATCCATGGCGCGCTTGGCAATCGAGACTGGCTTTTCACCCATGACGATCGGCAGAATGCCAAGACCGTTATCGTCGGCCAGAACCTTCAGCTGCTGCTGGGCGGCCGGACGGTAAATATCGAGCGATGCCAGAAGGACTTTCTTGTTGCGCTTTTTGGTCAGGTGCAGCGCGATCTTGGCGGAACTGGTGGTTTTGCCCGAGCCCTGCAGACCGACCATCAAGATTGGAACGGGCGGGGTGGAGGCAAGATTGATTTCTTCGCCTTCGCCGAGCATGTTTTTAAGTTCGTCATGGACGATCTTAACAACCATCTGACCCGGTGTTACCGAGCGCAGAACATCCGCGCCAATCGCACGTTCGGTTGCATTGGAGATGAAGGTTTTAACGACCGGCAGCGCCACGTCAGCCTCAAGCAAGGCGACGCGTACTTCGCGCATGGCTTCCTTGACGTCGGATTCCTTGAGCGCGCCACGTTTACGCAGCTTATCAAGAACCCCGCCAAGGCGATCGCTTAGTCCTTCAAACATTCCAAATCCCGTCTGTGTTGCTGGTGTTTCCACCGTGTGCGCACAAAAAACTAAAACCCAGTGCTCGAAAACTCGAGGACTGGGGGAGTCACCTCTGGGGCGACCTTTGGTAGGCAGGGTTTATGGGATCGGCTGTCGGGAGTCAAGCGCTATTGGGCGCAAAAGCGCAGAACATCGCGCTTTTTGAGTCAATTACGCCCCAATCAGTGATTCTGCCAGCCCAACCGGGTGTTTAACCCGCAGTATGAGAAGGCTCAATCGCGTGATTGTCAATCAAACGGGCCTTGCCAAGACGGGCGGCAACGAAGACTCGCGCCGGTTTGGTGACGGTTTGCGTGACAAGGTCAAGTGTCTGCGCATCGCGGATTTCAAGATAGTCAATCGGATCAAAACCCGCCGACAGAATATCTTCGCGTCCCTTGGCCAAAAGCGGGCCAATGTCGGCGCCGGAGGCCGCCGCATCGGTGATAGAGGCAAGAACCCGGTTCAGTGTCGGGGCAATCGCGCGTTCATCGGGTGTCAGGTATCGGTTGCGCGATGACATGGCCAAGCCGTCTTTTTCGCGCAGGATTTTTGCACCTATGATCTCGACCGGGATGTTGAGGTCGGCGCTAAACCGGCGAATGACCATCAGTTGCTGATAGTCCTTCTGGCCGAAAATTGCGCAATCAGGCAAGGCTTGCAGCAAAAGCTTGGTGACGATCTGGGCAACCCCGTCAAAGTGGCCCGGACGTGCCGCACCACATAAAACGTTGGTCATGCCACCATCGACATGGACCTTGGTGGCAAAGCCGTCAGGGTACATTTCATCAACCGAGGGCGCAAAACACAAGGCGACCCCGGCTCCATCAAGCAATTTCTGATCGTCAGGAAGAGTGCGTGGATAGGCACCGAAATCCTCGTCCGGGGAAAACTGGGTTGGATTGACAAAGATGCTGACGATCACGCGGTCAGCGTGTTCAAGGGCCAGTTTCGTCAGGCTGATATGGCCGTCATGAAGCGCGCCCATGGTCGGGACCAAGGCAACACGAAGACCTTCGGCGCGCCAACTGGCGACAGTCGCGCGCAGATCAGCGACAGTGTGAACAGTCGTAAGGGACATCTTTATCGTCGAACCGAAAATTTCCAGAAATTGCGGCGGTCATATGAGCAGGTTTAACCCTTAAACCGCGCGCAAGTTACCTTTTTTCGCAATGCCAAAGCAATGTTCATCCGACGGGAATTTCCGGGTGCGGACTTCCTCGGCATATTTGCCAACCGCCTCGGACACGGAATCCCCAAGGTTGGCATAGCGTTTGACGAATTTCGGGGTGAAATCGGAAAACAGGCCAAGGATATCTTCGGTCACCAAAACCTGACCGTCACAGGCAACGGATGCCCCAATGCCGATGGTCGGGATATCGATGGTTTCGGTGATCTGGCGTGCGACGCCTTCGACCGTGCCTTCGACGACGACGCAAAAGGCACCGGCCTTGGCAACAGCCTTGGCGTCGGTGATCATTTTCTGGGCGGCATCGTCGCCGCGTCCCTGGCTTTTAAACCCGCCCATGGTGTTGACCTGTTGGGGCATCAGGCCGATATGGGCCATGACAGGAACGCCGCGCGCATTAAGAAACTCGATGGTTTCAGCCATTTCAGCCCCACCTTCAAGCTTCACCGCAGCACAGCCGGTTTCGGCCAGAATATGGGATGCGGTCTGGAACGCCTGTTCCTTGGAACCCTGATAGCTGCCAAAGGGCAGATCAACAACAACGCAGGCGTTTTGTGATCCGCGCATAACGGCTTTGCCATGGTTGACCATCATGTCGACGGTGACGGCAAGCGTACTTTCCATGCCATAAACAACCATGCCCAGTGAATCGCCAACCAAAAGCAGGTCGCAATGTTCATCAAGGCGTTGAGCCATCGGTGTTGTATAGGCCGTCAGGCAGACAATCGGTTCAAGGCCCTTGCGGGCACGGAGTTGTGGAACGGAAACCCGCCCCGTCTTTTTGCTGGTGGCACTCATGACGTTTCTCCCCCGGTCCTACCGGAATTTGCTGCCCGATCTATGTCAGGCGAGGGGTCATGTTTACAATATGATGACCATTTGCGGGAAATGTTTTTTCGCAATCGCGAAATAAGCAATTCGGCCAATAGCTTGCAATTAAGCGATGTTTGTTCGTGCTTTCCGAAGGTTATTGACCGATTTGGACAAATTGCGTTGCAAGCGCACAGTAAAATTACAGACCTTCGGCAAGATCTTCGAGCATCTCGCGACCGACGGCTTCAATATGGCGGTTGTCTTTTAGTGAAATCGTGGCTTCCTTGCGCAGCTGGGTCAGGGTGCGCGACACGGTTTCAATGGTCAGGCCAAGATAATCGGCAATGTCTGAACGGCTCATGGGGACGCTGATCATGTCGCTGTCTTCGCCGCGATGTTCCTGACGGCGTGCCAGCATCAACAGGAAGGATGCCACTTTTTCCTTGGCGGTTTTACGGCCGAGCAAAAGCATCTGGTCCTGTGCGGCCGCAAGTTCATCGACAGCCATTCCCAGCATGCGTTTTTCAAGTTGCGGGAAGTTATCAAACAGTTTTTCAAGCTTTTGACGCGGAAAACGGCACGCGGTTACCGGCTCAACCGCCTCAGCGGTGTATCGGTAATTTGTATTGAGAGCCAGACCCAGAAAATCACCGGCGAACAGAAAGCCGGTGATCTGACGGCGGCCATCGCCAAGAAGCTTGTACAGTTTTACCGAACCCGACGTGATGTTGAACACATAGTCGGCGTCTTCGGCTTCGTGGAAGATAGTGTTATGTCCGTCAAACTGAACATGGGTCAGAATTTGGCGCAAATGGTCGTGCTCAGCACCATGTAATGACGAGCAGAACGTCAGGTCCTTAATAGAACAGGCTTCGCAAAGTTGGGGGCGGACTGCCATCGCAAACTCCGTTGCTCGTAATGCATGACGTTCAGGCTATGACAATCTATGCGATTAGGCAGGTATGTTTCAAGCTATTCTAACTATCATCTTGTGTGAATTGATCACGGTTCTTTTTGGGTGGGGTTTCATCGTCATCATCAAAGAGGATGCGATTGGCGGCCCCTTCCATATCGTCGAACTGCCCGGATTTAAGCGCCCATAGAAACGCCCCCAAGCCAAGCAAGCCAAGAAACAGTGCAATCGGGATCAGCAGTAAAAGGTTGCTCATGTGATTGGGGCTCCGGCGTGTTGAGGGGCAGGCGAGGTTTGCGGGTAAGACGGATTGAGGGTTTGTTTGCCATTTGCGTGCAGGCGCAAGGCATTGGCAATCACCACCAACGAAGACGACGACATGGCAATTGCCGCAATCAACGGTGTGACCAATCCCGATACCGCAAGCGGGATGGTGATCAGGTTATAGGTAAAGGAGATGGCGAAATTTTGCCGGACAAGCCGGTCGGCCTTACGCGCGATATCATGGGCTTCGATCACTGCGCTAAGACGGTCGCCCTGAAAAACAATGTCGGCTGCATTCTGACTAATTTCGGCCGCACTGGCGGGAGACATTGATGCGTGGGCTGCCGCCAAGGCCGGGGCATCATTGATGCCGTCACCGACCATCAGATCAAACATACCCTCATCCCGTCGTTTTTGAATATGGGCGGCCTTGTCGGTTGGTGTCAGGCGGGCACGCCATTTGGTAATGCCAAGTCGTTCGGCAAATTGTCGCACCGTTTGTTCGCGGTCGCCGGAAAGAAGGCTGATGTCAAACCCGTCGTTGCGCAGATGTTCGATGACCTCGCTGGCATCAGCACGCGGGGTATCGCGAAAGACAAAGCGGATCGGGGATTGGCCCGGTTGCGTCATCCAGATTTCAGGCCCGTAAATGTCGCTGGGAAGATCGGCCTGTTCGGCGACATCGCAAAAGAACCGACTACCAAGGCGAATTTCACCGGCAAGTGTTTCAACCATCAGGCCCAGCCCCGGCTTTTCAACCACATTTTTCAGTGGTGAAACATCACCGACCGCGCGCACCAGCGCACGGGATAACGGGTGGTTGCTGTTGGCAGCAATTTGGGCGGCAAGGGCCAATGCATCCGGATCAGCCGGACCATATAGTTCGGGTTTGCCGGTGGTCAGTGTGCCGGTTTTATCGAAAATCACCCCGGTAATTTTTGTCAGCCGTTCCAGTGCGGTTGCTGATTTGACAAGAATGCCGGCACGGAGCAAACGGCCCGTGGCAATGACTTGGACCACGGGGACGGCCAAGGCCAGTGCGCAGGGGCAGGTGATGATCAAAACCGCAATGGCATTCATCAGCGCGTCATTCCACGGAACGCCGCCCACAAGCCACCAGCCAACAAAGGTGAGGAGCGACAATAGATGGACCACCGGGGCATAGGCCTTGGCCACCCGGTCGGCAATCGCGACGTATTTTGCCCGGCCCTGTTCGGCATTTTCCATCAGACGGACAATTTCAGACAGAAGCGTGCTATTGCCTGTTGCCGTTACACGGATGCGTAAAGGGGCGGATATATTGGTTGTTCCTGCGAAAACCGTTGCGCCAGGCTTGATTTGGGCAGGGATGCTTTCACCGGTAATCACACTGGTGTCGACATCTGACTGGCCGTCGGATACTTCGCCGTCAATGCCAATGCGTTCGCCTGCCGCGACCAGAACGGTCATGCCGGGTTTTGCTTTTTCGGGCGAAACAAGGCGTCTGGTGCCGTTATCTTCAATGATTGTGATTGAGCGCGCGCCAAGGGATAAAAGATGTTCGGCAGCGGATCTGGCCTGCCCGCGGGCACGGCCATCAAGGTAACGCCCGATCAACAAAAAGAACAAAAGTGTAATGGCCGAATCATAATAGGCGTGTGGTGCGCTTTGGATGGTTTGTGCCAAGCTCATGCCCAAGGCAAGGATCACGCCGAGACTGATTGGCACATCCATATTGACCTGACGATGGCGGAGGGCACCCAAGGCCGACCGATAAAACGGCATCCCGGCATAGATCGCAGCAGGCACGGCAATCAGGGCGGAAATCCAATGAAACAGATCACGGGTTGCCCCGCCCATGCCTTGAAAATATCCCGCCCAGACAGACACAGACAGCAACATGACGTTGCTGGCGGCAAAACCGGCAACTGCGAGACAGCGCAGCAGTTCTTTGTTGCGCGACTGGGTGGCCTGTTCAAGGGCGGCCGGGTCAAATGGAATAACCCGGTAGCCCATTTGAAGAACAGGACGCAGCAAGCCATCGACATCTTCAATCTTGCCCGTCCAAGACAGGCGCAACCGGCGTGTGGTCATATTGACCCGTGCCGCCACGACGGAAGCATTTCGTTGTAAAAGGGTTTCAATCAACCAGACGCAGGCGGCACAATGAATGCCATCCACCATCAGATGCAGGTGATGCGTGCCGTTGGCATCCGTGCTGGCAAGGTCGGTGAAATCGAAATGGCTGAAATCCTCTTCATCCGGGCGAAGGGCCCTGACTTTGGGATCAATCGCGCGACGTTTGTAATAGGACGACAGGCCCAGCTCACCCAAAAGCGCGTAGGCACCTTCACAGCCCGTGCAGCAAAAATCTGGTGCGGCAGGGGACATGGATGTGACGCGTTCGCCGCAATGGCGACAGGTGGCAGATTGGTTCATGGCTGTACGACGACATACTCGACCGTTTGGTAATCATCTCCCATGGCGTGTGCGATGGTACGCAATTGCCAGCGGCCATAAACCGGGAAATTGGCACTGGCGCGATATTCGCCCGGCGCGATTTCGACCATCGGTACGGTCTGATCAAGGTCGTCGCGGTCTGAACGGTTCAGCACGACAGACATTTTCGCCCCGGTAATCGGATTGGAGTCGCGATCACGAAACAGTACGGAAATGGTCGCGTTTTGGTTTATGACGCCTGCAACCGATAGCTTGCTGCGCCAGCCAAGTTCTTGTTGTCGGGCCGCACCGGACATGGCGGCATTGTAATTATTGCCCTCTTCAAAGGCGTGTTTGGTGACAAGCCCGTTCCAGCTGGTCATGGAAAAGGTAATAAGCGAGATATTGGCAATCAGCATGACAGCGAAACCGCCAACAAAGTACCACGGAATCCAGCGGTCCGATTTGCGCGGGCCGTTTGTGTTTGTCGATTGTGAGGTCATCTGTGTTGCCATGGGTTTATCTCCTGTGCCCAAGAACGCGGTGTGTCACTAATGCGCGGTCTTCGGGCCGGCAAATACTGTATCATAGGTTATGGAATTGGCATCTTTTCGGTCGGTGACTTTGAATTCAAACGGGGTTGCATCACCGTCCAGGCTGTCGGGGGCGGCGGAAATAAAGACGCGGAAACTACCCACCCGATCAGGTGCTACATCAAGATCAAAACTACCGTCCTGATTGGGTTCAAGTCCGATGACCTGCATTTGTGTCGGGGTGATGCCCGTGACCGTCAGTGCATAGGTTTTTGTCGCCTGTTCCTTGTTCAGGACCTTGATCGTGTAACCGTTGCGTACATCCCCGTCCGACAGACGGACAAACAGCGGGTTGCGATCGCGCAAGACATTCAGCTCAAGGACAGAACGGTTGAGCAAACCAAACATCATCACCGATGCGACAAGGGTCAGAATGACGGCATAGAAAATCGTGCGGGGGCGAACAATACGTGTATGGGTGGCTTTGCCCGTGGCGCGAAGCTGGGTGTTTTGGATCGAGTCAAACCGGACCAGATCGCGCGGGAAGCCGACCTTGTCCATCATCTCGTTACAGGCATCAATGCACAGGCCACAACCAATGCATTCCATCTGCAGACCATCGCGGATGTCAATCCCGGTCGGGCAGACATTGACACAGGCATGACAATCAATGCAGTGCCCGGTTTCGGGGACTTCGCCGCGCACAAGGTTTTTGCGCTTGATCGGGCCGCGTGTTTCGCCGCGCCAGTCTTCGTAGGTGACGATCAGGCTTTCATCATCAAGCATCGCAGACTGGAACCGTGGCCACGGGCACATATAGGTGCAGACCTGCTCGCGACCCCATCCGGCGAGAAGATAGGTTGAAAAAGTCAGTGATGCGATGGTGACATAAACCGCAAGAGACGCATTGCCGGTGAATACATCGACGATAACCGTTGGCGCATCGTTGAAATACAACACAAACGCGCCGCCGGTTGCCATGGCAATGCCGACCCAGGCCAAATGCGTGGCGCCGATCTTCCAGATTTTTTCCAATGTCCATTTTGATTTATCAAGACGCACACGCGCATTGCGGTCGCCTTGGATATGGCGTTCGACCAGCATGAAAAGATCGGTCCACACTGTTTGCGGGCAGCCATAGCCGCACCAGATGCGACCAAACAGTGACGTTGCCAAAAACAGTCCGATGGCGGCCAGGATCAAAAGCCCGGTTATGTAATAGACTTCCTGGGGCCAGATTTCGATAAAGAAGAAATAAGCGCGCCCCATATCCATATCGATCAAAACCACCTGATCGGGGGCGGTTGGCCCGCGATCCCAGCGTAGCCACGGTACAACCCAATAGATTGCCAAAAGGGCAATCAGGGCAAACCATTTGAGGTTTCGAAAATACCCGGAAACACGTTTGGGGTAGACCTTGTCGCGGGTTTTATAAAGCGGTTGGTCACGATCATCTTCACCATCGGCGGCGATCGTGTTGGGGTCGGGATGCTGCAAATCGGACATGGCCATGTTCGCTACCTGAATTTTACGCCGCACAACTTCGACAGCTCTCTGTGGTGGAACCACCAGCCGGGTTCTGCGGCGGCGCTGCCATAACATTTGATGTGTCTGACAGCTTTGTGGGGCAGGCTCGAATTATTCAAATCTTAGACTGAAAGTACAAAAAGCCCGCCGCTGTCACCATGATGCATGTCAATTGCTGACAGGATCATTTACGTGACGGGGCGACGGGCTTTCTATTTGCTTGGGCCTTACTGACCACCCCCAAGGGAGTGGACATAAACGGTCAGCATTTTGATGGTTTCTTCGTCCAGTCGGTCGCCCCAGGCAGGCATCACACCGCGCCTGGAATTTGTCACGGTGTCGGTCAATGTTGCCTGATCGCCGCCATATAGCCAGATGGCGTCGGTCAGATTTGGTGCGCCGAGTTCCTGAATGCCTTTGCCGTTGTCGCCATGACAGGCAGCACAGTTTTCTTCAAAAACAATCGCGCCACGCTGGGCAGCATCCCCGTCGGTTGCCCGATTGGAATAGCCCATGACAAACTGCACGACATCGCTGATGTCTTCGCGTTCAAGCAACCCATCACGACCAAAGGCAGGCATGTCGTTAAGGCGGGTATCTTCGTTTGCATCCCAGCGAATGCCGACATGAAGCGTTTCATTGATCGCATCAAGCGAACCACCCCAAAGCCATGCATCATCCTGAAGCGACGGGAAACCGGGATTACCCGATCCACCGGTGCCATGACAGGGCGCACAGTTATCAGCAAAGATCGCCTTGCCCCCGGCCATCGAGAAATTCAGAAGTTCCGGATCGTTGACAACTTCACTGACATCAAGTGCAGCCAGACGTTCCATGTAAGGGGCGCGTTCGGCAGCAACATTGGCCATGGTTTCGTGCAGTTGGGTGCGGTTGGTCGTGCCAAACGTCCCCTTGAGATAGTCGGTCGCGGTTGGCCATGATGGGTAAACAACCCAATAGCCAACAGACCAGATGATGGTGACCCAGAAAACGTAAACCCACCAGGATGGCAGGGGCGTATTCAGCTCCTTGATGCCATCCCATTCGTGGCCGGTTGTTTCACGCCCGGATACTTGGTCTTTTTCGACGTTTGTCGGCATTGCTCTGTTCTCCCCTTAATCCTGATCCCGCAAGGGAATCTGGGCATGCGCTTCCATGTCTTTGTTGCGTTTTTTGCTTGGCCACATGACCCAGGCAATAATCGCGCTAAACAGCAGCATCAGCCACAAACCCCAGAGAGGGCGGAAAAAGTCAGCAAGTTGCGTAAAGAATTCCATGACTTTCCCTCCTCCTAGCGCAGGTTCATTTGCGGGTTGTAAGTGGTAAAGTCGACCATCCGGCCCAACACTTGCAGATACGCAATCAGCGCATCCATCTCGGTCAGTTTTTGCGGATTGCCGTCAAAATCACCCGTCGCCGCCTTCGGATAGCGTGCAAGGAAATCGTCGTCATAGGCGGCGTCCTCGCTTGCTTGCAGGTAAAGGTCTGCCTTGGCGGCCTCGATCATCTCGTCGGTATAGGGAACCCCAACCATTTTGAGCGTTTCGAGGTGCGCCTTGGCGTCATCGAATTCCAAAGCACGGTTCGCAAGGAACGGGTAGCCCGGCATGATCGATTCAGGAACCACAGAACGCGGATCGGTCATATGGGCGACATGCCAGGCATTGGAATATTTCGCACCGACACGTGCCAGATCGGGACCGGTTCGTTTTGACCCCCACTGGAACGGATGGTCATACATCGATTCAGCCGCAAGGCTGTAATGGCCATAGCGTTCGACCTCGTCACGGAACGGACGGATCTGCTGGGAATGGCAATTGTAGCATCCTTCGCGGAGATAGATGTTGCGACCCGCCTGTTCGAGTGGCGAATAGGGTCGCACCCCTTCGACCTTTTCAATGGTCTGTTCCATCGTAAACAGCGGCACAATTTCGACAATGCCGCCAATGATGATGGTCAGGAAAATGCCAAGGATCAGAACGAAGACGTTCTTTTCAACAATATGGTGTTTTTTAAGAAGCATGTTTCGTCCCCCTTATTCGGCCGCAACGGTTGCGGGTGTGCCAATCGGTGCTTCGTTGCGCAGATCGCCACGGATCGTTTTGTAAACGTTCCAGACCATCAGGAACGAGCCGAGCAGGAACAGCAGCCCACCGGTTGCACGAATGATGTAATAGGGATGCATTGCCTCGACCGTTTCGATGAAGGAATACTGAAGGAAACCAAGTTCATCGTAGGCACGCCACATCAGACCCTGCATGATCCCCGATACCCACATCGAGGTGATGTAAAGAACGATGCCAATGGTGCCGAGCCAGAAGTGATGCGACACAAGACGCATGGAGTAAAGGCGTTCACGGTTCCAAAGGACCGGGATCAGATGGTAGATCGCCCCGAAGGATACGAATGCGACCCAGCCAAGTGCGCCGGAATGCACGTGACCAATGGTCCAGTCGGTATAATGCGAAAGACCGTTAACCGCCTTGATCGACATGACCGGACCTTCGAAGGTCGACATGCCATAGAAACCAACAGCTGCCACCATGAACCGCAAGACCGGATCAGTGCGCAGTTTGTCCCAAGCCCCAGACAGGGTCATCAACCCGTTGATCATCCCGCCCCAGGACGGCATCCACAGCATGATCGAGAAGGTCATGCCAAGGGTCTGCGCCCAGTCAGGAAGGGCGGTGTAATGCAAGTGATGCGGACCAGCCCAGATATAGAGGAAGATCAGCGCCCAGAAGTGAATGATCGACAGACGGTATGAATAGACCGGACGTTCGGCACGTTTGGGGATGAAGTAATACATCATGCCAAGGAAGCCAGCCGTCAGGAAGAAACCAACCGCGTTATGGCCGTACCACCACTGGGTCAGTGCATCCTGAACGCCAGAGAACATCGAATAGGATTTGGTGCCAAACAGCGAAACCGGGATTGCAAGGTTGTTGCCCAGATGGAGCATCGCAATCGTGACGATGAACGCCAGATAGAACCAGTTCGCGACATAAATATGCGGCTCGCGACGTTTGAGAAGCGTGCCGACAAACACAGCCAGATAGCACACCCAAACTATGGTCAGCCAAAGATCGACAAACCATTCTGGTTCAGCATATTCACGACCCTGAGTAACGCCCGTGACATAGCCGATTGCAGCCATGACGATAAAAAGCTGATATCCCCAGAATACAAATGCCGGAAGCGCCTTTCCGCCATAAAGCGAGGCGCGGCAGGTCCGCTGCACCACATAGAATGACGTCGCCAACAGCGCATTGCCGCCAAAGGCAAAAATCACCGCAGACGTGTGCAACGGGCGCAAACGCCCGAAGTTGAGATATTCTATATCGAAGTTAAGGGCCGGAAACGCCAATTGCCAGGCGAGAACATCGCCCACCAAAAAACCAATCACACCCCAAAATACGGTCGCCAGTGCGCCCCAGCGCACAACGTCCATATTGTAATTAACAGCAACAGATGATGGTGCTGTCTGTGCCATGCTCCCCTGGCTCATGCTCGACTCCCGTTCAAGGTATTCGGGGAACTGGTCAACCCTTGGCTGGCCGGTTCCAATCTGTCCCGGTGAACGGCATGCTGCTTACAAGCTGCCATTCCCCTGCACCAAAAGCCCCACCCATACGGTGTCGTCCCGGATGGGCGACATCGTCACAGGCGAGGTTTTCTTAAGTCTTGAGCGATTATGCGGGATTGTGATGGTCACGCCATTGATGTGCATCAATGAGTGCGCGTAAAACCTTCCTGCTACTCAATCATAAGAAAATATGGGCCTGCATATTTAAGGACTCTTCAGTGCTGAGAGTGTTTATGCGCGGTTGGCCGGGCAAAGGTGTTGATGCACATCAAGGTTGGGCCGAATTATTTGCGCCATGATCGGGAAAATTCCCAAGGATTAGGGCCATGGCAGCAACATATTACGCACGTCCCCTTACATCGCACACAGCCGACATGACGTATCCGCTGGTGCAGATGTTGCAGGCTGATCTGACGTTTGATCGGTGGTGTGAATTCGTCGCCGAATGTTGTTCACCCACGTCCGAGATCGTGCCCGGCGAGGGATGCGAAGACATTCTTTGGCTGCGGTCGCGCGGTATTATCGTGGTTGCTAACGAGCGTGGGTATATCCACGGGCTGTTTTCCTATCAGGTGCATGATGACATGGCCGATGGTCGTGTTCTTCATCTTGATAATGTGATGACGGTGGAAATTGTTTCGCGGCCCTATGTGCTTGATGCCATGCGCGAAGCCATGACCCGGCTGGCGGGAGAACATCAATGTGGGAATGTTTATGTCTCGCTTGGTGAAATGGACCAACGCCAACGCGATTATTTCAAGGCGGCCGGTTTCACACCGCGCAAAGTACGCTATTGCGCACCAGCGACACCTTTCAAGCCTGCAATCTCAGCCTGACCAACAGGTGGGGCGCTTATATGTCGTGATAAGCCGCATGTGGACGCAGGGTGAAATCATGATTATAAGGCAGGTATGAATGGTATTCCTTTTGTCAAAATGCATGGTCTTGGAAATGATTTCGTTGTCTTTGACGGACGACGTGATCCCGCTGTGCTTGATCTTGATCACGCAACCGCTGCCCGTATCGCGGATCGTAAAACCGGTGTCGGCTGTGATCAGTTGATTGTCATTGAGCCCGCCCGTGACGAGTTGGCCGATGCGTTCATGCGCATCCGTAACAATGATGGTGGCGAGGTCGAGGCCTGTGGCAATGCGGCGCGCTGTGTCGCCAATATTGTGATGGGTGAACTTGGCCGCAAAGACGTGATCATCGAAACCGTGGTTGGGTTGCTCGATGCCAATGGTTTGGCAGATGGGCAGATCACGGTTGATATGGGACAGGTCAAACTGGACTGGCGCGATATTCCGCTGGGCAGTGCGGTTGATAGCAACCATATTCCGCTGTCGCTGGGGCCGCTTTCGGACCCGGTTGGGGTAAATGTTGGTAATCCGCACGCTGTTTTCTTTGTCGATGATGCCGAGGCGGTTGATATTGAAAAGCTTGGTCCGGTTCTTGAGCATCATGAAATGTTCCCGGAACGGGCCAACATCGAAGTATGCAGCATCATTGGTGAAAACCAGTTGCGCATGCGGGTATGGGAACGTGGTGTCGGTGTGACACGCGCCTGCGGCACAGGTGCCTGTGCCGCCGGTGTTGCTGCGGCACGCCGTGGACTGACCGGGCGCAAAACCGAAATCATTCTGGATGGCGGCAATTTAACCATCGAATGGCTGCCCGATGATCATGTTTTGATGACCGGGCCGGTTGCGACCAGTTTTTCGGGCTTTGTACATGCGTCGCTTTTGGCCCATCACTGATCAGGTTTCGATAACCGGTCCACACGAATTGAGAAGGCCGGTTTTTTTTGACAGGTATTCTTACGGACCCCATCTGGCCTTGCGTCGGTTGTGCTGATCGGGCAAAACAGGGCGCATCAGGATTTGGTCCAATCCATGTCGGGACATCCCCCATCCCGTCTTTTGTAAAACTCAAAAGCAGGTTCAGATAATGGCTGACTTCAATACGCTTGACGGTGTCAATGTCGCTGGCAAGCGCGTTTTGCTGCGCGCTGATCTTAACGTCCCGATGAAAGACGGTGTTGTCGGGGATACGACCCGTATCGACCGAACCGTTCCCGGACTGATCGAATTGGCCGATGCCGGTGCGAAACTGGTTGTAATCACCCATTTTGGCCGTCCGAAAGGTGCACGTGTGCCGGAAATGTCACTTAAACCGGTCGCAGAGGCACTTGCCAAACAGCTTGGTCGTCCTGTGAAGTTTGCCGATGATTGCATTGGTGATACGGCAGCAGGTGTTGTGAACAGTCTTGAAAACGGTGAGATCGCCCTTTTGGAAAATCTGCGCTATCACGCAGAAGAAGAAAAAAACGATCCGGCATTTGCCGCCGAACTGGCCAAGCTTGGCGATATTTATGTCAATGATGCCTTTTCATGCGCGCACCGTGCACATGCTTCAACCGAGGGACTGGCACGCGCGTTGCCGTCTTATGCAGGTCGTTTGATGCAGGTCGAACTCGAAGCCTTGAGCGAGGCGCTTGAAGCACCGAAACATCCGGTGATGGCGATTGTTGGTGGTGCCAAGATTTCGACCAAACTTGATCTTTTGGGCAATCTGGTTGCCAAGGTTGATCAGCTTGTCATTGGCGGCGGCATGGCCAATACGTTCTTGGCCGCCAAGGGTGTCAATGTTGGTAAATCGCTGTGCGAGCATGATCTTCTTGAAACAGCACGCGAAATTTTCAAAAAGGCCGAAGCCGCCAATTGCGAGATTGTGTTGCCGGTCGATGGTCTGGTGGCCAAGGAATTTGCTGCCAATGCGCCGCATGATGTTTCCGACATCAATGATGTTGCGGATGACGGTATGATCCTTGATGCCGGTCCAAAAACGATCAAAGACCTTAATAAACGACTGGAATCGTGCGAAACACTGGTGTGGAACGGGCCTCTGGGTGCGTTTGAAATCACCCCGTTTGACACGGCAACCGTTTCGGTTGCACAGCATGCAGCCAAACTGACCAAGGAAGGCAAACTTCTTTCGGTTGCTGGCGGTGGTGATACGGTCGCTGCCCTGCGCCATGCCAATTCTGATCAGGCATTTTCCTATGTCTCGACCGCGGGTGGTGCTTTCCTTGAGTGGCTGGAAGGCAAGGTTCTTCCGGGTGTTGCGGCCCTGCGCGGTTAATCCTGTCGCACCACAGAACGTTAAAATGACAAACCCCGCCAAATTGGCGGGGTTTTCTTTTGTATCCCGAAATGTCGCAGCATTGCTCAATAGACGCAGAGTCGGGGCAAACAATTTGATGAGGAGCATTCCGGCTTGTTTGCCGTGGTCACTCAGCTTTTTCTTGATAGAAAATGAGGCCGATGCTCCGCAAAACTGGCGGGACCGATCGAATGATGTGGGCCAGCCCTAAAACAAGCACGCCATGTGATGTGCCAACATTTCCAGACATGACATCATCAAAAAGTGTGTCGCCGGTATCATTCAGGGCGGTGAACAGTAATATGAAGCCAACAGCAGCATCTACCCATTGGTTGCGGATCCAGGATTCCACCTTTTTTAGCAACGGAAACATCAATTAACCTCTTTTGCGAACGAGAGAGAGGCCGCAGGGAAGTCTTTTCGTGAGTTTTGGCTCTTTTAATCTGGTTTCCGACATTTGGGACGAGTTGGGCAAAGTCAAATTCGTTGCGGCCGTTATTTTGCTAAATTGTGGCGAAAAACATCATGGTTGAGGTTTGCTCGAAGGTCGAGCCTCTTTGTTCATTCGAGCCAAAAGCCGGTCTTATTGTTCGTTAACGTCCGGCAGGCTGCTTTGGGCTGTGATTTGCATGATCTCGTCGCGGTCCGACAGAAACGCAGCATATCCATTTTCCATCATCGCCCCACCCAGTTCGATATAAACCGTAAAAAGGCGCGATAGGGTGTCGGCTTCGTCAGCATCAAGAACGGACAGCAATTCGCCAGAGCGGGCCTGACCGGTTTCAAAATGTTCCCAAGCATGTTCCATCAGGATCGAGCCCAGAAGATTAAGATCGCTATACCGGCCCTGACCGATAGCGTTGCGAATTTCGCCAATTGTAATATCGGCTGCAATCAAAACTTCGGACGGGATGGTGACGAGGCGGTCGGGGCCTTTGATGTCTTCGGGAAGGTCGCGCAGGATATGGATGATGTAGCAGAAAATCGCCATGTCGCGCGCATGATACAGCGGTGCGTTCGTCAGCGGCGACGTATAGCCAATTGCCTCATCATACCGTGCCGACAGCAGATAAACGAAAATCGATGCCGGTGCGGCAGTCGCACCCTCGCAATAGGAAATGAAATCGTCCCATTCATCCATCGGGTCTTCGGCAATATCGCGGCGCAAGGCGTCGGCAAGTTCGATCCATGGATCGGTTGCAAGATCGCTGCGTCCCAGTGTTTGACGTAAGGCGTCATAGACATTTTCATCAAGAGGGCCGGTTTCGGGCAGGGGATTGGGCTTGTCAGCCTTGGATGCAACAATCTGTGCTTGCCAGTTATCAAGGGTCGCAAGGACGTTTTCACGGTCGAGTTGACGTTCGGTGTCTGGCAGTTCGAGAAAACCGTCGTCGACAATATCGTCAATCACCCGCATGGAGGCGTAACTTGCCAAAAAGAACCGCTGGCGTTCCGGGCTAAGCCGCATGGCAGCGCGATAAAGATTGGCATTCTTGGCCGAAGCAAGCGCATTGCAGGCGTCAAATGGTGCGCCAAGGATGACTTGTTCGGGCTGGTGCGGAGTGCTCATGCGCGTTTATATGTCCCTGTGTTTCCTGCCAAGAGTCATACAGGACAGCAAGGTGACGCAACAAGGTATTTGATGGTTGATCGGCCAAAAGATACAACGGCCAAGATGGATCAAAACTCGATCCGGTAGCGTGCGGTCAGGCCCAGCATGGCATCAATGCCATCAAGCATGCCTTGATGCGTTTGGGAAGGTGTCAGGCTGTGCGATACGCTGCCGTGCAGCCCGATCCAGATGTCTTCAAGCGGCATGAAGGATAAGGATGCAGCAAACCCGGCATCATCAAAACCGCTGCTGCCATCCGAGAGCATAATACGCGATGAGCGCGTTTGATGCTCATAGCTTCCGGCTTCATAAGCACCGAAATTATCCGACCTTGAACCGCTGAGATCGACAAAGGGTCCGACGGCAATGCCGACATCCGGGGTTGGGGCATAGCCAAGGCCAACTTGCGCACTCATACCGTTTCTGTCGGTGGTCTGCCCGTTAAGTTCAAGCCAGACCTGTCCGGCGTCATCAGTGTTGTTGGTGTCATCGGGGCTTATTTGGATGCCATATGTTGTGCGGCCGGAGATATAGCGCCCCAAACTGTTATGGCCAGCCGGGGGTAAAATGCCTGACATAAGATTGCCACCCGGCACAAGGTAGGATGATGACGACGAGGGTGCATCAGTCATGGTTGATGTCGCCGTTGATTGCGCATAGGCAGCATCCAGCGGGCCAAATCCGAATACGGTGGCCAGCGGTGCTGCAAGCAGCCAGTTGATCGACAAATGCGGATTCGTCATGCGGCTTGTTCCCAAGCAGTAAGAAACAGCACAACATTCGACGCGAGGCTCAGGACAAAGCCTGTACGCTGGCCAACTTGGGCAAGATCGGTGTCGGTCCCATACCAACGATGTATCTGTTCGCGGCGTTAATTATTTTGGCTCAACGTTTCGCGAACAGTCAGGCATCAGGCTATTTGGGCCGGGTTTTGTATGGTGCGGCATTCGTTTGGGAATGCCTATTGCGATTGGCCGGTCAAAAATGCCCTGATTGCGTTTATTTGTGCTCTGTCATTCAAATGGGGAGCGTGCCCGCAGTTCGCTACTGCGAAAATCGGCATTTGTGGTTTTTTTTGTTTCATCTTGTCGACGATGCGACGCGGTATCAGGTCGGATTGTTCACCGCTGATCAGCATAACGGGGCAGGGAAGCGCATCAAAAACGTCCCATGCATCAAAAGAATCAATATGTTCGGCAAAAACGCGCATGACTTCGGGATCGTAATGCATCATGAAATTACCATTGGGCAGACGCCGAACTGAACGCGATGCCAAAAACGACCAAGTTGCATCATCTTTGACCCCGAATGGGGCATAGATCATCCGAACGATCTTTTCGACCTCGTCGATTGTTTCAAATTCCGGTGCAGCACCAACGTAGGATTTAATACGGTCAACGGCACCTTGATCCAGTTCGGGGCCGATATCATTGAGAACCAGCTTTTCAATGCGCCCGGCGACTTCGGCGGTGGCATAAAGTCCAATCAACCCACCCATTGATGTGCCAATCCAGTCGCACGTATCGACATTGAAATGATCAAGCATCTCAAACGTCTGGGCGACATAAAACGGGACGGTATATTCCTGATCGGGGTTCTTTGCCCAGCTTGAAAAGCCCCGTCCGATCATGGTTGGGCACAGCACGTAATACTGATCGGTAAAATGCGGTGCGACATGATCGAAATCATCTGCCAGACGGGCAAGGCCGTGGCTCATGATCAGGGGGCGTTTGGACGGATCGCCCCAGCTTCGGACATGCATTTCATAGCCGCAAGCTTTGACGAAATGTTCGCGAAAGTCAGCCATGGGAATGTTCCTGTCATAAGTTGGGCGTTATGGTCGGCTTTATGCCGTGCGTTTGCGCGCAATCATGAAAAGCCGGTTGAATGGAAAAAGGGTGCGGCCATCGTCGCGCGGGGGATAAACCTGAGACAGCCGTGCCTTGTATTTTTCGGTAAATTTTGCGCGGGCTTCGTCATCGGGCAGGGCCGCCATAACCGGACGCAGTGTGGTTGAGCTGACCCAGTTGTGCACCGGGTCCTCGCCGGTCAGCACATGGCAATATTGGGTTTGCCAAAGATCAATGTCGTCACATTCCGGTGCCATCGCATCAAAATAGTCGCCGGGGCGCATGATGCGTGCGGCATGCATGGCCTTGGCCACTTCCTTGGGCCAATCAAGACCGGCTTCGCCGATCAATTGGTGGCTGGGAGCAAGGAAATTATTGGGGACCTGAATAGCCAGCAACCCACCGGGGCGCACGAAACTTAAAAGACGTGGAAACAGTTTTGAATGGTCAGGCACCCAATGAAGGGCGGCATTGGAAAACAGAAGGTCGACTTTCTCTTCTGGTTCCCAACTGGCGATATCACCCTTTTGCCAGTCGATGTTTTCGTCGCGCTTTTGCGCGGTGTCGATCATTTCATCAGATGAATCGACACCGACAATTTTAACGTCATCGGTCGCGGTGCCCGGATAAGCCGCCGCCAGCAATGCGGTGACATTGCCCGGGCCGCAGCCCAGATCAACGATGTGACGCGGTGAAAATCCGTCGGCCGCTTTGGGTAAGCGGGCAATCAGGTCGATGGCCGGTCGTTGGCGTTCATTGCCAAACAAACCGTAGCGGGCAGGATCCCAATGTGTATTGCTCATAGACTATCCCTAACGCGCATCGACCCGGATTGAAACCTGTTAGTTGCAAGGGTTTGTATGCTGATTACGCGTGGTCGGCTTCTTCAAGCTGATCATAATGGCCTTTGATCAGGTGGAACATGAACAAGACAGCGCCAATAAACAGGGCCAGGCCGACAAAATAAGAATAACCGTCATGCGAACCCGACGCATAAAACAGGCCGAAAATGCCGACCACGATGGTCAGAACACCAAAGATAACCCGATCCGTACCCATGTTGGAACTCCTCTAAACCACTGGTATTTTGTATGTCATGAAATTGGGTGAAAAACACGTCGCAATCAAGCCGCGATGGTGGGGTTATAGACCCTTCATTTCACGAATTCTTTGCGGTACATCACGAAATGACTCAGCAATTTGCAAATAAACCGGTCGTTTGAACGGTACAATCAGGTCGGGCAAAGTGACAAAGTCCGTCCAGCGCCACGCATCAAATTCAGGATTGGGCACATCAATCTTGATGTGTTTGTCTTTGCCGGTAAAGCGCATGGCGAACCATTTTTGTTTTTGGCCGCGATAGGCGCCCTTGAACGCCTTGCCGATCAAATGGTCCGGCAGATCGTAGGTCAACCAGTCAGGTGTTTCAGCAACGACTTCAGCCTTATCGGTGCCGATTTCTTCTTTAAGTTCGCGCATGGCGGCATCAAGGGCAGTTTCGCCGTCATCAATCCCGCCTTGGGGCAGTTGCCAAGCCCCTTCAAAACCAAGTCGGTTGCCCATCCAGACCAGACCGTCGGTATTAAAGAGGGCAATGCCGACACAGGGTCGATAGGGCAGGTCTTCGGCCTGAACCTTTGGGGTGTTGGGTATTGGGGTATCCATGTCGGTTGCCGGGGTGGTGGTTTTGGTCTTACGCGCCATGATGGCTCCTGACTACGGAAGTACCAGACAAGACTGGCACTTTTTCCAGCTAGTTTTCAATGGTGTTGGTTGGCTCGGCAGATCCGTCGCCATTTTCTTGCGCGGCGGCAGCTTCGTTTTCCAGTTGTTCGGCCTGACGCCTTGCGGCTTCTGCTTCGTCGGCGGACTGGGCGGTGACCTGACGGTTTGCAAGGGCACTTACAGGCGCGAGAACAACGCCTTGCCGACGCAATCTGAATGCCCAGTTTTTAAGCCGCTGAATGGTGACAGGATAGGATTGGGCAAAGCCGATGGCTGCACCATTGCGTTTGGCCAGTTCAACCAGTTCGTTTAACCGAGCATCAATTTCGCGACGGCTGGGAACGTCATCAATCACGATGTTACCAACGGCATTTGGCGAACTGGCATTTGCGGCCAGTTGCGCGCCATAGCTTGCGATGCCGCTGTTGGATCCTTCGACATACATCAGACCCGACCGGGTGATGATTTCAAGCACCGGACGGATGGCGCTATCCATGCTGCCAAACTTTGATCCCTGATGGCTGACAAGTCCGGCGTATCCCGGGAACCGGGCCAGCAACCATTCAAGCCGGACAAGGTTTTCGCCCTCGGACAGGGAGGTCAGAAGCGCACGCGGTCCCGGATCAGAAAGCGGAAAATCATTGGGTTCCATCGGGACTTGCAAGAAGACTTCATGGCCCATGGCGCGCGCATCCATTGCGACCTTGGCAATGTCGCGGGCATAGGGTGAAATCCCCAAAGAGATGTTCAGTGGCAGATCATTGATGGCAGCCTCTGTGCGGGCTGTATTCAAACCCACACCGGTGAGGATGATGGCGACATAAGGCTGATTCTCGACGGTTTCAAAGGGACGTTTATAGGCGTCAAACGGGGTTGTCCCATCATCCCCAATCCGTGGAATTCGCCCAAAGCTGCCTTCTTCGTCAAGGCCAGGTACGGGTGCGGGGCGCAAGGGATCAGGTTCAATCGGATCGTCAATTGTGCCTTCTTCTGCGATCAGGGCCGCGAGTTCTTCGGGGGTTGGCTGCGTACTGTCGCCTGCGGTGCCGTCTTGATTGGGGGCGCCGATCAGATCAGACACACCCTCGAGCTGATTGGCGATATCGTCTGAAGTTTGTCCGTTTTCAGGTGTGCCGTCCGGCGCATTTGCGTCTTGGGCGGCGCGATCACGATCCTGCACATCCTGAACGCCGCGCGAAATTTCTTCCTGAAGTTCACGCTCAGATCCGGGCACTGCAACGGTGGCCTTGGGGCCACCAAGATGGAACAGGCGCCATCCGGTTTCAGGATCAAGAACCGGGATCATGGCAACGGCTGTTGCCCCAAACGGGAAAATGAAAAGCGTGATGATCAGAAGTTTAGACAGCCAGCTGCGCCGCGATTTCGGGCGCTTCGGCATTTTCTTGACCTGAACTTCAATCGGCAATTCGCTGAACAGAAGGTCGTCTTCGTCAACGCCGTCGGATGCGGCGTTATCCGCATCCGACATGGCGTCGTTCATCCCATCGTCGAGGTCATCAGCCATATCATCGGCCATGTCCTCGTCGAAATCGCCGTTCTTTTTCTTACCGAACGGCAAAGAATTTAGGATTTTCCTGAACACGACTTGTCAGTCTCTCACGATGCCGTTCTGGTCCTTAACCTTGCGGGCGCGGACCAAACAGGGAAATGCCCCTAATCATATCCAGCGCACGCGACAGCTGATAATCATCAATCGAAAGCTGTTCGGCATCATCGCGCCGGGAATTTGCATCCTTTTCCGCATCTGACGTGCCTTCATCTTCATTACGCAATGCGCCACTGAGCGATGCTTCGGAGCGACGTACATCGCTTTCAAGGCTTTCGACGCGGGCTTGCGGGACGATGATGTCAGGTACGATGCCGACTTCCTGAATGGATTTTCCAGACGGGGTGTAGTAGCGCGCTGTCGTCAGACGAAGGGCGACGTTGCCTGGCATCGGTAGGATGGTTTGCACCGATCCCTTGCCAAAGCTGCGTGTACCCATGATCACGGCACGGCGATGATCCTGAAGCGCACCGGCAACAATTTCAGATGCCGAAGCAGACCCGTCATTAATCAGAACAACCATCGGCAGGCCCTCGGCCAGATCGCCAGTACGGGCGTTATAGCGTTCGGTGTTTTCCGTGTCGCGCGGACGGGTAGAGACGATTTCACCCTTATCAAGAAACGCATCGGAAACCGAAATTGCCTGATCAAGCAAACCGCCCGGATTGTTGCGCATGTCAATCACCAGACCTTTGATTTCCGGGCCGATCTGATCGCGCATGTCGCCAATGGCGCGCTGCAGTCCGCTAAAGGTTTGTTCGTTGAATTTGGTGATCCGGATATAGCCAATGTCTTCTTTGACTTCGGCGCGGACCGATTGGATTTTGATCACCGCCCGGGTCAGCGTGACATCGAACGGGGCCTGTTCACCCTTGCGGATGATGGTCAGAATGATGTCGGTATTGACCTTGCCACGCATCATTTCGACGGCATCGTTCAGTGTTTTGCCACGGATGGCGGTGCCATCAATATGGGTGATGAAATCGCCCGGCTGAAGACCGGCCTTCTCAGCAGGCGTGTCATAGATTGGCGAGATGACTTTGACAAAGCCTTCTTCCATCGTGACTTCGATGCCAAGTCCGCCGAACTCGCCGCGCGTGTCGACCTGCATTTCCTCGAAATTATCCATGTTCAGATAAGAGGAATGCGGATCAAGCGATGTCAGCATGCCGTTGATGGCAGCTTCTATAAGCTGCTTATCATCGACTTTTTCGACATATTTTGTTTTGACCTGTTCAAAAACATCGCCAAACAGGTTCAACAGGCGATAGGTCTCGGCCGAGGAGCTTGAAGACTGCGCCAAACTTGGCGACGCAAGGCCGAAAGTCATGCCGGTCGCGAGAGCGAGTACTGCCAATCGAGAGGTTTTCATCCACTTACCTTGCCGTTTTTCGAGGCCAGCCACGGAAGCGGATTAATCGCTTCTCCGTCCTGACGCATCTCCAGATACAGTTTTGGCGCAGTTTCACCCATAATACCAACAGGTTCGCCAGCCAACACATATTGTCCTACCACACTGTCGAGCCGATCAAAACCGGCGATAAGACTATGGTATCCTTCGCCGTGTTCGATAATCAAGAGGCGACCGTAACCGCGGAAAGGACCAGAAAAGACAACTTTACCGTCAAAAGGGGAGACAACCTGCGCATTTTCGCGTGTGCTGATCTCGATCCCCTTTGACCGGGCGACGGTTAAACCGTCGGGCCCACGTGATTTTTCACCAAACAGTGTGACGACTTTGCCACTGACGGGCATGCGCAAATGGCCACGCGCCAATGTGATGGAACTGCCAACCGCAAACTTTTCGTCATCCGCACTTTCCGCACTGGGGGCATTGCCCTTTTCGGCGGGTGGTTTGGGTGGTTCATTTTTCGCAATCGTCGAGGTGCCCAGCGTATCACTATCGGGTTCGGTGCGCTTGGCTAATTGTGGTTCGGGCTGTTGTTTGATCGGCTCGTCCGGGCGCATGCGCGGTATCGGCAGCCCTTCGGCGCGTGTGCGCAAGGTCGCCAACAGGTCACCAAGTGACTTTGCTTCGTCGGCAAGCTTGCTGACGGCTTTGGCGGCTTCGCGGGCTTCTGCCTCTGTTTCGGACCGCAAACGGCGTTTTTCATCAAGTAACGTGGCAAGGGATCCGCGTTCTTGTTGCAGGGCGGCAGTTGCCGTTGCCATTTCTTCGCGGCGGTCGCGGATGTCAGCGCGCAATGTCGAGATGTCATGCAGTTCGTTGCGCAAATCACGCGCATGCTGTTCAACACCGGGCAGGGCGGCCTTTAACAGAACCGCAGACCGCAAGGTATCTTGCGGTGATGTTGGCAGCGCAATCACGGCCTCGGGCGGGGTGGTTGAAAGCCGCTGAAGCGCCATCAGAATGCGGGCATATTGCCCGGCCTTGTCTTCGAGGCTGGTATTGGCGCGTTTTTCACGTGCCTCAAGCGTTTCGAGCTGATCTTCAAGGTCGGTCAGGGTCGTTTCAAGCCGTTGGGTACGGCGTGCAACCGAAATGGCCTCGGATTGCAGGGCTTGTTCTTCGGTCCACAACTCACGCGATTTACGCGACAGGAATTCTTCCTGTTTTTGCTGTTCGGAAAGCTGATTCTCAAGCTGATCGAGTTTACGATCAACCTTTTGCAGCGATTGGGCAAAAGAAGGCGCTGCCCCGCCTGCGACCAGAACTGCAAAAGCAGCCAGCGCAGGCAGGGACATCTTTGAAGCTGTGTTAGCTCGCAAGAAGCGCATCATGTCCTTTCAGCCCCTTAAGCAAGGGGGTGCCGGTCATCTCATCTGGCTGGGCAACACCAAGCAATTGCAGCAATGTCGGTGCGACATCGGCAAGACGCCCATTTTCAAGCGTTACCCCTTCTGGACCGTTAACAAGAATGGTCGGGACCAGATTAAGCGTATGGGCGGTGTGTGGTTCGCCGGTTTCCGGATTGACCATGACTTCGCAATTGCCGTGGTCGGCGGTCACAAACGCAACCCCGCCAACCGATTTGATCGCGTCAATTACTTGCCCAAGGCAGGTGTCGACCGCTTCGGCAGCTTTCATCGCAGCACTCAGAATGCCGCTATGGCCAACCATATCGGGATTGGCGAAATTCAGGATGATCGCGTCATAGGTTTCCGCCTTGATTGCGGCAACCAGTTTTTCGGTAACTTCCGGGGCAGACATTTCAGGTTGTAGGTCATAGGTTGCGACCTTGGGCGATGCCACCAGAATACGGTCTTCGCCCTCAAATACCTGTTCTTCGCCGCCGTTAAAGAAGAACGACACATGCGGATATTTTTCGGTTTCCGCAATGCGGAGCTGTTTGAGCCCTGCCTTGGAAACCACTTCGCCAAAGATATTTGGCAGAACCTGTGGTGGGTATATCGCATCCATATAGGCCGCATGGGCTGATGAATATTCGACCATACCCACGGCAACGGCGAAGTTGACCGGCGTGCCACGATCAAACCCGTCAAATTCCGGGGCACAGAGGGCGGCCAGAATTTCACGCGCGCGGTCCGCACGGAAATTGGTCATCAACAGACCATCGCCATCCTTGATTCCGTCAAAATCACCAATCACGGTTGGCAGAACAAACTCATCGGTGGTGTCGGCGTCATAGGCGGCCTTAATCGCAGCTTCGGCACTTTGCGCGGTGCGGCCATCTGCGTAATTTTTGCCCTGCACCATTGCAAAATAGGCCTGACTGACACGTTCCCAGCGATTGTCACGGTCCATCGCGTAATAGCGACCGGTCACTGTGGCAATTTCAACTTTGGCATCTCCAATAAGGGCGCGGAATTTCTCAAGGAATTTGGCGGCACTTTTAGGCGCGGTATCGCGCCCATCAAGGTACGCATGGATTTTGACTGGAATCCCAGCCCGCGCAATAATCTTTGCCAAGGCTGCCATATGGACTTGATGGGAATGAACCCCACCGTCCGACAGGAGACCGGCGATGTGGCAAACGCCTTTGCTGTCGGTCAGTGTGGCGATGATTTTTTTGACCGCATCGGTGTTGGCAATGGAACCGGTTTTGACAGCTTCGTCAATTTTGGGCAGTTCCTGCATGACAACACGACCAGCCCCAAGGTTCATGTGACCGACTTCCGAATTGCCCATCTGACCCTCGGGCAGGCCAACATCCAGACCACAGGCCTTTAAAAAACCGGTCGGATAGGTGGCATAAAGTTCATCCCAGACAGGCGTGTTGGCCAAGGCAACAGCGTTGTCCTTGGTTTCTTCACGATATCCCCAGCCGTCCAGAATGCACAGCACCACAGGACGCGGGCGCTTTACGGAATTCAACTCAGTCACGTTCATAAACCCCACAGATAAGAATACAAATACAGATAAAGGCTGAATTTCCTGTAAATATGGTGACTTACAGGACTGTTCGCCAGAAATCCTGTTGTGCGCACTGGGTGGGACAGCCGTCAATCACATCAGGAAAATGTTCGATACCGGTAATTTAGCATGAAACCCCCGTGATAGCAGCTACCCGACAGGTGAATTTTTTGCAGGTGCAAAGCTGCTTTTTGACAGGCGAGCAGTGCACGGATACTCTTGCCGACAACGGTGATCCTCAGAGGTGACATTTATGGCATCTCGTACCGTGACGGGAGAGTTCGACCATTGCCGTGGTCGGCGCCGAAGGAGCAATCGCCCCAAAAAACTCTCAGGCAGATGGACCGTCGCGGATTGAGGCTCTGGAGAGAGAAAAAGAAAGTCGCATCTAACATATCAGGGCGATGTTCGGATTCCACCGAAGGATGAAATCCGGTTGGCAGAAACATTGTTTTTGCAAACAGGGGTACAATCTCAGGTCAAGGGACAGAGGGGGCGAGACACCGGTTCGCAAACGGCGCGACTTTTCGCGCGTTCAAGAGCCGTGAAGGAGGCCCTTTATGACCAATGTTCCCGCCACCGATCCCTCTTCGGGATCGCAAGACAGATCATCACATGATGTAAACCTGTCTGTTGTCGATCTTTATACCATCGGGATCGGACCATCGAGTTCGCATACGGTTGGCCCGATGCGTGCGGGATACCGGTTTTGTCTTGAGCTTGAAGCGCGCAATCTTTTGGCCAATACAGGCAGTGTGATTGTCGATTTGTATGGCTCGCTTGCCCTGACCGGCAAGGGACATGCGACCGATACGGCGGTGATTATGGGGCTTTGCGGGCAACGGCCGCGCAGCATCGATCCCGACCAAATCCCCCCAACCATTGCCGCGATTGACGCCAATAAGCAGCTTTCACTGTATGGGCAGCATGCGGTGGCGTTTAACCGCGATACCAATCTGGTTTTTCATTTTACCGAAACTCTGCCGCAGCATCCCAACGGCATGCGCATTACCGCCTTTGACGGTGATGGGGTTAAAATCCACGCACAGGAATATTTTTCGGTCGGTGGTGGGTTTATTGTGTCTGGCGATGATCGTGGGGCGGAATATTCCGGCGATAACATTACCCTGCCATTCCCATTTTCATCAGCCGATGAGCTGATGGAGATCTGTAAGCGTGAAGGACAGTCGATTTCCGACATCATGATGGCCAACGAGCAAAGCTGGCGGGTGGCTGAGGAAACCATCGAATTTCTTGATCGGGTGCACGGCGCGATGATGGCCTGCATTGATCGGGGCTGCAAAACCGATGGTATCTTGCCTGGCGGACTAAAAGTCAAACGCCGGGCCAGCAAGCTTTATCATGAGTTAACCGACAAACCTGAAGCGGGCCTTCGAGATCCGCTGACCGTGATCGACTGGGTTAATCTTTATGCGCTCGCGGTGAACGAAGAAAATGCTGCGGGTGGGCGGGTTGTGACCGCACCGACCAACGGGGCGGCCGGGGTTATTCCAGCAGTGCTGCGCTATTACGAACGGTTCGGGGCCAATGCCAGCCAGATTAAAATTCGTGAGTTTCTTCTGACGGCAGCGGCGATTGGATCGATCTATAAAAAGCGTGCATCGATTTCGGCTGCCGAGGTTGGCTGTCAGGGGGAGGTCGGGGTTGCCTGTTCAATGGCTGCCGGGGCTTTGTGTGCGGTCATGGGCGGAACGCCAGAACAAGTTGAGAATGCCGCCGAAATTGGTATGGAGCATAATCTTGGTCTGACCTGCGATCCGATTGGCGGGCTTGTGCAGGTGCCCTGCATCGAACGCAATACCATGGGGGCGGTTAAGGCGATCAATGCAGCCCGGCTGGCGCTGCGTGGTGATGGGCAGCACACAGTGTCACTTGATAAGGTGATCGAAACCATGCGCCAAACGGGACTCGACATGCAAAGTAAGTACAAGGAAACCAGCCAGGGTGGTCTTGCGGTTAATGTGAACGTTGTTGAGTGCTAAAAGCTGTTCGGAAGAATAGGGTGTGAAATCAATGCCTTCGGATGTGATGTTCGGAGGCATTGATGTGTCTGGCCTCTTTATTGCCATCGTTGGTTGGCAATCTGTTATGGTTGATTGAGGGAAAAGGGGCAAAGACCCCACCAAAGGTTGGATATAAACACATGAGCAAAAAGCTGTTCCGCATTTACATTGCGGTCAGTCTGGATGGCTTTATCGCGCGTGCCAATGGTGCGGTCGACTGGCTGGATCAATATGATCCGGCGGAATTCGATTTTGATAGCTTTCTGGACACCGTCGGGACCTTGATTATTGGCCGGAAGACCTTTGATCAGGTCATGCAATTTGGCGACTGGCCGTATGAGGACTGTCGCACCATCGTTTTGACATCCCGTGAGTTGCCAAAAGACCGCCCGGCCAATACAGAGGCCTATGGTGGCAGCATCATCGAACTGGTTGATCAACTGCGGAGCAACCGGGCTGATGATGGTGACATCTGGATCGTTGGTGGGGGATCGGTGGTGACACAGTTCCTGTTTGGTGGTTTTGCCGACCAGCTTGATATCTTTACGGTTCCCGAAGTTCTCGGACAGGGGATTTCGTTGTTCGGGCAAGATGCGGGTGGGATTAAGCCGAAATTGCTGGCCACCGAGCGCTATAATTCAGGGGTTGTCCGTTCCCAATACGGATTGCATTAAAAAACGGAAAATCGCGCCGGAGCCAAACCGTTCTGGTGCGATTCCTGTTTTATGATCTTTGCTCAGGCGTGCCTGTTTCATCACCCGCCGCAGTTTTCTTTTCGCGAGTGTAATGAGCGAAGTTTAATCCGCCGGGGTGGGTTATTCGCGGTGGTAGGGATGGTTGGTCTGGATGGCGTGGGCGCGGAAAAGCTGTTCGGCAATAAGGGCTCGCACCAGCATATGAGGCCACGTGGCCTTACCCAGTGACCAAAGCGTATTGGCGCGCGATTTCAAGGCGGGCCCGTGCCCGTCTGCTCCGCCAATCACGAATGCGATATTGCCGGCATATTGGTCAATCCAGCCTTCAAGTTTTTGGGAAAACTCGATCGATCCGTATTCCTTGCCGCGTTCATCAAGGGCGACAACGAACGCGTTGTCAGGGATGACGCCCAGCAGAAGTTCTGCTTCGCGGTCTTTAAGCTGATTGGGGGGGAGTTTTTTCTTTTCTTCGACTTCGCGGACAACGAATGGCCAGCGAAGGCGCGCGGCATAATGGTCAAACAGGTCTTTTTCCGGGCCAGATTTCATGCGGCCCACAGCAGCAAGAGTAATTTGCATACGTTTGATCCAGACCTTTGACCGGGCCGTTATCTTGAGTGTCGTCTTGACAACATCGCGCAGTATGAAGCCGATACTGCGTGCAACCGCCTGATTGCACGCAGGCCAGCGACATGCCCAAACAAAGGGTGCTGACTGTTAGTACAGTCGCGCGGCCTGCTGTTTGAGTGCCGGATTTTCAACGCCCCACATCTCTTCGATGTTGTAGAACGCACGTACTTCCGAGCGGAACAGATGAACAATGACGTCGCCGGTATCAACCAGCACCCAGTCACCCTGTTCTTTGCCTTCGGCGGCAGCGCGGCCTTGTCCAGCGGCTTTGATGGCTTCGACAATATGTTCTGCCATGGAAGCGACACGACGTGACGATGAACCGGTTGCAATGATCATATGATCTGCAATCGACGTCTTGTCGGTCAGTTCGATGGTGACAATGTCTTCTGCCTTGTCTTCTGCGAGAGTACTCTGGATCAGCGAAAGCATTTCGCTCGGGTTCAGAGTTGTTTTTGCGGTACCTATGGTCGCCACCTTAATTTTCCGCGGGATGCCCCGGCATGTCGCCGACAGCAAAATTCACCGCGTTGCTTACACCTGCCATCTGCCTTCGGCGCGAATTGCGGTCGAAGATGCCGGATGGCGCTTGATTGGCAGGTATACCCAGGCCGGAACATTTAGATCGGCCAGCAAACCCGCCTTGTCCATCGGGATGCGCCAACGTTCCATACGGCGCGCAGCGGTCCCGGACAATGCCTTGTTAGAATACCCTTCACGGTCGATAACCGCAATGGGAGCATGCAAAATCAACCTGTCCCACCATTTCCATTTATGGAACTGGGCCAGATTGTCTGCTCCCATCAGCCAAACAAATCGTGTTTGGGTAAAGCGACGTTGCAAGGCTGCAAGAGTGTCCGCCGTATAGCGGGTTCCGAGCTCGGTTTCAATTGCAGAAACCACAATGCGGGGATGCTTTGCCATCATTAGTGCAGAATCAAAGCGATCCGCGAGGTCAGCCATGCCATCGCGCGACTTCAGCGGGTTCTGCGGTGACACAAGCCACCATACCGCATCAAGTTGCAGGCGTTTTAATGCCTCAAGCGAGATATGCAGGTGGCCTTCGTGGGCGGGATTAAACGACCCGCCTAGCAAACCGACCCGTGGTGGGGCCAAATGTGATCTTGGTGCAGCAGCAATCATGGGCGCGTTTGGCCTGTGCCGCGAACGATGTATTTATAACTTGTCAGCTGTTCGACTCCGACCGGTCCGCGCGCATGCAGCTTGCCCGTAGAAATGCCAATTTCCGCCCCCATACCAAATTCACCACCATCGGCGAACTGGGTTGATGCATTGACGATCACAATCCCCGAATCAACTCCGTTCATGAACGTCGTGGCGGCGGCTGCATTTTCGGCAATGATCGCATCAGTGTGGTGAGAGCCGTACGTATTGATATGATTAACTGCATCCGTAACGCCGTTGACGACTTTGATCGAAACAATTGCATCAAGATATTCGGTCACCCAATCCTCGTCCGTAGCCGGTTTGATATGGCCGTCAATTGATTGCGCGATGTCATCGCCGCGCAACTCGCACCCCTTAGCGACAAGGGCTTCGGCAATGCGCGGCAGAAGGCGACCGGCAACAGAGCTGTCGATCAGGATGGTTTCGGTTGAGCCACACACACCGACACGGCGCATCTTGGCATTGACGACAATGTCGACAGCCTTTTGCGGATTGGCGCTGGCATGGACATAGGTATGGCACAGCCCTTCGAGGTGCTTAAACAGCGGAATGCGGCTTTCATCGGTGATGCGCGCAATCAGGGATTTCCCCCCGCGCGGTACAATCACATCAATATAATCGGACAGTTTCAGCATCTCGCCCACAGCGGCACGATCTGTCGTCGGGATCATCTGGATGGCATTGTCGGGTAGGCCTGCTTTGGCAATGCCTTTAGCCATGCAGTCAAAAATTGCGCGTGACGAATGAAAACTTTCCGACCCACCGCGCAAGATCGCAGCATTGCCAGATTTGATGCACATCGCACTGGCATCTGCGGTGACGTTCGGGCGGCTTTCATAAATGATCCCGATGACGCCAAGCGGTACCGAAACGCGCGCAATATCAAGCCCGTTATGTTCGGGACTCCAACGTGCCAGTTCACGACCGACCGGGTCGGGCAGTTCTGCAACGGCCTCGATACCTGCTGCCATGCCTTCGATCCGGGCCGGATCAAGGGCCAAACGATCGAGAAGGGCGTCGGTTAGTCCCTTGACACGACCGGCTTCCATATCCTTGGCATTGGCGGCAAGGATCGCATCTGCATTCTCGCGCAGCTTGGCAGCCGCCGCTTTCAGGGCAGAGATTTTTGGTTCTGACGGGACCTGTGCAAGTTCCAGCGCTGCTTTGCGTGCATTGATGCCCATATCGCGCATCATTGCTGCGATATCCTGGTTTTTGATACTGGCAAGAGCCGTCATGGTCCTGTTTCCGTTCCTTTAAGCGTGTGCGTCTTCGATCCGCATGATGGATCGTTCTTTTTGTGATTTTATCAACAAATTGACAAAATAGACCGCAAACCGTTTATCCGCAATGATCTTGGGATCAAAATACTTATCCGTGATCGAGCCTGCGACGATTCTCTTTAGGACAGTGCGGTTTGCTCCGACGGGGTCAAGTCGACTTAAGCTTGCCAAACCGGGTGTGCCGTTCCATTTGTTGATGACAGAATGAAAAGGCACACCGTCAGAGCATACCGCAATGCCGCCGGTGACCATTTGGGGATAAGATTTTGAAAAATATGGGTTCCGGCCAGTCAACTGCGCGCGCAGAGCTTGGCGTTGTTAAGAACTTTTTGCCGTATTTGTGGCCACGCGGCGAGTTTGAGCTTCGCGCACGTGTCGTCATTGCCCTGTTGTTTCTTGTCGGGGCAAAAGTTGCCAATGTCTATATGCCGGTACTGTACAAATATGCCGTTGATGCGTTGGGCGGGGCAGGACAGAAAACTGGCCAGGCCGCGTCTAGTGGCACAGATACCACATCATTGATAGTTGTCCCCGTTGCCCTGATTGTCGGGTACGGGATGGTGCGCATTCTGGTGTCGGCCTTTGGCGAATTGCGTGATGCGGTTTTTGCCAAGGTGGCACAACGTGCCATTCGCACATCTGCCCTTGGTGTATTTGAACATCTTCACGGGCTTTCGTTGCGGTTCCATCTGGACCGTCAGATGGGCGGGTTGTCGCGGGCGATTGAACGCGGGGTCAAGGGGATTGAGTTCCTGTTGTCCTTCATGCTGTTCAATATTTTGCCTACCCTGCTTGAGATTTTCATGGTCTCGGCAATTCTGTGGGCGCTGTATGATTTCTGGTTTGCGCTGATCACGTTTGTCACCATCGTGATTTATATTGCCTTTACCCTGATCGTCACCGAATGGCGGATGAAGTTCCGCCGCGAAATGAACCAGCGTGATGACGAAGCCAACACCAAGGCCATCGACAGCCTGATCAATTACGAGACGGTCAAATATTTCAACAACGAACCCCACGAAGCAAAGCGCTATGATGCGGCCCTGCGTGGGTATGAAACGGCTGCTGTTTTGTCTCAGGTATCGTTGTCAAAACTCAACATCGGGCAGGGTGCGATCATTGCCGTTGGGTTGGTTCTGAATATGCTTTTGGCGGCCAAGGGCGTTCAGGACGGCAACATGACGGTTGGTGACTTTGTGCTGGTCAATACCTACCTGTTGCAGCTTTATATGCCGCTCAACTTCCTTGGGTTTGTCTATCGTCAGATCAAACAGTCTCTTACCGATATGGAACGGATGTTTTCGTTGCTCGACGTCGACAAGGAAGTTGAAGACAAGGCAGGATCGGCTGAGCTGGCATGCAGCGATGCGGCCATCCGGTTTGAGGATGTAAAGTTTTCCTATAACCCGGACCGCGAGATCCTAAAGGGTGTCAGTTTTGAGGTGCCAGCGGGCAAGACGGTTGCGGTTGTCGGGCCAAGTGGGGCAGGTAAATCGACGCTGACGCGGCTGATGTTCCGGTTCTATGACGTGTCGGCAGGACGGATCACCATCGACGGGCAGGATATCCGCGATGTGACGCAAAACTCGCTCCGTCGGGAAATCGGGATCGTGCCGCAGGACACCGTTCTGTTTAACGACACGATTGCCTATAATATCTCCTACGGGCGTCCGGGGGCTGCGCAGTCCGAAATCGAAGATGTCACCAAACTTGCCAGCATCGACGGCTTTATCGAAGGCCTGCCCGAAGGGTTCAAAACCAAAGTCGGCGAGCGTGGTCTTAAACTGTCGGGGGGTGAAAAACAGCGTGTGTCGATTGCGCGTATGTTGCTTAAACGCCCGAAAATCATGATTTTTGACGAAGCCACCTCCGCCCTTGATACCCGGACCGAAAAGGATATCCAGCAGGCGTTGCGCGACGTGTCACGCGGGCACACAACCTTGATCATTGCGCACCGTCTTTCAACCGTGATTGATGCTGATGAGATCATCGTTCTTCGCGATGGACAGGTGGCCGAGCGCGGTCGTCATCAGGACCTTTTGAGCCAAGAGGGGCTTTATGCCGAGATGTGGGCACAGCAACAGGAGCTCCGCGAGGCCGAGGAACTCCTTGCCCATGCCGGTGAAATTCCCGGGTAGGCGAAATTTGGACTGGACCCTTGTGACGTCATCCCCAAATAATGGGTGACGTCACATTCTTTGGGGGAAAGTCTGTTGTCTAAAATAACACGTCGTCAGCTTCACGCATTACAAGCACATCAAGACCATGATGGTCATCATCATGCGCATCGCCATGACGCACATTCCCATATCCATGAACCGATGGATGAGGGGCAATATGCCGGTGACAATCGTGATGACGTTGACCGCATGCGTCGGAATGTTCTGGTTGGGATGGGTATGTTGCCGTTGGGGGGGATGGTCTTAAATCCCATGCATCAGGCATGGGCGCTCAGCAACGAAGTCAACATTCGCGAAGACAGTCGGTATCGTTACATCACATCCAATGCGATCCCGGACCATTCCATGGGAAGTTTCCCCAATAGAAGCAACCCGAATTCAATCAAGGCTCAGTCGTTCGAATTTCGATTGCCGATTAATCCTGAACGCAGTGGCCGGTTCATGCCCAACCCGCGCAATTTATTTGGTGTCGCGGTAAATGGTGTGCCCTTTGATCCGTTTACGGCGGAGTTCTGGCAACGTGACCGCCAATCGGGTTGGCGCTACGAGGCGATTTCACCGACATTGGATTTGGGGCTTGATCAGAACAATGCCCATGTGCAGCCAAACGGCACGTATCATTATCACGGTGTACCCAAGGGATTGATCAAAAGCTGGTCACCAGATCAGCATTCCATTCGCATCGGTTTTGCCGCCGATGGTTTTCCGATTTATGCAATGTTTGGCTATGAAAACCCCAATGATCCGAATTCGCCGATCACACCATTGCGCAGTTCATGGCAGGTCAAAAGCGGTACCCGCCCAGGTGGTCCGGGTGGAAAATATGACGGCACGTATGGCGAGGATTTTGAATTTGTTCCGGGCCTTGGTGATTTGGATGAAGCCAACGGCCGCGAAACGATCACCCCGGAATATCCAAACGGCACATATGCCTATTTCGTAACTGAGTCTTTCCCGTTTATTCCACGCATGTTGGCCGGCATTTCAGATCCCAGTTTTGACAAGGGACCGGGCGGCATGCCGGCTGGTGGCAAAGCTGGGGGGCCAAATGGCGGTCCCCCGGGTGGTCCCGGCGGACGCCCCAAACCGGGTCGAGAGGGTTTCCCCGGCCAACGCCCCCCACTTGGCAAGCCGCCGCGCTAAGACGAGTTTGACCGATATCGCAATCAGAACGCCAAAGAGAAAAGGCGTTCTGATCCGCCGGTCTTCAGGGCAGTGGTCCGAAAGCCTGTGTCAGGTCAAGCAGCCACAATGCGGTGCTGATGGTAATGAAGGACAGTGAGGTTGCAACCATTAGAGATGCGGCACATAATCCTTCATGGCCATAGCGTTGCCCCAGTATTGGAAAAATGCTGAGCATCGGGGAGCAGGCAAAAGAAACGCAGGCGATTTGCATGATCGGATCAATATCAGGAAGCAGCCAAACCAGTGTGAAAACTGCCAGCGGATGCAAAATTAGTTTTCCGCTGACGATGCGGGCAAGATCGGCGCGCAGACCTTTAAGTTTAAGTCCCACCAGACCGCCGCCGATGACAAACAAGGCGACTGGCCCGGATGCCGACGCCAGCATATCGACGGCTGTAAAAATCGGGCGCGGAATGACCCATCCTGAAAGCGAAATACACAGACCAACGACAATGCCGATAATGATCGGGCTTTTGCCAAGATTAAGGAACGCCTTGCCCAAAACGCGCCCTTTGCTTTGATCCTCGTTCTGGCCACTGTCGCCCAGAACAAGTGCCATTGGCATCATCACAAGGGTTTCGATCATCACACATAGGGCCAAACCCACCTCGGCGGCTGGTCCCAATAGCTGCAAAGCAATGGGATACCCGACAAATCCGCTGTTGCAAAACGACATTCCCGTGCCCTGAAGTGTTGCGTTTGGTTGCTTTTTCTTCGCAATTTTAAGGGCGTAAAAATATCCGAATGCGAACACGATGAGCGATCCGCCGCCATAAGCCATCAGATAAATTGGTTCGATGATCTCGGAAATATCGCGTTGCGCCATGGCCCGGATTAAAAGGCATGGCAGGGCAAAGTTCATGACAAATGCCCCCATGCCCCGGACAATGGTCTGTGGAACGATGTTGCGATAAACGGCAAAATAGCCAACCGCGATAATCAGGAAAATCGGTGTGGTGATGGCAAGGATGTCAAGCATCTTACAGATGGATCCGATACGTGGGGTGGCAAGAAAACCGCGCGGAAAAGCGTATTGCAACCAAGGGATTGGAAGGAAGTGTTGCGTTAGGTATCACCTTTGCGTAACGCAGGGTCAAGAAACAGAACGGATTTGATCATGAACCAAACGGTGATGGATTGGCCTGATCCCTTATGTGCGGCGGCCTTTCACGGGTTGGAAAAACTGCAACAGGCATCTGAGGTTGGCGCAAACGCAGCTTTGGCGTTGCAGCACGCGGATATTCTTGGCCTTTTGGCGGAATTTGATCCGGTGATCGCGGGAACCTTGCCAATCGCGATCAACACGGAACAGTCCGATATAGATATCCTGTGCCATGCGGTCGATCTGTCGCGGTTCAATGACTGTGTCGACAGCACATTTTCGAGTTACCCACACTATCGTCGTCACCAGCGCGCGCCGACAAACAATGTCGGGGTGGCTAGTGTTGTACGATTTGAGTGCGCCGGGAGTGATTGTAACGGGTTTGAAGTTGAGATTTTTGCAACCGATTGCCCGAGTACAGCCCAATACGGATTTATCCATATGCTGGCAGAGGCCAGAATTCTTTCCCTGCTTGGACCCGATTTCGCAAAGCGTGTTCGGGCACTTAAGCGCCAGAATGTGAAAACCGAACCGGCGTTTGCGCAGTTGTTAAGGCTTTCGGGTGATCCCTATATTGGGGTGGCGGAACTTGCAAACATGTCGATGGCTGAAATGGCAGCGTTTGTTAACCGCAAGTGGCTGTCCGCGGCTGGCAGACAGGATGTCTAACCTATGTGGCGGGAATACTGAGCGCTTTATAGACAACGTTTTCAATACCTTGTGATTTTGCTGATCCAAGGGCTTCTTGGGCAACGCCAAGAATTTGATTTGCCGTGAAATGTTGCTTTGCCACCGGTGGTGCCCATGTTGCGCCAACACTGATGGTAATGCGGGTGGGGTTGCCGTCAGCATCATAGAACCGGCACTGTTCGCGGACGGTGTCACAGAGTTTGAAGCCAAGAAAGCTTGTCTGTTCTTCACGGACTGTTGGCATCAGACAGGCAAAATCGGAACCATCAATATGCCCGACGACATCGCGGTCACGCAGGCTTGATGTGATGGCCGCAGAAATAGCCTGAATGATATGCTCGGCTGTTTCATCGCCGTAGTTCTGTTCCAGCTTATCAAATTGATCAATTTCAAACCGGTATATTGCAAGCGGTGTGTTTTGCAGTCTGGCATTGATCAGCTCACGATGAAGAAATTCAACAATACCGGTTTTGTTCCAGATGCCGGTCAATGGATCAATCAGCATCCGGTGTTTGGCCGGTTCGAGATCATCAAGGACCTGTTGTGGACTGCGCGCACCATAGCGTATGGCGATGGTTGTTTCGGCCCAATGCCCCAAGTCTTCAAGAATTTGAATGTCTTCCGCAGAGAATGTGCGCGCGACGCTGTCCACAATACACAGGGCGCCGATTTTAAAGCCATCTGGATTGGTTAAAGGCACACCGGCATAGGCCCGAACATGCGGAACGCCAGTGACCAATGGATTATCGGTGAAACGCTGATCGCTTGTTGCATCTTCGACGACAAACGGGACATCGTCATTAATCACATGGCCGCAAAATGAAATGTCACGCGGGGTTTCGGTTGTCGGTTGATTGATGTTGGATTTGAAAAACTGTCGATCATTGTCGAGAAGTGAAATCGCAACGACTTCCGAGCCGAAGATACGCTGTGCAACACGTGTGATGCGGTCCAGTTCCGGGTCGGCTTTGCTGGTCAGAATACCCATGCTTTCAAGGGATTTCTGACGGGCATATTCGTTATCTGGCCGCTGTGCGGATTTCACTCTTCATCCCCCGATGCCCCAAAGCCCTTTTGACGGTCAAGTTTTAGGGATTTTGGAAACAGGATCAAGTCAGCATTTTTTGATTAAGACGTGGTTTGACCCAGACTTCAGATGCCTGCTGCAACCTGTCTAAACGTGGTCGGTTTATTATTCTTCGAGCGTTTCAAGGCTGCCATGTTCATCAAGCGGGATGTAACGCACCGTATCACGACCCCCTTCTTTTGCTTCGTACAGGGCATCGTCGGCCGTTTGTAATACCTGATCGGAACTGTATTTCGTCGTCGCGTGCGGCGATAACCATGTCGCACCGACACTTACCGTCACCGACACCAGCTCGCCGTCTTTGTTGGTGACTTTGCATTGCTCACGGAATGTTTCGCAAAGCTTGTAGCCAAGATACATCATCCGTTCCAGGCGCAACCCGGGCAGAATACAGACGAATTCTTCACCGCCAAACCGCCCGATGATGTCCTGGTCGCGCATGCTGGATGCCATGATTTCAGAGATCGACTGTATCACCTTGTCGCCGATCAAATGACCATAGGTGTCATTGACCCGTTTGAAATGATCAATATCAAGCATGAAGATGCCAACCGGCGCGCTTTTGATTTGTGCCGATGAAATCTCGCGCCCCAGCAGTTCTTCAAGCCCGCGCCGGTTCCATATACCTGTCAGCGTATCAATCAGAACGTCACGTTGTGCGGTATTGAGGTCTTCGAGAAGTTGTTTCTGGCTGCGTTCGCTATAGCGCAGCGCAATTACGGTTTCGACCCAATGGGCAAGGTCCTGAAGCGTTGCGATTTCGTCCTTTGTAAAATCGCGTTTTTTGCTATCAATGATGCAAAGCGTGCCAAGCTTGTATCCTTGCTGATTGGAAATCGGAACGCCAAGGTATGATCGGATTTCTGGGCCCCCTGTCACAAGTGGGTTGTCGTGAAACCGATCATCATCAAGCGCGTTGGAGACAACAAGTGGTGCATCATGCATCACCGCATGGCCACAAAATGAAATGTCGCGACCTGTTTCTGAAACAGAAAGATTTACGCGCGACTTAAAGAATTGCCGATCATTGTCGAGTAACGATATCGCAACGATATCGGATCCGAACAAACGTTCGGCCAGCCGCGTAATGCGATCAAGTTCCGGATCGCGCGGCGTTGAGAGCAATCCCATTGCTTCGAGTGATTTTTGACGATCAACTTCGTCAGAAGGAACGGGCGCTGGTTTCACAAATCGATCTCCTAGCTTTCTCAGCCGAGATTTAGAAAATACGGGACAGTCTCAACACGTTTCATCAGCAAGTCGGTTGTGCGTTAAAGCAACTCGAAACCAGCTTGCACCGCGAAGCGTTATGGGCTCATGGCGTAATGACCCATCCCAACCCAGGCAATTGATATCCCTTAATCAGGTTGGTTCGATTAGCCCGTATTTAAAGGTAGACCCTAAGTATAATCTACCGAAGGTGTCAATCGACCATCGATGTGATGTGCACGGTGTCGCCACATTGAATGGTGCCGTCTTTGATGACACGGCATGTCACACCGCCGCGCCAATCTGGACGAAGGGCTTCTTCAAGGCCTTTTGCGGCGTCTTCCATCCGGCGACACGGGTCGGTCTCCCCGGTGATTTCAAACACGACTGAGCCAATTGAAATTTTGGCTCCGATGTCACGCGGAAGGGGGATGCCGCTGACCAGAAGGTTTGCGCGCCGGGTCGTCCAGGGAAGATCTGTTCGATCAATAACCGCGCAGGCTGTTTGCCAGTCTTCGTTCGACAGGATGGTAACCTGACGTTTACGCAATTTTCCCCGATAATCGCCATCCACGCCCAATGCCGTCGAACATGTGATTTGTTCGAGCGTCTCCATCGGGGCGCGCGATTTCGCCTTACGCGCGATCCCGATAAGTTTGGCTTGTCCGGTCATGCTTCTTGTTCCTGTTTGATTATGCTACCAATGGATCAGGTTTTCCACTGACCGGAAATGACCCAGCGGCCGGCGAAGTTTTCCGGTACCAGAATTGTCTGGCGCGGTGATCCGCTTTCATCAAGTTCGGGATAATCGGTGGTGTAATGCAGGCCGCGGCTTTCGCGGCGCCACAGGGCCGACTGAATGATGAGTTTGGCAACAACCGACAGGTTGCGCAGTTCGAGCAAGTCATTGGTGACGCGGAAATTGCCATAATATTCGTCAATTTCCGACAGCAACAAATCAACCCTGTGCTGGGCGCGCTGAACCCGTTTGGTGGTGCGGACAATGCCGACAAAGTCCCACATCACGTTGCGCAACTGTTCCCAGTTATGGGCAACAATGACTTCTTCGTCTGAGTCGGTAATGCCGGTTTCGTCCCACTCGGGGATTGGTTTGAAATGATCTTCGACCGGCAGGGCCTCGATAATGTCTTTTGAGGCGGCTTCGCCAAACACCAGACATTCCAAAAGCGAATTGGATGCCAATCTGTTTGCACCGTGCAAACCAGTACCGGCACATTCCCCTATCGCGTAAAGCCCGGTAAGGTCGGTACGCCCGCGAAGGTCGGTCAAAACCCCGCCGCATGTGTAATGGGCTGCTGGCACAACCGGGATCGGTTGCTTGGTCATATCAATGCCATAGGTCAGGCAGGTTTCATGGATGGTCGGGAAGTGTTCGCGAATGAAATCAGGCCCCTTGTGGGTGATATCAAGGTAAACGCAATCGGCTCCCAGACGTTTCATTTCATGGTCAATGGCACGCGCGACAATGTCACGCGGGGCCAGTTCGCCGCGCTCATCAAAGCGGTCCATGAAACGCGTGCCATCGGGCAATAGCAGTTTGCCGCCTTCGCCCCGTACGGCTTCGGTAATCAGGAATGACTTGGCTTGTGGATGATAAAGGCATGTGGGGTGGAACTGGCTGAATTCCATATTCATCACCCGGCACCCGGCACGCCATGCCATGGCAATGCCATCGCCGGTCGAGCCATCCGGGTTGGAGGTGAATCGATAGACTTTGCTGGCACCACCAGTTGCCAGCACGACGGTGCGGGCATTAAATGATTTTACTTGCCCGGTTTCGAGATCAAGCGCGTACGCCCCGATACAACGTCGGCCTTCGCCGCCAAACTTTCGGTCGGTGACAAGATCAATTGCCAGAAAGTTTTCAAAAACCTTGATGTTGGGGTGATTGGCGGCCTGGCCTTGAAGCGTGGTTTGAACAGCCCGCCCGGTGGCATCAGCAGCATGGACAATGCGACGGTGGCTGTGCCCACCTTCACGCGTCAGATGAAACGGTTGATCATTCCCGCCTGCCGGATCGCGGGTCAATTGAATGCCAAGTTCATCAAGCCATGCAATGGCACGCGGTGCATTGGCCGCAACATATTCGACCGTTTCACGCTTGCACAGGTCAGCCCCGGCAATCAGCGTGTCGCGCACGTGGTTTTCGATACTGTCAGCGGCATCAAGCACTGCGGCAATGCCACCTTGCGCCCAATTGGTCGAACCATCGTCGATCTTTCCCTTGGAAAGAACCGCAACTTTTACGTGGGGGGCGAGCTTAAGGGCGGTCGACAGCCCAGCAGCACCGCTGCCAATAACGAGCACGTCATAATTGAAAGAGTTTTCGGACATGTTATCCCATCACATTTGGGCAGGACTGGATGGCGGGGAATGGCGCGGTGGCGTCTTCATCCTGCCCTTATCAGAAGCCGCAGAATAGGACTGCTTTTCGCCAATCTCAAACATATTTGTCTGAAATCCATGCCTGAAATTGATTTGCGGGTGTTTTGATCAACGTCAACACCTTGCGATATGCCGATCACCCGATAAATTAAATCGCATGGATCAATTGTGATTTGGGGCATTGTCATGATTAAGAAAGCCGACACGAACGTCGTTTTTGACGGTGGATGCCATTGTGGTGCGGTGCGTTACAGCGTGATGGCACCGCTTGAAGATGCGGTGATGTGTCATTGCCAACTATGCCGTAAATTACACGGCCATGTCAGTTCGTATGCCGGTTTTGATAAAAGTGCTTTGACGCTTGTACGTGATGCCGGATTGCGGTGGTATCGGATATCGCCAAAGACGGATCGGGGATTTTGCAAGGAATGTGGTTCAGGGATTTTCTGGCGCCCGGTTAAATCCGATCATATGGCATTGATGCCCGGCACCCTTGATGACAGTCAGGACCTTAAAACCGGTGGTCAGATTTTCTGTGCGGACAAAGGCGATTATTATCCGATTGATCCATCTATCAAGGAAATTGCGGCGTCCTGATTTGAACGCCGCAATTTGATATGATGATTGGGTTCAGGCCCTAGTCCTGATCGGTCACGCCGGGGACTTTCAGCCAGGTCAGTTCGTGTTTGTTGTTATAAAGGTGCACAACCTTTGATCCCGGGATATCTGCAAACTGGGTGATGGCGGAATAGTCGGTGTCACCTTGCAGTTTGATGGTGCAGATGAAGTTGGTTGCCATGGCGGCATCCATCCACTGGTTGACCAATTGATACAGGCGATCCGGGTAACAGATCACATCCGAGCACAGCCAGTCGATATAGCCAACTTCTTCCGGGTTAAGGCCAAAGGCGCTTTCTTGACGAAAATCAACACGCGGCAGTTTGGCGATATTGGCATCAAGGCGGGCTTTGTCGATGGAAATGACATCGGTGCCAAATTCATGCAAAACCCACGTCCAACCGCCGGGGCTTCCGCCCAGATCCATGGTGCGATCACCAGCCTGCGGTCCCACACCAAGGCGTGTAAAGGCTTCCCACAATTTCAAATAGGCCCGGTTGGGCGGTGTTACTTTGTCTTCTTCAAACTCGATCTCGCCGTTTTTCCAAGGGCTGGAACAATCAGCAGACGCGATGATGGTATCAGGATCAATCAGGGTCCATGAGCCAAGCGGTGCCGTTGGGGCCGGTTCGCCAAAGATCTGACGTTTGGCCGACACATGGGGCAAGTTTGCCTCAATCAGTTTGGCGCGGGAAAAATGGTCAAACTTGAACATCGCCCAGTTGCGCTGATTGAATTTCAGGATTTTGGCCGCACCCTTGATCGAGGGAATCGCAATCCGTACCGGGTTGCGCCAGACATTCTGGGCCCAGAACACACGCCGTTCGGGACCGGGTGCGAACATCAAACGGTCATGGCGTTCGGTGACATCGCCAAGTTCATTGAACAACTGTTCCTCAAACCCGACAGGGGCAAGGTAACCCGTTTCATCCATTGGCTCGATCACGGATTCTACGCCGTCCGGCGTATCGAATATCTGTTTTTCTGTCATCATGGGCCTGCTTTTACGCCCATTTCACGCAATAAAAAAGCGGGAAAGCCGCATGGCAGCTTTCCCGCAATGATGTACCGTAAAAGACAGGCTGAAAATCAGTATTTATCCGCCTGAACCAGACCGTCGATCAGGATAACCTGGGTCGGGTCGCCCTTGATGCCAAAATCGTTGTCATTGATCATCGCAAGTGCGCCATCACCCATGATTGCCAGACCTTCAAGCTTGTTGGGGGCCTGCGGATAATCGGCACTGTCAAACCGCAACGTCTTGGTAACAGCCGTCAGTTTGATGCTGCCAAGGTCGTTGAGTTGTTCAAGTGTCGGGCTGGTCGACATGTCGTCCCAGCGGCTTGCCAGAATGTTGGTTGCACCGTCGAGTTTGATTTCGTGAAGTTTGGTGGTTTTATCGGTGCGTTCAAGAACGAGAAGGCGATCATTGCCCAGTGCGAGCACTTCGGAGATGCGCGGCGCATTCTGTTTCTTCGACGGATCGTTGCGGAAGGTCTGCGGATCATCAAGCTGATAGATATATTCGCCGCTCAGCTTTTTAGATACGCGGTCATAGACGAACAGACGGGTGTTCTTGGCTACTTTGTACGCATCGGCATTCGGGTTGGCCAGAGGGTTTTGAACCATGAAATACAGCTTGGTTTCGTCTGGTGATACGGCCATCGATTCGATGCCGCGGTTGGTCTGGCGTTTCACAAGGATCGCCGGGAGACCACCGCTGACTTTATAAGCAGCACCTTCGAAGTCTTTTTCCGAGCCAGCCGGAACAAGGCGTTCGATGACCGTGCCGTCGGCGGCAACATGAAGAACCGACGGGCCGTTTTCTTCACCAATCCAGTATGTGCCGTCCGTCAGTCGAATGATGCCTTCGGCATCAATCGACGATACCGACTGTTCAAGCGCGTTACCGTTTGCATCAACCGGCTTTTCGGTTTTGGCAACGGTCAGCTTGTTGGTCAGGCCGGTCAGCGGAACACCGTTTTGATCCTTGATGGTGATGACATCCTTGATGTCAAAGGTACCATTGTCACCCAGGAAAATGGTGTAGATCGACGGCGAATAATCCGGGGTCGGATAGACACGGACCTTGTTGCCGTGGCAAACGGCGTCTTCTGAAACACCAAGAACGGTTTCAACATCACCGCAAACAAAGTTCGGGCCGCGGTCAGACACGGCATAGAACATGTTGGACGGATCGCTTGGGCGACGATACGCACCCGATCCCAGACCGACTGTCAGATCACGTGCCTTGCCGCCATCAACCATAACCGTCGACAGGTTGTTGATTGCGCTTTTGGTTTCGAAAATCTTGGCTTCGCCCGCCATTGCCGTTCCGGCAAGAAGCAGTGCTGCGATGCCGGCAACGCCAGCCGCAAATGTATGTTTCATAAAAGTGCCCCCAGAAAAATCATCAGAAACGTAAAAAAGCCCAGCTCAAGCCCGGTTGATGTTCGAGCGAACTGTGTTGCTTTTCACATTAGAGATTTTCTGTGACAGTTTGTTTGCGCTTGCGCGTCGCTTTCATGAAACAAACCGGCGATCAAGTAACAGTGGTTACTTCCAAAAATCTTCGCGTTTGACGGTAAAGGTTTCCGAGATGCTGGCGTATTCCTGATACCCCAGCCGGGCGAGCGGTTCGAACAGGGTAATATCAACCATGCCATCGCGAATGATCGCATCATCAATATGCAAACCAACCACGGTGCCAATCACCATCGCGCAGGGCTTTTCCGGGTTGGCACTGGGCAATTCGACGATCTGAAATACTTCGCATTCCATGTGGATCGGAACACCCTTGATCAGATGGGGTTTGACGCATGTTGCGGGCAGTTTTTCAAGCCCGGCATATTCAAACTCGTCTTCTCCCGGCGGTAATGGTGCCGAACAGAAATTGATCTCGCGCAGCATGGATTTTGGTGCGACGGCAGCGACAAATTCGCCGGTATCGCGTGCGTTGCGCAGGCTATCGACCGATCCCCCCGACGAAAACATCACCATTGGCGGATTGCCATGCACCGCATTGAAAAATGAATAGGGTGCAAGGTTTGGTCTCCCGGCTTTATCCACCGTTGAAATCCAGCCAATCGGTCGTGGTGCTACGCAGGCCTTAAAAGGATCGTGGGGAAGATTGTGGGCGGTTTTTCCAGGTTCGTAGAACATGAGACGTCCGTTCAGAGGGTAATGGTTTCTATTCGGTCGGCGGTTACGCCCCGATCAGCTTGATATGTCGATCACCGGGCTTTGGATCAAAGGGTCGGTGCATATTCATGTTCACGTACATGGTCCGGGCGGTCATTCAGATGCAGGCGGGTTTGTGCCATCGGGGTTTCGGCGATGATTTTACCGCGCCGGATGACAAATAGGCGATTGGCCCGAATGCGGATGGCTTCGATGGTGTCGCGGGCTTGCAGGACGACAAAATCGGCGTTGCTGCCAACTTCAATACCGTATCCTTCAATCCCCATGATCTTTGCCGGTTCGGTGGTCACGGCGTTAAAGCAGGCCCGGATATCGTCGCGTGATGTCATTTGTGCAACATGAAGCCCCATGGACGCGACTTCAAGCATATCCCCCGACCCCATCGAGTACCAAGGGTCCATAACGCAATCATGGCCAAAGGCAACGGTCAGACCAGCGTTGCGCAATTCCGGCACACGGGTCATGCCACGGCGTTTGGGATAGGTGTCATGACGGCCCTGAATGGTGATGTTGATCAGCGGGTTGGCTATTGCGGAAACCTCGGCCTCTGCCATCAGGGCGATCAGTTTGGATACATAGTAATTATCCATCGAATGCATGGAGGTCAGATGCGATCCGGCCACACGGCCCTGAAGACCAAGGCGCTGGGTTTCACAAGCCAGCATTTCAATATGGCGCGACATCGGGTCGTCTGTTTCATCGCAATGCATATCGACCCGCAAACCCCGGTCTGCGGCCATTTCGCAAAGCTCTGTGACGCTGGCGGCCCCATCGGCCATGGTGCGTTCGAAATGCGGAATGCCGCCCACCACATCAACACCCTTATCAAGCGCGCGGATGACGTTTTGCTTGGCCGTTGGACTTCGGAAATAGCCATCCTGCGGGAAGGCAACTAATTGCAGATCAAGATACGGGGCGATCTGCTTTTTGACGTCAAGCAACGCATCAACCGCCAACAACCGATCATCGCAGACATCAACATGGGTCCGGATCGCAAGCAGGCCCTTTGATACGGCAAGATCGCAGTATTTAAGAGCGCGTTCTATAACAGCTTCGGGGGTCAAAAGCGGTTTAAGTTCCCCCCAAAGTGCGATGCCTTCAAGAAGGGTGCCAGACTCATTCATGCGCGGCAGGCCAAGCGACAGCGTCGCATCCATGTGGAAATGGCTGTCGACAAAGGGCGGGCTGACGAGCATGCCGCCGCAATCAATCACCTCAAGCGCAGGGACATCAAGATTTTCACTGATCTCGGCGATTTTGCCATCGACAACTGCGATATCAACGCCCGTTGCACCATTGGCGATATTGGCATTTTTTAGGATCAGATCGGGCTGCATGGTGTCGTCCTTGGTTGGTGGTGGCGAAATCGGGTTTGAGGTCTGCTGTCAGATCAGCGCTGCCCCTTGAACCAGGGGACCAAAAGCGCCTTGGGGTAATCAGCTTTGCGTGCAACCACGATCAGCGCAATGATCGAGAGGATATAGGGCATCATCAAGAACACTTGCGATGGGAAAAACGCGCCGACTTCGGTTTGGAGGCGGACCTGAAACGCGTCAAATGCGCCAAACAGCAATGCGCCGATAAGCGCCTTACCCGGTCGCCAGCTGGCAAAGACGGTCAGCGCAATACAGACCCAGCCGCGACCATTGATCATACCAAAGAAAAATGCGTCAAAGGCCGACATGGTCAAAAAGGCGCCGCCCAGCGCCATCATGGCCGAGCCGACCACAACAGCACCAATGCGCAATCCGTAAACCGAAAGTCCCTGGGCTTCAACCGATGACGGGTTGTCACCAACGGCACGGATCGCGAGGCCAAGCGGGGTGCGATACAAAACCCAGCCGGTGACAAACACCAGCACAAGGGCCAGCATCGTCATCGCGGTTTGTGAAAATAAAGCCTGCCCGATAAACGGCAAGTCAGACAGTATCGGGATATCAAGCGGCTGAAACGGGATGATCCGCGGTGGCGATGACACATCGGGCAATGCGGTGCGATAGGTGAAATACGACAGACTGGTCGCAAGTAACGTCACCCCGATGCCCGATACATGCTGGCTCAGGCCAAGCGGTACGGTCAGGATCGCGTGGATCAGTCCGAAAAATCCCCCGGCAAGGGCGGCAACCAAAACCCCGCCCCATAGGCCAGCCCCCAGCCAAACGGCCATCCAGCCCGCCATGGCACCAGCGGTAAAAATGCCCTCGATCCCAAGGTTCAATACACCGGCCCGTTCGCAAACAAGTGCGCCCAAAACACCGAAAATCAGCGGAGTGGCGATGCGAATGGCGGCTTCCCAAAAACTTGCGGCCAAAAGGATATCAATGATTTCCATGTCTTTTCCCCTTAACCGGCTGTCTTTTTGCGGTCGAACCGGACTTTAAACCGGGTCAAAAATCCGCCGATCAAAACACACAGCAACGACATCGCAACAATCAGATCGGCCAAATAGCTTGAAACACCAATCGCCCGGCTCATGGAATCGGCCCCGACAAATACCGATGCAACGAAAAGTGCCGATATAATCACCCCCACGGGCGACAGGCGCGCCAACATGGCAACAACAATCCCGGCATAGCCATATCCCGGTGACAGGTCCGTTGCGAGATAACCACGCGTCCCGGCAACTTCGGAAACCCCAGCCAGCCCGGCCAAACCGCCGGAAAGGGCGGCGACGAGGATCATGGTTTTGGTCACTGAAATGCCTGAAAACTTTGCCGCAGCAGAGTTTTCACCGACTGCACGGATTTCAAATCCCCACACAGTTCGTTTAACGAAAACCGCCAAGCCACTTGCGGCAACCAGCGCAATGATCAGCCCCAAATGTACGCGCATGCGTTCCAGAAGCGGGGGCAAAATGGCACTGTCGATGATCGGCTCGGACTGTGGCCAGCCCATCGACATCGGGTCTTTCAAAGCCCCTTCCAGCATCATCTGAACAAATAGCAGAACAATGAAGTTCAAAAGAAGCGTGGTGACCACTTCATCAACGCCAAGCCGGGTTTTAAGCAAGGTTGGCCCGATCAGCATCAAGGCCCCGGCGAGCGCCCCGGCAATCATAATCACCGGGATCATGACCCAACTTGGCCCGTCAATCACACCGGTTCCAACGACAACGGCGGCCATGGCCCCCATGTAAAGTTGTCCTTCGGCACCTATGTTCCAAAGCTTGGCGCGAAACGCGATGGCAGCCGCAAGTCCGGTCAGGATCAAGGGTGTGGCACGGGTCAGCATTTCGGAAATCGAAAAGACCGAACCAAATGCGCCACTGATCATTAGGCCATAGGCCTCAATAATCGGCGCGCCTGCCAAGGCCAGTGGAATAGCCGCAAGCAGGATGGCAAAGACGGCAGCGAAAACCGGAACACCATAGACAAGGATCGGGCCGGGATTGGATCTGGGTTCGAACCGGATCATGGCGTTTCTCCCTGATGGATGGTGTTGCTGATCGGTGCTTGTTGGGCGTCGGCTTTGGTTTGTCCAGCCATCATCAGGCCAAGCTCGGATCGGTCAATGGCATCGGTTGGAATGGCTGATGAAAGATGTCCGGCGTGAATAACGGCAATCTGGTCTGAGATCGTCAAAAGTTCGTCCAAATCTTCGGAAATCAGAATGACGGCAGCCCCGTTTTGCCGTGCTTCAAGCAGGCGACGATGGACTTCGGACTGTGCGCCAACGTCGAGGCCGCGTGACGGCTGATTGGCCAAAATCAGTTTTGGTGATTTTTCCAAGACCCGGGCCAGAATAAGCTTCTGGATGTTGCCACCTGACAGCAATCTTGCCGATGCGTCCGGGCCGGGGCAACGTACATCGTAATCCTTGATTGCCTGTTCGGCGCGTTTGCGAATGGCGGCAAAATCAAGGAAGCCGAATTTTTGGTAATCCTTTGACCGGACATCTTCGATGGCGATGTTCTCGGCAACTGTCATCGATCCGACCATGCCATCGTGATGGCGGTCTTCGGGGATACGGGCAATGCCGTTCTGGGCAAATTGATGGGCATCGAATTTTGTAACGATTGCTTCAAAAATCTCGACAGTGCCGCTATCGGGTTTATCAAGACCAGCAAGCAATTGTGCCAGTGCGGCTTGCCCATTGCCCGATACGCCAGCAATGCCAAGAATTTCACCTTCGCAGGCGGTCAGGCTTACACCATGAAGTGATCGGCGGGCATCGCCACGATCAATCGTCACATCTGACAGCCGCAACACAGGCGCACCCGGTGCGCGTTCGGTGCGGCGGCTGACCGGGACCTCGCGACCGACCATCAGTTCGGCAATTGAGCGATGATCGGCATCGCTGGTTTGCATTTCACCGACTTTTTTACCGCCGCGCAAAACCGCAATGCGGTGTGACACGGCAAGGACTTCGGCCAGTTTATGGGCAATGATGATGACCGCAAGGCCGGTTGCGGCCAGTTGGCGCAAGATGACAAACAGGCTATCGGCTTCTTGCGGGGTCAGAACCGCGGTGGGTTCATCGAGAACCAGCAGGCGCGCGTCGCGATAGAGCGCCTTTAGGATTTCAACGCGCTGCTTTTCGCCGACGGTCAGTTTGTGCACTGGCTGATCAAGATCGACATTCAAGCCTGATCCCGACATCAGATCCGCCAGCTTGGCGCGCGCCGCCGTCCGGTCGCGCCGCAGTCTGAAAATCGGTTCGGTGCCAAGGACAATGTTATCGAGCCCCGACAGGTTTTCCGCCAAGGTGAAATGCTGATGAACCATGCCGATCCCGGCATCAAGGGCAGCTTGCGGTGCGCCGGGTTCAAGCTGTTCAAGATTGCCATCGCGATTGGTGACCGTGACGGTGCCTTCATCGGCGACATAATGGCCAAACAGGATGTTCATCAATGTGGTTTTGCCCGCACCATTTTCGCCAAGAAGGGCAACAATTTCGCCCTTATGGACCGTAAGGTCGATGGCATCATTGGCGATCAGCGGGCCAAATTTCTTGGTAATCCCTGCAAGCTGAAGCAGCAGTTCCGGGGACGTTTTATGTGATGAGTGCGCAGCAGATGACATCCGGGTAATCCGTTTGGTTTTTATGCGTCACGCTGTGGGGCGATAATGTGGTGCGTGGCCTGTTGGCCCAAAAAGAAAGGGCAGGTCGGCTTTTATACCGAACTGCCCTGCATTTTAAGGAAATCTTACATAGAAGATTTCGGTTCTTCGTCATTCACCGTGACGGTGAACTTGCCATCAAGAATTTCAGCTTTCTTGGCCTCGACGTCTGCAACCGTGCCATCGGGCAGAAGTGCCGAGTCAAGCACAACGCTGCCGCCGTCATATTCCATGTAGCTGAATTTGCCGTAATTTTCGGCTTTGAACTCACCGGCTTTGACCGCCTCAATCGCGTGGTCAACGGTGGCTTCCATGTGCCAAAGGGCCGAGCCCAGAATGGTCGACGGGTAATCCGCCGCGGTGTCGATCACGTTGCCAACGGCAAGGATATCGCGTTCCTTGGCGGCATCGGAAACGCCAAAGCGTTCGGCGTACATGATGTCGGCACCTTTATCGATCATGGCAAAGGATGCTTCTTTGGCCTTGGGCGGATCGTACCAGCTGTTGATGAAGGTCACCATGAATTCAACATCCGGATTGACCGATTTGGCACCTTCCATGAAGGCATTCATCAGGCGGTTTACTTCCGGGATGGCAAAACCACCGACCATGCCGATTTTGTTGGTTTTGGTGGCTGCACCGGCCGCCATGCCAACCAAATAGCTCGGCTCGTGGATGTAGTTGTCAAAGACCGAGAAGTTTTCGCCTTCCGGGCCGAAGCTTGATCCCATCAAAAAGGCGGTTTCAGGATACTGGGCGGCAACCTTGCGGGCCGCACGTTCAACACCGAAAACTTCCCCCAAAATCAGGTTGGAGCCATTTTCGGCATATTCGCGCATGACGCGCTCATAATCGGTATTGGCAACGTTTTCCGAAAATTCATAGGAAATGTCACCACGTTCCTGGGCTGCGTTCAGCGCCTTGTGGATACGTGAAACCCACTGCTGTTCGACTGGAACGGTATAGATCGCCGAAACCTTGATCGGATCGGCAGCCTGTGCCGGCGCGCCAAAGCCAAATGACACCACCGCTGCTGCGGCCACCATGGCCGAAAGCAGTGCACGGCGGGAAAGGCCGAATGTACCAGACTTCATTATGTCCCCCTGAAGGTTATTGCCGTTGTGCGAAGTTCAACTTTTATGGTCAGTTTGTGAGCAGATTGTATACGCGATCAGAAAAGAGGCAAGGCAAGTTCTGTCCAAACGGTCAGTTTTCGCCTGTTACGCTAAGTATTTGGGATGACATTCAGTTTTGAGGATGTGTCTGGCGTGCAGAAGGCTATGGCCTTACGTCTTTAAGATGATGGGCATTGTTCTGAATGAATGTTTTGCACGGCAATGAGGGGGGCTATTCTGCGGAGTCCGACCGGTCTGACCGGTGAAAGACGCCTCGGCGGCACACGATCCAAAATCTTCCGGTTTTTGAAGCAGACCGGTTAAGATTGTCTAAACAGTCAACGCACTTTCTAACACAATGCGAATCCTTGAAAAATTTCGGAGTCGGTTAACTCTTTCATTAACTATTTGGGTTGATGCTTTGGTCAAGTTTCAAGGGGGAACCTAGAAGGCATCATGACAAAAAAGACATCTTTACCACTTGATCAGGTTCTGGTTGGCGACTGCATCGAAATGATGAACAGCCTGCCGGAGAAATCCGTTGATCTGATCTTCGCCGACCCGCCCTACAATCTTCAGCTTGGCGGTGATCTTTTGCGTCCGAACAACTCCAAGGTTGATGCGGTCGATGATCACTGGGACCAGTTTGACAGTTTCCGTCACTATGACGAGTTTACCCGTGACTGGCTGACAGCAGCGCGCCGTGTGCTTAAAGACACCGGTGCGATTTGGGTGATCGGTTCGTACCACAACATTTATCGTGTTGGTAATACGCTTCAGGACATTGGGTACTGGATCCTCAATGACATTGTCTGGCGCAAAACCAACCCGATGCCGAATTTCCGCGGTAAGCGGTTCTGCAATGCGCATGAGACGCTTCTGTGGTGTTCCAAAAGCGAAGAGCAAAAGGCAATTACGTTCAATTACGAAGCGATGAAGCAGCTTAATGAAGGCCTGCAGATGCGCTCAGACTGGTTGATGCCGATTTGCTCTGGCTCGGAACGTCTCAAAGACGATAACGGTAAGAAAGTCCACCCGACCCAGAAACCCGAAGCGTTGTTGCAACGTGTTTTGTTGGCAACCACCCGTCAGGGCGATGTGGTGCTTGATCCGTTCTTTGGGACAGGGACGACGGGGGCTGCTGCACGCCGCCTTGGACGTCACTTCATCGGGCTGGAGCGCGAAGAAACCTATGCCGAGGCCGCCCGTGAACGGATTGCCAAGGTGCAGATGCTTGACGGTGACAGCCTTGAAGTTACCGAGTCGAAACGCTCTTTGCCGCGGATTCCGTTCGGGGCTGTGATCGAACGTGGCCTGCTGTCGCCGGGCGAGAAAATTTATGACAACCGTGGCAATGTTGCCGCGATGGTCCGTGCTGATGGCTCCATCAGTCATAAGGATAATGCGGGTTCCATCCATCAAATTGGTGCACGTGTTCAAGGCGCAGAAGCTTGTAATGGTTGGACTTATTGGCATTACAAATGTGATGGCCGATTGGTTTCAATCGACAATCTGCGCAGTCAGCTTCGCAAGGAAATGGGTCAGGTCCCCGCCTGATCCTGATCGGGAATTCCCGATTAAATCTATGATGCCTAAAAGCCGACGTGGTTTAAAAACACGTCGGCTTTTGCATTTTCAGGCGAAAGTTGTTATATCTTAGGTCTTGAACTTATCCGTAAGGATAGATGGAGGCGAGAATGCAGGCAGGACCAGTAGGTGGTGCAGGATACGCACCAAACCCAATCCAAATTCAGCAGGCGACAGCACCGATTGCTGAAACCGGCGGCAATGACTTGCAGTCCCCATCGTCACAACGTGTCGAGCAAACAGCAGAAGCAGAAACTTCGCAACAGGCTGCGCCAACGCCCACTGAGGGCCGAGGACAGGTTATCGATATCTACGCCTGACCGCGCCGAGCAAGTTTACAAAACAACAAAGGCCCGTGGGTAAAACCACGGGCCTTTGTTTTGGTTGCGTCAAAGACATATTCGATCGCGGGGTCTAACGATACGTCAGCGCATGTCGAACAATTTTTTTCATCACGGTCGGCAGGGCAAAATCGGCCAACCCGTCAATGGTTGTCCAACTGCCGTCCATCTGGTCAGCCTGATCAGCGGGCAGGGTCGTGGCCAGAACGCTGACGTTCAGGTGAAAATGGGTAAAGGTATGCCCGACAGTACCTTCAAGTTCTGACCATTTTGCCGTTATCGGCGCTTCGGACAGCATGACGTCGTCGGGGACCTCAATGGCGCGCCAGTCACTGCCCGGAACCTCATAAAGCCCCCCCAGCAATCCTTTTTCCGGGCGACGCCGGACCAGAATGCGACCGTCATCTTCGCGGCGTATCCAGAATGCATAGCCAACCCGCGTTGGTTTGGCAGCCTTTTTACGTTTTTTGGGAAGGTCGGGGGCGATGCCTGATTTGCGGCCTTCGCAATCGGCTTGCCATGGGCAGATGCCACAGGCCGGATTGCGCGGGGTGCAGATGGTCGCGCCCAAATCCATCAGCGCCTGAGCATAATCGCCCGGTCGGTCTGACGGGGTCAGGGCTGATGATTTTTCCTTAATTTCCGGCTTTACATCGGGGAGCGGGGTTTCAAGCGCGAACAACCGCGAAATCACCCGTTCGATATTGCCATCGACCGGACTCGCATGACGGTTAAAGGCAATGGCGGCAACCGCGCAGGCGGTATAGGGGCCAATACCGGGCAATTTGAGCAAGCCTTCCTCGGTATCGGGGAAGACGCCGTTATGGTCGTTTGCGACAACTTTGGCGCACTTATGCAGATTGCGCGCCCGGGCATAGTAGCCAAGCCCTTGCCAACCATGCAGAACATCATCAAGTTCAGCACGGGCAAGGTCGGTGACAGTCGGCCAGCGCTGCAAAAACGCATGAAAATACGGACCCACCGTTTGCACGGTGGTTTGTTGCAGCATAATTTCGCTGAGCCATACATGATATGGATTGGGCAAATCGCCCGGCTCTGATCGCCACGGCAGGGTGCGATGATGGCGATCATACCATTCAAGCATGCTGCGGTTGAGGCGATGTATTTCCTGATTGGTGAAATGCACGGCGTTCCCGTGTTATGTTGCGGGTTGAATGACGGGTAATTTTGATCTGACCCTACGAAAGAAGCGGGCGTGAGCAAGAAAAAAGATATCACCGATACGAATGCAGGGTCCCGAGCGGATCAGGTGTCGGGCGACGTGGCGGCAAAAAACGCCATCAAAAAGAGACAGAATATCACCCCGATGGGCAGTTCTGAACGGCGCAATGGCCTTCGCAATGTGGCGCCGCTTGTCGGCAACCTAACACGTCCCTTGGTGCGTAAGCGCGGTTTTTTCCAAACTGAAATTATCCTGCATTGGGCTGAAATCGTCGGACGTGATTTGGAAAAATTCACGATGCCGGTCAAATATATCCAGCCACGCGGCGAAAATGCCGGTGGCGGGACATTGGTCATCCGGGTCAGCGGCCCGGTCGCGATCGAGCTTCAACACCGCATGCCCCAGATCATTGATCGGGTGAATACCTATTTCGGGTATCGTGCTGTTGAACGGATCAAAATGATGCAAGGCGATATATCGCGCCCTGAGCGCACGGTTCATACGCCGACATCCGTTCCCGAAGGCAATATTGCCCGGGCCAGTGAAATCAACATCGCCAAAATCGAAGATCCGCATTTGCGCGAAGTCCTGACCCGGCTTGGGCGTCACATCGCCGGGGCAACCGGTGGTCTTCGGCCCAAGGATGGCAAAAAATAACCTTGCACAAACAGGACGATCCGTCCCAAACAGGCGATCTGTTTTGACACGCGATGGGCATTGGGCCCGTCGGAAGATATCGAATCATTTTATTGGAATGTACGATCACGGAGTTGCCGCATTTTCCCGGCAGCTTGGCGACTCGTTGGTGCGATAGCTGTTTTGGCGCGCGTGTTGACTCCCGCGCTGCAACAGGCTTGTAATCACAAAACTTTGTTTTAACGGAGGTTTCCTTGCTAAAGGCAGTTAAGTTTTTTGCTGGCGCGTTTTTGTTGGCGCTCGGCGTTGTTAACGCACAACCGTCACAGGCAGCAGAATGGAAAGAACATGTTCTGGGCGATGCCGATGCGCCAGTGACGATTATTGAATATGCTTCTTTGACCTGTCCGCACTGTGCTGCGTTCCACAATGAAGTCCTGCCTGAAATCAAGGAAAAGCTGATTGATACCGGCAAGGCGAAAATGATTTTCCGTGATTACCCGCTTGATGGTATCGCCCTTCGCGCGGCAGCCGTTGCGCAGTGTGCCGGTGATGACCGTTATTTCGGTGTTTTGAGCATGCTGTTTAAATCGCAGATGACCTGGGCCCGTTCGGAAGACCCGATTGAGGGTATCAAACAGGTTGTGCGGTTTGGCGGCATGAACGGCGATGCGGTGGATGCGTGTCTGGCCGACGAAGCCATGATTGACGCGATTGTTGCATCGCGCATGAGGGGTGAGCAGGAATACAGTGTTTCATCCACGCCAAGCTTTATCATTGATGGTGAAACCATTGCTGGTGCACGTGAAGCTGAATTCTTTATCGACAAAGTCGAAGACCTTATCGACTGATAAAATAAGATCTGCCGGGTGCCGTCTGGGACGGTGTCCGGCGACAGGGGCAAAAGGTGCGGACCGGGGGACATGATTGGTCCAGTTTAAATCGTTACGGCTGACGGGGTTCAAATCCTTCGTCGATTCAACAGATCTTCTGGTTGAAGACGGGCTGACAGGTGTTGTCGGCCCGAACGGCTGTGGCAAATCCAATCTTGTCGAAGCGCTGCGTTGGGTCATGGGGGAAACCTCGGCCAAGCAAATGCGTGGTTCGGACATGTCCGACGTTATTTTTGGCGGGACATCGTCGCGACCTGCGCGCAACGTGGCCGAAGTTAGCGTGACGCTTGATAACAGCGAACGCAAAGCCCCCGCCATGTTCAACGATTTCGAAATGCTCGAAGTCACACGGCGTATTGAACGCGGTGGCGGATCAAATTACCGGGTAAATGGCAAGGATGTGCGGGCGCGCGATGTGCAATTGCTGTTTGCCGATGCCGCGACCGGTGCGCGGTCCACAGCCATGGTGTCTCAGGGTAAAATCGGTGCGCTGATTGGTGCAAAACCAAGTCAGCGCCGCCTGATTTTGGAAGAAGCCGCCGGGATTACCGGCCTGCATTCGCGCCGTCACGAAGCCGAACTTCGACTGAAAAATGCCGAACAGAACCTTGAACGGCTTGAAGATGTCCTTGTGACCCTGGACGGGCAAATTGCATCCTTGCAAAAACAGGCCCGACAGGCCGAACGATATCGCAAACTCAGCATCGGCATCCGCCAGACCGAAGCACTGCTGTTTCATATCCGGTGGACGGACGCGCAGAAACGTCAGGAAGACGCCCGCGAAGTGCTGGTGGCCGGTGAAAGTGCCGTGCGTGACCTGACATCGTCAGTCACCGAAGCCACCACCGTTCAGGCCCATATTGCCGCAAGTCTGCCCGACCTTCGCAAAAAAGAAGCCGATGCGGCCGCCGCCCTGCAACGCCTTTTGATCGAGCGTGAAGGTCTGGATAAAGACAAGGCGCAGATCGAAACCCAGATGAGCCAGCTGCGTGGACGCATTCAGCAAATTGATGCCGATCTATCGCGCGAAGCCGAACTGGCAAGCGATGCACATGGCGCGCTTGAGAAGTTGAAAGCCGAGGGCGAAGAACTGCGTGATGCGCAGGGTGGTGAGGACGACGAGCTTGATATGGCCAAGGAAACGGCTGCTGAAAAGGCGCTGTTTGTCGAAGAGCTTGAAGCCGAGGCCGAAGCCCTGACCAGTAAGGTTGCCGACGAAGAAGCACGCCTGAAATCGGTTCAGCAACGTCTTGGTGAACTCAATGGACGGCGCAATCGCCTGACCGAGCGCCATGACGAAGCCGTTGCCAAACTTGATGATATTCGCATCGAAGCAGATTTTGACGAGGCCCTTGAAGAAGCAAGCATGCATCTTGAAGAGTGCGAAGAGCTGTGTGAGCAGCGCAAAATGGCAACCGAAGAAGCCGAAATGCGCTTGGCCGAATTGCGCGACCGAGAAGACAATCTGAAAACGGCTGAAAACGACGCCCGGGATGCTCTGCGTGATGCTGAAAGCAAAAAGTCGCGCCTTCAGGCGGAAATAGAAGCCCTTGAAAGCCTGCTTAAAGGCAACGCCGATCAGCAACACCGCGCCGTGATCGAAGATATTTCTGTGCAAAGCGGTCTTGAACTGGCAATGGCGGCTGCCCTTGGCGAAGACCTTGATGCGCCCGATGCCGATGATGCGCCGATGCATTGGTCGGTGATTGATCCGGCCACGGATGATCCTGCCTTGCCCGACGGTGTCGCTGCTCTTGCCAAGTTTGTCGAAGCACCGGCCCTTTTGAACCGCCGTCTATGGCAGATCGGGGTTGTTGATGACGAGGCAACCGGCAATTGGCTGGCTAAAAACCTGAAGGCAGGTCAGCGGCTTGTCTCGCGCGAAGGCGCGCTTTGGCGCTGGGATGGCTATCGTATTTTGGCGGGGGCAGAATTGCCGGCTGCTGTTCGATTGCGTCAGCGCAACCGCCTTGAAGAATTGCGTGGCGAACTTGAAGAAGCCGAGGCCATCGTCGAGACGGCAAGCGAGCGTTCAGAAATCGCCAATGAAAATGTTGAGCGCCTCGAAGAAGAAATCGAAACCGCCCGTACTGCCGAACAGGAAACCCATCGTGCGGTGCGTGAAGCCGAAGGCACTCTGTCGCGTGCCCGCGAAGAAATAGCCAACATCAAACGCGATGCCAGCGCGATTGAAGGCCGTCTGCAAAACGCAGAAGAAGCCGAAAAGCGTGCAAAACAAGACCTTGATGAAGTCATCACTGAATACAACGAGCTGTCAGCTCTGCCCGAAGAAAGCAGCGAAGGGCTGATGGAAATTAAGGCCGAACTGATCGAAAAACGCGCCAATCTGGCCGATGCGCGTGCCGATCAGATGGAAGCCAGAAGTCAGCTTGATCGCATGCTGCGTGATATGTCGGGCAGACGGAAGCGTCTTGAATTTGTTGAGAACGAAATTTCATCCTGGAATGAACGGGCGTCGGGTGCGGGGGAACGGGTTTCGGAACTGCGCGAACGTCAGGAAGAAGCCCGGATGGAGATCGAGGAGCTTGAACTCAAGCCCGAAGAGATCGAAGAACGCCGCGCGATCCTGTCTGACCGGATTGATCTTTCTGATCAAACCCGTAAGGAGGCGGCCGACGGATTACAACGTGCCGAAAATGCTCAGCGTGAAGCCGACGTCAACCTGAAAGAAGCCGAACAGAAACTGGCCGAAGCCCGCGAGGGGCGCGTGCGCTGTGAAGCCCTTCTGGAGCAGGCCGAACAGCATCGTCGCGATTTGATCGAACGCATTCGTGAACGAATCAATGCGACGCCAGACCAATTGGTTGAGTTGGGTGAAATTGACCTGACCAAGGAACTTCCCGGCGAGGGGGACATTGACGCGCGTCTGCAACGCCAATCGCGTGAACGTGAAAACCTTGGTGCGGTTAACCTCAGGGCTGAAGTTGAGCTTGCCGAGATGCAAGAGCAAAAAGATACCATGGTATCTGAACGCGATGACCTGACAGCGGCGATTGACAAATTACGCAATGGCATCAATCAGCTGAACCGCGAAGCACGTGCGCGGCTTAAAGTCGCCTTTGACGAAGTCGACAAACATTTCCAACAGTTGTTTGTTCGCCTGTTTGGCGGCGGTGGTGCGCATCTGATGTTGACCGATGCAGATGATCCGCTCGAAGCCGGGCTGGAAATTATGGCATCCCCACCGGGCAAGAAATTGCAGCACCTGTCGTTGCTATCAGGTGGGGAGCAGGCCTTGACCGCGGTGGCGCTTTTGTTCGCGGTCTTCCTAACCAATCCGGCACCGATTTGCGTGCTTGATGAGGTTGACGCGCCGCTTGATGACGCCAACGTTGACCGGTTCTGTAAGTTGCTTGAGGCGATTGGCCGTCATGCCAACACGCGCTTTTTGGTCATTACTCACCATCGCATGACCATGGCCCGCATGAACCGTCTGTTTGGTGTTACCATGGCCGAACGCGGCGTGTCATCGCTGGTTTCAGTCGACCTGCATCAGGCAGAAGTATATTCCAAGAAAGAACAAACCGAGCTTGATTTTACCAGTTAGGTTACTTTCCTAGCGCCGCTATGAATGTTACACCGTTGCAAAATTTTACAAAGGTGTGAGCATCCATGTCGCAAAAAGTCCGCGAACTTTATGAACAGTTTCCCTACCCGCTGCGTGACCCGCGGGAGGAAAAGGAACGTTTGTTGATGCCGCCAATGGATACGCTTTCACGGGTAAATCACTATGGCTTTGGCGGCCGGAAAGTGGTCAATGACAACTTCCGCGCGCTTGTCGCAGGGGGCGGCACTGGCGATGCCATGATCTGGCTTGCCGAGCAACTGCGCGACGCCGGGGGTACGGTGACCTATCTTGAGCCGTCGCTTGCCAGTACCAAGGTTGCCAGTGCGCGCGCCGAGGCACGCGGGCTTGAAAACGTTACCTATGTCAATGCGACGATATCCGACTTTGCCGCGTCAAAACCCGATGGATTTGATTACATCAATTGTGCGGGTGTGCTGCATCACCTTGAAGACCCCGAAGAAGGCCTGCGTGATTTGACCATGGTCCTGAAGCCCGAAGGGGTGATGGGGGTTATGGTATACGGCGAACATGGGCGTCTGGCGGTAACAGAATGGCGCAAAATGGTAGCACCACTTTTGCCCGAAAAGGATCTGGGTGCGCAATTGGCGATGACCAGAGCACTTTTGGCCGACCTTCCCGACGACAACATGTTGCTAAAAATGGGCGGCGGTCCGGGCTTTATCAAAGGGTTGCTTGAAAACGATCCGGAAATTGTCGATTTGCTGCTTCACCCTGTGGAGTGTGCCTATGACGTTCACGGGGTGTATGACTTTGCCGCCTCGGCCGGATTGAAGGTTGCGGCCTTTACCGGGTTCTTTGGTTTTGGCGGCACGGGCAAGGCGCATTACGCCATCGAAAACCTTGTGCGCGATCAACGTATCTTACGCGAATTGGCAACCAAGCCACTGCGCGATCAGCAGGCCTTCTGTGAACGGTTTAGCGGGGCGATGCCACTGCATGCGTTTTATCTGACCAAGGCCGAAGGTGGGGGTGCAGACGATGCACAAGGTGCCAGTGGTGTGTTACCCGATACAGATTTGGCGCCTTATTTCTTCGTCCGGCCGAACGAGACGTTCTTTGACGATCTGATCGCGCTTTCGGGGCAGCCGGTTTTGATCGAAGATGGCAGCGGGAATGCAATTGACCTGACCGGCGGGCCTGATTTGGCAAAGCTGCTTTCTGTGTTTGATGGGACCAGAACGGTTGAACAGCTTATTGCCGTTCTGCGCGATGAAATTCTTGATCGCCAACCCATCGACATGAACCAGATTGCCGCAAACACCCTTGGCGCTGTCTGGGCCTTGTTTAACAAGTTCGACTGGATGCTCGCCGCACTTCCTAATGGATGGCAACAGGCTGATCAGCAAAGAACACTTTCGGTGCGTAAGCTGTAAATTACTGGTCCATCGGACGCCCCGGCGCGGTGTGCGCTGACGGTGAATCGGCCTTGGTGAAATCGCACTGTCTGGTTTCAAATTGCCTTTAGCGGGTGAAATCTCGGTCACTTTGGTTGAAAACGCCCGAATAGATTGAAATTAAGATTAACTGTGATCTTGGGCACTCAATGTGCTTAAATGCGTAAGAAACAAGGAAAACCGCCGGTTGCAGCGGATGTCGCCCGTGATAGGGCAGTATAATCGTCTGCAACTATCGCCTAACGTCAAATGTGTTTTCCTTCACATTGTGCTGGTTTAATCTTTATTTTTCATATGTTTAGGTGGTTTATTGAGTGCCCTGTCGGGTGGGGTTTTACAGCTTGACAGCCCATGGGGTGCTAAGTATGTTGCCCGCGCATTTCCTTGCGACGTTTGCAAGGCTGCTAAAGCGGGGTTCACGACAATGAGCGATGACAAAGATCGCGCTTCATTAGAAGAGCTTGAAACGAAGCTTTCGGCAGTCGCGCACAAACGCGAAGAAAAGCACAGCCCGAACCGGGCGACTGGTAAACCATCCCAAGGGATGGCAATCGGCATGAGGATTTCGGCGGAAATGATCGCTGCGGTTCTTGTTGGTTTGCTGATTGGCTGGGCGCTGGATCGGGTGCTTGATACGACGCCTTGGCTTATTGTTCTGTTTGTCTTTCTCGGAGCAGGAGCTGGAGGTTTAAACGCTTATCGCGTTGCCAAAGGATACGACAGTGCTGTCGGACTGGGGCGTGCGATGAGGGAGCGCAGCAAGCAGGGCGACGAGGATTAACCTCGAAACCTTATAATATTGAGCGAGGATTACGGTGGCTGGACCGCTAGAGCAGTTTGAAATCAAACCATTGGCCGATCTTTCGGTTGGCGGTATTGACGTTTCCTTCACCAACTCCGCACTTTGGATGGTGATCGCAGCCGTTCTGGTAACGTGCTTCATGACGATGTCTATGCGTCGTGGTGCATTGGTTCCCGGACGCTGGCAGGGTGCTGCCGAGGTGATGTATGAGTTCGTCGCCAATATGCTCAAAGACAACGTTGGAAGTGCGGGACGTAAGTATTTCCCGTTCATTTTCACGCTTTTCATGTTTGTGATGTTCGGGAACCTGCTTGGCATGATCCCGCACAGCTTTACTTTTACGAGCCACATCGCGGTTAACTTCGCGCTGGCTCTGGTGATTTTCATTGGTGTGACGGTCATCGGCTTTATGCGTCATGGTACGCATTACTTCCGGATGTTCTTCCCGGAAGGCGCGCCGATTGCGACCGCGATCATTTTGATCCCGATTGAAATCATCTCCTATTTCTCTCGTCCGTTCAGCTTGGCGATCCGACTGTTTGCAAATATGACAGTTGGCCACATCATGCTGAAGGTTATCGGTGGGTTCGTCGGCCTGATTGGCATTCTTGGCGTGCTTCCGTTTGCTCTTCTGACGGGGATTACTGTTCTGGAGTTCGGCATTGCTGCGCTTCAGGCTTATGTGTTCACAATTCTCACCTGCATCTATCTCCATGATGCAATCCACATGCACTGATGTGTGTGGTTTGGTGTGATCTCTTCTGATTGCCTTTAAGAAATTCGAAAGGGTGAAGTTATGGAACTCGATGCTGCAAAGATGATCGGTGCTGGCCTGGCTGCTATTGGTATGATTGGTGCCGGTATCGGTGTCGGTAACATCTGGTCAAGCCTGATTGCCACTGTTGGCCGTAACCCGGCTGCCAAAGCTGATGTAGAACTTTATGGCTGGATCGGTTTTGCCGTTACCGAAGCTATTGCGCTTTTCGCACTTGTCGTTGCGCTGATCGTTCTCTTCGTATAATCGGCGCCTTTTGAGCGAATACTCGGCCCGGCGAGGAACGCCCTCGCCGGTGTCGTTGAATTCGGGAGTAGGCTATGCCGCAGTTTGATATTGCGACGTTCTCAGAACAGATTTTCTGGCTGTTTGTTATTTTCACCATCTTGTATTTCTTGATGTCGAAAATTGCGCTGCCAAAAGTCGGTGAAGTTCTTGAACGCCGTCAAAAGAACATCGAAGACAATCTTGGCAAGGCTCGGGCGTTGAAAGACGAAACCGATGCCGCTATCGCGAAGTACGAGGCTGCTTTGGCAGAAGCTCGTGATGCTGCGCAAGCAGACATTCGTGAAGCTTCGGAAAAGGCTGCTGCAGAGCAGGCTAAAAAAACCGAAGCACTGGTCAAGAAGCTGTCTAAAAAGACATCTGATGCCGAAAAGGCAATTGTGGATGCCAAAACGGATGCGATGAAAGGTGTTGCGGAAGCAGCCTCTGAAATCGCCCGCGAAGCAACCGACAAACTTATCGGCGTCAAGGTTCAGGCCAAAACTGCCGACAAGGCTGTTTCGGCTATTGTAGGAGAGTAAGATAATGGCAACCCATGAGGTTACTTTCCTTACCGATCCATACACATGGACCACGCTTTCGTTCGTTTTGGTCGTTGGGTTTGGCGGGTTCAAAGCCGTCAAAGGGATCTCTGCTGCACTTGATAAACGTGCAAAGAAGATTTCCGACGACATTGACGAAGCTCAGCGTCTTCGCGAAGAAGCTCAGGAGCTTCTGGCCAATTATCAGGCCAAACAACGCGAAGCCCTGAAGGAAGCTGACGAGATCCGCGCGCATGCCAAGGCTGAAGCCGACCGTATGCTGGAAAGCGCCCAGGCTGAGCTCAAAGCGGCACTTAAGCGCCGTGAACAGCAGGCTCTGGAACGTATCTCCAATCTCGAAAGCCAGGCGGTTGCCGAAGTTCGTGCGCATGTCGCCGAAATCGCAACCAAGGCGACCATGGCCCTTGTTTCTGACAAGGTTTCTGGTGCCAAGGCTGACGAACTGGTTGATAACGCGATCGCGGAAATCAAGGGTCGCCTGAACTAAGATTTTCCGTTTTACGGATTTAAAAACCCCGCAGCACTGCTGCGGGGTTTTTTGTTTGTCCCATGACAATCATCACATGACTGCTCGGGGCCTGTTATGAACCTTTGAACCTGTCGCGGTCATGGGGCGCATCGAAATCAAGAGCCGGGCCAATTGGCACCACACCGTGCGGGTTGATGGACGGATGGCTTTGATAATAGTGGTTTTTGATATGGTCAAAATGGACCGTTTCTTTGATCCCGGGATGTTGATAGAGCGCGCGGGTATAGTTCCAAAGGTTTGGATAATCGCGCAGCATCCGCAGATTGCATTTAAAATGCCCGTGATAGACCGGATCAAAACGCACCAGCGTGGTAAACAGCCGCCAATCGGCCTCTGTGAGGCGATCATCCGCAAGGTAGGGCTGGGTTGATAAACGGTCTTCAATCCAGTCCAGCGCATTAAAAAGCGTCTTGGCGGCGTCTTCATAGGCAGACTGCGTTGTGGCGAAGCCGGATTTGTAAACGCCGTTGTTGATCTCGTGATACACGCGTTCATTTACTTGGTCGATTTCGCCACGCAAACCTTCCGGGTAATAGTCGCCGGGTTTAGCCCCAAGATCATCAAACGCACTATTTAGCATGCGGATGATCTCCGACGATTCATTACTCACAATGCTGTTGGTTTTCTTGTCCCAAAGGACCGGCACGGTGACACGACCGGTATAGTCCGGTTTCGCATCGGTATAGACCTGATGCATGAAGTCGCGGTCGGCCAGATCGTCAGTCAAACCGTCTTTGCGCGAAAACTCCCAGCCATTTTCTGCCATATGCCAGTGAACCACAGACACAGAAATCATGTCCTCAAGGCCCTTAAGCGCGCGCATGATCAAGGCGCGGTGCGCCCACGGGCAGGCATAGGAAACATAAAGATGGTAACGGCCTGCTTCGGCGGGGAAACGGGCATCGGTATCTTTGGATAGCCAATTGCGAAACGCAGAATCCTGACGTTTGAATTTTCCGCCCGTGCTTTTGGTATCGTACCACTGATCTTGCCAGCGTCCTTCGACCAACAGTCCCATCTTGTTTCCTCCGGCGTCGTCGTTTTGGATTTAGGGGATCTGCTTTACGCGATCCTGTCCCTATTGTCGTCATTTCCGCGTTGAAGACAATTAGGTGATGTGACATTAATTTGTTTCCAAACAGGCAACAGTTTGGCGGCAGGCAGGAGCAAAGTAATGTTGATCGGAAATCTTGATGCGATGACTGTTTTCGCCCGTGTGGTTGAAGAACGCAGTTTTTCAGGAGCGGCGCGAAAGCTTGGCATGTCAAAATCCGCCGTCAGCAAACATGTCACCAAGCTTGAAGATAATCTTGGCATTCGGCTTTTGAACCGGACCACAAGACGGCTAAGCCTGACCGATGCCGGATCAACATTTTATCAGCATTGCGCGCGTGTGGTCGAAGAAATCGAAACCGCCGAGCATGCCCTGACCGATTTACGCGGTACTCCTCGCGGCACACTTAGAATATCGGCACCCCTGACGTTCGGGCAGATGTATTTGCCTGCACTTGTCACAGAGTTCATGGAACAGTATCCCGGTCTGCATGTCGACATTCATCTGGCCGATCATATGGTTGATCTCGTCGCCGAAGGTGTTGATATGGCGATCCGTATTACCAGACTGAAAGACTCAAGTCTGATCGCGCGCAAACTGGCAGATTTTTCCAGTCACATCGTCGCGGCACCATCGTATTTGCAAGAACATGGAGAACCGAAAACGCCACAAGACCTGACCCAGCATAAAACACTGTCCTACACCAACCTTCCCAGCCCGAACATTTGGGATTTCAACGGGCCGGACGGACAGGTCAGTGTACGTGTTGACCCGGTTTTATCGTGCAATAACGGTGAATTCACCTCAACCGCGGCAATTCGCGGACTTGGCATTGCGCGCGAGCCGGAATTCATTGTCGCTCAAGCCCTTTTGGATGGACGTTTGGTGTCGATCCTAAAGGACTTTAATGCCGATAGCGGGGGGGGCATTTACGCGGTTTACCCCGAACGTCGCCATTTGCCGACAAAGGTTCGGGTCTTTATCGATTTTCTGGTGGACAAGTTCCGGGGCGGATTATGTTCGTTCCATCAACAAACCTGCGCGGATGTGGCCCAAGGCAAAGGCCCCATTCGTTCGTCATAGTGACTCAAAGGTAAAATGGCGGTTCGATCTATTTGCTTTCCACCCGCCAGCCAACCAGACAAAACGCTCCGATCAACAGCGCAATCAACGGGATCGGCAATAGATTGGTGATGCCACCAACAATGGTGCGATAGCTGTCTGTTTCAAGAAAACCTGCCCAGTTCAATCCATGTCGGACCCGGTCGCTGGGGATATGACGGAAATCGGGAAGTCCGTTTTCAATACGCCCGATATATCCATCATTTTGCGCAACCAATCCGGCAAGGATTTCGGGGGTGGAATTTGTATTGCGTGATTCGGCGGTCAAAACGTCGCGATCAACATGCAAGGCCGTTTGGGTTCGGTCACTAAGGTCCCGTCCTCTTACCCGGATCAATCCGCGTTCAGCCATGGGAACTACGGCCTGCCATGTCTGGTCGGGTTGTTTTTCAAAGGCGGCATTTACCTGTTCACCGGTTTCGGGGTTGATCACACTTCCAATTTCGGGATTTGCCCCAATTTTTCGCCAATTCAGGATCAGGCTTTCGCCATCCGCACTGCGTACAGTCGTGATGGTGTTTTCATCGAGTGCCGGTTCTTTCATCAACCAATGCGATAACCGGCGCAGAAGTTCCGCCACCGGGCCACCGCCATCATGACCGCGCTGCCAAAGCCACATCTGATCGGAACTGAGCATCGCAACCCGGCCTTCTTCGACCCTTTGAAGGGTCAAAAGTGGCATATCATCTGCACCTGTCATCAATGTCATGACATCGGGATCGGATGTTCTGGTTTCGATTTGCCGGTACCAACGACCCCATTTGGGCGGGGTGCTTGGCGAGCCGGCAATTGCGGCTGTGACGGGATGTAACCGGCCGGCATCGTTCACGCGCGGCACAAACGGTTGTTCCATAATCCGGCCGGTCGCAACCGCGGGCATCAGGTCATTTAGCACTGTACTCGAAAGCCCGTCTGCCCCGATATATTCCGGCCCGGCGACCACCAGTGCCGCACCACCCCATTTTACGTAATCGACAACCTTTTCCAGATAATGAGCCGGCAGCACACCGCGCATTTGATAACGATCAAAAATGATCAAATCAAACTGGCGAAGGCGTACTTCAAACAGGTCACGAATGGGAAAAGGAATAAGAGCCAATTCATTGATCGGGGTGTCATCGCCCTTCTCGGGGGGGCGCAGGATGGTGAAATGCACAAGATCAACCCCCGGATCAGCCCGTAAAAGATTACGCCATGCACGTTCACCCGGATGGGGTTCCCCCGATAACAACAGTACCCGCAACCGGTCGCGAACCCCGGTGGTTTCAAGGATCAGGCGGTTGTTGGTTTGATCGGTTTCATCTTCGATCTCGTCCATGCGCAGTTCGGCCAGAACCGGTCCAGCATGAGGAACCGGGATGTTGATGCGGTGTTGTTCATTGGCAGGCAGGTAGATTTCTTTCTCGGTGCCATCTTCAAGCAACATGCGCACGGCAATCGGTGTGCCTTTGGCAAGGTCATGATCAATGGCCTCGACCATGAATTCCGCGTCCTTGCCAACAATGCCGTAATCGGCACTTTGACGAATTTGCAATCGTCTGTCGTGTTCGTCTTCATGTCCGGTGATCAACACATGCAGTGGAGCCCCGAGATCAAGTCGGGCGGGCACATCGTGCACCTGACCATCGGTGATCATCATGATCCCGCCAAGCCGTTCACGGGGAATGCCGCCAAGCAAGCGATCGACAACCGCAAACATGCGGGTATCAGATTGGCCTGTGACATCCTCAAACCGCAGTTCAATCGTATCATTACCGGCAAAACGGTCGCGAAGTTGCTTGATCGTTTCGTCGGTTTGCTCGGACCGGTCGCCAATTTCCTGGCTTGCACTGCGATCCACAAGGACCAGCACAATGTCGCTCAATTTTTCACGGTCCTGATCGGCAAACTGTGGTGCCAACAGTGCAAGCAGCACAAGCACCATCACCACCCCGCGCCAGATGGTGCCGCGCAGTCGAAACAGGGCAAAAACCACCACCGCAATCAGGCACAGCACAGCCAGAATCTGCAAAATACCGATATCAAGCAACGGCGATATCTGAAGATTCTGCCAGCCTTGGGTCATCGGCCAAGCCTTTCAAGGATGGCGGGTAAGTGTACCTGATCACCCTTGTAGCTGCCGGTAAGCGCATACATCACAAGATTAACACCAAACCGAAACGCCATTTCGCGCTGTCTTGGTGAAATATCCTCGGCGCGCATTTCTTCTCGGCCTTCGGGTAACATCCATGCTGACGCCCAGTCATTGCCCCCAAACAGCACCGATGCCACGCCGTCTAATCGCTGATCCGGACGGGCATCAAGCCAAATGGGGGCGGAAAACCGGCCATAGGCATGATCAAGCAAATAAAAACTGCGAAAGACGATGTGATCACTTGGGGCACGGTCAAGGATCGGGATTTCAAGACCGGCCAGAAGGCGCCGCAACCGGGCGGGTTCAACTTCGCGGTCGCGGCTGTCGATTAGGATCATGCCACCGTTTTCAAGGTACTTGTTCAACCGGTCACGTGCCCGTTCAGAAAACGGTTTCTGACCATCGACAAGCGGCCAATAGATCAAGGGATAAAAACTCAGTTCGTCTGTTTCCGGATTGACCCCGTCGACACTGCTAAGATCGGCCGCACTGCGTCGGCGCAGGATTTCGGTTAATCCTGCCATGCCGGCCTGACTAAGCCGGTCCACCGGTGCTACACCGGTTTCAAAATAGGCCAGTCTGGGCGACAAGGCCGCTTCCTGAAGGGTTGCGGCATTACCATCGGTCGTAGATGACAACAGCACTGTGATGGTCGACGTGCCAAGCATTGCAAGTGCGATGAGGGTGGATGTCGCCGCATTGCTTTGCCGGTTGCGGCGCAGACTGACGTGATGGACAGCCAGTAAGGTAAGCCCATCGATCACCAGTAGAAGCAACGCCCCAATCAGGCACAATGCCGCCAAATCAATCTGGTTATGATCCGTGATTTTGCGTTTATCAATCCCGGATGGCCACGTCACATCATTGGCAAGTGATCCCAGAAACGGACCAAGGTTCAGGGCAACTGCCTGACCGTTTTCGCCGTAAATGCCGGGCGGATGACGTGGTGTCGGTGTAGCGAGTGGCGCACGAAGGGGCAGGATCATCGCATCGGGTTGATGGGCCTGTCCAAACCCGTCAAGGACCGATTGCGGCGGTAAACTGGTTTGCAGTTCACCACTGTTGGGATTGCTCGGACTGGCAAGCGGCAGGATTCTTTGCCACAGCTCAACAAAAAGTCCCGACATCGGCAAGTTCGACCAATCGGCCCAAGGGGTGACGTGAAACAGCACAAGGCGCCCGGCATTTTGCGCGGAGCTGGTAATCAAGGGGGTGCCATCCGTCAGACGTGCCCAGGTTTTGCTCAAAATATCGGGGTCTGGTTCGGCCAGCAATTGCCGGGTAATGGTAATTTCCGGTGGAATGGTAATGCCAAAAAACGGGCTGGTTTCAGGGAAATCAAGCAATCGTTTTGGCTTTTCCCACGACATGGAACCGCCAAAGTCGCGATTGCCCAAACGCAAGGTGACGGGCAAAAACTCATTGCCGATTTCTGTCGAACTGTCGCCAGCAAACCGCACCAGCATGCCGCCGTCGTTGACCCACCTTTCAAGGTTTTTATGTTGGCTGCCCAATCCAGAAATCGGGCCGGTTGCCACCAGAACATCGACTTTCTGTTCTAGCAATTTTCCAAGCGGCTGATAGATGACGTCGGCATAGGGGGACAGCGCCCGATCAAGGAAGAAATACCGGTCCGATAAAACCGCCGGACTGTCCCCGGAACTGACAATCACACCCACGCGACGTTGTTGCCAACGCGCACCTGTTTGAAACACCGTCGCGGCACTTTCGCGTCCCTCAATGCCGACGGTTTGAATGGCATTGGCGATATCACTTGGCAAAAGGACGGTCAGTTCGGTTTGTTCAGTATCCGCAGCAATTTCGGCGTTGTGGCGCAACAGGACCGACCCACGCTCGCCGCGCGCAAGAAGATTGATCGTGCGGGCTGTGTCGCCGCGATTGTGGGAAAGTGTCGCGATCAAGCCAGTGCGTGACCGGATCAAGGATCGTACCGCTATTCGATCATTAATCGTCGGTTCGATCACCGTGATCGGGGCGATTTGAAGAAGCTCCTCGGCAAGTTCGGATTTGCCGGGGTTTGCCATCTGGTCGCTCAGCCAAAGTACACTGCCAATCGTTGTGTTCATTTCCTGTTGATTGGAAATCAGATCAGACAGGGCAAAATAATCAGCCGCCCAAGGACGCGGTTGTAACCGGCCAATAAGGTCTTGCGCCCCGCGCGGCGAAAGTGGGCCGACAATGTCGGGCAGTTTCCACGTGGTGGCACCGGCTGCCTCGGGGGCGGTACGCGCGATATAAACCGATTGCAGATCAAATCGTGCCTTATTGATGATCTGATCCAAGGCGGAGCGGTATTGCGACCACTCGGGGGCACTCGACCAGCCATTGTCGACAATGATCAAAATCGCGCCATTGTTCTGGGCAAATTCGTTTCTGTTCATCACCGGGCGGGCTGCTGCGACAATCAGCAAGGTCAGAATAAGACAGCGCAGAATGGTTTGCCAAATTGGCGCACGCTGAACATCCCGGCGCTGGCTTTTTAAGCCGCGCAGCAATCGGGCCGCGGGAAACGTGATTTGCTTTGGCGCGCGTGGGGCAGACCGGATTAACAGCCAGACAATCGGCAGGACCATAAGGCCTGCCAGCATCGCCGGATACAGGAATGTGATGGCCGAAAGGCTCATGACGTCTCCTGCGTTTTATGACCGTCCGGGATGGGGCGGTTCAGGTTGGGGCGTCCACGCCCGTTTGATCCGCTTTGGTTCTGACGTTCGCTAAGATGTTGATAAAGCGCCAGTAGGGTCGGGCTTGCACTTTCCGATGTGACGTGACGGTCGCACAGCCAGTCGTTCTGGCGCGCAGCATCACGGACATCTGCCCGCCATTTTTGTGCCCGGCTTTTGAAACCCTCGGCGATGTCTTCGAATTTCTCGCTTTTGAAAATCAGGGTGTCATTGGAATCAACGAAATTGACCCGCCCCTGAAACGGCGGCGAGATTTCGGCAGGGTCCAGAATATGAACCAGTGCCCCGTCATTCTGATATTGGCCCAAATGACGGACGGCATTTCGTGTCTGGGTGCCGTGATCGGCAAATTCCAGAAAATCGCCCAACACCAAAACAGAATGTTTGCGACCGGGGTGCATGTTCAGGCCTTGCTCGGCGATGCTTGGTGGAGAGGCCAACATGGCATGTGCCAGTTTTTCCAGATGTTCGGCGGATGTAACCCGGGTACGTTCGACATCAAACGTGCCAACGGTTTCACCATTTCGGATCAAAAGGTCGGCCAGGGCAATCGATATGATAAGTGTGCGTTCGGCCTTGCTTGGAATGTCGCGTGCAGATGACCAGTACATGGATGGCGATAACACGGGCCAGATCCAGTAATTGTGGCTAGCCTGCCATTCAGTTTGACGGATGAAGGTATGATCACTGCGTGCGGAACGGCGCCAGTCGATCTGATTGGTTGGATCGCCCGGAACATATGGGCGGAACTGCCAAAAATCACTGCCTGGCCCGACCTTGCGGTTGCCATGCAATCCCCCGCGCAGACTGATGGCTGTCCGGCGGGACTCATCAATCAGCTGGGGCAGTCGTGCTGCCAGCGCACGGGCAGCAGCAACATGATCATGCACGGCATTAAGCGCCAATTCTTAGCTCTCCTGAAGGTGGGCGAGGGCATCTGTGATCAGGCTTTTTGCAGTATATCCTTCGGCACGCGCACCATAGGTCAGGCCAAACCGGTGGCGTAGAATGGGAACAGCCAGTTCAGAGACATCTTCAATCGATGGCGCAAACCGGCCATGCAGCATCGCCCGTGCCCGGCAGGCTAGTGACAGTGATTGGGCGGCACGTGTTCCCGGACCCCATGCAACATTGTCGCGGATATCGACCATTGATGTACTTTCCGGGCGGCATTCGCGGCACAATGCAATGATGATATCAAGCACGCGGTCAGGCATCGGCAGGCGGCGGACAAAATCCTGTGCCTCGGCCAGATCATCGGCCTGAAGAACCTGTCTTGGCCGGGTGGGATAGCGCCCGGTGGTTTCTGTAACGATTTTGCGTTCTTCATCCGCATTGGGATAGGCCAGACGCACTTCAAGCAAAAACCGGTCAAGCTGTGCTTCTGGTAACGGATAGGTGCCTTCCTGTTCGAGCGGGTTTTGGGTTGCCAGAACATGGAACGGTTCAGGAAGCTTGTGGCTATAGCCCGCCACTGACACTTCGTGTTCCTGCATGGCTTGGAGCAGTGCTGATTGGGTGCGCGGACTGGCACGGTTTATTTCGTCGGCCAGAAGAAGCTGGCAGAACACTGGCCCCTTGATAAAGCGAAAGGCGCGCTTGCCGTCCGCGCCTTCTTCAAGGACTTCGGAGCCAAGGATATCGGCAGGCATCAGGTCAGGGGTGAACTGAATGCGCTTGTCCAAAAGGCCTAGTACTTTGCCCAGTGTATGGGCGAGTAAAGATTTCCCAAGCCCCGGCGCACCAACCATCAAGACGTGGCCGCCAGATAAAATACCGATAAGTGTTTGCTCTACTGCCTCATTCTGCCCAAATATAATGGATGACACCATTTTGCGGGCTTCGGCCAGTCGACCGACACATTCGTCCAAACGCGCGGCGTCGCGTTCAAGACTGCTATCTTGGGAAAACCCCATCTCTTCGGGGAAACGTGGCGCGTTTGTCATGGCGGGAGACTTTGCTTCCTCTGTTGCAGTGCAATCGCTGGCCAGATTAGGGAACGCAAAAGAATTCACATAATCACTACGGGAAAACATTCGGTTCCGGAGTTAACTGTACAGCATGAGCAATAACGAAAAAACCACCGATCTCGCCGAAAAACTTTGGTCGCGCCTGCGCGGGCAAAAGCCCGACACCGGACGGCATCCGCAGATTTGCGGTGATATCCCTATGTCTATAGGTCGGGATGGCACTTGGTTCTATCAAGGTGGGCCCATTGGCCGAATTGAGTTAGTGAAACTTTTTTCTTCTGTTCTGCAACGTGATGAAGAAGGCGGTCATTGGCTTGTGACCCCGGCTGAAATGGCGCGTATTGACGTTGAAGACGTTGCATTCATAGCCGTTGAGATGGAAAACAAGGGCACTGGCCATGATCAGACCCTTCGATTCCGCACCAATATTGATCAATGGGTCGAATTGGACGGGGATCATGCGTTGCGGGTTGAACATGATCCTGAAACCGATGAACCATCGCCTTATATCGCGCTTGAACGCGGGCTTGAGGCGCGCCTGAACCGGGCGGTATTTTATCAGCTTGTCGAATTGGCTGAGGAAATCATTGAACCTGAGACCGGGATGACGAGTATAGGTGTATACAGTAACGGACAGTTTTTTGAGATTGGCCGTATGGAGACCGTTTAATGACGCCAGCAGAAATCATTGCCGCACTGAATGCACCGCGCGGTGATGCCGTGCAGCGCCGTGGTGATCACGCTGTCGATTATCCCGGATCAAAATCGCGCGCGCGCGCCTTTGCTGACGGGGATTTGATTGCCCGTCCTGCGGCGGTTCTGGTTCCACTTGTCAAACGGACCAATGGATTACATGTCATTTTAACCCGTCGGACGGATCATTTAAGTGATCACGCCGGACAAATCAGCTTTCCCGGCGGCCGACAGGAAGAATTCGACGCGACCATCGAAGAAACGGCCTTGCGCGAAACCGAGGAGGAAATTGGTCTCAATCGGGGCCATATTGAACTGATTGGTCGCATTGATGATTATTATACCGTGACGGGCTATCAGGTGACCCCGGTGATCGGGCTTGTGACACCGCCGTTTGATCTGGTACCAGATGATCACGAGGTGGCCGAAGTATTTGAAGTCCCGTTGGAATTCATCCTCAATCCGGGCAACCAGAAACTGCAAACCGTGACCTTTGAAGGCACACGACGGCGATATTTTGCCATCCCGTACCGGGAATATTATATCTGGGGTGCGACCGCCGGGATGCTGGTTAATTTTAGCGAAGTCCTGCGGGCATCGCGCACCGAGATGCACACATAAATGACGTTCAGGGAAAAAGCGTAATGCTAAGACAAATCATTCAGATTGGCCTGCCCCTGATACTGCCGTTTGTCATCTATGGCATCTGGTTGAAATTCGCACGTGCCAAAGCCATCCGCGAAGGCCACGATATCGTGCCACCCTGGAGCAAAGGTCCGTGGCTGTTGCTGTTTGGTGCGGGTGTTGCGTTAACCGCAGCAATCCTTATTTACACGGCACTTGGGACTGGTGCGCCGCCTGATTCCATTTATCATGCGCCTTCATTGCGTGACGGTGTTGTCGAACCGGGCTACTTCGAACCCAAAAAATAACACCCCACGACCTTTGAACTTAGTCCTGCCCCTAGACAACTGACGGACATCAAGACTGTGCGATGACAGGAATGGAAGCAACAGGCAGATTGCGGCCCTATGGCATTATGGTCGCGGATGATACGGCACGCGTGTTTGACGCCATCGAACAGCACGGCGGGCGTGCCCGTTTTGTTGGCGGTGTCGTACGCGATGCGTTGCTCAGACGTGATCTGCATGATGTTGATATTGCCTGTGACCTTGGCCCGGATGAAACCACATCCGCACTTGAAAAGGTTGGTATCCGGGTAATCCCGACCGGGATCAAGCATGGTACAGTGACTGCAATCACCGATGCCGGTGCGTATGAGATTACCACGTTGCGGGTTGATGTCTTAAGCGATGGTCGTCATGCCGAAGTTGCCTTTACCGACAACTGGCTTGAAGACGCCAAACGGCGCGACTTTACATTCAACGCGATTTATTGCGATTTGGACGGCACTCTTTATGACCCGTTTGATGGTCAAACCGATCTGGGCGATGGGCGTGTCAGGTTCATTGGCACAGCGGAAAATCGCATCGCCGAAGATTTCCTGCGTATTTTGCGGTTTTTCCGGTTTCAGGCGTGGTTTGGCCGTCCTCCGATTGACCCGGTTGGCGCCGAAGCCTGCCGCAAGGGCGCGCGTGGATTGCTTGATATTTCGCCTGAACGCATCCGCGATGAAATGTTAAAGCTGCTGCTGGCCAAAAGCCCGGCGGGCACCGTTGGCGAGATGATCGGATTTGATATTTTACCCGTGATCTTGCCGCAACTGACCCAGACGGCGAACCTGCGCATCATGCAATGGCTTGATAGTACCGCATTGGCCGACCCGGCCATTCAACCCGATCCCCTTCGACGTTTGGCAGCACTGTTTAAGCCCACAGATGACAACGATGTTAGCGCTAACATCGCCGAAGAATTCGCTCGGTCCTTACGTTTGTCAAACACCGAAGTAGATCGGTTTAGTGCGATGATTTCTGATGCGGCGCTGATTGAATCCGACCTTGATGCCGATACCGTTCGACGTGATTTGTATCGGATTGGGGCGGATCGTTTTCGGGATGCTGTTCTTTTGGCATGGAGCATGCGGGCTTCTGTCCCGCCGCGGTGTACCCAAGACGAAAACAAAGGCTGGCAAAACCTTGTTGCAGCCGCCGCTGATTGGCAGCCAAGACACCTGCCAATCCAAGGTCGCGATATTCTGGCCGCCAAGCTTGCCCCGGCGGGCCCGAAAATCGGCATGCTGTTAAAGCAGGCCGAAGAATATTGGCTGGATCGTGGCTGTGAACCCAACAGCGCAGAACTGATCAAATACCTTGCCAGTCACCCGATGACGGACGAACAGGAAGCATAATGAGCAAAGCTACTACTGGACATCGCATTTGCTGTTTTGGTGACAGTCTGGTCAATGGTGTGCGTGATGGGGAAAAAGGCGGCTGGCCGATGCGATTGGGCCGCCGTTTGCTGGGCGAGGCAAAGCGCGAAACCACCATTTATAATCTTGGCATTCGCGCTGAAACGACCGAGGGCCTGAAAGCACGTTGGAAGTTTGAAGCCGAACTGCGCATGGTGGCAGAGTTTCCGTCGGTCTTGTTGTTCAGTTTTGGCGTCAATGATGCCAATCATGCCGAAGACCGGGGTGAGGAAACCACTATGCGGGTATCACCGGCCAAATCGGCGGGCAATGCTGCAGAGATTATCGGCGAAGCTGCCAAACTGGCACCGACACTGTGGATCGGGCCGCAGGCGGTGATTGATGGCGGCAAATCAAGTCAGGAAATCAACGAACGGCTTGAAGGGCTTAACCAGATTTATCTGGAAACCGCGCGTGGGTTTGATGTGCCCTATCTTGATCTGCTTGGCACGACACTGACCGATGAAACCTGGCAGCGTGCATTGCGCCGTGGCGATGGCTACCATCCCGATAAGACCGGCTATGACCGGCTGGCTGATTTAATCTGGGATTGGAATGACTGGCAAAAAGCGGTTGGTCTGATCGACTGATCTTTGCGGTATTCAGCAGGGCCGCCGTGTGGAGACGCCTGAAAATCAGGCGTAGATATCGATATACTGACCACGGCCATTTGATGGGCTTGCACCAGCATTCGCTGTGCCAGACGGACCATATCCGGTGGAGCCAAATTGTTCGATATCGTTTTCTAGAACGATGTCACGTGCGTTATTGCTTACAAACTGTTGCTTTTGATTGCGGTCCTGTTCAAAGGCGCGCACTGCGCGTTCAATTTCTTCGTCCGATGTAACGGCAGCCTGATTGTTCTTATCGACAATCTGGTCTTGCTGTTGTTGATCCTGCTGGGGTTGTTGACGCGGTGCGATTGGCCGCGCTGGACGAACCGGAATAACTTGTTGCAGGTCGGATGAAGAAGAAACGCTGACCATCGACGTGAAATGCTCGTTTAAAATGGTGTTATTTTGATGGGATATTAAACGCAGCGTAGATAAATAAAAGCATTATTTTGCTGTTTTCAAAGCCGTATGGCGTCTTCGATTTCGCGCGATATTCAAGGAAAACCGACCAAATATCGATAAACCCGAACTGCTTTAGGCGGGGATATGCGTAATTTCATCGCTCGTGCCGGGCATTTCATAACAGGCACTGGCGAACCGCGTGGGGCTGCTTTTTGCCGTCGCTTTCAGTTTGGCGGCCGCGATTGAAATATGATCAAGGGTAATGTCGCTGCGTTCCGGGGGAATGCGCACCATCGCCGCACTAACACTCATCAGGTCAAAGCGGGCTTCAATACCGTCACGTCCCTTACCGGTCAGATATCCAGCTTCGCGTGTTTCGGCGTCATAGAAGCTTTTGATCTGCTCATCGAACATGGACTGAACGCGTTTAACTGCGGCGACGGCTTCTTCGAAATCAATCGATTGAACATAGGCAAAGAAATCATCGCCGCCAATATGACCGACAAACCAGTCATTCTGGCTTAGCACCTTGCCAAGGATATCCTTGAACAACAGGATCGCCCGGTCCCCCTGACGGAACCCATAGCGGTCATTGAACGGTTTAAAATTGTCAAAATCAAAATAGACAGCAAAGCGGCGCTTGCGCGTGTTCGACAGTGCATTTGCCGCATAACGGTAAATCGCACTATTACCCGGAAGACGCGTTAGCGGGTTTTCATCACGTGCATTTAGCGTGTTGCGTTCATTCACCGCATGCAAAAGCGCACTTTGGTCAAGCACGCCAAGGTATCGGCCATTTTCGGTCAGGATGACGCCGTCAATTGCCTTGGTGTTAACAAACGTCTCAAGCAGTTCCGATAGGCTGGTTCGGATATCGGCAACCGGACAGCGGCGCAGAAACCGTTTGATATTGGTGCGATTGGCCGGATTTTGCAGCAACTCGCGCCCAAACGGGGTGTAGATGAAAGATTTGAATTCAGAATCACGCACCACGCCAAGCGGTTCGCCATTTTGATTAACCACTGGCACCAGTGAAATATCCGGGTTGTGCTGAAAATAGGTCAGGATATCAACCGGGTTAATGTCGCTTGGTAGGGCGGGTGTATCGAGAAGGTAAGACCGTACAACATCGTCGTCACGTTCGGTTTGTCGGCGGTTGTCGGCGGCAAGGTCGGCCGCAATCTTGATGGTGTCTGTTTGTTCAGGCAATTCTATTGATGGATGGGCCAGGAAAAAACCCTGTACAAGGTCACAGCCAAGTCGGCGACAGCAGAGGAATTCTTCGCGGGTTTCGACACCTTCGGCGACGACCTGTGCGGCAATCATATGGGCAAATGCGTTGATTTGCGTGACAAACAGTTCCTTGCGACGGTCGCGGTCGATGCCGTCGATAAAGAACCTGTCAATCTTGATGATATCAGGCTCGCATTCATAGATCGCACGCAACTGGGCAAAGCCACTGCCGTAATCGTCGATGGCAATTTTAAAGCCCTGACTGCGATAGCGGACCAAAATATCTTGAAGATACTGGGCGTTGCTGATGTCGTGACGTTCAGAAATTTCCAGAAAGATCGTGTCACGCTCAAGCCCGGCATCTGACAGCAATTTTGCCGTTTGCCCAGGTTGGTAATCTTCGGTCTTAATGACGCGGTTATCAAAATTATAAAACAGTTTCAGGCGCGTGGCACCGGGGAGGCGGGCAAACTTTTTAATCGCCTTTTCACGCAGCATCATATCAACGCTGTGCAGATTGCCGGTTTCCCAAGCCGTATCAAACAGGGCCTGAATGGATGCGAACCCAGCACTATCCCAGCGCCGTAGCAACGCTTCATAACCAAAAACATGCCCAGTGTGCGGGCTGACAATCGGCTGGAAGGCAAAGTCGACTTTGTCGACAACCTGTTGCCAGTTTCGAAGCACGGCAGGCTGGGCGGTGGGTCTGTTGGTTGTCACTGCGTTGTCTGCATTATGAGCCAATGCAGTTCCCCGATTTGCCAAAATGTTTTTCGTTCCCTAGTGAATAGGATAAAGACAGTTTTTGTTTGATTTGCTCTAGCTCAGGTTTGGCAACAACTTGATGACAGTACGGTTACTGATATATGACAACCGCAGAAAACGTGCATTTTTTCGTAAAATGACCGTCGTTTACCTATACGAACGGAGTAGACAAATCTTGCGGGGCTGCGTGCGTTACTCGGTTTTAGTCATATATGCCAGTGGATGATGTTCCTGCACCAGCCCGCGCAACCGTGACTCGAGAACATGAGTATAAATTTGCGTGGTTGAAATATCCGAGTGGCCGAGCATTTTTTGTAAACTGCGCAAATCCGCGCCGTTGGCCAAAAGGTGGCTGGCAAAGGAATGACGCAAAACGTGCGGGGATACCCGTGACGGTGCCACACCTGCATCAACCGCCAGATCCTTGATCATGTTCAGGAACATTTGCCGGGTCAGATGCCCGGTTTTTCCACGTGACGGGAAAAGGTATGAGGATTGCCCGGCGCGGTTTGTATGGCCGTCGGATTTGTCTGATGGAATAAAAGCATCGCGCACCGCAATGTAGTCACGCAGGGCATCACGGGCCGGATCGGATAAGGGCACCAGACGTTCCTTGTCGCCTTTGCCCCTGACAATCAGCATTTGGGGATCGCGTGCCGCCGCCGCATAGGGCAGTTCAACCAGTTCGGAAACCCGCATGCCTGTGGCATACATCAATTCAACCATCGCCAAAAGACGTTTGCCTTTAATCCCGGAATGATTGGATGCCGCCGTAATCAGGCGATCAATTTCATCGATCGTCAGGAACTTTGGCAAGGTCTGGCCTTGCCGGGGACTGTCGATATTGGCTGATGGGTCTTCGTTGCGATACCCGTCGGAATACAGGAACTTGTGAAATTGCCGAACGGCTGAAAGTCGCCGTGCCTGTGTGCGCGGCGCAAGCCCGGCTGCACCGAGTTCGGCCATATAGCGTCGCATATCACCATCACGCGCGGTCACAGGATCAGATTTTCCTGCCTTTAACGATCCAACATAATCGTCAAGATCGCGGCGATAGGCATCAAGCGTATGTGGACTTGCCCCGCGTTCCGCCGCCATCATTTCAAGAAAGGCCGAAATCAACGCGCTTGCAGGTGCCTTTGTCATTGCACGTGCCGTTACCGATCAGAGGCCAGAAGAAGCTCAACGGCCAAGTGCTGTGCATCTGCTTGAAGGCCAACCATGGTCAGGGCGGCAACCGTATCGGCAAGTGCCTTTGGATCGGCATTTGGCATGGTTGCAATCTGTTGTGCCTGAATGGCCATTGCGACGGTTTTTGCCTTTTGATTGCCGGTTGCGCCAACGCGCAGGTAATGATTGACCACACTGCTGATGGTCGTGCGTTCTTCGGCATAAGGTGCAATCAGCAAGCTGTTCCACGCCCCTTCGGGAACCTCGATGCCAAATCCGTCATACAGGTTGTAAACCAGTTCGGCATTACGTCTTGCCGCAGCCTGATCGGAACGGGCTGCTTGTATTTCCTGCCATTCGGTCATGCGGGACCGATGATCGGTTAAGGCCTGCAAATCGACCGTTCGCGATGGCTGTGTCTGTGCCGGTGTCACAGCACCACCCAGACCAAAACGTGGTTGATTGGTGGTCGCACCATTCATGACGTCCTGATTGACTTGAACGGCATCATCGTTTGGTTTTGGTGCGCCGGTGTCTTCGAGACCTGATATGGCGAGAACCGGGTAAAGCAGGCTCAAGCGTGACGAAATATCATTGCCGGGATTTGCCGAAGACTTGGCAACCTGATGCCAGCTTGCCGCACGTTCGATGCTGTTAACCGCGATGGATGTCTTAAGGGCCGTAATTGCGAACCAAGAGAAATCACCATTTATCGGGATTTCTTCCACCAATGGCGCGCAAAGCCGCGCGGCCTGAAGGAAATCGCCTTCGATCTGGGCGGTTTCAAAAAGGGCTGCGAGTATTTCTGCACGTACGGCAGGCACATCGCTTTTGGCGGCAGCCTGATAAAGTTTGGCGTACTGACGCGCCTGAACGCCTTCGGCGGCATCATCAAGCGCATCTTCAAGATCGGCCGGATCGAAATTAACCGCGCTATAAATATCGCCGAGCTGTTGTGCACTAATCAAGCCAAGATTTTCGGCCTTGCGGGCGGCTTCAAGGCGCACATCGGTCGGGGTTGCAACCGCGTTGGTGAGGCCAATGATGGACACGGCATTCCCGGTTTCAAGCTGACTTTCCGGGATGGATTGTTTGGCGATAGACAAAAGCGCGATATCAATCGGGCGCAAGTCAGTCAGTAGGTCGGCATTAACCGCCGTTCCACTTCGAATGGCCGCGACCAGGCCAAAGAATGTTGCGTCACTTTCGCCGTCCATTTCGCGGACAAGGTCGACCGAAAATGCTGCAGATGTCGGATCATTGGCATGAAGCGCGCACATGGCGGCTGCTTTGAGCCAGAACATTTCATCGTAACTGGCGCTGTAGCTTTCAATCGTAGCGCAGGCGTCATCGATGCGCCCTGCAATCAGAAGCGCGTTGACTTCGGCCTGTGCCAGCATGGCCCCACGCGATCCTTGCGGTGTGGCGCGAACCAGATCAATTGCACCGTCAAGCGCACCCATGTTGATCAGTTTGGCAACGCGTGCCTCAAGCAAACTGACCTTGGGCATGTCTTGCGGCAGGGCTGCCACCGACAGTAATAGCCGTTGTTGTAAATCACGTGCGGTATGTGTGGCCGGGGTGGCGGGAAGTTCCGAAACCAGCTTGGCAGCTGATTTACGGGTCGTGCCGTTCCACATATCAACACCAAGACCGCCCTGCGACGGATCAAGGGTGCCGACTGCTTCTGCATCAATAGCCTGAAGGGTGACGGACTGAACCGCATTTGGATCAGACGGGAAACTGTCAACAGACGTTGAACCCGACCCAAATCCACCGGGGTTTGAACCGGTTGTGCCATTGTTGGCTGGCGTGTCGTTCCCAGGCTGAGTTACCGCGTCTTGCTGTGCTTCCTGTTTTAAAAACAAGGGTACAGGTGCTGAGTTCTGGGCACTGGCGGTTCCCGGCGCAAGTCCGGTTCCCGTCATCATTGCCAGCAAACAGGTCTGCAGTAACAGGCGGGAACGCAATGTCATCTTAATTGAACCTCGAATTCGGGATGGTTTCTTCGATTTGGCTGGTTGGGGCCGGAATATCCCAGGTGACCAGGAAAACGGCGCCGCCGACGATTACAGCAAGGACCAGCAACAGAATAATACGCGATAAGATCTTCATTTTTATCCAGACTTCGATGCGTTTGTGCGAATGACGCGTCTACCAGTATGCTGACGAAGCAGAAAGATGCAAGATACGCAAACAGCGATATACCCAATCGGGCAAAATCCCGCTTGTGACTGTTCGGCTTTGCCTCATCCGTGCCGTGATACAGGTTTATGTTCAACGGGCTGGATGACATTCTATTTCGGCAACTTCAAGGCAGTATAGGTGTCGGTTCCTCACAGAGCGTTAACAGCAAAGTCGCAAAGAACAATTGTCTGATCCGCATTCATAATCGCGGTATATAACGTGCGAGAACAATTTTACGCGGTAAATTGTCGCAAAGAGCGTGCGGTTTGCTTGCGTTCGAGGCTAAGCTGGCCTAAAGAATTAGGTAAATTTTGTTGAAACCAGATGAACTACAGGACTGCAAACCGAACATGGAGAGCAACATTGCCGAGTCGGGTTTGCACGAAGATGTGATTGCCAAAATCCGCCGGGGCCTTAAGGGTTACCCTTTGGTTTTCATTGGCCTCATGGGTGCAGGAAAAAGCTGTATTGGCCGTATGGTCGCCAAGGAACTGAACCTGGATTTTGTCGATGCCGACCGCGAAATAGAAGAAGCCGCTGGCTGCTCGATTGCTGATATCTTCAAGCTGTATGGCGAAGAAGCATTTCGCGACGGCGAGGAACGTGTGATTGCCCGTCTGCTCGAAGGTGACCAGCTTGTGCTGGCCACTGGCGGCGGAGCCTTTGTTCGTGAGCGTACCCGACGCCTCATTCTTGAAAAATCTGTATCCGTGTGGCTGCGTGCCGATCTTGAACTGCTGTTGCAACGGACCAGCGGACGGACTCATCGTCCGTTGTTGAACCGGGGTAATCCGCGCAAGATTCTCGCAGATTTCATTGAGACTCGTTACCCGATTTATGCCGGGGCCGACATCATCTTTGATTGTGATGAATCGTCCAAAGAAGAAACCTGTGACGCAGTTCTTGAACTGATGGCCAAGTCCTTTGACGATGACGGCAATTTGATCAGAACAGGAAGCTAACACAGTGAGCAATCACGACACCCTTCGCGTTGAACTTGGCGCGCGCAGCTATGACATCCTTGTGGGCAGCAACCTTTTGGCCGATACCGCCAAATACATCGCCCCCTTCGTGCGTAAAGCCGGGGTTGTCGTCATCAGCGATGCGGTCGTTGCCGACAAACATCTGCCCACGGTTCTGGCGTCCCTTGATGGTGCAAACATCGCGCACCGCGAAGTTGTTGTGCCGTCGGGTGAAAAATCCAAAAGTTTTGCCACGTTCGCAGATGTCGTCGAACAGATACTGGCGATGGGAATTGAACGGTCGACCGTGATCATCGCATTGGGCGGTGGGGTTGTTGGCGATCTGGCCGGCTATGTGGCGGCGTCATTGCTGCGAGGGCTTGATTTCGTGCAAATCCCAACGACGCTTTTGTCACAAGTCGATAGTTCTGTCGGCGGGAAAACCGGTATTAATTCCAAATCGGGCAAGAACCTTGTCGGTGCGTTTCATCAGCCGCGCCTTGTTCTGGCCGATACCGCCGTTCTCGACACATTGTCGGCGCGTGAAATGCGCGCTGGCTATGCCGAGGTTGCCAAATACGGCCTGATTGATGATCCGGACTTCTTTGCGTGGCTTGAACAAAACGGGCAGGCGGTCATCGATACCGATGGCCCAGAACGCCGTCAGGCCGTGATTCAAAGCTGTGCGGCAAAGGCCCGCATTGTGTCCGAAGACGAACGCGAAGGCGGCAAACGCGCTTTGCTTAACCTTGGTCATACATTCGGTCATGCATTTGAAGCCGAAACGGGTTATGGGCAGAAACTTCTGCACGGCGAAGCGGTTGCCATGGGCATGGTGATTGCGCATGACGTGTGTGGTGCCATGGGCATGGCACCCGCAGGTGAAAAAGACCGCATTGTCGCGCATTTGAAATCGGTTGGTTTGCCGGTATGCGCATCGGAAGTTTCGGGCATGCACTGGGACATCGACAAGGTCATCAGTCATATGTCGCGTGACAAAAAGGTCCGCGACGGCGAGATCACCTTTGTCATGACACGTGGTATTGGCAAGGCGTTTACATCCAAGGCGATGGATGTGGACAAAATGCGCGCGGCCATTACCCGGTCATGCCGCGGCTGAGCGTCGTGCGATCCATATTAATCTGATTGTTTCTGTCTGGTCGTTTTAACGACCAGACTTGTGAAGTCGTTGACGTAGCGACAATTGACCTTACAAGTGATTTACGGACAAAGTTGTCCGGTTGCGATCACTCTTTGGAGACGGCCCTGAATGACAATCACGATTGTCGTGATTTTTTTCCTGCTGATGTTGTCGGCATTTTTCTCTGGCTCGGAAACCGCGCTTACGGCAGCGTCGCGTCCGGTCATGCATCACAAGGAACAGGATGGCGACCTCAGAGCCGCGACGGTTAACCGGCTGCGCCAGTATCAGGAACGTTTGCTTGGGGCGATTTTGCTGGGCAACAATATGGTCAATATTCTGGCCTCTGCCCTTGCGACCTCGGTGATGATCGAACTGTTTGGTGAAAACGGTGTTGTTTACGCCACCATCGCCATGACCGCACTTGTTCTGGTGTTTTCGGAAATTCTGCCAAAAACCTATGCGCTTCAGCATGCCGATACCATGGCGCTGCGTGTGGCCCGCCCGATGAGCATTCTGGTGGTTGTTTTTGCACCCATCACGCAAAGCATTCAGGTGATTGTTCAGGCAACCTTACGCCTGTTTGGCAGCGGCGAAGGCCCGGGCATGGACAGCGAGCGCGAATTGCGCGGTGCGATTGAACTGCACGCCGATGATGTTGTTGTCGGTGACCATCATGCTGAACGCACGATGTTACATGGCGTGCTTGATCTTGAAGACGTTGGCGTCTGGGAAATCATGGTGCATCGCCGTAAGGTGCAGATGATCGACATCACCCGTCCGATGGACGAAATCCTTGATACAGTTCTGGCCAGTCCGCACACCCGTATTCCGATTTATGAGGAAGACCCCGATAACATCGTTGGCGTTCTACATGCCCGCGAAGTGTTAAAGGCGGTCGTACGCGGGGCCAAACCGGCCACAGCAAAAGAAGTCCGTGAACTGAGTTCTGAGGCATGGTTCATCCCCGATTCAACGACCCTTGCCGATCAGCTTAAGGCGTTCAAGGAACGCCACGAGCATTTTGCAATTGTTGTTGATGAATACGGCGCGTTTGAAGGTGTGGTTTCACTCGAAGACATCCTTGAGGAAATCGTGGGTGATATCGCCGATGAAACCGATGTCGAAGTGATTGGTGTACAGCCGCAAACCGACGGATCGGTCATTGTGCGCGGTGATGTGACCATCCGGGACCTGAACCGTCGTTTCGCATGGCGTCTGCCCGACGAAGAGGCCGCAACGGTCGCAGGATTGTTACTGTATGAGACCCGACGCATTCCCGATGTTGGTCAGCAGTTCCGTTTCCACGGATTTGAATTCGAAGTTCTGCGCCGAATTCGCAATCAGGTCACCCGCATCCGCATGCGTGAAGTGACAGACCTTACCACCGACGACCGCGAATAGGCGGTCGTTCTCTGCCGGTGGTGTCGCCGTGCTTTGATTTCCCGTTTTGACGTAAACAGTTTTAAGTTTTTCGACTTATGGGTTAAAATCAGGTTTGAGCTCTTGACCCAAAAGATCGCAGGACCATTTTAAAATAAGGTCCACTGCGTTTCATCGCGCAGCACCAGATGATCTGATCGGGTTTGGACATGTGGCAACATCAATCTGCAGAGAGAGAAGCATGGATACGAAAATCGTACCAGGCGTGGTCAAGGAACAATCCATCGCGACCCTTAACCCAGCCGATTCCGTGATGGATGCCGTCAACATGATGTCGGAACGAAAAATCGGCGCGGTTGTCATTGTCGATAACGCGGCAAAGCTCGCCGGTATTTTCACCGAACGCGACCTTGTGAACCGTGTGGTCGCAAAGGGTGAAGATCCAGCCACCACACCACTTTCAAAAGTCATGACAGCAAATCCTGATACGCTGGGACCAAACGATACCGCAATGAATGCGCTGGCACTTATGAGTGCACGTCGTTATCGCCATCTGCCGGTTGTCGACGGGGATGTGGTGATTGGCATGGTTTCGATCCGCGATCTGTTTAACGTGGTTAAAGCCCAACTCGAAGAAGACGTTCGCGAACGTGAAAAGTTCATCTTCGGGTCGGATTACGGCGTGGCATAGGCGCCTTAACACGTTTATTTATCTTAATCTTTTATCTTCATTCTTTCGCGATGACGGGGGCATGGTTCCCGTCATCGCGTGGAATGATTGGGCAAGGCAGGACTTTGCCACTTGACATCACATGGGTGAAGGACTTTACGTTTACGTAAAGGAGAGATAGCCCCATGCCATTATCCAGCCCCGCCGCCCGCGAACATATTCACACCCGCACTGTGACCTGTCAGGGTTTTCGCCGCGCAGATGGTTTGTGGGATATCGAAGGTCATATCACCGACACCAAAACATACGGATTTGCCAACAACGACCGCGGCGAAATCCCGCCCGGTGTGCCGGTTCATGAAATGTGGCTGCGGGTGACAGTTGGCGATGATCTTGTGATCCGTGCGGTCGAAGCCGTCACTGATTATGCACCGTTCAATGCATGTGATGCGATTGCACCGGCATATGAAAATCTGGTTGGGCTGAAACTCGGGCCGGGGCTTAGAAAGCAGATCAGAGACCGGGTCGGCGGCATTCACGGTTGCACGCATCTGACCGAATTGATGGGCCCCGTGGCGACCACAGCCTTTCAGACAATCTTTCCGATCCTTTCGCGTGAGGCCGAAGAAAAACGTCTGGCGGAACTGGCGGCGGGTGAAGGTCCCGATCCCGCCAGTGCGCCAAAGAAACGAAAAATGCCGCTGATTAATACCTGTCATGGTTGGTGCAGTGATGGTGCTGCGGTCAAGCGCATTGCACCAGATTTCTATACCGGCGATGAACTCATCGACGAAGATGACGACAGCCTGCGGGAGCTTTGAAAACAAAGCCGGCATTGTCTTGCAAGTCCCTTACAGATTTCCAATATCTTTAAGGTTAGGGGCTACTAATTTATTGCGTTCTGCCCCCCTTAAGTATTCGTCCACTGCAATTGTCAGGCGACAGATGATGTGTTCCCGATGCAAAAAGGCAGCCATGCGACCTAAGGATATTGGTTTGCGCGATGTGTTCATACGCGGGCTGCTGACGGTGTTGCTTGGTTGTGGGGTCGGCGCTACTGGTGAAATCCCGGTCGCATCAGCACAAGAACTTGCCTTGCCCGTCGAAGAAGTCGGCCAGACTATCGGCGACGGGATGGATACGTTTTTGATCCTGCAAACCAATCTTCAACCGCCGTATCAGGAATTGCAGGACGGTATGCTAAGCGGTTATTCCATTGCCGTGCTTAATTGTGCCTTTGACCGGATTGGCATTGGATATGGGCTTGCGGTTGCCCCTCGCCTGCGAAACCGCGAAATGGTCCGAAGCGGCAGGGCCGATGGCTTTTTCCTTGCCCGCCTTAGCGCGTTCATGGACGAATATGCTGTGCCGTCCCATCCACTGGCACTGGAAAAGTGGGTTTGGATCTCCAAACGGGTCGAGGCCGATGAGCCCCGTTCTGGTCTGCGTAACAAACCGGGAGATATGTCTGCGGTTGGTGCAATCCTTGGATCGAATGAAGCCGAATGGCTTTTGGAAGAAGGCTACGCTGATATTAACCGTGCGCCATCATTCTCATCATTGGTTTCGCAAGTGATGGCAGGCCATGTGGAGTATGCGCTGGTTGATAAACAAAGTTTCGAAGCTGCCCGCACTGAGCTTGGTTTAGGGTCGGAAAATTTCGAACTGCGCTTTGAACGCTATGCACCGTTGGTCGTCTATTTTTCAAAAGTGTATCTGCAAAAATTCCCTAATATGTTGAATGATCTCAACGACAATCTGGAATTTTGTGAAACCGTTCCGATGAATCTGGAGCCATGGGAAAGGGCGGCGATTGAACGCGATCAATTGCCATCAATAGAAAAACTGGCGGGCGCATCGGAGCTGATCACAAAAATTCGCACCGAACTGGATGGCGCAACCTACGACACAGAAACCCGTAAACTGCTTGATGTTGAATGGATCGCCAAAGTCCGCAACGGTGACATTAGTCTTGCGGCGTCCAACATCTTGGAAAACGACCTGTCGCAATATTTGCGGAAATTCCAACAGGCATCGGGTGGTCACGTCGCGGAAGCCTTTGTTTTCAATCTTCGTGGCGAAGTGATCGGCATGAACCGGGTGACGTCGGACTTTGATCAGTCAGACGAGACGAAATTCCAAATGACCGACAACCTAAATCGCGGCCATGCCCAGATTGATGACATCCTTTTTGATGGCTCGACCCGTTCTTTCCTGTCGCAGATTACCGTTCCTGTAATTGATCCGGATACTGGCAACGTCATGGCGGCACTCACCGTTGGTTTGGATGTATCCGCCGCATTGCGCCCCGAAAGCTAAACTTCCCGGTCTACCCTGTTGGCGGTGTGATTTATTTCTCCGACGGATCAGTGATCTTGATGTTGATCTGGCTATACCAGTCCGATGCCTGCTGCATTTCGGCGTCTGTCAGATCTTTGGCAATCGGGGTCATGACATCATGTTTGCGCTTACCGGTCCGGAATGCCTTGATTTGGGTTTCGATGTAAATGTTGGTTTCCCCGGCCAAATTGGGGGCATCGGGCAAATCCGAAATACCGTTTACGCCATGACAACCAACACATAGCTCTGGTGCGTCGTCTTCTGTCTTGCCTGCAGGTAAGGTGGTCACAACGTCAAAATGATTGAACCATGTTGCGACATCCCTGATTTGGGCGGCGGATAATCCGCGCGCAACCACAGTCATCATTTCATGTTCGCGTTCGCCGCTTTTGAACGCGTGCAATTGCGCCATCAGATAGTCAACGGTTTCCCCGCCAATATGTGGTGCAATCGGAATGCGGGCCTTGCCATCCAGCCCGTGACAGGTTCGGCACATGCCCGCAACCTTGCGGCCATCTTTCAAGTCATCGGTTATTTGGTCGGCGGTGGCTTTAGAGGCCGGAACGTCGGAGTTTTGGGCGAACAGAACCCCGGCGGGCAAAAGCCCGCCGAGGAGTGCGATCATTAGAATACGCATCAATTGCCCTCATACCAGATGCGATACAGTGCACCGGCAAGATCATCTGAAACAATGATCGAACCATCGCGCAGTTGGGCGACATCTACCGGACGGCCGAGATATTCGTCATTCTCGTCAATCCAGCCTTCGGCAAAGGGTTCGATGCTGGCGTTTCCTTCGGCATCAATAAAGGTCACCATCACACGCGCACCAACCGGTGTCGTGCGGTTCCATGACCCGTGCTGGGCCGAGAATATGGCGTTCTTGTATTTGGCCGGAAACATCTTGCCCGTATAGAAGCTCATGCCAAGGTCGGCGGCATGGGCAACGGTTTCGACCGCGGGCATCACGACGTCATAGGGGACGTCCTGTCCGGCATATTCATTGGTACGGACATCGCCGCCGCCATACCATGGATGGCCAAAGTGCTGGCCAGCGGCAGTTTGATGGTTGATTTCGCCGGGCGGAATTTCATCGCCCATGCCATCGACCTGATTGTCGGTCCACCACAATTCGCCGGTTTCCGGATGGAAGTCATGACCGACGGAATTGCGTACCCCGTAAGTATACACTTCACGCTCGGTACCATCGGTATTGATGCGGATGATGCCGCCGATCCCGTGGTCGCGATACAGATCAAGTTTTTCAGGTGGGGACACGTTAAACGGCTGACCGAGCGAGATATAAAGTTTCCCGTCCGGACCAATTTTGCAAACGCGGGCGGTGTGATTGTAGCTTTCTTCTGCTGGCGGGATGAGATCGCCTTGCTTGATGACATTGAATGCTGCGACGTCCGGGCTTTCATAGAAAAATTCGGCTGCCGGGAAGGTCAGGACGCGGTTCTGCTCGGCGATATACAGCATGCCGTCAGGTGAGAAACATGGACCGTTCGGGATGGCAAAACGAAGGGATGGGGCAAAATCTTTCACCTCGTCGGCGACGCGGTCCTTGTTACGGTCGGTAACCGACCAGACCTTGTCTTTGCGTGTGCCAACAAAGACAACAACCCCTTGTGGGCCAACGGCAATATGGCGGGCGTCGGGAACAATGGCATAGAGACCAATCTTGAACCCGGGCGGCAATGTGATGCCATCAAGTGTCTTTTTGATCCCGGCGGCATAGTCGCCACCCTGTTCAATGACGGTGAATTCTGTCGTTCCGGTTGATTGGAAGTTTGAGAGCTTTTCGAGATTGTCCGGCGCAGGTGCTTGCGCATGTGCGGTACCGGATAAGACAAGGGCAATGGTCGCCCCGATAAGGCGCTTGTTCATTACATAGTCCTCCCGTTTAAACCAGATACCATTGACCGGTATCTGTGCCACGCCTGCAATGGTTGCAGGCGTGGCTTGTTCTTAAAGCAATGCGCTTAAACGGAAAGATCGTCTAGGTTGATTTCACAATGTGGAAATCGCCTTATGGATTTCTTTGTGCCGCTGCTGCTTCGTACTCGGCCGGGGTCATGGTTTTCAGGGCGAGTGCATGGACCCGGTCCTTGAGAAGCTGATCAAGGGCGCTATAAACAAGCCGCTGACGGCTGACGCGGTTTTCTCCATCAAATTTGTCAGAGACAACCAGAACTGAAAAATGGGACTCGCCACGCGGGTCTGCACCCGAATGACCGGCATGTTTCGACGAATCGTCGATGATTTCGAGTTTGGCCGGGGTAAATTCTTTGGTCAGGATGTCACGGATCTGATTGGCGACCTGCATGATAAGAGCCTCTATTTCCATTGGATGTTTGCAGATCACTGCAAAAAACGAAACGTAGGGTGACGTTCTGTCATGCGACGGCAGTTTTTCAAGCCTTTTATCGCATTTAATCGAACCGTATGATATTGCGAGCAGCGATATCCAGAACATATAGACGCACATGAACCGAGGACACCGCAACAAGCGCAGAACACTTTACCATGACGAACCGGTCTTGCCCGAATGCGATTGGCCAGACTGTGACGGTCATGGGGAATTTCGTGCGCCCAAAGATCGCAAGCTGAGTGAGTATTATCAGTTCTGCCTCGAGCATGTGCGCGAATACAACAAATCCTGGAACTACTATGCCGGCATGAAGGCCGAAGATATTGAAAGTGACATGCGCCGTGATACGCACTGGCAGCGCCCCACTTGGCAGTTCGGTCACATTCGCGGGTCCAAAAAGCCGTTCAATTTCAAATTCCGGGACGGGTTCGGCTTTTTCAATGAAGACGGCGATCAAACCCATCATGGTCCCGGGGCCGATGACCGGGCGCGCGCAGAGCAAAAACGCAAAAGCGAAGAAGCTCAGCGCCGTGCAGGTGCGCTTGGCATGCCGTCCGAACAACAACAGGCCATGGCGACGCTTGATCTTGGCTGGCCGTTCACCCGAGACGAGTTGAAAACCAAGTATAAGGCCCTGTCAAAGAAGTATCACCCGGACGCAAATGGCGGGGATAAAGTGGCAGAGGAGCGGTTTAAAATGATCAGTGCGGCTTATTCGTCCTTGATGAGCTATATCCGCGATCTTGAATCGCGTGTTTCACTTTGATCCTGAGTGGATTTTTGTTAAATCCGATTGTCGAACCGGCCCGTAGGATGGCTTATCTATTAATCCTTTTGCGGTAATAGAGATTTTTTGCGCATCTTCCCTTTGTGTGATGCGACTTAGCCGCTATTAATGAGCAAGTTTAATGAAACGACCGCGCCACCTAGCGCCGGTCCAAGATAATGCGCGAGTACTTATGAGCCAAGGTTACGAAGCGACAGGTGCAGCAGCCGAACATCCGCTGGACACGCCTGATACCACCATTTCCGTCCGTGATACGTTCGGGATTGATGCCGATATGGACGTCCCTGCCTTTAGTCAGGGCAGCGAACATGTGCCAGCGATTGATCCTACCTATCGGTTTGACCGCGATACCACATTGGCGATTTTGGCGGGCTTTGCCCACAATCGCCGTGTGATGATCCAAGGGTATCACGGCACGGGTAAATCGACCCATATCGAACAGGTGGCGGCACGCTTGAACTGGCCGTGTGTACGCGTGAACCTTGATAGCCATATCAGCCGTATTGACCTGATTGGTAAAGACGCGATTGTTCTGCGGGATGGCAAACAGGTTACCGAATTCCGCGAAGGTATTTTGCCGTGGGCGCTTAAACGCCCGGTCGCGATGGTATTTGATGAATATGATGCCGGTCGCCCGGATGTGATGTTTGTCATCCAGCGTGTTTTGGAAGTGGACGGTAAATTGACCCTGCTTGATCAGAACAAGGTCATTCATCCGCATTCGCACTTCCGCCTGTTCGCAACCTCGAACACGGTTGGCCTTGGCGATACCACTGGCCTTTACCACGGTACCCAGCAGATCAACCAGGCGCAGATGGACCGTTGGTCGGTTGTTGCGACCCTGAACTATCTGTCGGTCGAAGATGAAACCAACATCATCGCCGCCAAGGTGCCAGATTTTGATACGCCCGAAGGCCGTTCGAAAATCGAAGCCATGGTTGCGCTTGCCAACCTGACACGGCACGGGTTTGTTGCGGGTGATATTTCAACCGTGATGAGCCCGCGTACCGTGATCACCCTGGCGGAAAATACCAAGATCTTCGGTGATGTGTCTTATGCCTTCCGCGTAACGTTCCTGAACCGTTGCGATGAAGTCGAACGTCCGATCCTGGCTGAATACTATCAACGGTGCTTTGGCGAAGAACTGCCCGAAGAAGCCATTAATGTGATGGTTCGTTAAGCAGCGATCCCATGGCATTAAAGCAGATCGGCGAGTTGGTTCCCAAGGCGGGTGAGACAATGAAAAATGATGAGGCTCTTTCCGGGTTTTTGCGCGGCACGGCGGCGACGTTTCGCGCGCTTGCCGGGCGTAATGATCTGGAAGTAGGCTTTGTCAAAGGTGGTCGGCCCGGCGGATATGGTGAACACGTCCGCCTGCCAATGCCCAAACAAGCCTTGCCAAAGGGTGAGGTAGCTGATTTACGCGGTGTTGCAGATGGTTGGGCGCTTAAAATGCGCCATCATGACGCCGCTTTGCATGCCCGGCGTATGCCCGAAACCGCCGAAGCACAGGCTGTGTATGACGCACTTGAAACCGCGCGCTGCGAAGCGGTGGGATCGCGGTATTTTCCCGGTGTGCGTAAAAACTTGCACGAACATTTCGAACAGGATTGCCACGCCAAAGGCTATCACCGGCTGACCGCACGCGAAGATGCGCCGTTTGTCGATGCTATCGGCATGCTGGCCCGCGAAATCTTTACTGGCGAAAAAGCCCCTGAATCAGCACAGCCACTGATTGATCTGTGGCGGTCGCATATTGAAGACAAGGCCGGAACCGACCTTGGCGATCTGCGCGATGTTCTTGATGATCAGGATGCCTTTGCGCGCAGCATGCGCCGTTTGCTCGATCATTTGTCGCTTGAAGATGACCTTGGCGATGATTCCCCGCCTGATCAGGATAGCGAGGATGACGAGGAACAAGGTGGCGAAAACGATCCTGATCAGGAGGATCTGGAAAGTCAGGGCGGCCAGCAGGGGCAGAACGACGATTCTGAACCCGATGGCAGTGATGATCAGCAGGACGCTGGCACCGAAGACGCCGAAGCCGGTGAAGGCGATATCGACGATCAGCAGCTTGAAGCCATGTCGCAGGAAGAACAGCCTGCCGGACCGGGTGAACAACCCGAGTTTGATGGTCGCAATGAGCCGCTTGAACGTGGATATGAACCGTTCACGCGTGAGTTCGATGAAATCGTCACGGCTGATGAACTGTGCGAAGGGCTTGAGCTTTCCCGTCTACGGGCCATGCTTGATAAGCAACTGGCGAATTTGCAGAACGTGGTGTCGCGTCTGGCCAACCGGTTGCAGCGCCGCCTGATGGCGCAGCAAAACCGTGGCTGGGACTTCGACCTTGAAGAAGGCATTCTCGATGCTGCCAAACTGGCCCGGATTGTCTCGACTCCATCCACGTCCCTGTCGTTCAAACAGGAACAGGATACTGATTTCCGCGATACGGTTGTTACTCTTCTGATTGATAATTCCGGCTCGATGCGCGGTCGTCCGATTACGATTGCGGCCCTGTCTGCCGATATTCTTGCCCGAACACTTGAACGCTGCGGGGTGAAGGTCGAAATTCTGGGCTTCACCACCCGTCAGTGGAAAGGCGGGCAGTCGCGTGAACGCTGGGTCGAGCAGGACAAGCCGCCAAAGCCGGGGCGTCTCAATGATCTGCGTCATATCATCTATAAGGCGGCCGATACGCCGTGGCGTCGTGCGCGTAAAAACCTTGGTTTAATGCTGCGCGAAGGGTTGCTTAAGGAAAACATCGATGGCGAGGCGCTTCTGTGGGCGCATGAACGCCTGTTGGGCCGGTCTGAACAACGCCGGATCATGATGGTGATTTCCGACGGTGCGCCGGTCGATGATTCAACGCTTTCGGTCAATTCGGGAAATTACCTTGAACGACATTTACGTGAAGTGATTGACTGGATCGAAACCAAGTCACCGGTTGAACTGATGGCGATCGGGATTGGCCATGATGTCACACGTTATTACCAGCGTGCCGTGACCATCAACGATCCCGAGGAACTGGGTGGCGCGATGCTGCGCGAACTCTCAGATCTGTTCGATGAAAAAGGTGCGCGCCAGCCCAAACGTCCAATCCGCCACGTTCCGGCTGATACCGGGCAGGCGCGTGACCGTGCCGCAGGTGATCGCGACCGCTGGTAAATTTCTTGGGGGACGGTGCTGACGCTATGACAGCAATTACCCGATTTGCGCCAAGCCCAACTGGCTATTTGCACCTTGGTCATGCGGCATCAGCACTGTTTTCATTCAGGCAGTCGGGCCCTCATGGCCGGTTCCTGTTGCGGATTGAGGACATCGATCAAACCCGTTGCCGTGCGGAATATCTTGATGCGATTTATCAGGACCTCGCGTGGCTGGGGCTTGAATGGGAAAAACCCGTTCGTGTGCAATCAGATCATTTTTCGGATTATCAAAACGTTCTTGATCGCCTGACGGATATGGGGCTGCTCTATCCGTGTTTCTGCACGCGTAAAGACATTCAGGCGGAAGTCGCCCAGATTGGCAATGCACCGCATGGACCGGATGGAGCGCTCTATCCGGGGACCTGCCGTGCCTGTTCTGCCAACGAACGTCGTGACCGTATCGCCGCAGGTGAAAGTTATGCCCTGCGTTTGGATATGACGGCCGCAGTTGGCCGGGTCGGTCGGGAACTGTTCTGGTTTGACCGTGCGGCGGGGCGTCAGATTGCTACACCGGAAATTTTCGGCGATGTTGTCCTTGCCCGCAAAGAGACTCCGACCAGCTATCATTTGTCGGTGACCCATGATGACCATTTGCAGGGTATTAGCCTTGTTACCCGTGGTGAGGACCTGTTCTTTGCCAGCCACCTGCATCGGTTGCTACAAGAAGTTTTGGGCTATGACGTGCCGGAATATCACCATCATGGACTTCTGACCGGGCCGGACGGCAAGCGATTTGCCAAACGGGATAAATCCAAAACCTTGCGATCCATGCGTGAAGAAGGGCTTGAGCCGTCAGATGTTATCGCGATGACCGATCAGGTTTAAGCAAAACGGCTTTTAGACGCTGTTTGGTCCATTGGTTTCCAGAAGGTCAGGGCGGTCGGTAAACCAGTTTCGAATGAAATCAATCATCAGCCTGTTCTTGACCGGAAGGTTGCCCTGATAAGCATACACAAGGTAGATCGGTCGCAAGGGTGAACGATACCCCTCCAGGGCGGTTTCAAGCCGGCCGGCGTGGATTTCAGGCATCGCGACGTAGCGCGGAAGTCGGGCAACACCCAGCCCCTGCACGGTGGCATTTCGGATAAGCGGGTAGTGGTTTAACCGTAAGTTACCCTGTGCGGTGATCGACTGCGGACCGCTTTGTGAAAAGAACACCCATTTCCGGTCCTTATAATATTGAAAGTTGACCAGACAATTATGATCGGAAAGATCATCCGGTGTTTGCGGTTTGGTGTGGTGTTGCCAATATGCCGGACTGGCGCACACCAGTTCGGATAGTTGGCCCAGCGGGATGGCAACCTGATCGGGATCGTTGGTCAGTCCGGCGCGAATGGCGATATCAATATGCGATGACTGCAAGTCGCGGAACATGTTTTCCAGTTCCATTTCGATCTGGATGCGCGGATGGATCTTTTGAAACGCGACAATAATGTCTTGTAAGAACATCTCGCCAAACGATACCGGCACCGTGATGCGCACGCTGCCAACCGGTTCACCGCGCAGTGCTTCGACGGCTTCAAACGCGGCATCAGCACTTTGGGTGATGTTCTGACAATAGGCCAGAAAAGTCCCACCGATTTCGGTCAGTTCGAGTTTGCGGGTGGAGCGAAACAGCAATTGTGCACCCAGCACACCCTCAAGCCGTTTGACATGCTGACTGATCAGCCCTTTGGACACGCCGGTTGCACGGGCGGCATCGGTAAAGCTGCCCTGATCAATCACCGCGGCAAAGCTGCGCATTTCGCTAAGATAATCTTTCATTGTTTAATATATTAAACAACATGTTTGAAAATTGCCAGATTATCGGCGGAACTGTTTTGTGAAATCCTTCATTCATTGGAAATTCCACATATGGAGAATGAGAATGAAGGTACTATTGATTGGGGCATCGGGGATCATCGGCAAAGGCGTTGATGCCGAACTGTCCGCACGTCATGACATTATTCGTGCATCGCGCAACAGCGGCGATGTGACAGTTGACCTCAAAGACCCGGCATCGATTCGTGCGATGTTTGAAAAAGTCGGTGCGGTTGATGCGGTGGTGTCAACAACCGGCAAGGTCCATTTTGGGGATTTTGCCGACATGGACGAGGAAAAATACCGTATCGGGATTGATGACAAACTGTTCGGGCAGGTCAACCTTGTGCTGATTGGCCGGGATTACGTTGCCGACAATGCGTCTTTCACGCTGACCACCGGTATTTTGTCCCGGGACCCGATCCGCTATGGCAGTTCGGCATCAATGGTTAATGGTGCAATCGAGTCCTTTGTTAAAGCTGCGGCAACTGAAATGAAGCCGGGCCAGCGTATCAACGCGGTAAGCCCGGGTGTGATCCTTGAGGCTATGGAAGGCTACGCAGCCTATTTCCGCGGGCATGATCCGGTGCCTGCGGCGAGCGCGGCACTGGGGTATGCCAAGTCGGTCGAAGGTCTTCAGACGGGTCAGGTGTTTGAAATCTTCTGATTTTGATTGGGTTCAGACCCTAGTTACACCCGAACAGTCGCGCTACTACGGGGCTGTTCGGGGATTCTTCGTGAATGAAATCAAAACCTTGTGACTTTTGCTGGGAAGTCCTTATTTCCGCTCTTTTTACGGGTGCGTTGTTTGTATATTCGCTCTGGCTTGATTTAGTACCTATGTATAGGATCATAGATACGTACGATGAAGTAGAGGCGAAAAGTACTGATGGATCAAAAAGCCACCAGTTTGGTCAAAAGGTTCGCAAAGCGCTTTGTCGATCCGGATGTCGGTCACGAAGCAGATAAAGATCTGATCGGCAAGGTGCGCCGGGATCAGCTTGATCTTGCATATCGCAATAGCTGGGCGAACATTCTGGTCAACCTTGCCGCAGGGGCAGGGCTCTTGGTGATGTTCTGGGTGCAGGGCGAAGTTGTCCTTAACACCTTGCTTTGGTTCGCCGCCGTTCTGGCCGTGTGTGTTGTGCGTTTATGGTCGGGTTTCCGGTACTATAAGGTACGTCAGCAAACGCCTGAACTTGATGATCGGGATTATAAACACTGGTATCAAGAATATGTCGCCGGTGTGCTGGTTGCTGTTGTGCTGTGGGCGGTGATTGGGGGGCTGCAAATCCCCAATGTACGTAGCGAAAGTCAGTTTTTGACTCTGATTATTTTTTCCGGTCTTGCGGGGGGTGCCACCGGCATACTTGCGCCGATTTTCATTGTCGGACGCATATATCTGGTCATTTTGTTGCTCCCTCCAGCCATTCTTTTGCTCGCGATGTCGGGGCTCAATTACATTTTGGCCATTCTGGCGATCATATTCCTGTTCGTCATGCTGTTTACCCATCGTAACAACCATGTCGTTCTGTTTCGGTCCCTGATCCTCCATCACCGCAACGAGGGGCTGGTCGAAGATTTACGGCACAAGAACCGCATTACCGAAGACTGGAATGCCAAGCTTGAAGCCCGTGTGGCACAGCGTACGGAGGAACTCCGCAATCTGGTGGTCCACGATACGTTAACGGGGCTTTTGAATCGTGACGGAATTGTCGAATGGTTTGATGAGGTCTGTGGCCGGGGAGGGGATCTTGATTTTGCCGTTCTGTTTATTGACCTTGATCATTTCAAACAAATCAATGACGGGCTAAGCCACGCAATCGGCGATGAAGTGCTTCGCGTCGTTGGTGCGCGGTTGCGTCAGTTTGGTGGGCCACAACATGCTGTTGGCCGTTGGGGTGGGGATGAATTCCTGATGGTGCTGGCGGCCCCGATTGATGATCTTCACTCGCTGGTTATGGCAACCATCAAAAAGACCCGTGACTCGGTCAATCAACCGATCAACATTTCCGGTCATACCCTGCATGTTGGTTTTAGCACCGGTGTCGCCTTTGCCACCGGCCATAATCCGGGCATTTCCGAACTGATCCACTGGGCTGATCTGGCGGCTGCGGAGGTCAAACGCGAAGGCCGCGGCAACGTACATAACTATGACAGCACGCTTCTGGTCGAACAGGAACGGCGCTTGAACATCAATCAGGCGCTCCGTCGGGCTGTGCAGGGAAATGAGTTCTATCTTGCATATCAACCCGTAGTCAGGGCGAAGGACGGCGCCATCACCTCGTATGAGGTTCTGCTTCGTTGGAACAGTGCCGAGCTTGGAGCCATCACGCCGGATGAATTCATTCCAATCGCCGAAGAATCGGCTCAGATCGTCGGGATCGGTGAGTGGGTGTTGCGTGAAGCCTGTGCGACGCTCAACAGCTGGCAGGACATTTCACCGACAACCAAGGTTGCGGTCAATGTCTCCATACGCCAGATCGTTGTGCCAAACTTTGCCCGGATGGTCGAAGGTATCCTGCGTGAAACAGGACTCTCGGCAAACCGTCTGATTCTTGAGGTCACGGAATCCATTTTCGACCAACGCCAAATCATGCTGATTGCCGATGTTTTGTCGGTTCTTCATGACATGGGCATTGAAGTTCACATTGACGATTTTGGAACGGGGTATTCATCCTTGTCACGGTTGCATCAAATCCGGGTGGATGCGGTTAAGATCGATAAGTCGTTTGTCCTTAAAATGGATGAAAATGCCCGTGTTGTGATTGAAGGTGCGATTTTGATCGCGCATCGCTTTGGTCTTAACGTCATTGCCGAGGGTGTCGAAACCGATCAGCAGCGCGCAGAACTGGCAGGCATGGGGGTCGATGCCTATCAGGGATACTTCTTTGCTCGCCCGGCCAAGGGCCCTTGTTTAGATCCGCACTGGCAAGCTAAAAAGTCATCAGTCTAGGGTCCTGACCCTAAGACGTCTGTAGAACGCAAAACGGCCTGCCATAAATCATGGCAGGCCGTTTGTTTCTTGTCGTGCAACCAGGTGCGCGGGACTAGCGGCTGAAGTCAAACAGGACGACGAAGACAACGGGCACGAGTGCCAGTGCGACATAAATCCAGGCCGATGCGATCGGTATGCCGAAATGGGCCAGAACAAAGCCAACCAGATACAAGACCAGCCCGATAACCGCGACCAGCAGAATTCCCAAGAGGGGAAGGGACACATTGCTATCTGTTTTCATTTCGCACCTTGCTTTGAAAGATAATCTTCAATTCTGTGAGGATAAAGCTATCAGCACATGCACGTCGTTACTTTGATCCGTGTCAATTTCCAGTCGGGTCCCCGGGCGACCTGCGATGTCTGACTTTATATATATGCTCTCTGGCGGGAGAATCGGTATATGCGGGCGTTGAATTTGGTCGATTTCCCCTAAAAACATGGCTGTGATGTTGTCGCGCTGGTTTGAAAAGAGGCTGATTCCTTGCGGTTGAGTTGGGGAAAATACGGCCCATACCCAAAATTGGTGGCAAAACACACCAGATCGGCGTTTTTGTCGCGTAATTGCGTTGATGAAGGCTTGACGGCATTGGTCAGAGGCGGTAATAACCCGGCTCCAAGCGCGGGCCTGCGTGTTCAGGCCAAGCGTCCTTTTGCGAATTTATAGACCAGGAGATCAGGTCATGGCACGTCGCTGCCCGGTATCCGGCAAAGGCGTTTTGGTCGGCATGAATGTGAGCCACGCCCACAATCGTACCAAACGTCGTTTCCTCCCGAACCTGCAGCCGACTTCGCTGCTTAGCGAGTCGCTCGGTCGTTCGGTGCGTATGCGTCTGACCACCAATGCTGTCCGCACCATCGAAAAACGTGGTGGTCTGGATGCGTTTTTGCTCAGCACTGCAAATGCAAAGCTTCCGGCTGATTTGGTGAAAATCAAACGTCAGGTTGCCAAAGCTGTTGAAGCAAAAGCTGCCTAATCAGGCTTCTGCTTTACACATAGATTTTACGAGGGCTCGCTTCTGGCGGGCCCTTCGTTTTTTCTGAATATATCTGGCTTGGTTTTAAGCTGCATGAATTGCCGCACCATCATGGATGGGCGGCTTTTTTTGTGGCTGCGATATTCGCGCTGTCGCCCGGCTTTTCTTGGCTTGAGCCGGTGTGCGAACACGTAAACGCGACTCGGCGGAACACGGTCTTTGCGCTTTTGTAAAATTGGTTTATACTTTGCTCTATCAGTGGTTTATGTGGCCGCGTCGCGCCAGGTTGTGGAACGTCACGATATCTTCATCTTCCAAGATTCCCGAACCTGCTAAATAAAGGAAGCGACTCGGTAAACACGGTGGAGCGAATGGTATGCATTTATCGCCCAATGTGTGTCCTGCACTTGTTCTTAACGCCGATTTCCGGCCGTTGAGTTACTTCCCGCTGTCTCTATGGTCCTGGCAGGATACGCTCAAGGCGGTCTTTCTTGATCGCGTTAATGTTCTGTCGGAATATGATCGCGAAGTTCATTCGCCATCCTTCACAATGAAGCTTCCCAGCGTTATCTCGCTCAAGGAATACGTTCCGCTTAAAAGCAGTCCGGCCTTCACACGATTTAACGTGTTCTTACGTGATCAGTTTTCCTGTCAGTACTGTAATGATCGTCTGCCGACCAATGAGCTGACATTTGATCATGTCATTCCGCGGTCACGTGGGGGACGTACCAACTGGGAAAACATCGTCACGGCCTGTTCGACATGTAACCTGTTTAAAGGCAGTCGATCGGTGCGTGAGGCAGGCCTGCGACTGCGCAGGACGCCGGGACAGCCCACGATGCACGAACTCCAGCATACAGGACGCCGTTTCCCGCCAAACTATCTTCATGAAAGTTGGCGGGATTTTTTATACTGGGATACCGAACTGGAATACGATTTCTAAGCTGTGTGGTGTCGCGTGAAACAAAAAAGCCGACGGAATACGCTCCGTCGGCTTTTTAAATGGTCGTAGCTGTGATCTATGCTGCGATTACCAGTTCACAGTCAATTTCAGAAGAGCACTACGTCCTTCAGCATATCCACAAGCGGTTATCGAACTACAGCCTGCGACATATTCTTTGTCGAGAAGGTTGGAGACGTTCAAGCTGAGGTCCCATTGATCCTTAAGACCATAACCAATCCCGGCATCAAACACCGTGGCTGAGGGTACTTCGTTCTCGTTGCTCTCGTCAGCATAGGATGCTCCTTGATAACGAGCGCCACCAATCAGGCGAAGTCCCTCAAGGGTACCTTCGCTAAAGGTATAGTCGAGGCTCAGGCTTGCCATTTCTGTTGGAACAGTCACCGGCTGTTTGCCGATAAGGCTCCGATCTTCTTCTTCGGTGATTTCGAGGTCGTACGCAGTTGCACTTGCAGTCAGGCGGAGTTCTTTGGTCAGATTGGCTTTGGCCTCAAGCTCAATCCCCTGTGAATGTACTTCGCCCAGTTGGCGTTCATTCTGGAACGTACCTGTGATTACGTTTTGTCGTGTTAGATCGAATGCCGCAACGGTGAACAGGCCATCAAAGTTCTGCGGAACATACTTCAGTCCAGCCTCATATTGTTCGCCAGTTTCGGGGCGATACACACCATTGGCACTTGATCCCAGAACAGGGTTGAAGAAGGTTGCTGCGCTGACATATGGGGTCAGGCCCGAGTTGAAGGTATAAGCAATACCAGCCCGACCGCTCCACTCTCCCTCGGACTCACTGTAGTTGTTGTACGTCGAAATGGGGTCGTCAGCATCGGTAGAAATGTAGTCATAGCGCCCGTTCAGTGTTGTAATCCATCCATCGCCAAATCTTATCTGGTCTTGTGCATAAAACCCTATTTGGTTCATGACAATGTCCTGATCCAGATAGGCGCTACGTGCAATCTGTGAGGTGCCATGAACCGGATTGAGCGGATCAATATCGGTACCGGCGCCAGATGATTCTTTTCGGCTCATGTCGAACCGTTTCATATCGATGCCACCCAATAGGGTATGATCCAGATTGGCGGTGGAAAACTTCTGTTCGAGTTGGTTGTCCAGACCGATCGTGGTCATTTCGGTTCGGTGTTCAAAGCCCCAGCGATCAAGATCGTAGTTGCTACCGCTTGGGGCAGAGCCGCCAACGGCGTATCCGCTGGGATAGTAATAGATTTCGTGAATGTCGATGTGGCCTACACGTGCGTTCTGGCGGAAGGTGAGATCATCATTGATGTCGTGTTCAAGTTCGTAGCCCACCATGGCCTGACGACGCATATCTTTATCGAGGTTTGGTTCTGTAAAGTTGGTGTCAGGGTCAATTTTGCCGTAGGGCGCATCCACCACAGTGCCATTGTAGGGCAGGAAGCCAAGGCCACCATTATGCTGGCCATCGACAAAGGTGAAACTGCTGAGCAGGGTTAGGCTGGTATTGTCATTTGGGGTCCAGAGGAAAGTTGGCGCGATTGAGCCCTGAAATCCCTCATTCTCGTCAACTTGTTCTTCGCCATTGGTAAACTGACCTGTTACCCGATAGGCGGCGTCGTTGCTGAGCCGTTCGCTGATATCGACACCAGTGCCTAACTTTCCGGTGTCGGTTACCGATAGTTCAAGCTTATGTAAAGGCTCATCGGTCGGGCGCTTGCTGACATAATTAACCATCCCACCGGGGTTTGTTCCCCCATAGAGGACAGAAGCTGCACCACGCAAAACCTCAATACGCTCAAGGTTGTAATCCTCGATCATGAATGCGCCAAAGCCATAAGCGTAATTTTGCAACCCGTCTAGGTAGGTTCCTGTTTGTGTTGCATCGAAACCGCGAATGTAGATCCAGTTGGTGTCTGTATCAGAGCCATATGGCTGGCTGAAAACGCCCGCTGTGTAGCGTAGCGCCTCGTCAACCTTATCCACACCGCGGTTCTCCATTTCCTCACGGCCAATTACGGATACTGACTGCGGAATTTCTTCTATGGGTGTGTCGGTTTTTGAGCCGGTGCTTGACTGTTTGGCAACGTAACCTTCTACGGGCGCTTTGGCGCTGTAGCTTTCAGTTTCAATGACCAGAGCATCAAGGGTGACGTCCTGTTGTGAAGCTTCATCACTTGATTGCGCCCGCGCAAAATCGGGGGCAGCAAACACCAGTGCGACTGCTGTACCAAGCAAAAGGGTCGTCGACAGTTTCTGTCGTGTAAAACGCATTTGGTAATTCCCTGTGTCGGTTGTCTTTTACGACGACCAGCTTGGCGGGAACCTGCGGGCCATCTTCCATGATGGCTTTTCGATATCACGTCAGAGGGGTGTGAATATTGAACTGGATTTAGGTGTATTGAACGAATTTTGGTTTAATTTCAGGCGGTGGTTTCTTTGCGCCATGCACCGGGGGTGGTTCCGACGATCCGGCGGAAAACACGGGTGAGGTGGGCTTGGTCAGCAAAGCCGACGCTGGCGGCAACATTGGCAAGCGACGCGCTGCTCTGGCTTAGAAGGTCCATGGCGCGTTCGACCCGTGCCTTCATCTGCCATTGTTGCGGGGGCATGCCGGTTGAGGCGCGAAATGCCGAGCAAAAATAGGACTGGGAAAGTCCGGTCAGCTGGGCAAGTTCATCCAGACGGATGGTGCGACCGCAATTTTGTTCAATATAGGCAACCGATTTGCGCAAGTGATGCGGCGCAAGTTTGCCGCGTTTGCGCGGTAAGGTCTCGGCCTTGCGCGGTTCAAGCAAGGCAGCGGTCAGGGCGGTTACAAGCCCGTCGCCGTAAATCTGCGGCCCGGACATGCCGTTTTCAAGATCATCGGCAATCAAGCGGACCAATGCATTGATGCGCGGGTCGCAAAACCCGATGCGCGGGGTTTCCAGTGCGGTACGATCAACCGTTGTGCCAAGACTGGTTTCAATCGCGTCGACATCAAGATGGATATCAAGATGACGCAGCCGGCATTTGCCGAGAATTTCAGAAGAAACTTCCATGCCCGCTGGAATGTAAGACAGGCATCCCTGCCCATGCTGATCCTGACAAAGATCATCACCCGCAGCCTTGACCTGAACGCGGGCGTCGCCAACACAGTCAAGAAAGGCAACCAGACGCGGGGCTTGCGAAATGTATGTCCCGCCAGCTTCCTGTTCGCATTCGACATGCCATAGATCGGTGATGGCGGCATTCCAGCGACGGAAACGCAGATCATCACGAAGGGAAATACCTTCGATCTGACTGGTCATGTGTGGATGGAACGTGCTGTCGTGCAATTTAGCTCAGGTCCGTGTGGTGTAAAAAAATCTCGTGCGAAATCGCCAAGAATCGCTGACCGAATATAACCGGGAATATCCTGCAAACAATAACAATTCGCATTATCAATCGAGTATTTGTTCATTTTGCGAGGGGTTGTTCCCTTTTTAGGTGTGTCGTGTTGTGAAAGCACCCGCCTGAGGTGTCGGGCGGGTTTCGACTGTGCGTAAACCGCTATCACATCAAAGGTGTGATTTTGGGTGGCTTATTTCTTCATCCAGCGTGACGGTGCGATCAGGCAAAAGACCGTCAATGCCGCAGAAAAGAACAAATTGACCGTAGGCATGGTGATACCAAACAGTTTCCAGTCGATCTTGTCACAGCGGATAATCGGCTGCGCCATGAGTTGCGCCTTAAGGTCGGCAACTGAACTCGCCCCGCTTTCAACGCCGCCGCACATGGCCGGACCCTGCCACCAAAGTTCTTGTACGCCGACGTGATAAAACGCAATTGCGGTGCCGACTGCAAACGTAATGCCACACAGATAAACAACAAACCGCGCGGCAGCCGGAAAGTGCAGCAGCAATAACGCAATAACCGAAAGTCCCGCGACACCATAAAATGGTACGCGTTGATACAGGCATAAAACGCACGGCAGAAGCTTCTGGACATATTGCGCATAAAAGGCAAAGCCAAGGCTGCCAACCGATACCAGAAAAAGTGCGATCGGTGGAAAGGCTGAAATAGTGCGGGTGCGGTACTGTTTCATTATCAAGAGGTCCGTATTGCGTGGATGCTGTTTTGGGTGGGGAGGGCCTTAACCATGCGGCACAAGTTTGATCGCGGCAAAGCCACCAATAAGAACCACAACAAATATGGTGAAAAGGAGGCCCAATCGCCGTTCGATAAAATCGCGAATGGCCGGACCGAACTTCCAAATCAGGGCGGCAATGACAAAGAACCGCAATCCACGCGCAAAGATCGAGGCAACGGTAAAGACAACAGGATCAAGGGCCGTAACCCCCGACAGGATCGTGATGACTTTATAGGGGAACGGCGTCACACCGGCGATAAATACGGCCCAGGCACCCCATTCGTTATAATAATCGCGGAATTGATCAAACTTTGCGGCATAACCATAAAGCTGAAGAACGGGCTGGCCCACGGTTTCAAACAGGAAATACCCGATGCCATAACCAACCATCCCGCCAAGAACCGACCCCACAAGACAGATCAGCGCATAGCGCCATGCCTTGGTCGGGGCGGCAATAATCATCGGGATCAGCAGAATATCGGGTGGGATTGGAAAGACCGAACTTTCAATCGCAGCAATAAAAAACAATGCCAATCCCGCATGGCGGTGGGCGGCAAGGTTCATGGTCCAGTCATACAGGCTGCGAAGCACGGCGGGTGCGCCCTCTAATCTAAGCGTTGTTTTATGAGTTGATCGAAATTCGATATGTGCCGGGTTCGTACCCGCAAAAGACGCGCCGATCAAAGCGTATTTTGCCCTTAATCGCAACGCTGCAGTTCATTGTGGACCGGATCCTTGCATTTTTGCATAAACCCCCATTGACCCCACGAAAATTACAGCTATTATCCCGCCCGTCGATGGGGGGTGCAGCACGCACCCATATAGCCTGCCCCTGTGGCGGAATTGGTAGACGCGGCAGACTCAAAATCTGTTTCACTTAGTGAGTGGGAGTTCGATTCTCCCCGGGGGCACCATCACACTTTTCCTTGCTTTCAGCGATTTGATAATCGCGCCAAAAAAATCTCATTCCGCCTATACGGGGTTTAATGTGGGGCCGAGTTAGTGTCCCGGACCCGCAGGTCGTTATTTTGCGATTACTGTTTTCGCTCTTGCGACGATTGCCTCGGTGGTGATGCCGAACTCGGCGTAAAGGCGTTCAGCCGGGGCCGATGCACCGAAACCGGGCATGCCAATGACATCTGCTTCGCGATCGACATAGCGTGTCCAACCAAAGGCTGAGGCAGCTTCAACCGCGATGCGTGGTGCTGAGCCCAGTACTTCTTCGCGATAGGTTTCGGGCTGTGCGTCGAAAAGTTCCCAGCACGGCATTGAGACGACCGCCGATGCGTATCCTTCTGCTTGAAGAATCTCTGCGGCCTCAACCGCCAGTGAGACCTCCGTACCGGTGGCGAGAAGTGTTATGTCACGTTCCTTGCCAAACTCGCGGATAATATAGGCACCGCACCGGGTGAGGTTTTCAGATCCGGCTTGGCGCAGTTGCGGTACGTCCTGACGGGAGAGTGCCAGCAGAGATGGCGTGCCCTCTGACCTTACCGCAATGTCCCAGGCTTCGAGTGTTTCGATCGCATCCGCCGGACGGAAAACGTTGAGGTTGGGAATGGCGCGCAAAGATGCGAGATGTTCAACAGGTTGGTGTGTCGGTCCGTCCTCTCCAAGACCGATGGAATCGTGTGTCATGACATATGTCACGCCAAGTCCCATCAAGGAGGCAAGGCGGATGGCGTTGCGGGCATAATCAGAAAACACCAGAAAGGTACCACCATATGGCTTGAGCCCGCCATGCAATGCCAGTCCGTTCATCGCGGCGGCCATGCCAAATTCACGCACCCCATAACCAATATACCTTCCGGGATTTTCGGCCGTGAATTGGCCGTCAACAGCCGGGACGCGGGTCAGGTTTGAGCCGGTGAGGTCCGCACTGCCACCGATCATTGCGGGGATGGCTTCAGTAAGGTGTTCAAGGGCGATTTGTGAGGCTTTCCGGGTTGCAACCGTCTGTGGTTTTTCAAAAAGGCTGGCACGTGCCATTGCCACTGCACGTTCGTATGTTTCTGGAAGATGTCCTGCGACGCGGGCGGTAAAGCTTTCTGAATGCTCCGACGCGGCCAATTTGGCTTCCCAGGCTATCCGGGCATCGGTGCCGCGTGTGCCGATGGCATGCCAGTTGGCGGCAAGCTGGGTCGGGATTTCAAAGGGCGTGGAATCCCATCCCAAGTTTGCCTTGGCAAGTGCGCCTTCTTCTTCGCCAAGCGGGGCACCATGTGCCTTGGCGGTGCCTGCACGGTTGGGAGAGCCAAAACCGATTGTCGTTTTCATGGCAATGAGGGATGGGCGCTTGGTTTCGGCTTTGGCTGCTGTCATTGCTGCGTCCAAGGCTTTTGCATCATGTCCGTCACACGTGATGACGTGCCAGCCGCATGCTTTTAAGCGAGCCGGGATATCTTCTGAAAATGAGATTGATGTTGGGCCGTCGATGGTGATGTCATTGTCATCATAAAGCAGATTGAGCTTGCCAAGGCCAAGATGCCCCGCGAGTGAAATTGCTTCCTGACCGATGCCTTCCTGAAGGCACCCGTCGCCGAGCATCACCCAGGTACGGTGATCGACAAGATCTGGGAATTCTGCGGCGAGTGCACGTTCAGCCAGCGCCATGCCAACGGCGGTTGCAAGACCCTGTCCGAGGGGGCCGGTCGTGGTTTCAACCCCTTTTGCATGACCCCATTCGGGATGACCGGCTGTGATGGAGCCCCACTGACGGAAATTGCGTATCTGATCAAGAGTCATGTCGGCATAGCCCGTCAGATGCAGCAGCCCATAAAGCAGTATTGATGCATGGCCATTCGACAGGATGAACCGGTCACGATCCGGCCAGTCGGGTGCTGACGCATCAAATTTCAGGTGTTTGCGAAAGAGCATTGTCGCCGCATCCGCCATGCCCATCGGGGCGCCCGGATGCCCGGAATTGGCCGTGTTCACAGCATCAATGGCAAGGGCGCGCAGACAGTTGGCCAGTGCGAAGTTTTCAGGGTCTTTGGCGGCTGCGGCCGCGATTTGTGATTGATTGTTCATAAGGTCCTCCTCTGTCTGAAAGCTAGCAGCAGCGCCTCTTGTGAACAATTAAAAATAACAAAATAACAAAAATAATGTTGAATAATGTGAGATAAATGTTATTTCTTCCGAACCAAGACGGAGGAAATATTTGCCATGCCCAAGGTTTGGATCGGCACCAGCTGGAAAATGAACAAGACGTTGCCCGAAGCGCTGAGCTGGGCAAAGGGGCTGGCGTCAGCCGATCTTTCACCTTCTATTCAGACATTTGTTATTCCGCCTTTCACCGCGACCCGGCAAGTCAAGGACATGTTGGCGAAGACATCCGTGCTGGTGGGGGCACAGAACATGCATTGGGCCGTTCAGGGTGCCTGGACCGGTGAGATTTCCGCGCCAATGCTGGTTGAATGTGGCCTCGATCTTGTTGAATTGGGGCATTCCGAGCGTCGCGCGCATTTCAACGAAACGGATGAGACGGTGGGGCTGAAAACGGAAGCTGCGGTTCAGCACGGTCTGATTCCGCTGATTTGTATCGGTGAGACGCTTGAAGATCGCGAAAAGGGCCGGGCTTCCGAGGTTCTCGCCAAACAAGTGCGCGGTGCGCTTTCCAAGCTGACGGATTGCCAGAAAGCGGCTGAAATCTGGCTTGCTTACGAGCCGGTATGGGCCATCGGTGAGAACGGTATTCCTGCGACATCGGATTATGCCGATGCACGTCAGGCAGAAATTATCAAAGTTGCCGAAGACGTGCTGGGCCGCCGCGTGCCGTGTCTTTATGGCGGATCAGTCAATCCCGGGAATTGTGCCGAGCTGATCACGTGTCCGCATGTTGATGGCCTGTTTATCGGGCGCTCAGCGTGGGACGTGGACGGGTATCTGGACATTCTTAAGCGTTGTGACACTGCGCTGAACGCGCAGGTCAATATGGAGGAAACGATATGAAAATCGCAGTGGCTGGCGACAGTGCTGGCGAGGGACTGGCCAAGGCATTGGCTGAGTATCTAAGCAACAACCCGGATTACGATGTGACCGAAGCCTCGCGGACCGAAGCCGGGCCGGACGATTACTATGCCAATCTCTCGGACCGGGTGGCTTCGGCGGTAAAGGCGGGGGTCTATGATCGTGCCATTCTTTGCTGTGGTACTGGTATCGGGGTTTGCCTTGCTGCAAACAAGGTTCCAGGCATTCGCGCAGCGCAGGCGCATGACACCTATTCTGCGGGCAAGGCCGCAACATCGAACAATGCCCATATCATTACAATGGGTGCACGTGTTGTCGGTGTGGAACTTGCCAAGGATATCGCCGATGCGTTTCTGTCAGCGGTGTTTGATCCACAAGGAAAGTCGGCAACCAACGTTCAGGCCATCGACGCTGTTGATGCAAAATACCATACAGCGTAAGTCAACGGATCGCAGGTTCGGCACCAATGGTGTCTGACCCACCTTTGACGACGGATGTTGAACATGCTGATTTTGCCAAATGACCGTGCCGCCGATGCCGCAATGCTAAAAGCCTGTCTACCGACGGGCGAATTGGGCAGTTTGTTGGATGCAATCGCCAATGCTTTGCCGGCTATTGCCGCGCGCCTTGCCGCCGGGAAATTGCCCGGTGATCCTGCTGCACCATGTGGCCACAATGAAAGTGGCGATGCGCAAAAGGCGCTGGATGTCGGTGCACATGATCACATTATTGCTGCTTTGAGGGGGTGTGGTGTTCGTCACCTTTTGTCCGAAGAAGCCCAAGCAGTTGAAGTCCTTGATGCCAATGGCAATTACGATATTGCAATTGATCCGATAGATGGCTCTGGATCAATTGGTATTGGTGCGCCGCTTGGCATGTTGTTTGTCATTTACCCAACGGGACCTGCGAACTTTTGCCGTAAGGGTTCCGAAGCGGTTGCTGCCGGATATGCATCGTTTGGCCATTCTTTGGATTTTGGGTTTACCACCGGGCAGGGCGTTCATATCGCCACATATGATGGGCGTGATTTCAAAATGACTGCAGGTGATATTCAGCTAAAGAGCGAGGCGGGAACAATTGCCTATAACGCCTCGAACGAACGACATTGGTCGCCGGGCCTGCAGGCGTGGGCGTCCGATTTGCGCGCCGGTGCGGATGGTCCGCGTGGACGCAATTTTAATATGAGATGGCTGGCCGCAGCTGTCGGGGAATTGCACCGTATCCTGTTAAAGGGCGGGGCGTTTATGTATCCGGCAGATCGGCGTGACGGTTACCGTGAGGGACGATTGCGGCTCGCCTATGAAGCGGTTCCGATTGCATGCCTGATTGAGGCAGCCGGTGGTCGCGCCACCGATGGGACCAACCGTATTCTCGACCTGATGCCCGCAACACCGCATCAAAATGTACCGCTTGTGTTTGGCGCACGCGAAGAGGTCGACATCATCGCAAGATATCTCTCGGAGGAGAATTGACTTATGGCACGCATTACGCTTCGCCAATTGCTCGACCATGCCGCAGAACACGGTTATGCCGTACCGGCATTTAACATCTCGAACATGGAAATGGGGCTAGCAATCATGACAGCGGCGCGCGAAGCAAATGCGCCGGTGATCCTTGCGGCCTCACGCGGGGCGCGTGCCTATGCGGGCGATAAACTGCTGGCAAGGTTGATTGACGGGCTTGTCGAAACCTTTCCGGAAATTCCGGTTTGCATGCATCTTGATCACGGGAATAATCTCGCGACTTGCGCTACTGCGATCCAGCACGGTTTTACATCCGTGATGATGGATGGTTCGCTTGAAAGCGATGGCAAAACCCCGGCCGATTACGCATACAATCGTGACATCACCGCACGCGTTGTGGAAATGGCGCATGCCTGCGGTGTTTCGGTTGAGGGCGAGTTGGGAGTTCTCGGATCGCTTGAGACCGGTATGGGGGATCAGGAAGACGGTCATGGTGCCACCGAGAAGCTGTCAGGCGAGCAATTGTTGACCGACCCCGAAGAAGCCGAACGGTTCGTGCGCGAGACGGGTGTTGATGCCTTGGCCGTCGCGATGGGGACAAGTCACGGTGCCTATAAGTTCAGCCGTCAGCCCGATGGCGATATCTTGGCAATGACTGTCATTGAAGAAATCAACCGCCGCTTACCAAACACGCATCTGGTCATGCATGGCTCTTCATCGGTGCCTGACGACTTGCGTCAGGTGATTAACAATTTTGGGGGCGACATGCGACCCACTTGGGGTGTGCCGGTCGACGAGATCCAGCGCGGTATTCGTTCCGGGGTACGTAAGGTGAATATTGATACAGACAACCGCATGGCCATGACGGCGGGCGTGCGACGTGTTCTTTCGGAAAATCCGGGGGAGTTTGATCCACGGAAGTACCTTAAGGAAGGCACCGCCCTGATGACCGAGCTGTGCAAATCCCGGTTCGAAGCCTTTGGGACCGCCGGTCACGCCGACCGTATTAAACCGTTGTCGCTTGAGGCAATGGCCGTAAGCTGACGGGTGACATATACAAGAAGCGGTAAAGAGCTTCCTTCGCTGGTTCCTCATTAAAAGTCCCCGTCAGGTGTGGGGGCTTTTATTTTGCGCAGGATGTTCACCAAAAGATAGCGACCGCATTTCTCCGGTATTTGGTAATTTGTAACGATCACTACAAAAAGAAAACCCCGCTCAATTTGAACGGGGTTTTCTTCAGATAGGAAGGGAGCATGTGATGCATCCCTCCTCATTGTCTATGCTTGGACCTAAATCAGCTGGTTTGATTACCGATCAAGCTGGAACGGTCCAGAGAAGGAATAAACATCAAGAATGCTGGCATCGACCAGAATGCAATCAAAGAGCTGCTTTTCTTCGACAACCTTCAATTCCCCGGTGGTGATGAAGTGATCGGCCTGACGAACGGCTTCTTCTGCAAAGATCGCAACCGGTTGCAGGACGGTGTAGGTCAATTCACCTGCCTTGACGGCTTCAACAGCATCAGGTGAACCATCAAAGCCGCCGATGACTTTGCCTTCAAGTTTACCGGCTTCTTTCAGGGCGGCAATCGCACCAAGAGCCATTTCGTCATTGCCCGAGATCACGCCCGAGATATCCGGGTTGGCCTGAAGCATCGACTGCATTTTCGAATAGCCCTGGGTACGATCCCAGTTTGCCACTTCCTGTGCTTTTTTCTCAAGATCGGGGTATTGGGTCAGCACCGTTTCAAACCCGTTCGAGCGCGTCTGGGCATTGTTGTCCGACGGTGCGCCAAACAGTTCAACATAGGAACCACTATCGCCCATCGCATCGACCCAGGCCATGGCACCAAGGGCAGCACCTTGCGCGTTGTTTGATACCAACTGTGCTTTGGCAAGGCCTGTCTGATTGATTTCAGCATTCACGATGAATACGGGGATGCCAGCGGCAACCGCTTTTTTCACGGCACCGATCGAACCGTCGGCATTGGCCGGATCGAGAATGATCGCCTTGGCCTGATTGGTGATCGCGGTGTCAACAAGGTTGCTTTCGGTGTTGGTATCGCCCTTGTGTGCACCGACATTGGCATCATAGCCAAGCTCTTCTGCCGTGGCTTTGGCAACTTCCCCTTCAGTAAACCAATAGGGATTTGAAGGATCATTCACGATGATCGAAATCAGGCCGTCTGCCATCGCCGCAGTCGACATCAAAGGCAGGGCAGCAATCGTTGCGAAAAGTGTACGCTTTATAACGTTCATTTTGGGTGTCCTCCCGTTGGGTTTTGATATTACCGGACGTGTCCGGCGGTTATTCGGGCGCAAGACCACCCTGTCTCGCACCCGAATTCGTTATCGGCCTGAACGGCCGTATTGAAGGCTGTTAAGCAGCACGGCGAGCACGATCACCGCACCGGTAAAGACGGTTTGCCAGTAAGCAGAGACGCCGATAATGACGAGGCCGTCGCTCAGAAAGCCGATTACAAAGGCGCCGAGCATCGTACCGCGTACGTTGCCACGCCCCCCGGTAAGTGCCGCCCCGCCGATTACTACTGCTGCGATGGCCGTGAGTTCGTAAGTGGTGCCGGCGGTCGGACCTGCGGATGTCAGTTGTGAGGAAAGCACAAGTCCGGCAATGGCGGCACAAACACCCGAAAGCACATAGACCGAAACTTTTACGCCACGGGTAGGTACGCCCGACAGTTCGGCCGCCCGTTCGTTCCCGCCCGACGCATAGAGCCAACGACCAAACGCTGTCCGCATCAGGACAAGACCAATGATCAGGGCAACCACTGCCAGAACGATCACGCCGATGGGAACGCCCGCGATACGGTTGAAACCAAGCCAGTCAAAGCCGGTATTGCCCAATGCTTCGGTGCCGCCCAGATTGTTGTATGTGAGACCGTTGGTCATCAACAGCGCAACACCGCGTGCGACATAGAGCATCCCAAGCGTTGCGACGAAGGCCGGAACCTTGAAAAAGGCGATGAGCACCCCGTTGATCGCCCCGACAAAAGCGCCAAGTGCGATGGTCAGAATCACGACTGCCCAAACCGGCGGGTACAGGATGACGCCAGAGGTTGGAATTTCGACACCTTGCATAAGGTAGCCTGCAACCACTCCGGACAGACCAAGTGTCGAACCAACCGAAAGATCAATGCCGCCATTCAGGATCACGAGCAACATGCCGATGGCCAGAAGGCCAAAGATCGCCACATGAGATGACATGGTCAGGAAGTTGCTGACACTGAAATAGACAGGTGACAGGAACGAGAAGGTGATAACAATCGCCACCAACGCAAAGAATGCACGACCTTCCAGCAGGATCTTGCCGATATTGAGGTCTATGCCACCTGCCGCAGGCGTGGAAGTCGTGGTTTGTGCCATGTCTGGCCTCCCTAGTGGTGCACGGCTTCGCCAGAGGCGGCCATGATCTGTTCTTTGGTTACTGTATGGTCGAATTCGGCCGCAATCCGGCCTCTGTTCATGACGATGATCCGGTGCGCGATGCTCAGGCACTCTCCGACTTCCGAAGTCGAATAAAGAACCGCGAGCCCGCGTTTTTCAGCGGTGCTTGCCAGCAGTTTGAAAACCTCGGCCTTTGCGCCGATGTCGATCCCGCGTGAAGGTTCATCCAGCAGGATGACTTCCGGCTGGGTGGCGAGCATTTTTCCGATCACGACCTTTTGCTGGTTCCCACCCGAAAGCGCGCCAATCATGGTGGCACCGCTTTCGGTTTTGACCGTGACTTCGCGAATTGAGTCTTCGATCACCTTGCTTTCGGCCTTGCGGCTAGTGAACAGGCCACGGGTAAAGGCCGCAATTGATGAAAGTGAAAGGTTTTGTCCAACCGTCATTGTCTGGACGAGACCGTCGCGTTGACGATCTTCGGGTACAAGAACCAGACCGGCATTGATGCGCTCGGAAATGGAAAGGTTGGAAACATCCTGCGTATGCAGTTTTACGGTGCCGCTTTGCGCCTTCAGGCGTCCTGCTGCACATTCCATCATTTCTGTCCGTCCTGCTCCCATCAACCCATAGATGCAAACAATCTCTCCGGACCGGACGCTAAGGTTAATGTGATCAACCACCAGCCCGTTGCCCGACGCATCGGGTACGCACAGGTTTTCGATCGTAAGGGCCGGTGCGCCCATTTTGCTGTTGGGGGGGGCGCCAAGGTTGAAGTTTTCACCGACCATGTTGCGCACGATCCATTCGATGTCGATTTCCGCACGAGGGGCCCATGCCGTCATTTCGCCATCACGCAGGACAACAGCGTGGTCTGTGATCTCCAATGCCTCTTCAAGGTGATGGGAGATATAAACGATGCTGACCCCTTTGGCGGTCAGGTCGTTAATGACCTTGAAAAGGACTTCGACCTCGGACGCGGACAGGGCGGAGGTTGGTTCATCCATGATCAGGATGCGGCTCTTGGCCTGTAGGGCGCGGGCGATCTCGACGATTTGCTGTTGCCCTAAGCGCAATTCCTCGACCGGGGTGAGCGGATCAATATCTTCTTCCAGCTCTTCCATGAGGGAGCGTGTTATGCGTTCTTCCTCGGCGAAATTGACACCGGTTGCTGTGCGGATTTCGCGCCCCATGAAAATGTTGTCACGGACATTCAGGTTTCCGGCCAATGCAAGTTCCTGATGAATGATCGAGATGCCATGCGCCAGAGCATGATTGGCGCCGTGAAAACGCACGGGTTCATCATCAAGCAGGATCTCTCCGGATGTCGGTGCAATAATGCCCGACAGGATTTTCATCAATGTTGACTTGCCGGCACCGTTCTCGCCAAAAAGGGTCGTGACCTGTCCGCGGTGGATTTCGAAATTCACGCCCTTCAATGCCTGAATCGGGCCGTAAAATTTGGCGACATCGCGAGCCGACATCACAACTTCGTCGGCGGTGAATGTTTCTGGTGTGATGGTCTGAAGGGCTGTCATTGGACCTGCACCTCGACCGGGGTGATCAGCCACATTTTCGGATTGATCAGTTTGAAAACGCCGGTAATGGAAATTGTCTTTCCGGGAAGCGACTCTCTGTCCAGGTCTTGAAGAATTTCGGACTTCATGGCCCGATTGATGCCAGCACCGGCATCCTGATACTCAATCTGGTTTTTGAATTCGCCAAATGCGATATCGCCCGGCGCGTCACGAAGATCCGTACCATTGATTGCAGGACCCGTTTGAACCCGGATGCGGATATCTTCAAGTCCATCAACGGTGACGTCGTAAATGCCGCCTTTGCCTTCGCCAACCGTACCGGTCAGTTCCACTGGCAGCACCGGCATTGCGCCACCGGTGCCGTATTGTTCGGCTGCGGCCTTTTTATCCTTTGCCAGCGCATTTGCCAGTGTTTTTGCGCCAACAGCGCGGCTGATCACGTCATCGCGGATGCGCGGGAATTGTGCCGCGCCATACGTATCGGCAGAAAATCCGGCAACACGCATGTCCTGCTCGGATCCGATTGTGACAACCGTGGTATCAAGGGCGATGGCAGTCAGGACACCAAGGACGGTTGCTCCGATGAGCATGCCACGCCGACCAAGACGCGGTTTGAGGGATCTGGTGGATACATCGGTGGCACTCATTGTCTCTTTTCCTCCCGTCTAGCCACGCTGGGCCCTGTTAATCTCTTTGGGGAGGGGCTGGAAAGGGCGGTGGGAACTTCCCCGCCTTAACTCTGAACATTGTCGCGAATCTGAACTTTTTGCCGCCAGCAATGTGGCGCGAAACGCGTCGCTGATCAGAACCAGCTCGGCCTGTCTTGGTGCAGGCCATTTTCCTCCCGATGCACAAAACGAAGCATGATTTTGCACGTTTCGCCTGTCCCATCCCGAATCCCGTTTTTGGTTGAAACCGCCATTTTCTGCGATTGGCTGGCCCCGGTATCCGGTTTGTGTTTATTACCATAACTGAAAAAAATTACAAAAAAAGTAAAAAATTACACTCGACATCGACCAATGTCGGGTTATGCTGAAAAAACAGCTCGGGAAGATTCTTCTCTTGCAAAGGCCGCAGTGACCGAAAAGTCGGAGGCCAGATAAAGAAAAAACAGGGAGGACGTCGCATGGCACACACACGCTGCGTGACTTGCTATCTGCGCCAACAAAAGGTGCAGCATGGCTGAGCGCGACATCATTATTGGGATCGATGCGGGTACGTCCGTCATCAAGGCCGTCGCTTTTAGTCTTTCCGGACGTCAGCTCGGAGATGCTGCCGTTCCCAATCAGTATGCGAGCGGCCCAAGCGGTGCTGCGACGCAGGACATGAACCGGACATGGGAAGACTGCGCCAGCGCGTTGCGTTGCCTCGGTGATAAAATCAAGGACCTCGCCAGCCGCACCGCAGCCCTTGCTGTCACAGGTCAGGGCGATGGCACCTGGCTTGTCGGTAAAGATAATCGCCCGGTCAGTGACGCATGGCTGTGGCTGGATGCACGGGCGGCCGAAACCACGTGCGATCTTGCGGCCAAAGAGGTTAATTCAGAACGGTTCCACGTCACTGGCACCGCACTGAATACCTGTCAGCAGGGTGCGCAGATGGCGCATATGCATCGCCATTTCCCTGAGCTTCTTGATCGGGCCCAAGTCGCCATGCATTGCAAGGATTGGCTTTACCTTAATCTGACCGGGGTGCGGGCAACTGATCCTTCAGAAGCCAGTTTTACGTTCGGGGACTTCCGCACGCGTAGTTATTCCGATCTTGTGATCGACGCCCTTGAACTGCGCAGCCGAAGCCACCTGTTGCCCGATATTCTTGATGGCAGTCAGCAAACCCATCCACTTGGTGATGCGGCAGCGGCAAAGACCGGCCTTTTGGCCGGAACTCCCGTCAGTCTTGGCTATGTCGATATGGTCATGACCGCACTTGGTGCTGGTGTCTATACCGGGACGCCGGGGGCCGCATGTTCGACGATCGGATCGACCGGTGTGCATATGCGCGCAGTCAGGGATACGGATGTACGCCTTGAGGGCAATTCCGGCTATGTCATTTGCCTGCCTGCCGCACATATGGTCACACAGGTTCAAACAAATATGGCCGCTACACTTAATATCGATTGGGCGCTTCGCATGGCGGCCGACCTGATGAGCGAAACAGGACATTTCCACGATTATGCCGATCTGGTTGCCCGTATTGATGATTGGTTGGCGCGGTCCGAGCCCGGACAAATTCTGTATCATCCCTATGTGTCCGAGGCGGGCGAGCGCGGACCGATGGTCAACGCCAATGCACGTGCCGGATTTATCGGTCTTTCATCTGGACACAGTTTCCCCGATCTGATCCGGGCCGTGGTTGAAAGCCTTGGTATGGCGGCACGCGATTGTTATGGCGCAATGGATGAATTGCCCAGAGAACTGCGTCTGACCGGTGGAGCTGCGCAATCAAATTCATTGCGCGCCATCCTTTCCGCCGCAGTAGGAGCGCCCGTGCGGGTTTCGGACCGCAAAGAAGCTGGTGCGGCTGGATGCGCAATGATGGCAGCTGTTGCCATCGGTGCTTATTCCGACATGGAAAGTTGTGTTGCCGAATGGGTTTCCCCTCTTTTGGGCAAAGCCGAGGTGCCCGATCCAGAACTACAGGCAATTTATGCTGAACTCTATCCCGTTTATGTCGAAGCCCGCGAGGCACTTGAGCCGGTCTGGGGCCGGTTGGCGGTGCACCGTGATCGGCAAACCGCCCCAAAAATGAACGCGTCAAAAACCGCGCAAGGAGGATCGTGACATGGGCATCCGGGAACTCGATCTGTTTATCATTGGTGGCGGTATCAATGGCGCAGGCTTTGCGCGTGATGCCGCTGGTCGCGGTCTGAAGGTCGCCCTGTGCGAAAAGGACGATCTGGCCGAAGGGACCTCATCACGTTCAGGAAAACTGGTGCATGGGGGATTGCGCTATCTGGAATATTACGAATTCCGTCTGGTGCGGGAAGCCCTGATTGAGCGTGAAGTTCTGATGAACGCCGCCCCGCATATTATCTGGCCTTTGCGCTTTGTCTTGCCGCATTCGCCTCAGGACCGTCCTGCCTGGCTCGTGCGTTTGGGGTTGTTTCTCTATGACCATCTAGGGGGACGAAAAAAGCTGCCGGGGACACGCACACTTGACCTGCACAGGGATCCCGAGGGTGCGCCGTTACTTGATACGTATAAAAGAGGGTTCGAATACTCGGACTGCTGGGTAGATGACGCACGTCTGGTCGCGTTAAATGCGCTGGATGCCGCACAACGCGGTGCGATTGTAATGACGCGTACGCCAGCAGTAAGTGCGCGTCGCGAAAATGGCAAATGGCATGTCAGTACACAGAACAGGCTTACCGGAGAAACGCGCGAATTTGTTGCGAAATGTCTGGTGAATGCCGCTGGCCCGTGGGTAACCGATGTCCTGACCCGGGTTGCTGGTGCCAATTCGACACGCAATGTGCGACTTGTCAAAGGCAGTCACATCATCGTGCCAAAGTTCTGGGATGGGCCGCACAGCTATCTTGTTCAGAATGACGATAAGCGCGTGATCTTTATTAATGCCTATGAGGGTGACAAGGCGCTGATCGGGACAACAGATATTGCCTATGACGGCAAGGCAGAAGACGTTGCGATTGATGATTACGAGATTTCCTATCTGCTCGATTGCGTGAACCGTTACTTCAAGGAAAAACTCCGGCGTGAGGATATTCTCGAGACATTCTCGGGTGTTCGGCCCTTGTTTGATGACGGCAATGGCAACCCATCGGCGGTTACCCGGGATTATGTGTTTGACCTCGACGAGGGTGGAGAAGCACCGCTTCTGAACATTTTTGGGGGCAAGATTACAACATTCAGGGAACTTGCAGAACGCGGGATGCGCGAAATCCGTCACATCTTTCCGGATATGGGCGATGACTGGACAGAAGGTGCCGCACTTCCCGGCGGGGATATGCCTGACGCCGATTATTCTGCGTTCGGTGAGGTGTTGAAGTCTGAATTCCCGTGGATGCCACGACCGTTACGCGACTATTACGGGCGGCGTTATGGGACATTGACCCGTCGGATTGTGGGGAATGCGACAGGATTTGACGGGTTGGGACGTTTTTTCGGCGCGCATCTTTATGAGGCAGAGGTCAACTGGCTGGTAGAAAACGAATGGGCGATGACGGCCGAGGATATTATCTGGCGTCGCACCAAACACCGGCTCGATATGACCGAGGTCGAAATTTCAACATTCACTGAATGGTTCGACACAACATACGCGGTAGTTTCCTGATGACCCTGAGCCTTTCTCTTAACACCAATCCGCTGGTGAACCGTTTTGCGGATCCCGATGACCTGATTGATTGCGTGGCTCGTGATCTGCGCATTCGTGATCTTCAACTTACGCATGAATTCATCAATCCGTCTTGGCCTGCACCTGTGATTCGACGGCTTACGCGGCAAATGGGGGCCGCAATGAGGCGCACCGGTGTGTGCGTGACGTCGGGCATGACGGGCCCTTATGGGCGCTTGAACCACTTTGGTCATCCCGATGTTGACGTTCGACGCTATTATGTTGATTGGTTTAAGTCGTTTGCTGACATCATTGCGGATCTCGGTGGGACCTCTGTGGGGACGCAATTTGCCATCCTGACCTACCGCGAGCAGGATGACCCAGCTGCGCGTGAGGAAATGATCAAAATCGCCATTGATTGCTGGGCCGAAGTTGCCGAGCACGGAAAAGCCGCCGGTCTGGACTATATTTTCTGGGAACCGATGAGCATTGCACGCGAATTTGGGGAGACCATTGCCGAATGCATTTCGCTTCAAGACCGGCTGACGGCTGCGAACATGGCCGTTCCGATGTGGATGATGGCCGATATTGATCATGGCGACGTGACATCGGATGACCCGAATGATTTCGATCCTTATGCTTGGGCGCGTACCGTCCCAAAAATCTCGCCGATTATTCACATCAAACAAAGTTTGATGGACAAAGGAGGTCATCGCCCGTTCACCGCCGAGTTCAATGCCCGTGGCCGCATCCAGCCCGAACCATTGTTATCGGCTTTCGCGCAAGGCGGGGCCGTAAATAACGAGATTTGTCTTGAACTGTCCTTTAAGGAACGTGAACCCAATGACCGGGAAGTGATCCCTCAGATTGCGGAAAGCGTTGCCTTCTGGGCGCCACACATTGATACCGGTGCGTCGTCGCTGAAACTTTGACAACGTATTGTTCGGGTAGTGCTTCCATCGTTTCCACGCTGGTCTTATAAGGAAGAAACCTTTTTAGCTGAGGCCCTTCCGGGCTGAAAGATGTTATGAACGAAACTGACGAAACGCTCGCCATTCGGGCTGCCTGGATGCACTATGTTGGTGGCCTGACTCAGGCCAAGGTTGCAAAAAGGCTAGGCTTGCCATCGGTTAAGGCACACCGGCTTATCGCCAAAGCTGTCGCCGACGGGCATGTGAAAGTCTCGATTGAAGGGGACATCGTCGAGTGTGTCCAGCTTGAAACACGGCTGTTTGAAGCTTATGGCCTCAAGCTTTGCGAAGTGGCACCGGATATTGGCGAGGAAGGGCTACCCGTGCGTGCATTGGCGCTAGCCGGCGCGGCGTATCTTAAACGCCAGTTTGAGGCGGGTGAGCATACAATTATTGGATTGGGACACGGCCGCACATTGGCCGAAGTCACTCGTCAACTTCCCCGGACAGATGCGAAAGGCCTTAATTTTGTTTCTTTGCTTGGTGGATTGACCCGAAATTTCTCGGCCAACCCGCATGATGTTATGCACCGTCTTGCCGAAAAAACCGGCGCACGGGCTTATGTTATGCCTGTGCCCTTTTTTGCTAATACGGTTGAAGATCGCGAAGTACTGCTTTCACAGCGTGGAGTGGATGATGTATTCCGCATGGCGCAGGAGGCAACGCTCAAAGTTGTCGGAATCGGGACGGCGACTGCCGATGCACAGCTTGTGTCTTCAGGTATGATTGAACCTGCTGAAATAGAAGAAATCGCTGCTGCCGGTGCACGGGGTGAAATGCTTGGCGATTTCTTTGATGCCGATGGGGCTGTTGTTAAAACGACGCTCTCTGCGCGAACGCTGGCAGTGGGCTATGATCCTGAGCGTAAAGAGGATATTGTCGCGATTGCGGGCGGACCGGATAAGATTAATGCGATCCGGGCGGTGCTGCGATCGGGTAGGGTGGCTGGCCTTATCACCGACGAGAGAACCGCGCGCGCCCTGCTCGATTGACATACCGCGCAAAAGGACACCCCATGAAACGAGACGACCGCAGGCAGCAGATCCTTGATGCATTGGTGCGCGATGGTGCCGTGCAGCTTGATGAACTTGCCGAGACTTTCGGCGTGTCGAAAATGACCATTCATCGTGATTTCGATGATCTTGAAGGCGAAGGGTTGCTGCGCCGGACGCGTGGTGGTGCAACGATCGAGCCAGGGTCACAGTTTGAAAGTGACTTCCGTTTTCGCAACCTTCAAGGACACGATCTCAAGGAGCGTATGGCACGCGCCGCCCTTGAATGGGTGGAGCAGGGCATGACGGTTATGGTCAATGACGGCTCTACTGCTGCGGTTCTGGGAAGCCTGTTGCCTGAAAAACGTCCACTTACTGTGATTACAAACAATGATGCCGTCATGGAGCAGCTCAAATCCGAACCTGGGATCACGGTGCTTGCACTTGGTGGTCGTTATTCAGCGAAATACAATGCCTGGGTTGGTCGGGTAACTGAGGAAACCCTTGCTGCACTGCGTGCTGATATTGCTTTCATTTCAACACCTGCCGCAGGCGATGGGCACGTCTATCACATGGATGATGACATCACCCGCACCAAACGGCGGATGATGGATGCAGCGTCACGTTCGGTGTTGCTGATTAACCACTTGCGGTTCGATCACACTGCACTTCACGTTCTCGCTCCGTTTTCTGAGTTCTCGGCGGTGATCACTGATGCTCAGCCATCTGAGTCAGCACGTGCACAAATTGAATCCGTTGAAACGGAACTTGTGATTGCGGAATAATCTGGTGATGCTAAGAATCGTTGATGTTCGAAAATTACACCGCGACTCTGTTCCGGACGTATGGTTCTGAGTGCAAGTTTTTAGCGGATGGCACTTTGCTCTCGTTCGTTTGAAGTTTGTTGATTGTAGTAAGCTAAAGTCTGAGCCTATCAAGTGTGATGTGCGTGGAAGTTGAATGGACCCATCAAATGAAATTCAGCTTGTATGTTCGAACGTTGCGATTTTACTGTCTTGAATACGTTCTTTATAACCAATCTTTCATTCCGGAAATCTGTCGAAAACACTGACATCTCGACATGAAAATTGGAGATACACCCCGGAAATCCCGTTGATTTTATTGTATTTCATATAGCCTCAAAATCTGTTTCACTTAGTGAGTGGGAGTTCGATTCTCCCCGGGGGCACCATCACACTTTTCCTTGCTTTCAGCGATTTGATAATCGCGCCAAAGAGTCTCATTCCGTATTTGTGTTTTGGAATGTCTTCTCAGAGATGGCTTTAAGGTTTTGAATTCCCCGAATTTCTTAATGAAGTACGATGCCGATACTTTAGCAACTGTGTTTAGTCCCGGTACTTGATGTGACATCGACGGTTCGGTGCTTGCGCCGTGATGCTGCGATGCTGGTCTTTTCCGCATGTATGGCAGGGGCCGACAGCCATTGTCACTGGCTATCGCATAGGCCGCCTCACGGTTTTCTTTACCTTCGCGCGCGAAATCTCAAAGCCGTTTTTGCGCAAGCCGTTGGTAGCAACGCGCACCGTATGTGGCTGCTAGTATCCAAATATCCCGCGAACGCGACAAAAGTGATTACGAAAGCAATATTGCATACTCTTCATCAGAGCGTCTGCGGCTTTTGGTGCGCTGGTTGATGTTCGCAGAAGGCAGTGAAATCGACCGGTTGATCACCAGAATGTGCTCCTCCAGTAAGGCCTGTGCGTCATCAAACTGGCGTTTTGCCATCAAATCGCGCATCTGCGTGTGTTCGGCAAAGGAGCGCTGCCAGAAATCCCCTTCGCCCGATTGCAAATGGGCGCGCAGAGCTTCGAGTGCTGTGGCGGTCAGATCATAGGCTTTTTCCAGATAGCGGTTGCCAGCATGATGCAGGATCACACGGTGATATGCACTGTCCGCACGGCTGTAGAGCGTGAATTCCTGAACATCAATAGCGTGCTGCATTTGCACGATCGCCGCTGAAAGCCCTTGCACAAGACCGTCCGGATCACGCGCCAGCGCACTGCCGAGCGCCTCGCGCTCCAGCATCGCGCGAAAATGGCTCATTTCTTTGACGTCCTGTGGCGTGGGCGTAAAAACATACGTCCCGGCCTGCGGCACAATGCTGACCAACCCCATATCGCGCAGATCTGTGAACGCCGCGCGCACGGGTGCTTTGCTCATGCCCAGTGCGCGGGCAATCTGCTCCTCGGACAACCGCTCGCCAAATTCAAGCTTGCCCGATACGATCGCACCGCGAAGTCGTTCACAAGCCTCTTGAGTGAGCGACACAGCACTCTCCTTCGCATTTTCAGATCAGTTCCGTGAGGGCAACAATTGCCTTCAATCCCCTGATTTTGCTCAGCTATCAAACACCAAAGAATCACAGTTGACAAGTCATTAAAATTCTAGAATTCTAGAATGACGATTTGATGATACCTGATGCCGACGAACCCCGAAGAGGTCTTTATGTCACGCTTTCGCCTACTCACACCCGACGCCCAATATCCAGACGACGCGCAGATTGAGCGCCGCACGTCCGGCGACCAGGTCGACTGGGATATTTTCCGGGAACGTTCACCAGCCAACATTCCCGACGATGTGCTGGGCAAATGCGATGCGATGGTTGTGTGGCATGAAATGCCGGTCACCCGCGAAGTGATTGCAAAGCTTGACCGGTGCCAGATCATCGTGCGCGCCGGTGTCGGATTTGACCATATTGATCTGGATGCAGCAGCCGAAGCGGGCATTCCGGTGTGCAATACGCCGGACTATGGCACAAGCGAGGTTGCAGACCATGCCATTGCGCTGATGCTGACCATGCGGCGCGGTATCGGTTCGTATCACAGAAACCTGATGGACTCGCCGCGCGGCGGATTTGACCATGCCCGCGCCCCGCTACTGGCCCGGCTTCGTGGCAAAACATTCGGCGTTGTCGGCCTTGGCCGCATTGGCATTGCCACGGCCCTTCGGGCAAAGGCGTTCGGCATGCGCGTTCTGGCATATGACCCGCTGGTATCGAGAGGTACTGAAATTGCCGCTGGTGTGGATCGCTGTGACCGGCTGGAGGATCTTTTGGCGCAAAGTGACGTTGTCAGCCTGCATTGCCCGCTGACGACGGAAAGCCACAAGATGATCAACGCGGAACGACTGGCCGCGATGCAGCCCCATGCGATTCTGATCAACACCGCACGCGGCGCAATTATCGACATTGACGCACTGCTTGATGCCTTGCGAAACGGCACGATTGCCGGTGCGGGTATTGATGTGCTGCCGACAGAGCCGCCCGCACCGGAAGACGCCATCGCGCTGGCCTATGCCAATGGCAAGGATCCAATTGTCGGCGAGCGATTGTTTTTAACACCGCATGCGGCATGGTCGAGCCCGGAAAGTGTGGCCGATGCGCGCCGTCTTTCGGTTGAAACCGCGATGCAATATCTGCGCGATCATACGTTGCGCAATCTGGTGAACGCACCGGCACAAACCCGTTTGCGCCGTGCGAGCTGATCCGGGTGCGAGATAAAGTCTGACTTGCGAAATGGTCCAAAGGCATGGGATCGCTAAAACATGCTTTAATCAGGGAGGAAAACATTATGAAAAAAACATATCTCGGCGTCGCTTTTGCGGCACTTCTGATGAGTGGCACCACCGCCGCTGCACAGGAATTTGATCTTACATTCCAGTCGGTTGATCCGGCCGGAAACCCCAACTTTGCCATTCAGAAAGAATGGACCGAGCGCGTCAAAAAGATGTCGGGCGGGCGCATTGCGATCGAGCTTCTGCCGGTTGGTGCAGTTGTCAATTACAGCGAGACACAGGAAGCTGTCGGCGCTGGTATTCTGGACGGCCACATCACCGATGTGAGCTATTTTTCCGGCAAGGACCCGGCGTTTGGCCTTGTCGCCAACCCGATTGGCGCATGGGCGTCGCCTGATGAAATGTTCCGTTTCATCAATTATGGCGGCGGCTATGAGTTGATGAACGAACTTGAAGAGCCGTATGGCCTGCGTTTTGTCGGCGCGACGACAACCGGCCTTGAGGGCTTTGTGTCTGACCGCCCGCTTGACGGGGTTGCCGATCTTAAAGGCCTGAAAGTACGTGCGCCCGAAGGGCTCATTCAGGAAGTCTTTGCCGCTGCGGGTGCGGTTCCCGTGAACCTGCCTTATTCGGAGGTTTATACGTCGCTCGATAAGGGTGTGATTGATGCCGCCGATTCCACGGTATTTTCAACCAACCACCAGCAAGGCCTGCACAAGGTTGCCGTCCATCCCGTCTATCCGGGCTTCCATTCCATGCCGCTGGTCGAGGTTTCGATGAACCTTGAGAAATGGAATGCGATGCCTGAAGACTTGCAGGAAATCATGACAGTTTCCGTGCGTGACTTTGCGCAGGACGCGGTTGCCCAGTTGTCGATGAATGACCTGAAAGCTGTTGCGGAAGCCAAAGCCGATCCGTCGATCACGGTTCATAACTGGTCGGCCGAAGAACGTGCGAAATTCCGTACCATCGCAATGGATCAGTGGTCAAAGGTCGCTGCGCAGTCTGAAAATGCGCAGAAGGTCTATGACTTGCTGACCGAATATCTGGAATCGCAAGGTCTGTTGGACTGATGCCATGTTTCCGGGCGCGTTGATCGCGCCCGGATATTTTTCCGATCATCATTCTGCTTGAAACGATTGGCCAGCCATGTCCGCGCCCTCCGATCACAACCCTACCACACCCGACATGCCCCAAACCGATGAGCCCCATGGCGAGGCCCTGCCGCAGGCAGGCTGGCTTGGGCGCGCCATAACCGTCGCCGCACGTGCATTTGCGGTTTGTATTCTGGCGGCGATGGCGATCCTCGTGACGGAGGTTTTTCTGCGTTACGTGTTCAACCGGCCGACAATATGGGCGCATGAGACAACCATATTTTTAAGCGCCATCACCTTTATCTTTGGCGGGCTTTACTGTGTCGCACGCAACACGCATATCCGCGTTGTTCTGGTTTACGATGTTGTCCGGTCGCGTGTACGCCATGTGCTTGACGTGGTCATTTCCATCGCCTGTCTGGGGGCCAGCCTGTTTTTCGCATGGGCGTCCTGGCTGATGGTTCAAAAGGCGATGTTCCGCCCGGACGGAAGTCTGGCACTGGAAACCAGCGGAAGTGCCTGGAATTCGCCCGCACCCGCCGTTTTGAAAATATTCCTGCTGTGCGTGCTTGTTACCATGAGCCTTCAGTTTCTTATCCTGACATTCAATTACGCACGCGGCACCAAAGCGCCAAAAGGGCATGACAATGTTTGACCTTCTTGATCTTGGACTGAACCTCAAGGCACTGGGGATCGGTTGGGGAACATTGCTGATGTTCGCCCTTCTGGTGGTGCTGTTATTGACCGGAACGCCGCTTGCGATGGTGACGCTGTTTGTCGCGCTGATTTTTGCGGTGGGCTGGTTCGGACCGAGCTCGGTGCCGTTGATCACGAGCCGCGTCTATAGTTTCGTGTCATCCTTTGTGTTTGTCTCGGTGCCGATGTTCGTGTTGATGGCGGCCATCCTTGACCGGTCGGGCATTGCGCGTGACCTGTTTGACGCGATGAAACTCGTCGGTGGTCGCCTGCGCGGCGGGGTTGCCGTTCAGACAATTTTCGTTGCCGTGATCCTTGCGGCGATGAGCGGCATTATCGGCGGTGAAATCGTGTTGCTCGGCCTTGTCGCGCTGCCGCAGATGTTGCGCCTTGGTTACAACCGGCGTCTGGCAATCGGGGTTGTCTGTGCGGGTGGGTCGCTCGGCACGATGGTTCCGCCCTCCATCGTTCTGATCATTTACGGCCTGACGGCCAATATTTCGGTCGGTGATCTTTTCACCGCAGCCTTTGTGCCGGGCTTCATGCTGGCCGGGCTTTATATCGCCTATGTTCTTTTGCGGTCCTATCTTGATCCGAACGCCGCACCGCCCACACCGGTGGAGCGTGTTTCGTTCCGCGATAACCTGCCACTGTTGCGCGGCCTTGTTTTACCATTTCTGGTAGTATTTATGGTGCTTGGCTCTATTTACGGCGGCGTTGCGTCGGTCACGGAAGCATCCGCCATCGGGGTTGCTGGTGTGATTGTTTCAACCATTTTGCGCCGGGAATTTTCGTTCCGCATGCTGCTGGATGCAGCCCTGCATACCTTGGCGACGGTTGGCATGATCATGTGGATCGGCATCGGTGCCAGCGCGCTGGTCGGCGTTTACAACCTGATGGGTGGTATCAGCTTTATATCGCAGCTGATTACCGGCATTTCAGATCAGCCCATCGTGATTATCCTGTTCATGATGCTGATCCTTTTCATCCTCGGCATGTTTCTTGACTGGGTCGGCATCGCACTTTTGACCATGCCCATTTTCGTGCCGATCATTCTTGAGCTTGGCTATGATCCGGTCTGGTTCGGGGTGCTGTTTGCGATGAACATGCAGGTTTCTTTCCTGACACCGCCGTTCGGGCCCGCCGCGTTTTATCTGAAAAGCGTGACCCCGCCCGACATCACGCTTGGCGAGATATTCAAGTCGCTTGCGCCGTTCATTTGCCTTCAGGTTCTGGCCGTCGGCCTTTTGATCCTGTTCCCGGCAATCGCAATTTACTAATTTCCAGGTACCGACATGACACGCACTTTAGACGGCGAGTACGATTATATCATCATTGGTGCGGGCACGGCTGGATGCGTCTTGGCAAACCGGCTGAGCGAAAATCCGGCCCACCGTGTTCTGCTGATTGAGGCGGGTGGAAAGGACAATTATCCGTGGATCCACATTCCTGTCGGTTATCTTTACTGCATGGGCAATCCGCGCACCGACTGGATGATGAAAACCACCAAAGAGGACGGTTTGAACGGCCGCGCCCTTGCCTATCCGCGCGGCAAGGTTCTGGGCGGGTGCAGTTCGATCAACGGCATGATTTACATGCGCGGTCAGGCTGCTGATTATGACGGCTGGGCCCAGATGGGAAATACTGGCTGGGGCTGGGACGATGTACTTCCGTATTTTATCCGTTCACAAGACCGGCCGGGTGGGGATGGCAAAATCCACGGCGAAGGCGGTGAATGGAAAGTCGCCCGCCAACGCCTTAAATGGGATTTGCTCGATGATTTTCAGCGTGCCGCCGAAGAAATGGGCGTGCCACCGACCGATGATTTTAACGGCGGTGACAATGAGGGGGCCGGTTATTTCGAGGTCAACCAGAATGGCGGGCGTCGCTGGAGTGCGGCACGGGCGTTTCTTAAGCCTGCGCTTAAACGCCCGAACCTGCGTCTTTTGACCCATGCACATGTTCAAAAAATCACATTTGAGGATGGCCGCGCAAATGCCGTGACACTCACGCATAAAGGTTCTGTTTTTCAGGCGACGGCAAAATCGGAGATCATTCTGGCCGCCGGTGCCATCCATTCCCCGGCATTGCTTGAAGCATCGGGCATCGGTCAGGGTGAACGCCTTAAAAAGGCGGGCATTGATGTGCATCGCGATATGCCCGATGTCGGCGAAAATTTGCAGGATCATTTGCAACTTCGGATGATTTTCCGGGTTGAAAATGCCCGCACGCTCAATCAGGTGGCCAATTCATGGGCGGGCAAAATCGGCATGGGGGCGCGTTATTTGTGGAACCGTTCCGGCCCGTTATCCATGGCGCCCAGCCAGTTTGGCATTTTCACCAAAAGCAGTTCGGAAATGACAACGCCGGACCTTGAATATCATATTCAGCCGCTGTCTACCGACAAGCTGGGAGAACCGCTTCATCCCTATCCGGCGGTGACGGTATCGGTGTGCAATCTGCGCCCCGACAGCCGTGGTTCAACCCATATATCAAGCACCGAACCATCCGCGCACCCCGAGATTTCACCGCGTTACCTTAGTGCCCGTCGCGATGTGGAGGTTGCGGTTTGCGCGCTGCGTCAGGCACGGCACTTGATGACCATGCCAGCATTGAAAAAATATGCCCCGCACGAAAACCTTCCGGGGGCGGACATCACAGACGATGCCAGTCTGGCGCGTGCCGCCGGAGATATCGGCACAACCATTTTCCATCCCGTTGGCACCTGCCGCATGGGCGTTGATGACGCCGCGGTGGTTGACCCGCAATTGCGGGTGCGTGGTGTGGCGGGTCTGCGCGTTGTTGACGCGTCGATCATGCCGCGCATCGTATCGGGCAACACCGCGTCACCGGTGGTGATGATCGCGGAAAAAGCCGCCGACATGATTTTGCGCTCTGCCTGAGCGCGCATCTAAAAGACCATTTTGAAAGGACTGAAGTATGAAGTTTCTCCGCCACGGCCCCATCGGAAACGAAAAGCCCGGATGTATTGATTCTGACGGGAACATTCGCGATCTTTCGGCTGTGATTGCCGATTTCACCCCGGAAACCGTGACCTGCGACGCATTGGCGGCATTGGCGGAGCGTGATCTGTCTGATTTGCCGATCATTGATCCCGCCACGCGCATCGGCCCGTGCGTTGGTGCGACACGCAACTTTTATGCGGTGGGTTTGAACTATGCCCGCCATGCGCGCGAAACCAATAATCCCGAACCGAAAGAACCGGTCCTGTTTTCAAAATCAACATCGAGCATTTGCGGGCCAAATGATCCGATCATTTTGCCGCGCGGCTCTGTTAAAACAGACTGGGAAGTCGAACTCGGCATCATTATCGGCCGCCCGTGCAGCTATGTAGGCAAAGATGAAGCGCTGGATTACGTCGCCGGTTTTTGCACGATCAACGATGTCAGCGAGCGCGCTTATCAGATCGAGCGCGGCGGCCAATGGATCAAAGGAAAATCAGCCCCGAATTTCGGCCCGCTTGGCCCGTGGCTGGTCACACCTGATGAGACAGGCGATCCCCAAAATCTGGGTTTAAGCCTTTCGGTCAATGGCGAGACGGTGCAGAACAGCTCAACCGCCGACATGATTTTCTCCGTGGCTGAAATCATATCTTATATGTCTGGCTTCATGCGCCTTATGCCGGGCGATATTATTGCAACCGGAACACCGGAAGGTGTCGGTCTGGGCCTCACACCGCCGCGCTTTTTGAGTGCTGGTGATATTGTCGAACTGTCTGTTGAGGGGCTTGGCACACAGCGGCAGAGTGTTGTGGCAAATGACCAATGACAATTTGTTCTGATATCTGTCGTTAACATCATTCATGACGCCAACTCTGTCAGAAATTTTTAAAACGCCGGAGCTCTGACGTCAGAAAATGACAGGTTGAGCTGCCCTTGTGTGCTGCCCGTTTTGCGGAACATTCGGGGCTCAAAATCTGTTTCACCCAATGAGTGGGAGTTCGTTTCTCCCACGGGCAGCATCACTTTCAAAACCCAGCCTGAAAAGGTTGGGTTTTGTTGTTTCTGGGGTTTGTGTGGTTTTGATCGACGTGCGATCATCCCGAGGGCCAGACTGCAAACGGTGGAAAGCTTTTTCATGGTTTTGAAAAACACAGTGAAGGCATCAGTTCGGGTCGCGTCGCCAAAACATCATACCGAATTTAAAACCATCAACTTTGGCAAACAAGGCTTTGGGAAATTTTTCTCAGGCAGAGTTAACCATTGGTAATCAACGGTTACACGTCGAACCAATGGGTTGAAATATATTTCATGTTGACTCCCGAAATGGGATCAACCCAAATGGATGGTAGATATTTCGATCAATGAAATATCTACCATAAATAACATTTTGCGAACCATGCCGCGTTGTGAAGAGCCGGGACTTGGTTACGCATTAGGGAGGATAACATGAAAATCAAATCAATGCTGCTGGGAACAGCAGCGGCTGCCTTTCTGACTCTTACCGCGTCTTCGGCAATGGCCCAAGACGGCAATAAAAGCGCGTTCCAGTGCGAACCGGGCGAGCTTTACGTGATGAACGTCATGGTAAGTGGCGTTGAATACTGGTTCCCTGTTTATGAGATGTTCAAGCAGGCTGCCCAGCAAATGGGCTGTGAAACGGCATATACCGGCACCCCGGAATATGACGTGAACAAGCAAATCGCCACCTTTGAACAGGTTCTGGCCCGTCAGCCAGCTGGCATCATGGTGCATCCGATGAACTCTGACCCGTTCATCGCCCCGATTGACCGCGCGGTTGAGCAGGGTGTTGCGGTTGTGACCTTTGCTGCGGATTCCCCGAACTCGAAACGATCCGCCTACATCACCTCAAACAATGACCGCGAAGGTGCGGCTGCTGCCGACGCCATTGCCGATGCCATGGACGGAAAAGGCGAATATGCCGTTCTGGAAAATCCGGGGCAGGATAACCACGACCGTCGTGTGTCGGCCTTCATTGCCCGCATGGAAGAAAAACACCCCGACATGAAACTGGTGGCACGTGCGGCATCCAATCAGGACCCGACCAAGGCCTATAACGCGGTTCTGACCATGCATCAGGCCCATCCGAACCTTGGTGCGGTCTTTATGCCAGAAGCCAACAGTGCACTTGGTGCAGCACAGGCCGCCATTGAAACCAAGGCCGACATCAAGGTCATGACGGCTGACGTGAATGCCAAAATCCTTGATATGATCAAGGCGGGCGAAGTCTTTGGTTCGATCAACCCGAACCAGGGCATTCAGGGCTATATGGGCTTTATCTCCCTGTTCTTGGCCGCCCATCCTGATCTGATTGATCCGATGAACGATTACAAACGTTCGGGTACCAACCCGATGATGGTGCCCTATATCGATAATGGCTATGCGGTGGTCACGGCTGAAAATGCCGATGACTTCTATTGGGAAGCCTATCTCAAACGTCGCGGTACCAAAGGTATCGAAGAATAAGGACACGCACTCTGGTCGCTATGCCCATAGCGGCCAGAACACCCTTCCTTTTGGTTTTCCCACGTATTTCCTACCAAAAGGAAGGGGTGCCCTTCCTTCCATCTTAAGGCATTTCGTTCAATGCAGCCCATTCTTGAAGTCCACGATATCCATAAGTCATTCGGCCCGGTGCATGCCCTGCGCGGCGTTAATCTGTCACTGATGCCCGGCGAAGTGCATGCCCTGATGGGGGAAAACGGTGCCGGAAAATCGACGCTGATGAACATCCTAAGCGGTGTTTTCCCCCCCGATCAGGGACGGATCCATTTTAAGGGACGCGACATCGTCCTGCCCGACCCGGCAAAGGCACAGGCCCATGGCATTGGTCTGGTGCATCAGGAAATTGCACTATGTCCTGATATTTCGGTGGCCGAAAACATCCTGATGGCGGCGACAAATGCGCGCACATCGTTTTTGATGAATGATCGCGAAGTTCGCGCGCGGGCCCAAAAAGTTCTGGCCGACCTGATCCCGATCCCGGTTGATGAAAAGGTCGGAAACCTGCCGATTGCCAGCCAGCAAATCGTCGAAATTGCCAAGGCCCTGACACTTGATTGCGATGTCCTGATCTTTGACGAACCAACCGCCGCCCTGACCGATACAGAGGCCGAGGCGCTGTTTCGCATCATTGCCGATCTGAAATCGCGCAACATCGGCATCATCTATATCAGTCACCGCATGGCCGAGATTTTTGCAATTTCGGATCGCATCACCGTATTTCGGGATGGGGCGTTTGTTGACACGCTGATGACGGCGCAAACCAACCCCGATGAAATCGCAACCAAGATGGTCGGGCGTGAAATCCTTAATCAGTTTCCGGCAAAAAACCCGGACCTAACGGCGCAAACATCCTGTTTGCTGTCAGTGCGCAATCTGTCGGATGGCGGGGTTTTACGTGACGTCAGCTTTGATCTGCGCAAAGGCGAGGTCCTTGGCCTTGGTGGCTTGATCGGGGCGGGGCGCAGCGAAACCGCACACGCGATTTGCGGTCTTGGCCGTAAAACAAATGGCGACATTACCATGCACGGCAAACCGTTTGAGGTCGGCGACTATTCCGACAGCATTCGAAACGGTTTGGTCTATCTGTCCGAAGATCGCAAGGGATCGGGTGTTTTCCTTGATCTGTCGATTGCAGCAAACATCACCGCCCTTGATCTTCGCCACGTAAGTGCAAACGGCTTTGTCCGGCATAGGGCCGAAACCACGCGGGCCGAGGAACTGGGACGATTATTATCGCTGCGCTGTGAAAATGTCAGTCAGCCGGTCTCATCCCTCAGTGGCGGTAATCAGCAAAAAGTAGCAATTGCCAAAATGCTGTCGGTCCATCCCGAGATCATCATTTTCGATGAACCAACCCGCGGTGTCGATGTCGGGGCAAAAAGCGAAATCTATACAATTTTGCGCAATTTGGCCGCCGAAGGTGTTGGTGTTCTGGTGATTTCATCGGAAATGCCCGAACTGATCGGCCTGTGTGACCGCATTCTGGTCCTGCACGAAGGCAAGATCGCCGGCCAGGTCGAAAATGACCTGATGACCGAAGAAGAAATCATGAAACTGGCCTCGGGCATCGCATGTCAAAGCACATCACAAAACACAGGCCAAAGCATGAACGCGACCACAGAGGGGATGGCGTCATGACGTCGGCCAAGGCACTCAAAACCGAAACCAAATCTGAAACAAACAAACCGGAGGCAACCGCAGTGCAGAACGGTGTGCATAACCGGATGCTTGGCATTTTCAAGGCCCGCGAAGCCGGTCTTGTTGCCATCATCCTGATCATTTGCATCGCGATGAGCTTTGCTTCGCCCTACTTCCTGACCTGGCAGAATTTCCGCGCCATGCTGCTGTCCTTTTCGATCGAGGGCATCGTCGTTGTCGGCATGACCATTTTGTTGATTGTCGGGGGGATTGACCTGTCTGTCGGCTCGGTCGTCTGCTTGGCGATGGTGATTGGTGGCAAGCTGTTCTTGATGGGACTTGATCCATGGTCGGCCAGCCTGATTGCCGTGCTTGCCTGTGGTTTTCTCGGGTATCTGATGGGGCAGTGCGTGACCCGGATCGGCTTGCATTTCTTTATCGTATCGCTGGCGTTCATGGTGATTGCACGCGGCCTGTCACTTCTGATCACCAAGGGCACCCCGCAGTCGCTGTTTTCGCTGCCGCCAAGTTTTAAGTTCATCGGTCAGGGGGATATTGCGGGCATGCCGTTTGTCATCATCCTGTTCTTTGGAGTTGTGGTGTTCTTTGATTTGCTGTTGCGCCACTCAACACTGTTTCGAAAAGTCTATTACACCGGCAGCAATGAAAAGGCCGCCCTGTTTTCAGGCATTAAAACCAAACGCATCAAGATCATCTGCTCGACCCTATGCGGACTGTTGTCCGGGGTGGCCGGGGTTGTCTATATGGCGCGTTTTGGGGCCGCGACACCGCAATTTGGCATTGGTATGGAGTTAAGTGTCATTGCGGCGGCCGTGATTGGCGGCGCCAGTCTCAATGGCGGGGCCGGGACGATTTTCGGGGCGGTTCTGGGGGCGGCGTTGCTGTCGCTGGTGACAAGTTCGCTGATCCTTCTTGATGTGCCGGTGTACTGGCAGGACATCATTCGTGGCCTGATCCTTCTGGTGGCGGTGTCTGCGGATCATTTGCTTAACAAGCGCAAACGCAGCACATCGGCAAAATCATAATGGCGTCAGGAACAAATATCATGACCAACAGCACAGAATTTGAACGCCTGCGACGTCTGCATAAGGTCCTTGTGATGTTCTATGAACAGAACATTTCACAGGCAAAGATCGCCGAAATGACCGGCCTGTCACACACCACCGTAAACCGGTTGGTCAAGGAAGGTCAGGAACGTGGGCTGGTGGAAATTACGGTGAAATCGCCGTTTGGCAATATGACCGACCTTGGTGCGATCATTGCCGAACTGGGACGGATCGAAAATGCGATTGTCGTGCCCGAAGTCTCCACCGATCCACAGATTACCATCAAGTCGACCGCCGATGCCGCCGTCGCCGCGCTGTTTGAAACGCTTGAAGATGGCATGACGATTGCCATTTCCGGCGGGGTGGGTGTCAGCGCCATTGTCGAGGCGATGAAACCCAAACGCAGCTATGACGTCACCGTCGTTCCGGCCACCGGCGGGGTTCAGGGGAAATATTATACCGACGTCAATCACGTCTCGATGGCGATGGCCGAAAAGCTTGGCGGCCGCGCATTGCAGTTGCATGCCCCGATCATCGCCGGATCGCGTGAAGCACGTGACACATTGCTTGATGTGCGCTCAATCCGTGACGTGTTTGATACGGCCCGTACCGCCGATATCGCGGTGATGGGGATTGGGTCGGTGCGTGAAACCACATCGACCTATCTGTCGCTTGATGGCGATATTGACCGCGATGACGTTCTGGGGGCCGGGGCTTGTGGGGAATTGCTGGCCCATTTGATCAATGCCGATGGCAAACCCTGTGACTATCCGGCCAATGACCGGGTGGTGGCACTGTCACTTGATGAATTGCGTCAGATCCCGCACCGCTTTGCGATTGCCAGCGGGCAACACAAGGCAGAACCGATTGCCTCGATCCTGCGCGGTGACTTCCTGACGACTTTGGCAATAGACGAGCAAACCGCCTATGCGGTGACCGACATTCTAAAAGGAGATGCCTAATGGCACAGCTTATTCGTGAAATTGGAAAATCCGGTGTATCTGCGTCGGCCATCGGTCTTGGCACGTGGGCCATGGGGGGCTGGATGTGGGGTGGGCATGATGATGCCAATTCCATCAATGCCATTCAGGCATCGGTCGATGCCGGGATTACCATGATTGATACTGCTCCGGCATATGGTCTTGGCCGCGCCGAGGAACTGGTCGGCAAGGCCGTTGAGGGCCGCCGCGATCAGGTGGTGATCGCCACCAAATGCGGCATGGTCTGGGATACCGATAAGGGGAATTATTTTGTCGATGAGCATGACAAGAAAATTCATCGCTATCTTGGCGCGGAATCGGTTCGTGCAGAGCTGGAAACCAGCCTGGAACGCCTGCGCACCGACTATATTGATCTTTACATCACCCATTGGCAGGACCCGACCACGCCGATTTCCGAAACCATGGGCGTGCTCGAAGACCTCAAACGCGAAGGCAAAATCCGCGCAATCGGCATCAGCAACGTCAATGCCGACGAAATGACGCAATACCTCGCCAGCGGCCAGCTTGATTGCATTCAGGAATGCTACAACATGCTTGAACGCAAGCTCGAAGATCAGCTCGTGCCGATGTGCCTTGAAAACAATGTCGCAGTGCTCAGCTATTCCTCGATGGCGCTGGGGCTTTTGTCGGGCAAAATCGGCCCAGACCGCGTGTTCGAAGGCGACGACCTGCGTCGTGAAAATCCAAAGTTTTCTGTTGAAAACCGTCAGCGGGTTGCCGACTTCATGAAGGTCCTGCAACCCATTGCGGCGGCCCATAATGTCGAACCGGGGCAGGTCGTCATTGCCTGGACCATTGCCCAGCCCGGCATCACGTTTTCACTCTGCGGGGCCCGTAATCCGGCCCAGGCCATTGAAAACGCCCGTGCAGGTGAAATCGCACTTTCAACTGATGAACTGGCGGTCATTGACAGTGCAATTGCGGCCCATCTTGGTCCTGTTGCGCGTGCAGCCTGATTGATTGTGTGATGACGCATAGTTCACAAGTTACTGCCATACCCAAACGCGCCACGGTGGTGGTGATTGGGGGCGGGATCAACGGGATCAGTGTGTTCCGTGATCTTGCCCTTCAGGGGGTTGATGTTGTGCTGCTTGAACAGGGGGATTTTTGTTCTGGGGCCAGTGCCGCGCTGTCGCGGATGGTCCATGGTGGGTTGCGCTATCTTGAAAATGGTGAATTTCGTCTGGTGCGTCAGTCTTTGCAGGAACGCGATTTCCTGCTGCGCAATGCGCCGCACTATGTGTTTCCGTTACCAACACTGGTGCCGATTTTTGATCTTTTCCACGGATCTTTTGCGTCACTAAAACGCTTTATCGGCTTAGGAAAGGGACCATCACGCCGGTCGGCTGTCATGATCAAGATCGGTTTGATGCTTTATGACTGGCTGTCGCGCAAAAGCCGCTCTATGCCCGCACATAAATTTGTATCTGGTCGGAAATTGCGCGCGATGTCGCCGTCCATAACCCCCGATGCCCGGTTTGGGGCAATCTATTACGATGCGTGGGTAAAATATCCCGAACGGCTTGGTGTCGAGATGATCCTTGATACCGAGGCAGCCTGCCCGGATGCGCGTGCTTTTTCCTATGTCGGGGTCGAAAAGGTCGATGGGGCTGATATCCATTGGCGTGATCGCCTGACCGGCGAGGCCGGCAGCATTACCCCCGATCTGGTGGTCAATGCCACCGGGGCCTGGGTTGATTTCACCAATCAGGCATTGGCCGGTGATCAGGCCAACAATACCCCGCGTTTCGTGCGCGGGACCAAGGGGTCACATCTGATGATCCGTAACGCGCAATTGGCCAACGCCCTTGGCGATCAGATGGTCTATTACGAAAATGCAGATGGCCGGATTTGCATTGCCTTTAACTATCTTGGCGTGTCGCTGGTCGGATCAACCGATATCCTGATTGATGATCCCGAACTGGCCCGCTGCGAAGCCAGCGAAAAAGACTACATGCTAAGTGCGCTGCGCTTTGTCTTTCCTGATATTGATGTCGCCCGCGATGATATTGTTCATGTCTTTACCGGTGTGCGTCCCTTGCCCGTCAGTGATGCCGATGCCACCGGGCGGATCAGCCGTGATCATTCACATCGCGAACAGGAACCCGACGAAAAACGTAATTTTCCGGTCATCAGCCTGATCGGCGGAAAATGGACAACGTTCCGGGTGTTTGGCGAAGAAATCACCGATGTTGTCTTAAAACGTCTGGGGCGGAAACGTCGTTGCCGAACCACCGATCTTTGCATTGGTGGGGGGCGCGATTTCCCACCGGTCGGGAAGGATCAACAACGCTGGATGGATACTGTCCTTGGTGATCTGACGATGGATCGTCAGGTTTTTGAACGTCTTGTCGAACGTTATGGCAGCCGTGCCATTGACGTTGCACGGTTCTGTCAGGCCGAAAAGGATGCACCGTTAAACGCGGTGCCAACATACAGCCAGCGTGAAATCGAATTCCTGATCCGCAATGAAAATGTCCGCAGCCTGTCTGACATTGTATTGCGCCGCACCGCCATCGGGCTTGAAGGCGGCATTTCCCAAAATTTGATCGACGAAATCGGGGACCTGATGGCCACGGTTCTGGGGTGGTCCAACGCCGACCTTGATCGTCATAAGTCTTTGCTCACCGACGAAATGGGCAAGAAGCACAGCATTGTCTGAATGAAGTGCCGGGAACACCCCGGCCAGAGGAGGAAACATGTTTGTATCGAAAAAAGTCCGTCTTAATCGTTTGATGAAAAACGGCCGCTGTCTTGATGTCGCCATTGATCACGGTGTCTGTAACGAACCAAGTTTCATGGTTGGTCTGGAAGACGTCCAGTCGGTGGTCAATACCCTGGTCGATGCTGGGCCTGATGCCATTCAGATGAACTATGGCCAGTCGGACCTGTTACAGGAACTTCCCGGTGAAAACCGCCCGGCATTGGTCATGCGGGTTGATATGGGCAACCCCTATAACAAGGAACGCCATCGGTCGATGTGGGCGGTCATGCAAAATGAATCCGACCCGATCTTGCCTGCCTTGCGTATGGATGCAGCTTGCGTTGTCGTTAATCTTTTCATGCTGCCCGATGAGCCGGACCTGTTCCGTCAGTGCGTAAAAAACATCTCAAAACTGGGCAATGACTGCGAAAAATACGGTATGCCGCTTATGATCGAACCACTTGTCATGCAGCCCAACAGCGCACGTGGTGGTTATCTGGTGGATGGCGATACGCAAAAAGTCACGACACTGGTACGTCTGGCGCGTGAAATGGGCGCTGATATCATCAAGGCCGACCCGACCGACAATCCCGATGATTTCCATCATGTTGTTCAGGCCGCCCGCTGTCCGGTACTGGTGCGCGGCGGTGGCAAGGCCGACCTTCGAACTGTGTTTGATAATTCGGCGGCTTTGATGGCGCAGGGGGCACACGGTATGGTCTATGGCCGGAATATTTATCAACACGACAATCCCAAGGCCGTTGTCGCCGCCCTGATGGCGATGATCCACGATGGTGCGGATGGACAGGCCGCCTGGGACATCTACAGCGGGTTTGAAGGTTAAGGCTGATGGCACGTTATTTTCTTGGCATTGATGCGGGCAACACGGTTGTTAAGACCGTGCTGTTCGACGCGGCCGGGGCTGAAATTGCCCACGCCAGCCGCGAAGCTGTTTCGCATTGTCCCGCGCCGGGCTTTGTTGAGCGCGATATTGATCAATTGCGTAATGATTTGCTGACCGTTGTGGCCGAAGTCGTCAAAAAATCCGGCGTTGATGCGACTGACATTGCCGCCATTGGCAGTGCGGGCCACGGCAACGGCTTGTATCTTTTGGGTGATAATGCGACGGCCCTTCTTGGCATTCAGTCGCTTGATACACGGGCCAATGCGCTGGTTGATCAGCTCCAGTCCGAGGGGGTTGGGGATGTGTCCTATCCGATTTCCGGTCAACGTCCGTGGGTATCGCAAACACCGACATTGCTGGCATGGGTTAAACGCGAACGGCCCGAAATCTATCAGGCGACGCAAACGGTTCTGCTGTGCAAGGATCTGGTGACGCATGCGCTGACCGGTGAACTGGTGTCCGACATTTCCGATATGGGCGGGTGCGGCATGTTGCGCATGCCTGAAAATACCTATGACGATGCCTTGCTTGAGGCATTTGATATTGGCGATGCCCGTGAAAAATTGCCCCGTCTGGCCCATCCCAGCGAAATCGTTGGTCATGTCAGCAAGGCGGTCGCCGATCAAACCGGTCTTGGAGAAGGCACCCCCGTTGTTGCCGGTTTCTTTGACGTGATTGCCAGTGCGCTTGGTTCTGGCGTGGCGCGACCGGGGCAGGCATCGATGATTGTCGGCACTTGGAGCATCAATCAGCTCGTCGTCGAAAACATCGACTTTGAAAACGAGAACGAGATTTTCATGTCGTCGGGCTATGCCGATGGTCGTTTCATGTCGATTGAAAGTTCGGCAACTTCGGCGGTCAATCTTGAATGGGTGGTGCGCGAATTTCTGGAACATGATGGTGAAGTTGTCGCCGGGAAATCCCCGTTCGAACTGGCCAATGAATTGGTGACCAACAGCACGCTCTGCCTCGACGCACCATTCTATCATCCGTATCTGTATGGCGCACCAGGCAACGGGATGGCGCGGGCCGGGTTCTTTGGGGTTGGTGGTTGGCATGGCCGCGGCGATATGTTGCGCGCAATTTACGAAGGTGTGATTTTTGCCCATTTACGCCACATGGACAAGCTCCGTGCGACCGGTGTGACATTTGACACCATCATCCTGTCGGGCGGTGGGGCACGCAGCAACATCTGGCCACAAATCATCGCCGATATTCTGGAATTGCCGCTGACTGTGGCGAAATGTCAGGAAACCGGTGCCCTTGGTGCGGCGATGGCGGCATCTGTCGGTGTCGAAATGTATCATGACTACGAACAGGCGGCTGACAAGATGGTCCAAACTGATCGTCATTACACCCCGAACCCGGTTGCCAGCGAGGTCTATCGCAAACGGTTTGCCCTGTGGGGGGAACTTGAACAGGCGATGGTGCCATTCTGGTCACGGTTTGCCGCGGCAAGTTCCACCTCCTGATCCGTTTTCCCCCTGTCAGCGGTGTCGTTGACAGGGGTTCACACACATACGGGATCAAAAGCCGCCAACGGTTCGGGCGGGCTTAAGCCATCGTGCCGATTTTGCCATCGCTGAGGAAACAGATGTCGCTCGATCAATCATCCTTTGACTACATCATTATCGGGGCCGGGTCGGCGGGCTGCGTTCTGGCCAATCGGCTCAGTGCCGATCCGAAAAACCGTGTGTTGCTAATTGAGGCCGGTGGAAAGGACAGCTATCCGTGGATCCATATTCCTGTTGGCTATCTGTACTGTATTGGTAATCCCAAAACCGACTGGCTGTATAAAACGGTCGCGGAAAAGGGGCTTGGGGGGCGTGCAATTGCCTATCCGCGTGGCAAGGTTCTGGGGGGCTGCTCCTCGATCAATGGCATGATCTATATGCGCGGGCAGGCGGCTGATTATGATCGTTGGCAGGCCGATGGTGCGACCGGCTGGAGCTGGAATGATGTCTTGCCCTATTTTGTCAAATCCGAATGCTATCACACCCCGTCAAACGGGCATGGAACGCAGGGCGAATTGCGGGTGGAAAAACAACGTCTGCGCTGGGATGTACTTGATGCAGTGCGTGATGGTGCCGAAGAAATCGGCATTCACAAAACCGATGATTTCAATGATGGCGATAATGCCGGGTCAGGCTATTTTGATGTAACCCAGAAAAAAGGTGTCCGCTGGAGTGCCGCGCGCGCCTTTCTAAAACCGACCATGACGCGTTCCAACCTTCACGTTTTGACCAAGGCCATCGTGACCGGCCTTGATGTTGATGGTGGGGTTGTGCGCGGCGTTAACTATCAATGGTTTGGCAAAGTCGGCCATGTGACGGCGCACCGCGAAGTTATCTTGTCTGCCGGGGCGATTGGCTCGCCCCAGATCATGAAACTGTCGGGAATTGGTCCGGCGCAGGAACTGCGCGATCATGGGATCACGGTCAAACACGACATTCCCGGGGTCGGCGAAAACCTTCAGGACCATTTGCAAATCCGCACCGCCTTTCGCATTCAGGGGGCAAAGACCCTCAATGAAATGCAATCAACCCTGTTGGGTAAAGCCAAAATTGCCCTTGATTACGCATTACGCCGGCGTGGGCCGATGGCGATGGCACCCAGTCAGTTGGGCATTTTCACCCGTTCAGATGACAGTCACCTAACACCTAACATCGAATACCATGTGCAGCCATTGTCGCTGGATAAGTTCGGCGATCCCTTACACGACTTTCCGGCCATCACGGTATCGGTCTGTAACCTGCGGCCGACCAGCAAGGGGCGGGTAACGCTGGCATCAAATAACCCGATGCATTCGCCGCTCATTGCGCCCAATTACCTGAGCACCCCCGAAGACCGTCTGGTCTCCATCCAGTCCATTCGTCATGCCCGTAAATTAATGGCCACCAGACAGATGGCAAAATTCCATCCCAACGAATTTGCGCCTGGCCCGGATGTTACGTCTGACGAAGCTCTGGCAGAAGCCGCCGGTGCCGTCGCAACCACCATCTTTCATCCGGTCGGTACAGCAAAAATGGGCAGGCTCGACGACAAGATGACCGTTGTTGACGCACGTTTGCGCGTGCGCGGATTTGACAATTTGCGCATCGTCGACGCATCCGTCATGCCCACCATTGTCTCGGGCAATACCCACGCCCCCGTGGTCATGATCGCCGAAAAAGCCAGTGAAATGATCCTTGAGGACAGGCATTAGACGTACGTGATTAGTCCATATTGCCTTGTCATTTGATCCTTTTTGTGGAGACATTCACAGGTTTTCCGCGATGAGGATTTCTATTCGGATGCGTTCTTGGGACGCCAGTGTCTCGCGGTTTTCGCATTGTGCTCTGAGTGTTCTCACGGCACTGCGGATAATGTGTCCCGGGTCCTGATTGATCAAGGCATCAAGGGTCTTTGCTCGAAGTGCGTGTTCTGTTGACGGTGTGCGTTCATGGGCGATGGTGATGATTTTTTCTTCACCGCGGAGATTTTGTGCAAGGTCGATCGCAACGCGTGCTTCGGACCCCATGATATACAGCCCGACAATATCCTGATGGGCCGCAAAGGCGTTTGCCAAAACAAGTCGGGTTCTTTCTGCTGTCCCGTGTGTTTCAAGCGTCGGCAGGGCATCAAATTGCGGATATTCGCGGCTCATCACCTTATCAAAACCAAGGCGTCGCTCAAGGCTATCGCGTGATTGCATGGTTTCCGCAAGAACCAGAATTGAACCCGCGGTATGGCCAAGGAACCGCGCCATCAGGCGCCCGGCGGTTGCGCCTGCGGCAATGTTATCTATACCAACAAACGACTGACTGCCTTCTTCTTGCTGGTTGGATATGAAGGCCACGGTCTGTATGCCCCGTTCCCTCATGCGATAAAGCGCATCGCGAATCTGCGGGGTTTCCGGGGCCATAATGGCGATGCCATCATAATCATCTGCTGATAATCGCGACAGGGTTTTGGCTGCGCGATGCGGATCATGGTCATCAATACGGACAACTTTGGTCGCGATCATTTCCGCCCGGCTGGCCTGATCAAATTCCGATATGTGCTTGATAATCACATCCAGAAATTCATCGCCCGATCGGGGCAGGACAAAGCCGAAACGATATCCTTTTTGGCGGGCCAGGGTGGCGGCGACCTGATTTCTTTGAAAGCCAGTGCGTTCAATCGCCTCGTTGACGGCATCGACTGTTTTCTGTCGTACACCGGAACGTCCGTTGAGTACCCGATCTATCGTTGCAAGGCTGACGCCAGCCGCCTTGGCAAGGTCTTTGGTGGTCGGTCTCATTGGTTTTTCAGGCCTAAATCGCTTGGGTTTTCTTAGATTACTTTCAACTATTTGGCGCGTGACTGCAAGAAATTTGAGGTGCGTAACTCAGAAAATACTCTTTATGAGGTGCGTACCTCAAAAACTTGTGGTAGAAGTGCTTCTGTGGCTGGGAAGCCGCGACGTTCCAAAGGGAGGAAAAATAAAATGAAATCGAAACATTTGATGGCGGTAGTGGCCTCGGCAATCGTTGCTGGTTCGCTTCCGAATGCGGCAGCCGCAGAAGATTTAACGCTGTGCTGGGCAGCTTGGGACCCAGCGAATGCCTTGGTCGAACTTTCCAAAGACTTCGAAACCAAAAGCGGTCACAGCATGAGCTTTGAGTTCGTCCCGTGGACGTCCTTTGCTGATCGCATGCTCAATGAGCTAAACTCCGCCGGTCAGCTATGTGACCTTATGATTGGCGACAGCCAGTGGATTGGCGGCGGTGCCGAGAACGGTCACTATGTGAAGTTGAATGACTTTTTCGATGCCAATGGCATCGACATGGGCGATTTTATTCCGGCAACCGTCACCGGTTACGCCGAATGGCCAAAGAATACACCAAATTACTACGCGCTTCCGGCCTTTGGCGATGTGGTCGGTTGGACGTATCGTAAGGATTGGTTTGAGCGCCCGGAAATTCGCGAAGCTTTCAAGGCAAAGTATGGTCGTGAACTCGGCGAGCCGGCAACGCTTGAGGAACTAAAGGATATCGCGCAATTCTTCCAGGGACGCGACATTGATGGCACGACCGTCTACGGGGCTGCGATCTATACCGAGCGCGGGTCTGAAGGCATCACCATGGGGGTGACGAATGCGCTCTATAACTATGGTTTCCAGTATGAAAACCCTGACAAGCCCTATGATCTTGACGGTTTTGTGAATTCCAAAGGTGCCGCAGAAGGTCTGGAGTTTTACAAGGAGCTCTATGATACCGCGACGCCCCCAGGATCATCAAACTGGTACATGAGCGAAAACATTGATGCCTATAAATCCGGGCAGGTTGCGCTTCAGATGAATTTTGCCTTCATCTGGCCGGGCGTTGAAGCCGACCCGAACGTTGGCGGCGGTAAGTCGGGATACTTCCCGAACCCAGCCGGTCCCGCCGGGCAGTTTGCCCAGCTTGGCGGACAGGGAATTTCGGTTGTTACGTATTCTGAAAAGCAGGAAGCCGCACTGGAATATATCAAATGGTTCGCACAGCCTGAAATTCAGGCACGCTGGTGGGAACTTGGCGGGTATTCCGCACTGCGTGCGGTGGTCGAGGATCCGGGCTTTGCCGATAGCCAGCCCTACGCACAAACCTTCCTTGATAGCATGGCCATCGTGAAGGATTTTTGGGCTGAACCGGCCTATGCCGATCTGCTTTTGTCGATGCAAGAACGTATCCACAATTATGTGGTTGCGGGTCAGGGTACCGCACAGGAAGCACTTGACGGTCTGGTGGAAGATTGGACCGAGGTCTTTGAAGACGAAGGCAAGCTCTAAGCCTTTATCACTGTCAGAAATGACTGGCTCTGAACCGACCCCGTCCATGCTGTAATGGATGGTCGGGGTCAACCTTCCGACCGAGTGAAGACCGCGTGGCATCTGCTGCACGGCTAAGGGCGTCAATAATGAAGAATATTCCGATCGAAAAGATCGCCGCGGCTACGCCGGAAACCGTAGCCCAACGCATCCGTGGTCTGTCTGACCGAAGTATTGCGTGGATTTTCGTGGCACCAACGATCTTCCTGTTGCTGGCGATCAACATTTTCCCATTGATCTGGACCATCTGGCTGAGCTTTACAAACAGCCGGGTAAACCGTCCTAACCGGGATGTTGAGTGGGTTGGCTTGCGTAATTACGAACGCATTCTGTCAGACTCCGATATCTGGAACACGATGCAGGCAACAGCGCATTTCCTGATCTGGACCATCGTTTTGCAGGTTCTGATCGGGTTTTTCCTCGCTTTCCTGATTAACAAGAAATTCCGGGGGAATGATCTTTGGACGACGATTATCGTCTTCCCAATGATGTTGTCGCCCGCTGTTGTTGGCAATTTCTGGACCTTTCTCTATCAGCCGCAAATTGGCCTGTTTAATTACGTTATTGCCTTCTTTACCGGTATCGATCCGGCAAGCTTTTCGATGATTGGCGATGTGAACCTCGCACCCTGGGCGATTATCATTGCCGACACCTGGATGTGGACGTCGTTCGTAATGTTGATCTGTCTGGCCGGGCTGCGATCCATTCCAAACAGCATCTATGAGGCTGCAGAATGTGATCGTGCGTCCAAGTGGCGGCAGTTCTGGACGATCACCATTCCCATGGTTTTACCGTTCCTGATGTTGGCCGTTTTGTTCCGCGGGATTGAGAACTTCAAGATGTTTGATCTTGTCGTTCAACTGACCGGTGGGGGGCCGGGAAACACGACAACACTCACGTCAATAGACTTGAAACGTGAAGCGTTCGAGAAGTGGCGAACCGGATATTCGTCGGCCTATGCCGTCATCCTTTTTGTCACCGTCTTCGGCCTTGCATCAATCTACGTCAAAGCCCTGAACAAGGTAAAAGAAAGATGAGTTTTTCGATTACAGAACCAAAAAAGGGGACCAAGTGGTTCGCCGGGGTCCTTGTTGTTGGCTATGCGTTGATTACCATTGCACCGCTGCTCTGGATCATCGCAACCGGGTTCAAATCCCCGGCCGATTCCATTTCTTATCCGCCGAAAGTTATTTTTGATCCGTCGCTTGAAGGATACGTCAATCTTTTCACCGATCGTACCCGCGCAACGGACGACATGCTTGAAGCCAAGGGGGAGCCGCAAACCTGGTACGAGCAAATCGCACGTGATCAGGGGACCATCATCAGCGGCCCGTCACGCTATGGCGAGCGTTTCCTGAACTCGATCATCATCGGTTTTGGGTCGACCGCACTTTGTATGGTGCTGGGCACGGCAGCGGCATATGCATTTAGCCGTTTTCGCGTGCCGCTTAAGGATGATTTGCTGTTCTTCATCCTGTCGACCCGCATGATGCCGCCCATTGCGGTGGCCATCCCGATCTTTCTGATGTTTCGCAACCTTGGACTTAACGATACGCATCTGGGGATGATCCTGCTGTATACCGCAGTTAACCTGTCGCTGTCGGTCTGGTTGCTTAAGGGCTTCATCGATGAAATTCCGGTCGAGTACGAAGAAGCCGCTCTGATTGATGGCTACACGCGGTTTCAGGCCTTTTACAAAGTGGTCCTGCCGCAGGCGGCAACGGGTATCGCATCGACCGCGATCTTTTGTCTGATCTTTGCGTGGAACGAATATGCCTTCGCCGTCTTGCTGACATCGGGCACAGCACAAACCGCACCGCCGTTTATTCCAACGATCATCGGGGTCGGAGGCAAGGATTGGCCCGCTGTCGCGGCGGGTGCGACGATCTTCCTCGTGCCGGTTATGGTCTTTACCATCTTGCTACGTAAACATTTGCTGCGCGGGATCACATTTGGAGCAGTACGCAAATGAGTGATTTCATCAACGGATTGTTGCGGCTGCGCCGTGGCCCATGGGAGATGGTGGCATCAGCCCTTATTGCCTTGGGTGTCGTCATGCTGATGCAGCCCTTTGCCATCACGCTCTACACCTATTCGTTCATCACCACGCTGACAGGAACAGTCATGTTCATCGTCGTCAGCCACTTCCCGGAGTGACCCATGGCACAGATTAGAATTGAAAACGTGCGCAAGGAATTCGGGCCGTTTACCGCTGTTCAGTCGTCAAGTTTCACCATTGAAGATGGCGAGTTCTTTATGCTGTTGGGGCCGTCGGGTTGTGGCAAAACCACGACCCTTCGGATGATGGCCGGGCTTGACCTGCCGACCAGTGGACAGATCTATATTGACGGTGAGGAAGTTGGTCAGAAGCCAGCCAGTCAGCGCGATATTGCGTTTGTTTTTCAGATGTTTGCGCTTTATCCGCACATGAATGTCCGTGGCAACATCAGCTACCCGCTGAAAAGTCAGGGGATGAAATCATCTGCGGTGAAAAAGCAGGTCGAAGAGGTCGCTGAAATCCTTGGCATTACCGATATCCTTGATCGGCCTGTTGGCGGATTGTCGGGTGGTGATCGTCAGCGTGTTGCCCTTGGTCGCGCAATTGTACGGGATCCGAAGGCGTTCTTTATGGATGAACCGCTTGGCGCTCTTGATGCCGAATTTCGCGAACATATGTCCGAAGAACTGCGTGCCTTACATGACAGAATGGGGGCGACCACTGTTTACGTCACCCATGACCAACTCGAAGCCATGCAGATGGGCGACAAGATTGTTGTGATGAACCATGGTGTGGTCGAACAGTTTGGTGTTCCGCAAGATATCTATGATTGGCCTGCGACCAAGTTTGTTGCCCAATTCATCGGATCTCCTCCGATGAATTTCCTTGATTTTAACGGGATGATTGGCACAGGCGGAACTGAGGTGCGGCTAAACGATGTGGTCATGCCGGTCCCCAAAAGTATCGAAGGTGCCAATGGCAAGCTGACCTTTGGTATCCGTCCCGAGCATGTGACGCTTGATGACAGTGCCGCCTATCGTGGGCGGGTCATCGCGACGGAATATCTTGGCACGACCCAGATCGTTACCTTTGATACGGCCAATGGCCTTCTTAAGGCCAGAGTTGCAAGTCACGAAGTGATCAATACCGGACAGGCAATTGGACTTCGGTTTGATCCCCGTACGATCACGTTGTTTGATGCCACACACGGCGGCGCATTGCGTTCAGAGGCAAATGAAGGGGTGCTAAACCATGGCTGAGGTAACTTTGGCAGGTATTGTCAAAAACTTTGGGTCGGACGTCGCACTTGACGATGTCACGATGACGATCCCTGATGGTTCCTTCGTAGTGCTTTTGGGACCCACAGGGGCTGGTAAAACCACAACTTTGCGGATGGTTTCAGGTCTTGATAAGCCTGATCGTGGCCAGATTTGTATTGATGGGCGTGACATGGCCGGTTTAACCCCGGCCCAGCGAAACGTCGCGATGGTTTTTCAGCAATACTCGCTGTATCCACATATGACTGTGCGCCAGAATCTGGAATTTCCATTGAAATCTCCGATCCTGAAAACACCAAAAGATGTGATCGATCAAAAGGTTGGAGAAATCGCAGAGATCTTGCAGATTTCTCATAAACTCGACAACAAGGCGACCGAGCTTTCGGGCGGGGAAATGCAGCGCGTTTCCATCGGGCGCGCATTGGTGCGCAGACCGTCAGTCTATTTGATGGATGAGCCGCTAAGCTCGCTCGATGCCAAGTTGCGAGCAGACCTTCGGGTCGAGTTGAAATCCATTCAGGCGGACTCGGGAGCAACGCTTCTGTACGTCACGCATGATCAGATCGAGGCTATGACCATGGCAACCCATGTCGGGGTTTTGGACAAGGGACGTCTGGTTCAGTTTGGCTCGCCACGTGAAATTTATGAAGATCCGGTCAGCATCTATGCGGCCAGTCGTTTGGGGCTGCCGCGGATCAATGTGTTGCCGGCGGACGTTTTTGCGGGCGCACCTGCGGGGGCCAACCAAATTGGGCTGCGTCCCGAACAAATCATGCAGGGCGAGGGTGAGGATAGTTTCGTGCAAAGGGTTGAGCATTTGGGCGATCAGACGCGCCTGCATCTGAACTTCAAGTCGCATGACATCATCACTGTTACCGATGCACATACCGAGCTTAGAACGGGCGACATCGTAAAGATCCGCCCCAATAAACCATTCTACTTTGGCGCCGATGGCGCTCGGGTGGCCTGACGGAGAAGACCATGGCTCAATTCATAAACAACAAAGACGCAACCGTTACCGAGGCCATCGACGGCGTAATCAAAGCTTCTGGTGGCAAGCTGGCAAGGATTGACGGCTATCCGCACATTCGTGTCGTGGTTCGCAACGATTGGGATAAATCCAAAGTGGCGCTTGTTTCCGGCGGTGGATCGGGACACGAACCGGCACATGCCGGGTTTGTCGGGGCGGGGATGTTGACCGCAGCCGTGTGCGGCGATGTCTTTGCATCACCATCGGTTGACGCGGTTCTTGCCGGGATTCTGTCAGTGACCGGGCCGGCAGGATGCTTGCTGATTGTCAAAAACTATACGGGTGACCGGTTGAATTTCGGACTGGCCGCCGAACGTGCGCGTGCGTTTGGACTTAAGGTCAGCATTGTTATTGTCGATGATGACATTGCGCTGCCCGACCTGCCGCAGCCGCGCGGTCTTGCGGGTACGCTTTTTGTTCATAAAATCGCGGGGGCGATGGCCGAAAGCGGTGCATCGCTTGAGGATATCACGGCGACGGCCGAACGGGTGATTGACGGCACAAAGTCGATTGGCATGTCGCTTGACACCTGTACGGTGCCAGGATCACCAAAGGAAAACCGCATTGGTGCGGGTAAGGCCGAGTTGGGGCTTGGTATCCATGGTGAAGCAGGTGCGCAGCAGATCGATTATCACAACGCAGAACAGGCGATGGCGGCGGTGACGGCCAAGCTTGCCGCAGTGATGGAAAACAAACCGCATGTGGTGTTGCTCAACAATCTTGGTGGAACATCTGTGCTTGAGATGGCGATCCTGACAAACGATTTGATCAAATCATCTATCGCCAAGAACCTGAAGATGATTGTTGGACCTGCAGCGATGATGACATCCCTCGACATGCGCGGGTTCTCGGTCTCGGTCTATCCGCTGAGTGCGGAGGACCATGCATGGCTATCGGCCCCATGTGCGCCATCGGCTTGGCCGGGGTGTACACCAATCAAGCCGGTCAGCATCATCGAACTTCCTGATGGATTGACACCGATCCAGCCGATCCCGTCCGAGCATGCACAAACGGCGGCCTTTCTGACCAAATGCTGCCAAATCCTGATTGATGCCGAAGTTGACCTAAATGGGCTTGATGCCAAGTCAGGCGATGGTGATACAGGGTCTACACTGGCCGGGGCTGCGCGTGCTTTGATCGGCGCACTGGACCGTCTTCCGCTGGCCGACCACACCCAGCTTTTGCGTGCGATCGGGCAGGAACTTAGCCAGACGATGGGTGGGTCTTCCGGTGTTCTTCTCGCCATTTTCTTTACAGCGGCAGGCGACGCGGCATCCAGCGGCCGGGCCATGGTTGCTGCCCTTAAGGACGGACTTGAACGCATGCAGCAGATCGGCGGTGCGCAATTGGGGGATCGGACCATGGTCGATGCCTTGAAACCGGCTCTCGACGCGCTTGAGGCAAATGGCATGGCCGATGCTGCCAGTGCTGCGCGCAAAGGGGCAGTGCATACCTCAACCATCGTTAAGGCCAAGGCAGGACGTGCATCCTATATCAATGCGGAACAGCTCGAAGGGCATATCGATCCGGGTGCTGAAGCCGTCGCCCGGTTGTTCGAACAGCTGAGTAAATAATGCAATGAGAAGGTACGTATTTTCCCGGCGATGACTTGGTCAGGTTGAGCTTTTCGTTCATGGGCTTGCCTGTTTTGACATGCATCGGAAGCTTCAGAACAGTATGTTATTGCTTTGGCGAAAACAAAACCGGCGTCCTTCTCAGAACGCCGGTTTTGTTTGTTCTATATATGATCGCCTTGGTTAGTAAACCTCGCGGTAGATCGCCTCGATATCTTTGGTGGTCATGTCGCGTGGGTTGCTTTCGATCAGGCGGTATATCTTGGTAAAGACTTCTTCGGCCATTTCAGGCAGTGATTCTTCGGTTACACCAAGATCACGCAGCCGGGTTTCAAGACCGCTTGCCGGGACCATTTCTTCAATCTGGCGGACAAACGCCTCGGCGGCTTCATCATCGGATGCGAAATCGGTATCCGCGATCAGGCAAGGGGCGAGTTCCGCATAAAGCGTGCGTGCTGCTGGCAAGTTAAACCGCAGAATCTGCGCCATCACCAACGCATTGGCATGGCCATGCGGGATGTGGAACCGCGCGCCAAGCGGATAAGCCAACCCATGAATGGCGGCGATCGACGCATTGGCAAATGCCATTCCGGCAATCAGGGACCCTTGTAGCATGGCAGACCGCGCATCCTTATCGCCCGGATTTTCAATCACCTTCATCAGGTTCTTGCCCAGCAGCGACAGGGCGGTGACCGCCATGCCATCGGCAATCGGGTTTTTGCGCGTGCGGCTGGTATAACCTTCAATCGCATGCACCATCGCATCAAGCCCGGTGGCCGCTGTGACCTTTTGCGGCAAACCATAGGTCAGTTCCGCATCAAGCAATGCGATGTCGGGCATCAATTGCGGGGTATAGACAACCTGTTTTAGGTGATCCGGATCGGTAATTACCGACACCCATGTTACTTCCGATCCGGTCCCGGCTGTGGTCGGGATTTGGATCAGCGGCAGGCGATCACCCGTCGCTTTGTCGATGCCATAAATTTCTTCGATGGTTTGGTCGCTATTGGCCAAAAGTGCCACCAGCTTGGCACTGTCAAGCGAGCTTCCGCCGCCAAGACCAATAACCCCGTCCACTTTCCAGTCCTTTGCCCCGTCAATTGCCTGTTGGACGATATGCTGGGGTGGATCGGCGGCAACATCGGAAAAGACCTGCACGGCGATGCCAACCGATTCCAGTGATTTTTGCGCCTGATCGGCAAAACCAAGGGTGACAATGCCCGGATCGCAAATGATGGTGACACGGGTGGCACCAAGTTCCTTCATCAGCGAGCCGGCTTTGGCAATGCCACCGGCCTCGCAAACGATGCGCGGGACACTTCGAAACATGAAACTCATGGTGGGGCTCCTTGATCGCAGATCAGTTGGCTTTTCCGGCAAGACCGCCGAGGCACATGTATTTGATTTCAACAAAGTCATCGACGCCGTATTTCGACCCTTCGCGGCCAATACCGGATTCTTTGACGCCGCCAAACGGGGCGGATTCTGTTGAAATGATCCCTTCATTGATGCCGACAATGCCGTATTCCAACGCTTCGCCAACACGCCAGATCCGGCCAATGTCACGGGCATAGAAATAGGCCGCCAGACCGAACGGCGTATCGTTTGCCATGCGGATGGCCTCATCCTCGCTGCTGAACTTAAACAGCGGCGCGACCGGGCCGAAGATTTCCTCGGAAAACATGCGCATGTCATCGGTCACCCCGGTCAAGATCGTAGGGGTGAAAAAGTTGCTGTCAGGCTGATGGCGCGCACCACCAAGAATGGCTGTCGCCCCCTTGGAAATCGCATCGGCGACCAGTGTTTCGACCTTCTCAATCGCCTTGGTATTGATGAGGGGGCCTTGGGTTACACCGTCTTCCATGCCATTGCCAACACGTAGTTTCGCAACTGCATCGGCAAGTTTTTCGGCAAAGGCATCATAGACACCCTCTTGCACCAGAATGCGGTTGGCACAGACACAGGTTTGTCCGGCATTGCGGTATTTTGACGCAATCGCACCGGCAACGGCCTCGTCAAGATCGGCATCGTCAAACACGATGAACGGTGCATTGCCGCCCAGTTCCAGGCTGACTTTCTTTACCGTATCGGAACATTGGCGCATCAGAAGTTTGCCGACCTGTGTGGAGCCGGTGAACGACAATTTGCGTACGATTGGATTAGATGTGAGTTCATTGCCGATCTCCGCCCCATGCGATGCGGTAACGACATTGATCACCCCGTCGGGGAACCCGGCACGTTTCGCCAGTTCGGCCAATGCCAATGCCGTAAGCGGGGTATCTTCCGCCGGTTTGATCACAACCGTGCAGCCCGCTGCCAGTGCCGGGGCACATTTGCGTGTGATCATCGCCATCGGAAAGTTCCACGGCGTGATGGCGGCAACAACGCCAATTGGCTGTTTGATGGTGATGATGCGTTTGTCAGCCCCGTGCGACGGAATGACATCGCCGTAAATGCGTTTGCCTTCTTCGGCAAACCATTCAATGAAGGAGGCACCATAGGCAACTTCGCCTGCTGCCTCGGCAAGCGGTTTGCCCTGTTCGCGGGTCATCAAAAGGGCAAGGTCATCCTTGGCAGCTATGCACAGGTCAAACCATTTGCGCAAAACAGCTGCGCGGTCCTTGGCGGTGCGTGCACGCCATGCCGGAAGCGCATCATTAGCAGACTCAATCGCCTGACGGGTTTCAGACGTCCCCATATCGGGCACATTGGCAAGGTGCTCACCAGTGGCGGGATCAAGAACGGCAAAGGTGTTACCGCTGGTTGCATCTGTCCATGCACCGTTGATGTGGCCCTTGGTCTGCCAAAGGCCGGGATCATTTAACATAAGCATTTTGGGGCTCCGTCGTTAAAGCACGCTGGCGTAAATTGTGCGCGCCGCGTCAAAGGTCATCTCACGCGGATTGTTGATCAAAAGGCGTTCGACCTTCATCGCATCGGTGGCCAACATATCCAGATCACTTTCGCTCACGCCAACTTCGCGCAATGTTTTGGCAAAGGGCATGCGGTTGACCATGTCGGTCATGAACGCAATGAACCGATCACAGGCCGCGTTATCATCGGCAAACCGTTCGCCCGGCAAAACCGCACGGGCAAGTTCGCCATACTGGCGGCATGCAGCGTCACGGTTAAACTTCAGGACCTCGACCAGGACCAAGGCATTGCTATGTCCGTGCGGGACATGAAAATGCCCGCCCAGCGGATAGGCAAGTGCATGAACCGCTGCCACAGGCGCATTGGCAAAGGCCATTCCAGCCATCATTGATCCTTGCAGCATAGCTTCGCGCGCGGCCCGGCTTGGCTTTTTCGAAACTGCATCGTCAATCGTGCTGGTCATCAGTTGCAAACCACGAATGGCCAGACCATCAGACAAGGCATTTTTCTTGTGCTTGGTGGTATAGGCCTCAATGGCATGTACCATGGCATCAATGCCGGTCATGGCGGTGATGGATGCCGGAAGTCCCATCGTCAGTTTGGCATCAAGAAGGGCGATATCAGGATACAGAAGGTTCGATACAACCCCCTTCTTTTCCTGTGTTGGGGTGGTGACAATCGAAATCGGGGTGACTTCCGATCCGGTCCCCGCCGTGGTCGGAACCTGAATAAGCGGCAGGCGCGGCCCTTGGGCAAGACCGATACCGTAAATGTCAGAAAGCTTTTGATCCTGACCGCACAAAAGGGCCACCAATTTAGCGGTATCCATCGAGGACCCGCCGCCAAGCCCGATGATGATATCGGCCTTGAAATCAGCCGCCCCTTTGACCGCCTCAAGAATGGTGCTTTCGGGTGGATCGGCTTCAACCCGCGTCCAAAGCAGCGTTTCGATCCCGGCCTGCTTAAGCGCATCAAACGGGGCGTCAATCAGCCCGACCTTTTGCAGGCCCGGATCAGTAATCAGAACCGCGCGTTTTGCACCAAGCTCGTTGCACAAAGCACCAAGCTTAAGCGCACCATCAAATTCGCAAATGACACGCGGCGTTGTTTCAAACGTAAAGTCAGACATGGAAAACCTCGTCTTGTTTGGGGCGCTTATGCGGGCTGCATGTCGGCGGGGTGAACGGTGCCGCGTTCAATGCGATAGCTGCCCGTCACCAGATCGGAAGAATGGCTGTCATCTGATTCAGAAATCAGAACACAAAGGCCACTGCGGCCCAGATTGGCGATGACTTCCGATAGACGCCGCGACAAAACGGGTGCGACACCTTCGAACGGTTCATCAAGCAACAACAATTTGCGACCCGGCATCAACGCCCGGCCAAGCGACACCAGCTTTTGCTGCCCACCAGATAATTGCAAAGCCCGGCGTTGCCGGAACTGGGCAATTTCCGGCAGCAGGTCATAAACCCACTCAAGCCGTTCCGTTGCATCGGTAATGCCGTTTGTCCATGCGGGCATCAGGATGTTTTCCTCAACCGTAAGCGACGGGATCAAACGCCGGTCTTCGGGCATGTAACTGATGCCGTTTTTGGCCCGCGCGTGATCCGCCATTTTGCGAAGGTCCTTGCCGTCAAAGCTGACGTCGCCGCCGTCAACTTCAAGCAACCCCATAATGGCGCGCATCAATGTGGTTTTACCCGCACCGTTGTGACCAATAAGACCAAACATCTGTCCCGATGGCACCGACAACGAAACATCGCGCAAAATCGGAATATTGCCGATGGAAACATTCAGGTTTTTGATTTCCAGGGTCATGATGCGCCATTCCCTTTTTTATGAGTTGGACGATGACCGGTCACAAGGTCGCGGACCCGGTTATCGGCAAGGACTGCTGCGGGTTTGCCGTCGGCGATGATTTCGCCGCTGTAAAATGCCAGCACGCGCGAGACATAGCGTTCGACAACGTCCATATCGTGTTCAACAAACAAAACCGTTACACCATGTTGGCGCACCGCATTCATCACCGTATCCATCAGGCCGGTTTTTTCATCCATGCTGACGCCACTGGTCGGCTCATCAAGCAGCAACATCTGCGGATTACCAATCAGCGCCATGGCGATATCAACCAGTTTCCGTGCCCCTTGCGGAACGGCAGTGACCTTTGAATTTTGGTAATTCTCAATGCCGAATTCTGCGAGAATTTCCTCGGCCCGCGCGATGCGGGCGTCACTTCGAAGCGGACTTAGGAAACTGGGCCGCGGGCTTTCTGCTGCGGCAAGTGCGACAATCAGATTGTCAATCACCGACATATCGGGAAACAGTTGTGCCACCTGAAATGATCGGGCCATGCCCGCACGGGTAATGGCACGCGGTGAATGTCCAAGGATCGACTTGCCATTGAACAGGATTTCGCCACGTGTCGGTTTCAGGTAGCCGGTGACCATATTGATGAACGTGGTTTTACCCGCCCCGTTCGATCCGATAACACCGACAACTTCGCCCTTGGCGACCTGCACGTTCAAATCCTTGGCCGCGATCACGGCCCCGAACTCTTTGTTCAGGGAACGGGTTTCAAGAATGGTGGTCATGTGCGTTCTCCTGACTTTTCACGTGAGACCAGGCTCCAAAGACCTTTGGGCAGGAACACGATGACGCCAAGCAGGGTGAAACCAAGGATCATCTGCCAGGTGTTGGGGACAAATTCGATTGAGTATGTCCGAACGACCGAGAAAACGATGGCGGCAATAAAGGGTGCCGCGACATGACCAAGACCGCCCAGAAGGGCAATGAAAATGAACTCGCCCGATGTAGTCCAATAGGCCATTTCCGGATCAACGTGACCGGTGGCAAGGGCGGTTAAGCCACCACCAAGTGCCGAGACAGAGGCCGCAGCAACATAGTTGCCATACAAAAGCCAACGCGGTGACAGGCCAAGATATTCCACCCGGACTTCGTTTTCGCGCACCGCCTCGCAGATCACACCGATACCCGCCTTGGTATAACGGTGGATCAGAACGGCGATCAGCAAACCGGCAAGAATGGTCATGGTAAACACGGTTTGCTGGCTATCGGCACCGGTTTCCGGCGCCCAGCCAAATACAGTCCAGTTATGAACGTTAAAGCCATCCGTACTGCCAAGGCCCTGACTTTTGACCAGAATGCCAAACAGGATCATGGAAAATGCCAGTGACAGCATCGCAAAGAAAATATCGCGATAGCGCGTTAAAAGCAGACCAAGGATCATGGCGACAACAATGGCAACCGCCATACCCAGCGCAAGGGCGGCAATCGCATCATGAATGCCAAAGAACTGCCCGCCCATGCCAACGGTATAGCCACCGATGCAGTAAAAAAGGCCCTGCCCAAATGATACCAGGCCCGACCGCATCTGCATGACCACACCTTGCACAACAAGCGCCTTGGCAAGGGCAATGGTCAAAAGAAAGATCAGCCAGCCGGGGGATACAAAACCAAACAGGACACAGGCGCTTGCGACCAGCGCAAGCGAGATTTCAGTTTTATCAAATCGCATGTCAGATTTTCCTCGCCATGGTGCGGCCAAACAGGCCTTCGGGGCGGAACGCCAAAACCAGCGACATGACGCCGTAAATGACGAAAAGTTCGAACTCTGGCGCATAATGGACGGCCGCGGCACGGCTCAGCCCAACCAAAAGTGCGCCAACGGCTGCGCCGCCAATGCTGCCAAGGCCGCCGATGACGACCACGGCAAAGGCCAGCACGATGACTTCGATCCCGATGCCCGGCACAACCGAAATGGCAGGTGCGGTCAACGCACCGGCAAGTGCGCCAAGCGTGGTGCCCAGAACAAAGGTGATGGTAAACATCAGGCGAACATTAACACCCATGGCAACCGCGATTTCGCGGTCATGGATCACTGCACGCAGGACCTTGCCCTGATTGGTGCGTTCCAGCCACGCCCAAAGGCCAAGACCAAGAACGGCCGATACGCCGACCAGTGCCAGATCGTAATTTGACACCTTAAGCAACCCGAACGCCGTTCGCCCAAGTTCTGTATAGGGTTGATAGGCAAAATACGGGCTAACCCCCCAGACGATTTTCATCGTGTCTTCAAGGATCAGCAAAAGCGCATAGGTAATGATCACCATCAGGATTTCGTCGCGGCCATACATCAGGCGCAGCAATCCACGTTCGACAATCACACCAACAATCAGGCCGGCAACCAGTGCGGCACCAACCAGCAACAGATAGCTGATCCATGCCGGGCCAATGCCATTGTTGAAATACCAGCCAACCAATGACGCCGCAGAATAGGCGCCAATGGCGTAAAAACTGCCATGCGCCATATTCAGAATGCGCATCACGCCGTAAATAACGGTCAGGCCAGCGGCAACAAGAAACAGCCACGATGCATAGATCGAACCATCAATCAGGACGGCAAGAAGACTTGTCATCACAAATATCCAATGTGCAGGAAAAGGGGCGGACATCCCGCAATGGGGATGTCCGCAGTCACAGGGAGAATGCGCTTAGTTACACTGAGCGCCCGGGAAACCCTCGGCAATCCACTCAGCAGCAGAAACGCCTTCTGGCGGTGTGACACACTCGCCAGAGAACGAGACTTTATTCACGATGGATGCCTTGTCGCCTTCGTAATGGTATTCGCCGTAGGTGATGCCCTGCATGGCCTGATGACCATTGGCACGCGCCATTTCAACGGTTCCCGAAACTGACTCAAAGGTTGCGCCCTTGATGCCGGATGCAAGCTGTTCAGCGGTCGGGATTTCCTTGTCGGTAACACCGGAATTTTCAGCAGCAAACTTCAGGCCAAGGATCGCCTGCGCCATTTTGGTTGCCGGATAGACCGGATCAAGATCATAGGCTGCGGTGTACGCACCCTTGAACCAGGTGTTCAGCGCGTTGTCCGGTGCAAATGCACCAAACGGGCCACGTGCGCCAATGATCATGCCATTCGGTGCCTGATCCTTATAGGTGGCAAAGCTTGCTTCACCACAGGTCAGAAGGCCGGTCGCATCTTCAAGAAGGCCACGGGCATTTGCCTGCAAGACAAGTGCTTCCATGTCACCACCCCAGAAGGAGGAGTGAACGATTTCCGGGCGTTTAACCGACAGGGCAGAAATTTCAGCACCATACTGGCCCTGATAGATTTTCGGGAACTGTTCTTCGACGATTTCTGACTCAGGAAGAAGTTTCGCAGCCGCTGCGGTAAAGTCGGCCCAGCTGTCCTGACCCCAGGAATAGTTCTGCTGGATGCCCGAAAGACGGGTGACGTCCGGACGGGTCGCGACCAGATAACGCGCGGCACCGATGTTGTCGACCGATGCGTCAAGGCCGGTACGGAACATGTACTGGGCATCTGCATTGTCAGCAAACAGGCGCGGTGTGCCGCAATCATATGCGATGGTGAAGGTTTTAAGTTCTTCAGCAACCGGTGCGATGGCAAGGCAATCACCTGATGAAACATACCCGATAACCGCATCGACTTTCTGACGCTGTACAAGGTTACGGTATTCTTCAACCTGCTTGGTGGCACCACCGGCTTCGTCAATGATCACGGCTTCAATTTCGACGCCATTGATGCCCATTTTGTCGTAAGGGGCCGGTAGTTCGCCTTTGTTGAGTGCTTCAACAAGAACCTTGGCAGCATTGGCAGACGGAACACCAAACGGGCCCGCTGCGGCACCTGACAGGAATGTCACGATACCAACGCGGAATTTGCCGTTTTCGGCTGCGGATGCGCCCGTTGCCATACCGGCAGTCAGGGCGAGGGCTGCGACGCCCGAAACCAGATATTTGCTGAAAGTTGCTTTATTATTCTTCACGTTTTCCTCCCTAGGAAAGCTCTATGGTGTTGGCGGTGGTACTGCCTCCGACCCGCCCGCCACCGCGTCGCGGCGGCGTTTGACCATCTCTTTTGACGGCTTGAGGTCTTCGGCGTCGTAGATCGCCCAATTCCCCACCATCAGTTTTGATGGCGGAAAATCTTCGTTATGGACGACCGTGCCCACGGCTTGCGCCTGGACAATCTGGTGGGTATCTGGATCGATGTAGGATGCGAAACCGGGGGGATCTTCCGGAAGGGCCAGTTGCAACCCTTCAAGCGCTTTGATCAGCGCCGCGTCATCATTGGCACCACCGGCTTTTTCAATCGCGCGTGCAATCGCGATGATCCCGGTATAGGCGCCTTCGGCGGCATAGGTCGGAAAACGCCCGGTCATTTCATGGAACTGGGTGACAAACCGCTTGTTGCGTCCGGTATCGGGCCAGTTGTTATGATGGCGCGCCGACAGGATCAGCCCCGGATACGGTTGATCGCCAAGGGCGGTCATCACATCGTAATTCGCCCCGGTATCAAAATTGGCCAGCCGCGTGGTTTCAAAGAACCGCGTGGTGGCGGCCTGCTTGATAAAGGCAATGAAATCTCCGCCCCAAAGTGCGGTCACAACGATGTCGGGTTTGGCCGACTGAAGCGCGTTTATATAGATTGAATAATCCGGCTCATACAGCTTTGGCCAAAGTGACCCGACGGTTTCATACGCCACACCAAGATCGGAAAGGGCGAGTTGAAGGTCGGTCCATGACACATGACCGTAATCATAATCCGGGCCGATAAACGCCAGTTTGCGCCAACCGGTTTGTTTTTGCAGATCGCGCAGGTATCGCGCACCGGCGGCCATCGACGTCCAGCTGTCATTGGTCACACGGAAATAATATTTATGCCCGGCCTCGATGCTGAGCCGCGAAGACGCATGATCGGTGCCGACCATGATGATCTTTTCGCGCTGGGCAAGGTCGCTGACCGCATGCGCAACACCTGACGAGACAATGCCACAAAAGAACTGTGCCTTGTCATTGGCAATGAAATCCTGCGCCAGTCGTACCGCATAGGATGCCTTGGACCGTGGATCATCGGCAATGACGCGCAGTTTTGGTGCGGGTAACCCGGCTTTGGCTTCTTGGGCAAGGTCATCAAGGGCAATCTTGATCCCGGCGATGCTGTCACGACCATAGGTCGCGGATCGTCCGGTCATTGGGTACAAACAGCCGACAACCGCGTCCGCTTCTGCGGATGTGGCGCCAAGCTCAAAACGTTCTGCCTGTGCGGGTGTCCCCGTCAACAAGACCAACGTTGCGACAATTATGGTGATGCACCCGGAAACCGGGTGTTTGAGCATCTCCATGACGTATCCTCCCTACGAATGGTTGTTCCATTCGTGTTTGTACCTTTGTTGGGCTATTGCGCAAAGGCTGTGCCAGTTTGGAGGAATGCGCCGCGAAGCCTTTCAGGGCGCGGTTTTGAACGTTTCTGGGTGTTTGGGTGGCTGGGTTTGATCGCGTGCTTGAGCGGCTTTCGCTCCAAAAGGAAAACCCTTATGAGCGGTTATCGCTCATAAGGGTTCAATTCGGTCAGTGGCAAAAAGGATTATTGCAGGCCAAGTCGCTGTAAACGGCGTTTTAAGGCATGGCGCGAAATGCCAAGAATTTCTGCGGCCCGGCCTTTGTGCCCGTCCGCCTGTTCAAGGGCGTCCTGTACAATGTGGCGTTCGGTGACATCAAGGCGGTCCTGTAATTGCGGATGGGCGGTATTTGATAAGCGGTTTGCGCCATCGGAATAATGCGGATCATCGGTTTGATGAAACTCACCGGGCAGCACATCTGCACTGATGGTTTTGCCCGGGTACAGGATCGTCAGACGCTCAATCAGGTTTTTAAGCTCACGCACATTGCCGCGCCACGGGTGGGTGCGCAACATACCTTGCGTTTCGCTGTCAAACTCGATCGGGCGGCATCCTTCGGCCTGTGCCTGTCGATCTGCGAAATGGCTGACAAGGCTCAGGATATCTTCGCCGCGTGCACGAAGGGCGGGAATATCAATGGTAATGACGTTCAATCGATAAAACAGGTCTTCGCGAAACTGACCAAGCCGGACCTGTTCGGCAAGATCGCGGTTGGTTGCGGCAATCACCCGCACGTCCGCCGATGCAGACCGTTCTGCCCCGACCGGGCGATAATCGCCGTTTTCAAGGAAATGCAAAAACTTGGCCTGAAGGGCGAGGGGCAATTCGCCAATTTCATCGAGAAACAACGTGCCACTGTCGGCCAATCGCACCAGCCCCGTGCGTTTTTGATGTGCACCGGTATAGGACCCTTTTTCCGCCCCGAACAATTCCGATTCAATCAGTTGTTCGGGTAATGCGGCACAATTGACCTCGACAAAGGCGCGGTCTTGGCGCGGGCTTTGGCTATGGATGGCGCGTGCGACCAATGCCTTGCCCGTGCCGGATTCACCAAGGAGTAAAATACGACTGGCGCTGCTTTGTGCGACCCGATCAATGGTGGTGCGAAGGGCGCTCATGGCGGCACAATCACCGATTAACCCGTTGGCGGGGACCGCATCACGACGTCGGTGATAATCAAGTTCCAGCGCGACCTGACTTTGATCAAGCGTGGTTTTGATGGTGTGGATCAACTCATCCAGCTCAAACGGTTTGCTAAGATAATCCGCAGCCCCGTTTTTAACCGCCTGAACGGCGGCGCGCGTATCGCCATGGGCCGAAATCATAATGACCGGGATGCTGATATCCAATTTCTGGATGCTGGCAAGCACCTCCATGCCATCCGCACCCGGAAGACGCAGATCAAGCAGGACGATATCAAATTGCTGTTTGCGCACCGCCAAAAAGGCGTCTTCGCCGGAATGTACTCCGGTGACGTCCATGCCTTCTGTACGAAGCGCAAAGCTTAATGACCGGACGAAAGACTCCTCATCGTCGACGATCAGTATTCTGATCTGCCTGGACATTTTTTGTTATTTCCTCCTGACCAATCCCCGGGCCACTGGCCGGGAACGTCAATATTATCGTCGTGCCCTCTTGCGGGGCGCTTTCGATGTTGATCGTACCGTGATTGGCATCAACCAATTGCTGGCTGATTGTCAGTCCCAATCCGGTACCTTTGCTTTTCATGGTAAAAAACGGCTGGGTGACGTCAAGTAAATGCTCACGCGCGATGCCGCACCCATCATCGGTAACCCGAATTTCAACCGTGTCGCCGTGATCCTCGGCCCGCAAACTCACCGTTCCCCCCGCATTACAGGCCTGCACAGCATTAATGCCAAGGTTGAGCAAGATTTGTAAGATTTGCTCAGGATCGACATAAACGTTAAGCCGCGAATCCCCGCTGGTAAAGAACCGGACGTGTGCCTCATCGGCAACCGGTTCAAGCAGGATCGACGTTTGCCGGAATAACTCGCGGATCGCAGTGGCCTGTGGTGCGGCTTCGCCCGGACGGCCATAGGATAACAAATCATTGACCACACGGGATAACCGGTCGATTTGACTGCCCATATCATCCAAAAGCGTGATGCGTTCTTCATCTTGTTCGCGCCGGCTCAGCGCCTGAACCGTAGTTTTCATCGTGGCCAGCGGATTGCGAACCTCATGCGCAACCCCGGTGGCAAACTGCCCGAGAACCGCAAGCTTTTCGGCCCGCACCGTGCGGTCAATCAAGTCCTTTAACTGCCAGGCCATGGTATTGAACGCCTTGGCAACTGTACTGATTTCATCGCGCCGTCGGCCTTCGGGCAGGCGGTAATAAAGGTCGCCCGATGCGATGCTATTGGCTCCCTGCACCAATGTATCCACCCGGCGGCGCAGGCTGCGCGACAGGGCGAAGAAAATCGCCAAAATCACCGCAATAATCAGAATGGCGGTGGCATAAAGCCACAGTCGGGTTTCATCAATTGGCTGTAAAATGGTGCCCGGATGAACACTCATGACGATGTTCCAGCCCGGAAGGATGCTGGGCCCCTCGACCAGTTCGCCGGTGACCTCGGCCGGGCGCCCTGTCGGGTCAAGTACTACGCCACCCGGCGTGCGCAGTAGTGGCTCAATCACCCCGGAAACCCCGGCACTTGCCAGCAATTCGGTCAAGGATGACAAACGCATATGAAGGGCCACCGATACGTTTTGACCAAGTCCGGAATCGCGGATTTGCTGACGCATCAACAGCCAGCCGGAATTACCATTTTCGGGCAATTTCGGACCAATAAACTCGACACCCTCAAGGGTAACCCGCGGAAGGCCGCTGATGTCCCAATCGGTTTTCGACCAATAGGGTGGACCGGATGCGGCCTGCCCGGCGACAAGACGATCAAGATTGTCCTGCCGGTCAAAAAACAGCACGCCATACAAGTCGGGGGAGTCTGCCTCAACCCGCAACAGGGTCAGCGCCTCGTCCGCTTGCGGGGTGTTTGGCGCGTCAATAAACGCTGGTAGGGCCGGGTGGTTGGAAAGCGTGACCAACTGATAAATGCGTGCATCGAGAAATGCCGAAAGCTTATTCGATGTCGCAGCAACCTGCGCACTTAACCGTTCCCCGGTCAGCCGGTCAATCAGTTCATTGGAAAAGCGTTGATACAAAAAGCTCAACGCAATCAGCGCGCACACAACAACCCCCACCGATAACAACGTATATCGGGCGACAAGGCTCAGACGTTGATTGCGCGACCAATGAAAGGCGGACACGGGCATTCCCTGCGAACAGAATGATGGTTGCTTTTATTGCTTTGCAATCTGTTTTGGCGGATTCCGGGCAAAGCGGCAAGATAAAGCTCTCAAACCATCGTTTGCCCAAACGTCATTTCATATCGAAATGAGAGGTCGTGACGTCATTTTTGATCCGCTTTAAAAGCGTAGTATTAACGGATTGTGCTGTATTCCTAAATCGCCGAATGCATCCGGTATCCCGGTGCGAAGAGCAGGCGTGCGGATGTAATTCCGTGATCGCCATTCCATGTCGTGCGTTCCATCAGGAATAAGGGAGCGTCTTTGTGGGTGCGCAGGACTTTGGCTTCGGTTTCCGATGCCAGCACGGCGGAAAATGAAATGTCGCCCTTGGTATAGGGCGCATGCAGCACCAGCCATTCATTGGCACTGATTTTTGACAGGTCCGCTTCGGCGATTGCTGGTGTCGCCGCAACCGAAACCCAGCGTTCTTCGAACATATAGGGTTTGCCGTCAGCCAGATGAAGCGACGTGATATGGAGCATATCACTGTCGGGTGTCACGGCCAGATTGGTGCAGATTTCCGGCGGTGGGGTACGGCGTTTGCTATACAGCAGGCCATAGGCATATTTCTGCCCCCGGCCTTCGATCTCAAGCCTTATGACCGGAATATCAAGTTTGGCCCGGCGCACCGGATGGCTGGCAACGCGCGTTCCGGCCTTGCGGCGGCGATCGAGAAATCCTTCAGTTGCCAGCTCGCGCAGCGCACGGTTCACAGTGGCGCGCGCGCAGCCGAGTTGTTCGGCTAGTTCGACTTCTTTGGGGATCAAATCCCCCGGTTTCCATTGGCGGGTATGAATACGGCGCAAAACCTCGTCATGAACGCTTTGCCAGTTGGTCTGAGCTGCCAGTGTTACGCGACGTGGGGTGCTGGCAGGCGTTTTCGCATTCTCGGCTGTCTTGTTGTCCGAGGTTACAGTTGGCATTCCGGTCGCGGCCTCCACAGTTTCCCCGGTCGATGGTTGGGGGGCTGTGTCATGCGCTGTTTGCTGCGTTATTTGGGTCTTGGTGCTCACACCGATGCCTTGAGTTGTTCCATGACCTTGCGATATTCATCCGTGATGACGTCATGGGCAATGTGGTGGCCATCGGTCACAACATGGCGACCCGCCGACCAGACATCACGCACCATGCGATCATCTCCGGCAAAGATATATGTATCGAGGATCGTATCGCCTGTTCGGCCGATCAGGTCAACTGCCGAGCCATCAAGGGCCATCAAATCGGCCAATGCGCCAACCTCTATCCGGCCCGCATCACGACCAGCAGCCTGTGCGCCGCCTTTGGCAACGGCGTCAAACAATCGGCGGCCAGTGGACTGATCCGGGGTGGCAAGGGCGGCGCGTGAATTGTCGCGCAGGCGCTGGCTGTAATCAAGGGTGCGGAGTTCTTCGGAAAGCGAAATTCGGATGTTGGAATCCGATCCGATTCCAATGTTCCCCCCGGCGTCAAGATAGCGCACTCCGTCAAAAATACCATCGCCAAGGCTGCTTTCGGTGATCGGGCAAAGCCCCGCAACCGCCCCGGTTTTGGCCAGTCTCAGCGTTTCGTGTTCGACCATCTGGGTGCAATGGATCAGGCACCAGTTTTCATCAACATCGGCATTTTCCAGTAACCATTCGACTGGACGCTTGCCCCAGAATGCGCTGAGCTCATCGACCTCGGCGATCTGTTCGGCCAGATGCATGTGGATCGGACCGTCTTTGGAAAGCTTTGTCGTGGCGATTAAATCTTCGCGACCCACTGCGCGCAGCGAATGCGGGGCGACACCCATACGGGTATCAGATGGTAGGGATTTCAACGCCTTGGCTGATTCCTCATACAATTTGGCAAAGCGTTCCGGGTCATTGCCAAACCGGATTTGACCATCGCCGAGCGCGCGTTTGTCACAGCCGCCATATTGATAATGGACCGGCAAAAGGGTCAGGCCGATGCCGGTGATATCGGCGGCGGCAGCAATGCGTTCGGCCATTTCGGCAATGTTGTCATAGGGCGCGCCACCGGGTTGGTGGTGCAGGTAATGGAACTCGGTATTGTTGGCGTAACCGGCTTCGAGCATTTCCATTTGGACAAAAGATGCAATGGATTCAACGTGATCCGGTGTGAGTTGATCGAGAAACCGAAACATCAATTGCCGCCATGTCCAGAAGGTATCACGCGGATCGGGACCGCGTTTTTCGGTCAATCCGGCCATGGAGCGTTGGAATGCGTGGCTGTGCAGGTTGGCGATGGCAGGCAAAAGCGTGCCAATATGGGTTCCAGTCGCGGGGGAATCGGCCTGAAGGCTTGATATTCTGCCGGTTTGATCGATTTCAACCCGGACGTTGTCTTCCCAGCCCGCTGTCGTAAGTGCCTGTTTTGCCCAAAGAACCGTCATTGCCTATACCCGTCTTGACAGAGTTATTATGTACGTACATATTATCGTTAATAACAAACTTATCAAGGGGTGATGCTTCGCATGTTGCTGGGAAATGCAAAAATCGCAACCATCGATAAAACGTCCGACGGGGACCGATTTTCTTATTGTATGAGGAATAACGGAGCCGTCGCGATCAAGGACGACATGATCGTCTGGGTCGGTGACGCCGATGCCATCCCGGCCGAGTATAAAGACCCCGCAAAATTCCCCTATCATGACCTTGAAGGTCGCCTGATCACCCCCGCGCTGATCGATTGCCACACCCACGTCGTGCATGGTGGCAATCGGGCGGTCGAATTTGAGATGCGCCTTGAAGGTGCGGGCTACGAAGAAATTGCCCGCGCGGGCGGCGGCATTGTATCGACCGTGACCGCGACCCGTGAGGCGGATGTCGATGAGCTGCTGGCAAGTGCTTTGCCACGGGTTGATGCGCTTCTGGCCGAAGGTGTTTGCGTGATTGAAGTCAAGTCCGGGTATGGGTTGGACCGCGAGACCGAACTGAACATGCTGCGCGCGGCGCGCGAAATCGAGAAACATCGCGCGGTGCGGATCAAAACAACCTTCCTTGGTGCCCATGCTACCCCGGCAGAATTCAGGGGCGAACCGGACCGTTATATTGATGAGGTTTGTATCCCGACCCTGCGTGCCGCCCATGCCGAAGGGCTGGTCGATGCGGTTGACGGGTTCTGCGAAGGGATTGCGTTTAATACCGATCAAATTGCACGGGTGTTTGATGTCGCGCGCGCGCTTGGCATTCCGGTCAAGCTACATGCCGAACAGCTTTCCAATATTGGTGGCACCAAGCTGGCAGCCAGTTACGGCGCGCTTTCTATCGATCATGTCGAATATGCCAATGAGGATGACGCCAAGGCGATGGCGGCATCCGGATCGGTTGCGGTTCTGTTGCCCGGTGCGTTTTACACCCTGCATGAAACCCAGTTGCCACCGATTGAGGCGTTTCGCAAACATGGGGTGTCAATGGCGGTTGCCACTGATTGCAATCCGGGCACGTCGCCATTGATGTCGATTTTGCTGACCATGAACATGTCCTGCACGTTTTTCCGTCTGACGCCCGAAGAAGCATTGGTTGGGGCGACGGCTCATGCTGCGCGTGCGCTTGGATTGAATGATACCGGGCAGGTCAAGGCGGGCATGCGGGCCGATCTGGCGATCTGGGATGTGACGCATCCGGCCGAGCTTTCATATCGCATCGGATTTAACCCGCTGTTTGATCGTATTTTCGGCGGTGTTTCTGTAAAAAAGTCAGTTAGCTAACTCATTAAGGCAGACGCAAGACCAACCCAATCCTAATCCAATGCCCAAGCCCCACAACGCTGTATTCTAAAGGGATGCATAATGACCGCGACCCATAACCAGACCCAAGGCAACACTACGCCCCTGACGCTCGTTCCTGCATCGGCAAAACTGGCGGATCTTGAAGCCATCTGGCGCGATCAGCGCGCGGTTAAACTTGATCCATCGGCCAAGGCCGGGGTGGAGGCCGCCCACGCCATGGTTCGGGCCGCGGCGGATGGCGAAGATGCGGTGTATGGGGTCAATACTGGTTTTGGCAAACTGGCATCAGTCAAGATTGCATCGAAAGATACCGAAACCCTGCAACGCAACCTGATCCTAAGCCACTGCTGCGGGGTCGGCGAAGCGCTTGATGTGCCGACCACACGGTTGATGATGGCGTTAAAGCTGCTGTCACTTGGGCGCGGGGCATCGGGGGTGCGCTGGGATATAATCGATCTTATTGAGGGGATGCTTGAAAAGGGCGTTGTGCCGGTGATCCCGTCGCAAGGATCGGTTGGGGCATCGGGCGATCTGGCCCCACTGGCCCATATGGCAGCGGTCATGATCGGGGCGGGTGAAGCGGTATATGAAGGCGCGACCATGCCCGGTGCGGATGCCCTTGCCAAAGCTGGTTTGACCCCGGTGGTGTTGGGTCCGAAAGAAGGCTTGGCGCTGATTAACGGTACGCAGTTCTCAACCGCCTGCGCGCTGGTTGGACTGTTTTCGGCGTGGCGAAATGCGGCAAGCTCGATCGTTACCGCATCACTTTCGACCGATGCGATCATGGGATCAACCGCCCCACTGGTTGACGAAATCCATACATTGCGCGGCCATCCCGGCCAGATCAATGTTGCGCGCGCCATGCGTGATTTAATGGATGGATCGGAAATCCGTGAAAGCCATCGCGAAGGCGACACCCGTGTTCAGGACCCCTATTGCATCCGCTGTCAGCCACAGGTGACCGGGGCGGCGATGGATTTGCTGCGCTTTGCCGGGCAGACATTGGAAATTGAAGCCAATGCGGTGACCGATAATCCGCTGGTCCTTAAAGAAGATGGCCGCATTGTTTCGGGCGGGAATTTCCATGCTGAGCCGGTGGCCTTTGCCGCCGATCAAATCGCGCTTGCCGTGGCGGAAATCGGGGCGATTGCGCAGCGCCGGGTAGCACTTATGGTTGATCCAACATTGTCGCATGATTTGCCGCCATTCTTAACGCCGGAACCGGGTTTGAATTCTGGTCTGATGATTGCAGAAGTGACCACGGCGGCATTGATGAGTGAAAACAAACATCTGGCAAACCCGTGTTCAACCGACAGCACGCCAACCAGTGCCAATCAGGAAGACCATGTGTCGATGGCGGCCCACGGGGCACGCCGGTTGGCGCGGATGAATGCCAACCTGTCTTATATTCTGGGCGTCGAGCTGATCTGTGCCGCGCAGGGTGTTGAGTTCAGAGCCCCGCTTAAAACCAGTACCGGCTTGCAAAATGTGCTGGGCACGGTGCGCAAGGATATCGCGACCGTCAAACAGGATCGTTATATGGCGCCCGATTTGGCCAAGGCGGGTGAGCTTGTAACCAACGGAACGCTTGTAAATACCGCCGGTCTTTCGGGCTTTGTCGTTGGTGGGGGTATTTAAGCATGGCTGATCCGGTTGAAATCAAACGCGGCGATAGCCCGATTGTTTTGGGGCTGCCCCATACCGGGACGTATGTGCCCGATGAGATTGCCGCCAAACTCAATGATCGCGGACGCGAACTGGCCGATACCGATTGGCATATCCATACCCTGTATGACGGGGTGTTGGATGGGGCGACGACTGTGCGCGCGACGTTCCATCGGTATGTGATTGATGCCAACCGTGATCCGGCGGGTGAAAGCCTGTATCCCGGTCAAAACACCACAACCTTGGTGCCACTGACCGACTTTGATGGTCAAAACATTTGGGGTGTGGCGCCAACCCAAGACGATATCGCAGATCGTGCCAAGCAGTTCCACGCGCCTTATCACGCGGCCCTTTGGGCGGAGCTTGAGCGTGTGCGCGCCAAGCATGGGATTGCGATCCTGTATGATTGCCATTCGATCCGGTCAAACATTCCGTTTTTGTTTGAGGGTACGCTTCCTGATTTCAATATTGGTACCAATCTGGGCACGACCTGTGACCATACGATTGAAACACTGACCCAGGATATTTGTGCGCAGGCCGAAGGATACTCGTCCATTTTGAATGGTCGTTTCAAAGGCGGTTGGACCACGCGCCATTATGGTCGCCCCGAGATCAATCAGCACGCCATCCAGATGGAACTCGCCCAATCAACCTATCTTGAGGCCGAGGCAGCCCCTTGGACCTATGACGAGACGCGGGCTGCAAAACTGCGCACGCATCTTTCTGAAATTTTGACAACTTTGGCCGCATTGGCCCCTGCACTACGAGGCAAGTCATGACCAATCAGACCAACAACCCGCGTCACAATCAGCGTGATATCTATCCGGCAACCGGAAGCGAAATCACGGCGAAAAGCTGGCTGACCGAAGCGCCGATGCGCATGTTGATGAATAACCTTCATCCTGATGTTGCCGAAAATCCGCATGAATTGGTGGTTTACGGCGGGATTGGCCGGGCGGCCCGGACGTGGAAGGATTTTGATCAGATCGTTGCCAGCCTCAAAGAACTGGAAGACGACCAGACCCTTTTGGTGCAGTCGGGCAAGCCGGTTGGGGTGTTCCAGACCCATAAGGATGCGCCGCGCGTTTTGATCGCCAATTCCAACCTTGTGCCCCACTGGGCCAATTGGGACCATTTCAACGAACTCGATAAAAAGGGTCTGGCGATGTATGGCCAGATGACAGCGGGTTCGTGGATTTATATCGGGTCGCAGGGCATTGTGCAGGGCACCTATGAAACCTTTGTCGAGGCCGGGCGTCAGCATTATGACGGCAGCCTTAAGGGCAAATGGATACTGACCGGTGGTCTGGGCGGCATGGGCGGCGCACAGCCGTTGGCGGCTGTGATGGCCGGGGCGTGCTGTTTGGCAGTGGAATGCGATGAGACGCGGGCTGATTTCCGCCTTCGGACCCGCTATGTCGATGCCAAGACCCATTCGCTTGATGAAGCGTTAGAAATGATTGATCGCTGGACCAAGGCGGGAGAGGCCAAATCAGTCGCCCTGATTGGCAATGCGGCCGATGTATTCCCGGAACTGGTCAAGCGCGGCGTGCGTCCGGATATTGTGACGGATCAGACATCGGCCCATGATCCGGTGCATGGTTATTTGCCGCAAAACTGGACGGTTGCGCAGTGGCGCGAAAAGCAGGAATCTGATCCGAAAGCAGTCGAAAAAGCCGCCCGCGCATCAATGCGCGTTCAGGTCGAGGCGATGGTGGCATTCCATGATGCCGGTATCCCGACGGTCGATTACGGCAACAACATCCGTCAGGTCGCGCTTGAAGAAGGTCTGGAAAACGCATTTGCGTTTCCCGGCTTTGTTCCGGCCTATATCCGACCGCTGTTTTGCAAGGGGATTGGTCCGTTCCGCTGGGCGGCCCTTTCGGGTGATCCGGAAGACATTTACAAGACCGATCAGAAGGTCAAAGAACTGATCCCCGATGATGAGCATCTGCATAACTGGCTGGACATGGCGCGGGATCGGATTTCCTTCCAGGGTCTGCCCGCGCGTATTTGCTGGGTCGGGCTGGGGCAGCGCCATCGTTTGGGGCTGGCGTTTAACGAGATGGTCAAGAATGGTGAGTTGAAAGCCCCGGTGGTGATCGGTCGTGACCATCTTGACAGTGGTTCGGTCGCAAGCCCGAACCGCGAAACCGAAGCCATGCAAGATGGCTCGGACGCGGTCAGTGACTGGCCGTTGCTTAATGCGCTGCTTAATACCGCATCGGGGGCCACATGGGTTTCGTTGCATCATGGCGGCGGTGTCGGAATGGGCTTTTCGCAGCATTCGGGCATGGTGATTTGTTGTGACGGCACAGAAGATGCCGCACGTAGGGTCGAACGCGTTCTTTGGAATGATCCGGCAACCGGTGTGATGCGTCATGCCGATGCGGGATATGACATTGCACTCGATTGTGCACGTGAACACGGGCTTAATCTGCCCGGGATTCTCGGCAAATAAATTCGATACGTTAAACGACAGGTGCGGGGTTTCCCCGCCCCTGATCAGGGTTCAATCAAGGAGGCTTAACAATGAAAAGACGTGATTTTCTGACCGCCGGTGTTGCCGGTGTTGGTGCTGCGGCCGCGGCCGCAACTTTTGCAACGCCAGCGATTGCACAGGATAAACGCCAGTGGAACATGGTTACCGCATGGCCGAAAAATCTTCCTGGGCCGGGCGTTGCGGCACAGAAACTGGCTGATCGTATCACCACCCTTTCGGGCGGGCGGATTGAAGTCAAACTGCATGCTGCGGGCGAACTTGTTCCGGGCAATGGTGTGTTTGATGCGGTGGCCGAAGGCACAGCAGAAATTTATCACGCAGTTCCGGCCTATTGGGGGTCAAAATCCAAAGGTATCCTTCTGTTCGGGTCGCAGCCATTTGGCCTGCGTGCCGACGAGCAGGCCGGTTGGCTGGCGCACGGTGGCGGTCAGGACCTGTATGATGAAATGTATGGTCAGTTCGGGTTGAAGCCGTTCCTGTGCGGTAACTCTGGCCCGCAGTGGGCCGGTTGGTTCCGCAATGAAATCAATTCGGTTGATGACCTTAAGGGCCTTAAATTCCGCACCACGGGCCTTGCGTCCGAGATGTGCTCAAAACTTGGCATGGCGGTTCAGGCCATGGGCGGGCGCGACATGTTCCAGGCGTTGCAGTCAGGCGCGCTTGATGCCGGTGAGTTCATTGGCCCTTGGTCCGACAGTGCGCTTGGTTTCTATCAGGTTGCCAAAAACTACTACTGGCCGGGTGTTGGCGAGCCGTCTTCAGCCGAGGAATGTGCGGTTAATGCCAAGGCGTTTGCCGATCTGCCCGATGATCTTAAAGCCGTGGTCAAATTTGCCTGTGACAGTCTTTATAATGAAGTCTGGACCGAGTATGAGACCAAACACGCGATGGCATTGCAGAAACTGGTGGCCGAGCAGGACGTCAAAGTCCGTATGTTGCCAGAAGAAGTGATCACCGCCATGGGTGAAGCCGCGGCCGAAGTGATTGGCGAATTGCGCGAAAGCGACGATGCGTTGACACGCAAAGTAACCGAAAGCTTTGTGTCTTATCGTGACCTGATTGGCGGTTATATGACCTATGCCGATAATGGTCAGATGAATGCACGCGCCAAGGTGCTTGGCTTCTGATAAAGATGCTAACCGGCGCAAGGGGTTGCCCTTGCGCCGGTTTTTGCTTTCGGGGGGATTTGATGCAACGCCTTGCTGATCGGCTTGATCTTGTGAACCACTGGACCGGGATGACGGTGCGCTGGTTTGCGCTGTTGATGGTTCTTTTGCAGTTTTCCGTGGTTTTGCTGCGCTATGTTTTCGGGTTCAGCTTTATTGCGCTGAATGAAAGCGTTTTGTACCTGCATTCCGGGCTTTTCATGCTTGGTGCGGGTTATACGCTTTTGGTGGATCGGCATGTGCGGGTCGATATTTTCTATGCCGCCGCCAAGGACACCACCAAGGCGCGCATAGATACGTTTGGCTATGTGTTTCTGGCAATCCCGTCGATGGCGGCCTTACTGTATTGGACATGGCCATCGGTGGTTAATTCTGTATCCATGATGGAAGGGGCGATTTCGGTTGGGGGGATTCCTGCCGTGTGGCTTTTGAAATCACTGATCCCGGCATTTTGTATTCTTTTGATTATTCAGTCTGTGGCCTGTTTGCTCAGGCAAATCATTATTTTGCGCGGCGGTGCTGAAGACAGGGGTGCGCAAAGCTAATGGAATATCTTGATTTATTGATGTTTGTCGCCCTGATGGGCTGCATCCTTCTGGGTTTCCCGGTGTCATTTTCGATTGCCGGTGTTGCGGTGGCGTTTGGCTATCTCGGCTGGGTCACCGATACGATGAACATCGGTCTGATGGGGGCGTTCGGACAGCGGGTCTTTGGCACGCTGACCAATGACGTTTTGATCGCCATTCCGTTGTTCGTCCTGATGGGGGTTGTTCTTGAACGGTCGCGCATTGCCGAGGATTTGCTTCATACCATGGGGCGGTTGTTTGGCCAGTTGCGCGGCGGGCTTGGCATTTCGGTGGTGTTGGTCGGCGCGCTTTTGGCGGCATCGACCGGGATTGTTGGCGCGACGGTGATTGCCATGGGCATGATCGCGCTGCCAACCATGTTGCGCACGGGATATAACCCGAAACTGGCATCCGGGCTTGTTTGTACGGCCGGGACATTGGGGCAGATTATTCCGCCCTCGACATTGTTGATTATCCTGTCAGATGTGATGTCATCGGCCTATCAGCAAGCGCAGTATGAGCAGGGCAAGTTCACGATTGAAACCATTTCAGTCGGGCAGATTTTTGCTGGCGCCTTGATCCCGGGCCTGACACTAGTGGCGATTTACATCATCTATATTTTGCTGCGCGGATATTTTCGCCCGCAGGACATGCCGCCGGTTCAAAGTGACGATGGCCGACCCAGTATGGGGGAGGTTTTCGGCGCGGTGTTGCCGCCGGTGTTGCTGATTATCGCCGTACTTGGCGCGATCCTTGGCGGGATTGCCACCCCGACCGAGGCCGCATCGGTGGGCGCGATTGGCGCAATCCTGATGGCGGGTGTGCGTCAGGGGGCTAATCGTAATCTGGTGCTGCTGGGCACGGCGGCGTTGCTGATTTTGGCGATCATGGCCGGTGTGGCACCGGTGAGATTGCAGCGCAGTGATCTGACCGGGTTTGATTATGTGCTGGGTGCGGGCTACGTCGTGCTGTCGATTGCCGGGATTGTGGCGATTGCGGCCTGTTTGAAACAGGCATGGAAGGCGGATGTTTTGAAATCCGCGCTGACATCGACCATGACGGTATCGTCGATGATTTTTGCCACCATCCTGACGGCCAGCATGTTCTCGCTGGTGTTTATCGGGTTGGGCGGTGAAGACCATGTGGCGGAAATCCTTGAATCCATGCCCGGCGGCCCGACGGGGGCGCTGTTCTTCTGCATGGCGGTGATTTTCGTTCTGGGCTTCTTCCTTGATTTCGTTGAAATCACGGTGATCTTGCTGCCGCTTATTGCGCCCGGCTTGATCATGATGGGGCATGATCCGGTGTGGCTGGCGATCCTGATTGCGATCAATCTTCAGACATCGTTCTTAACCCCGCCGTTCGGGTTCTCGTTATTTTACCTGCGCAGTGCGGCCCCACCGGAAATCACCACGGGCCAGATTTACAAAGGTGTGGTGCCGTTCATCGCGCTTCAGGTGTTTGGCATTTTCGTGATCTGGCTTTGGCCGTCGCTGGCGGTCTGGTTGCCGAGTGTGGTGTTCTGATCTGATCAGGTTGCAAAGAGATATGTTTCAAGGCGCCCTCGATAATTTCGGGGGCGCTTTGTTTTGGGTGATGTCAGGCGTGAAAATCGTGCGCGTTGGAGTTACGGCTAAAACGATGATAACAAGGGGTTTGTCATTTTCTGGTTGGCGCATGGGGTCTTGATGGACAGCAGTAAGTGGTTCGTGACTTTACCGGGGCAGGTGCCCGCACGGCGGCGGCTATTTTGCTTTCCGTTTGCCGGCGGCGGGGCGTCTTTCTATCGGTCATGGCGCAGCCAGATACCTGATGATACCGAGATTGTGCTGGTGTGCCTTCCGGGGCGCGAGCAGCGGTTTGGCGAACCATTGATTGATACAATCGATGGCATGGTTGCGGCCATCCATGCGGCCATCGGCCCGTTGACCGATAAGCCGTATGCATTTTTTGGCTATTCGATGGGGGCGATCATTTCGCACCATCTGGCGTGTAAGATGGTTGCGGAGGCTAGAGAAGGGGAGTGCGGGCCAGAGCATTTGTTTTTGGCGGCACGGCGTAGCCCCGATATCGCGATGAAACGCGCACCCTTATATGGATTGCCGTCCGACCAATTCTGGCAAGAGATCGCCAAATATGGCGGGACACCGAATGAAATTCTTGAAAATCAGGAATATCGGGACTTGTTTGAAGCGCCACTTCGCGCCGATTTCAAGCTTTCGGAAACCGCATATTCCGGTGATCTGGCCAAGCTATCCTGTCCGATTACCGTGTTTGGCGGGGATATGGATACAAGCCCGGTGCCAGACGACCTTGATGGTTGGCAGAAGGCAACCACGGGCAGGTTTGCCAAGCATGTTTATGCTGGCGGGCATTTCTTTATCACCGACCATCAGGATGCAGTGACCGGGGCGGTTGCGGACGCGTTTGGCGGTTGATCGACGTTCTGGCCTAGGTGCTGGTGTCGTCAAATTGGCCGTCGCGCACATGATAGATGCGATCCGCAAGGTGGAACCATCTGTCATCATGGGTGACGCAGATCAGGATTTTGCCCTGTGCGCGCAGGTCGGGCAGGATTTTTTCATAAAAGACCGAACGGAAATGCGGGTCCTGATCCGCGGCCCATTCATCAAGTACGAGGACGGGTTTTTCTTCGAGAAGGGCGGTGATCAGGGCCAAGCGTTTGCGTTGGCCCTGCGACAAGGATGTTGTTGAAAAGGCGTTGTTTTCAAGCGTTACCTTATCGGCAATTTCCATCTGATTGAGCAGGGCGTTGACCTTATCTTCGTCAATCGGGTCAATACCATAAAGCGCGTCAAAAAGGTGGTATCCGGCAAGGACCGAGGCAAATTGATCGCGGTAGTTCTGGAGCTGATCAATGTTTAGGGGCGTGCCATTGACCGTGATTTCCCCGCTGTCAAAGGCGCGAAGACCGGTCAAAAGCGCGATCATGGTTGATTTTCCCGCCCCGTTGCCCCCGGTGATAAAGGTAATTTCACCCCGTTTGAAGCTGGCGTTCAGCGGGCCAACGGAAAATCCGCCAGTTGGGCCGGGATAGGTAAAGCGTACATCGTTCAGCGCAATTTCAGTGATGTCGGTAAGCGGTGCGCTGGCGTCTTTGCTGTCGGTGGCATTGGCTTCGTGCTGGTGCTGTTTTATGAGCGCATCACCGATTTCTTCTTGCAGGCTGGTGATTTTGGCAAGGGCGGCTTCGCTGTCGTTAAAAGCAGGCAACGTCATGATGGTCGAGCCGATGGGGCCAAACAAAAACAGGGTGGCGGTTGTGGTTTGCACCGCGACGTCATGATAGTCGGATGTGAACATCGGCACGATGAAAACCATGGCCGCCATCATGATATAAAACGCAAGTTGCACGGCGGCGGTTTCACGGGTCCATTGTTGTTTGATGGTGGCCTTGGTATCGCGGGTACGTTCCGACCGGGTTTTGAGCCGCGACAGCAGGGTTTCACGGCGAAGACTGTTCATCTTCACTTCCTTAAAACCATCAAGCAGATCGGTCAGCCCGCCAAACAGTTTGCCTTCGTCCTCGGCGGCTTCGCGGACAGCGGCATTAATGCGTTTGATGCGATAGAGGTGAATGCCGACAGCCAAGGCAGCAAGCACGGCGATCATGGCAAAGGCAAACAGCGACAACCACGCAAGATACAGGCTGACAAACACGATCAGAACCAGTTGCTGTATGCCGTTCATCAGCATCGGCAGGGTGTTTGAGATGGTCTGCATTTCCTGGGTCATGGCGGCCTGTATCGGGCCCTGACCAACGGTTTCAAGCGTTTCGGGTGAGGATGTGCGGACTTCGTCAAACAGGGATAAGCGGAATTGATGCAGAATGCGTTCGACCTCGCCTGCGACAAGCGTGTCTGCTGTGTGCTGCGACCAGATAAAGCCGATCAATGATAGCGCCATCAAGGCCAGAAGGCGTGCGCTGATGGTGCCCTCTTCGGCCTGAGACGAGGCCATATTGACGATGACCAGAACCATGGTGGTTGAGACGGCCGCCATGACCAAGAGGGCGACAACAGTGCGCATATTGATGTTCGCGCGCGTGCGCAGGACATTGAACAGCATCATGTCAGATCCTCCCGCGCGGGTCATTGAGATCAAGCTCGGTCAGCTTGCCGGTATCAAGGTGCAATCGACGGTCAGCAACATCAAAATAATGATCGTCATGGGTGACGGCGATGATGGTCGTGCCGCGTTGTTTAAGTTCAGGCAGAATTTCGCGGTAGAACTTTTTGCGGAAATACGGGTCCTGATCGGCGGCCCATTCATCAAGAACGATGATCGGTCGATCTTCAAGAATGGCCGTAATCAGGGCCAAGCGTTTGCGTTGTCCAGCCGATAGCGCGATGGTGATAAACCGTCCGTCGCGAATGCCGGTCACGTGGGCAAGCTCAAACCGTTCGATCCAGTATTGCGCATCCTCGGTGGTAATATCGGCTGTGCCGAACAGTTCTTCAAACAGATGAGAGTCTGAAAAAACGGTCGCGATCAGATTGCGATAGGCCGACATGCTTTGCGGGCCAAGCTGGGTATTGTTGATGCTGACCTTGCCAGAAACAGGACGATACAGACCGGTCAGAAGCTTGATCAAGGTCGATTTGCCGGCCCCATTGCCGCCGGTGATAAACAAAAGCTCACCGCGTTTGACGGATAAATCAATCGGTCCCAATTCAAACCCGTGGCGCGGATCACGGTTGGGATAGGTGAAGATAACATTTTCAAAACTGACGTGATCGAAAGGATCGCTGAGCGGCATGCCGTCTTCGGCAATCGGTTCGCGAATGTCTTCGAGGTCTTGTGACAGTTGCATCATGCGAACGGCCGATCTTTCGGCCATGCCAAGAACCGACATTGACTGCACAATGATGCTGATCGGGCCGATCATGAACAGAACGGCAGTACTGATTTTGGCAACGTCGGCATCGAAACTGTCGGAATATACCGGCACGATAAAGACGATGATGGCCAGCAGGATATAGAAAGCCGAAATGCCCATGATCATCTGACGCGAAATCATGGTTTGGGCTTTTTTGCCGATCTCGGCCTTGTTGTCAGACGCATTGTCAAAGGCGACCTTGAAGGCGTCGCTGCGTTTGGACCACATCCGGACTTCCTTGATGCCCGCAAACAAATCGGACACCCGGTCAAACAGGATGGTTTCAACCTGATGAAGTTTGCCAAACCACATCGAAAGCGTTTTGCCCATCCGCAGATAGATCAGAATGCCGACCCCGACCACGACGACAATGATGAAAAACGCCAGCATCGACAGCCAGAACACATACGCCATGACAGCAATCAGCAGCAGCAGGCTTCTAAAAGCCATGCCGATCATGTGGGAGTTTTGCGAGATGTTCTGTGTGCTTTGGGTGATGCTGTCAAAAAGGCGGGACTGGCCGAAAATCTCAATCTGGGCAAAGTCGGCAACGGCGATTTGCGACAACAGCTTTTTGCGGACCCGGTCGATACCGTTTTCGATTTGCCGGGCAATGGTGCTGATCAAAAATACTTCGGCAAGGAAGTAAACAACGGCCAGCACGATAAAGGTCGCGGCAAGTGCCCAATTCACCTCGTCAATGCCGTTATCTGCGATTTCTTCGGCGGCCGTGTTGACGATACCAAGAAGTGCTGCGCTGCCGACACCCGAAAGTGCACCTGCAACGCCAAGCCGGATGACAAGGTTGTTATCGCCCCAAGATAACAATTCCAGCAACTTCATTTAGTTAACGGCCCCCAAAACAAACCTAGCGTTGATGGATCAACTGTAGCATGGCCTGATGAACTGTCCAGCGGCCCAAATATGTTTCGTGAAATATCCATCAAATACGCATCAAACATTTGGCTGAAGATACTGGTCGGGAATGGCACCTTCGCTGTTGATCACAAGCACGCGACTTTGGCTGGTGAGGGCGAAGCGATCCCGCAGTTCGGGGTTTTGCGCGACATGCCACAACCCGGCAATACCCGATATCCCGGTGTCCCATGTATCAAGCGGCGGATCGTTGCGAACACCGAGTGTCATTTGGTCCTGCACGCGTTTGGCAATGGCATCGTTAATCACGATATTTCCAATGCAGACGTCTTGAAGAATTTCAAATGCCGACAGGCTGGGACAACCACACGACAGTCCGACCATACGGGTCAGAAGTTTTCCCGGCACACGGGTCAATGTGCCGCGTTCGATGCTTGTTTTAACGCAGGCAGCGGTTTCAGGTTCGACAGAACAAACCACCGGCTTTTGCCCGGTTTCATGCCACATGCCAATCGCACATCCCGCCGCCATGCCGCCGACCCCACATTGTAGAAAGATGCTGTCGAGGATTTCATTCTGGGCACGAAGTTGACGGGCGCATTCGACACCCAGCACGGCGTAACCCGCCATGATATCGCGCGTCACATCCAGATCGCCACTATAATCGGTGTCGGTGATCAATAGAACATTCGATGCCGTTGCCGCGTCGCTGGCGGCAAGGACTGCATCATCATAGGTGCCATCGACATAAACCAGTTCCGCGCCATTATCGCGGATGCGCCGCATACGGGCCGGGTCAACGTCGCTTCCGACATAGATTTTTGCCGGGCAATTGAATTTCGTCGCCGCCCACGCAGTTGCAAGGCCGTGGTTGCCATCGGTGGCGGCGATGGCGGTATAGTCGCGGCACTGAGGGCTTCCGGGTTCAATGCCGCGTTTAAGGAGTTGACGTTTCAGCCCATAGGGCGCGCCAAGGGCCTTAACTCCGCCAAGGCCAAACCGTTTGCTTTCATCCTTGATCCAGACCTTGCCAATGCCAAGCTCATCGGCCAAGCCCGGGCATGACAGCAACGGGCTTTGGCAGTAGTCAGGCCAAGACGAGATCAGATCAAAGGCCTGATAAACCTCGTCGCGTCCGGGGGCAAAGGCGTTTAAACCGGTCACTGCATGATCCTGAGTGGCAAGGGTGGTGTCTGAATATACATACTAATGGTTATGATAAGGGCTCTTTGGATCGTCAAATACAATTTGCTTAAGAATACAGGTTAAATGTCTGAGAAACTTTGCAATGCGCAAGATTGAATCTCGACGGTGCGCGATAAAATCCAGTACAGTAAAGCCTGTTGCGCAAACTGGTTGTGGTAGAATTGACCTTGTGGTTTTCATCGGACGGCCTGACTAAACCAATAAGATGGACGATTGTATCGCTGTATCTCGTTTGCGGGATGTCAGTTGCTGGTTTCGCGCAAGACGCGACAACGGCGGATTCCGCGCAGGCCAGTGCCCCCAAAGCTGAGGCTTTTGATGTCGACCAGTATGATGCGGATGATATCAAGATCAGCGACAGTAACCCGGATATGGTTGATGGGTGGCTTTATAAACCCGATGCTATTCCCCTGTCGCAATATCGGCGCAAGTCGCAGGACCCTGACAGTCTGATCGCATTGTCGAATGCCACAGAAATTATGGGCGATGGCAAAAGCGAACGTTCCTATTACGCTGCGATCTATAGCGGCAGTACGAATGGCGTGTATTTTCAGGTGGCAGCGAAAATCTGCGACATGATGCGTCGCAGCTACAAACGTCATCGAGTTCATTGCGTCCCGCTTCGATCCCAGGGGGTTGGCAGCAATATCCAATTGATGAAAGAAGGTCGGGTCCAGCTGGCGATTGTGCAATCAAACAACAACTGGGAAGCTCAGGCCGGGGTTAACCCGATCTCTGGCGCGCGGTCTGTCATGTCATTGCATGACGAGATGGGGCTTTTGATTGTGCGTCAGGATTCCGAGATTGAAAGCATTGCGGATTTACGCGGAAAGCGGATTAATATTGGTCCGGAAGGGTCGGCATCACGTGAGTTGTGGCTGGAATTGCTCGGTCAATACGGCATCACGCTTGACGATATGGAAACGGTCTACAGCGTTGCGCAGGACTACAACCGGCTTGGTATTTGCGAAGATTATATTGATGCGTTTGGTCTGTGGATCGGGCATCCGGCATCCATCATTGAAGACAGCCTTGCCTGTGATGCCAAAGTGATTGGCATGGGCGGACCATTGACCCAGAAACTGGTTTTGGCAAACCATTATTTCTTTGATCAGGTCCTTCCGGCGAGGACGTATGACCGGCAGGAACAGGCAATTAACTCATATGGTTTCAAGGCGTCACTGATGGCCTATGAAGTGGCTGATCCGTATGTGGTGTACTGGGTGACCCGCATCATCCACGAGAATATCGAACAGCTGAAAACCGAGTTTCCAACCTTTCGCAGTGTTATGGCCGATGACATGTATGAGAAGGGCAATTTCCTGCCGTTCCATAAAGGGGCGGCATGCTATTGGGAAACTGATCTGCATGCCTGCGACTGGCAGCAGTTCTATAATGAGCCAGATAGCGTTTCAAACGCGGCAAACACGCCTTACACCTATATGCAGTGAAACCACCTACGTGCAGTCAAGCGGCAACCAGCCGATGTCCGGGGCGCTTTGCGAGGTGGCCTTACGAAAAGTCACGCCGACATAGCGCGCCTTTAGTATGCGATGACAGTTTTCAAAATCTGTTGCCGGGCACCATTGGGTGATTTCATTGGTTTGGTGGGGCATTGGGTTTTTGCCGAGGTCAGCGCGCATCAAAAACCGATGACCACCATATTTTTCCTTCAGACCACGAATGATCATTCCGGCAGACAGAATGTTGATCAGGCTTGCGACATTGCCGGGTGCGACGGTGGTCAGTGCAATTTCACGTCCAGCAGTGCGTGCCGCGTTTAGACGATGACACGTCAATTTATATTGCCAGTTCTGCCCACGACAATCGCGTCTGACCGCAACGCCGTCGATATGCGCCACCGATTTTAGTTGGTCGGGCGGTAAGCCGTGATCGGCTCCGAAATTAAGATCACCGGGGCGTGGTAACCCCAAGACGCCATAGGCAAGCAGGGTATCTTGATCAAGGATGCCAAATATCTGGCCGCAGTCAGACAGATGCTGCTTAAAAAAGATGTCTGTTTCACCGGCGACCAGTGTCGGATCGGCATCGGCGAGCACATCGTGATGCAACGCAATGACGGCGGATAGATGGGTTTCATTCAGACGGGCAATTAGAGTCATTTGATAATTTCAGCGTAATCAAGCAACGAAAGTGGTGGATAGAGTGCCAGCCTGCGCGCCGATGACAGCCGGATCAGATAAGAAAACCGGTCAAGTGTTTCAATGGGAATATCAGCCGGTGAGACGCCATTGATCAGGATGTCTTCGACCTTGCTTGCCGCCAACCGTCCGACAAGTTCATAGCGGCTGACCAGACCCAGCATTGCCTGCCCGTCGCGGACTTCAAGTTCCGTGGCACTAAAGGCGGCCAGACCGTTGTCAAAGCCAGCATCGGTCAGGGCATCGCGGTACGTGCCAATAAAGTTGTCCGGCCCGATATAGAGGATATCCGCACCGCGTTTGGCAAGATCGGCAACGGCGGGCGCGATGTCAGTTGATGACGGATCACCATTTTGGCCAAGCGGGGCGGCAAGGACGTCAAATCCCATTTCGGTCCCAAGTGCGGTCAGTTCTTCGACGTTGGAAACCGAGTTGTCTTCACCGCTATTATAGACAACCCCCAACTTGGTCATTGGGCGATACGCGCGGATGGCCTGAATTTGTGCAGGCAGCGGGGCAATGTGGGTGGCCCCGGTGATGTTGGGGCGCGATTGTCCGAGCGGCGCGGCAATGCCGGTTTTCCAAGGAGACGACACCATGACAAACACCACGGGAAGATCGGTGATGTTTTCATCGGGATCGACCTGGTTATATTTGCCAACAACGTTGGATGTGATCCCGGTACCCCAGGTATAAACAAGATCAGGCGGGTTTTTGCGTAAGGTCGCGATGATGCCCGGGATGCGGGAAAGATCGCGTTCAACATCATAAATCTGAAGATCGACAGGAATGCCGCGATCGGCAAAAAAGCCTCGAAAACCATCTTCGACCCGTGTTTCGCCACGCCAAAGGATCATTGCGATTTTCAATGGATCGGTGTTGTTGGTTTGCGCCAAAACACTGGTCGTGGAAAACGTGACGGCCAGCATAAGCACGGTGAGAATACGCAAAAAATGGATCAGATGGGTCATGGTGCGTCCCCCTGCACGGAGGGTTTGGTTTTTTGATCTGCGGGCACGTGACCGATCATGATCTCAAAGAAAATCACCGCAACTGCGGCAATCGCCCCGAAACACAAGACTGCCGCATCGGTGCCAACCCACAAGGTTAATCCGGCAGCCAGCAACGGCCCCAAGGCGCCGCCAAGCCGTTCTGCCAGTCGCAGAACGGCAAGCACCGGGCCCGATCCATGATCGCGGGTGAAATCGGCACTGATTTTCAGACTGGCAGAAAGTTGGGCCGGGATCGAGGTCGCCTGTGCAAGACCAAGCATGGCAACTGCGACGGCAAAGGTTGCATATTGTGGCATGAAGCCTGCCAGCAACAGGCCGGTTGCGGTTAATCCGCCGCCAATGCCCACAGCCCTAATTTCATTTTGTTTGCTATCGGTCCAACGCGCGACCCCCCAACCTGTCAGAAGGGCAACAAGACCATAGAGCATGATCACACGCCCGGTTTCGGCGGTGGTGGCACCAGATTGCAACAAGATCAAAGGGGTCAGGTAATACAGAAACCCGCTGAGGATGAGTTTGGCCGGGACGGCGGCAAACAGGACCAAGACTTGTAGTCGTCGATTGCCCAGCATGGCCTTGAAGGCTTTGCGTGTCGGGACAGGGGGGGATGTTTTGCCGCGAACGGTGTTGTCCATCAGGAAGAAGGCCAATGCAACCGCCAGACAAGCCATTGCGGCCCCGGCGACAAAGGTGATGGCGTCACCAAAGTGACCGGCAAAAATACCGCCAACCGCCGGGCCGCAAATATCGGCAAGCATAATGCCGCTGACCATCATGGCCGTTCCCTGTGTGCGGTTGCTGTCATTGGTCGCATCAAGGACATAGGACTGACAGGCGACAAAGGTTGTAGCGTACCCGATGCCCGATAATGCGCGCCACAGGATCAGGTCCCAAAGACCGGTGGCAAAGGCCGTTCCGCATAGGCCAATGGTGGCAAGAAGGGCCCCGGCCAGATACATGCGCAACGATCCGATCCGTTCCTGAAACAGGCTGCAGAGTGGCATGGCAATGGCAACCATCAGAAGATGTGTTGCCATGACGATCCCCGCACCAAGCTGCCCATCAATGGTCGGCGCGGTAACCTGACTAAAGAACGCGGGCATGATTGGACGTGCGAGTTCTTCGGCCAGAACAAACATGAAGGCCAGCAAGCGCACGCCGATCAGTTTTACTTCGCGTTCCCGGTGCGGTCGGGTGCCGACCTTTTGCGCCGTGCGGCTGATCACGGTGTTGATGTGTTCCATGAAACTGCCGATTTCATCGCGTGTCGACTGACCATGCAGGATTGTGAATTTACGTTCACGGACATTGGTCAAAACCCGTCGGGCAACCCGGGCGGGCAGGGCCACATTGACGGTCAGAACCAGTAAGACAAGTTCAAACGATAGTGCTAGCGTGATGATGAAAATGATCGCGATATCAAACAGATTGTCGGTAACAGGGCGCATCAGGGCGGCGCGGTCATGGCCAATGACAATTGCCAGATCATTTTCGAGATGATCGATGTGGGCCTCATGGCCAAGCGTGACACGGGTGATGATGCTGGGGTGTGTGTCGGTGCCGGCATCATTGTCACTGGCAAGTGCCTGTTTGATCGCATCACGCGCCATGCCGCCGACATGCAGCAGGTCCTGCCCGTGCACGATTGCAGCAAAGCTTAGATCCGGGTCGCCAGATTGCAGTTGATGCACGACGTCTTCGAACCCGACAATCGCATCGAGCGGGATGCCAAGTTCCAAGGCATGTTCGATTTTTTCGGCCAGTGTTCTGGCTTCGATTTCGGCCTTTTCACGGATTTCCGATTGCAGGTCCGCACGCGCAAGATCAGCCGCGCGCCATGAGATCCCGATCAGCGCGACACACAGTGCCAATGTGCTAAACAGCAGTAAAATCCAGATCGTGCCCTTTGGCACGATGCGGCGATGGGATGTTTTCGCCGCACCGGGCAGAGGAGATTTTGGTTGGGTGTTCTGGGTCATGTGGATTTCTCCACCGATGTATCGCGATCTGTCTGGGGATCATCATTTGGCAACTGGTCGCGGATTTCACGATACAGCGCGATCAGGTCCATCTCGCTTTCGGTAAGAACATCCTTGTCATGGGCGGTGCTGGTGCCTGCCTGACCGGCGAGTGCGCGTTCGATATCTTCGTGGAGTTCGGAAAATACCCGGTGGCGGCGGCGCATTAAAACCACCAGAAGACCCAGAACAGGAATGATGGCGAGCATCCCGATGGCGGCCGATTTCCACATTTCGGTAAAGGCGCCATCGAGTTTACGGAAATATTCGCCGCTGTCGGCGGTAATTACCAGCATACCGGCACATTGGCCCAGACTATCGCGCAGGGGTGTCACGGCGATGACGCCCTGATCGGTAAAGCGAGTCCATGATGTTTTGTCCTGTGCGTCCGGCGGTACTTCCGTGGTACCGGCACCTTGGGCGGTCTTGGTGGCCGTATCGGGAGCTGTCTGGGTGATGATCGTTCCCTGACAGTTTTGTACAGCGATGTGGGTGACTTCGCGCGACATGCCAAGGCGGCGATCCAGAATCGCCCCAAGGTTTTCCATATTTTCCAGACGCAGCCCCAGATCAATCCCGGCCAGGAGGTCCTGACTGGTTTCGTTGCTGACGACGTTGATCCGCTGTGTGACCAAGGTTCTTAGAGTTTGATCAAAGCGCAGGTAGTTCAGCACGGTTGTCATGCCAAGTGCAGCTGCCAGCACGAGAAAAAGTGCAACACCGATCTTTGTTGCCAGGCTCACTGCAATGCTCCTGCGAAGGCGCGGAAAGGGCAATCCAACATTTTGGTCCTTTTTGGCAGGCGTTTTATTCTTAAAAGGCTATCGTCGGTTGCCTAAGTGCTGCGGTCAAGTGCGTATAAGCCCCTGAATCGGTTTGCAGTGTGAAAATTTAGCGTTTATGCTTTAGGTACTTAACAAAACCGGGGGGTGATATGGGCAATGCACGGTTAGAACAGTTGAAACGCAACAAGCAGAAGCGGCTTGCTGGCGGCATTGTTCGGCGTAATATGCTTTGGGCTGCGGGCACCGGCCTTATTCCCATTCCCGTTCTGGATTCGACCGCGGTGGTTGCCGTGCAGCTTAAAATGCTGGCGGAACTGAGCAGTCTTTATAATGTCGATTTTCGCAAGAGCAGTGGTCAGGCTGTCATCGCGACGATGATGACCAGTATTACCGGTGGTGTTTTAGGAAAATCGTTTTTGGCGACGGGTATTTTTTCCGGGCTGTCCAAGGCCTTGCCAGTGCTTGGCGCGTCCTTGAGCATTCTGACCATGCCGGGTTTCAATGCGGCATTTACCTATGCGCTGGGCCGTGTTTTTGTGATGCATTATGCGGCAGGCGGGACCTTGAAGGATTTCGATCCGAAACAGGCAGAGCCGTACTTTAAAGAAAAATTCAAAGAAGGCTTCACGGTCGTTAAAGACGCGAAAGCGGCATGATCGATCCAGCAGGGTAAACTCGGGCGTCGGAATCCAAAGTTATGCAATTAATGATTATCATACTTTATTTACTTGCCGCGATCGTTTGCGGTCTTTTGGGGCGTAAGACCTCGTTCGGGTTTCTGGGGCATTTCATCCTGGCGGTTGTGATTACGCCGATTGGGGACTTTTTGGTGCAGCTTGTCGCCCGTCCATCGCGCGAAGTTCGTGAAAAAATCAAAGATATCGAAGACTACTGACGTGCAATCGACTTTTCAGAAAAAAGCATACGAGAACGAGATAACGAATGGTTGATGGCACCACAATGTCCGCAAGCGGTCCCGATAGAGGGGAGGACGACGACGGGCGTCCACGCGGGATTGCCGGGCGGATCGTTTATGGGTTGCAAAGCGTTGTAAAGCGCTATCAGACCAGTTTTCTGATCACGATCTTTTTCGTCCTGATTGGGATGATCGCGCTGGCGCCGCAGATCTTTATCACCATTCCGTCAGGGCATGTCGGGGTCATGTGGTATCGATTCTTTGGCGGGACAGTTGTCGAACGGAGCTACGGCGAAGGCGTTCAGCTGATCTTCCCATGGGATAAAATGTTTATTTACGATGCACGTTTGCAAAATCAGGCGCGCGTCTATGACACCATTTCATCCAACGGTTTGTCGATGGAAGTCGACATTGCGGTGCGTTATCGCATTAACCGTGAAGCGGCCGGGATGCTGCATAAGCTTGTGGGGCCGGATTACCCGGAAGTTCTTGTTTATCCGGAAATCGGATCGCATGCGCGTGAGTTGATTTCACGTTACACCCCTGAACAGCTTTATACCGAAACGCGTGCGTTCATTCAGGCGGAGATCCTTGAACGGATGGTCAATCAGCTTGGCTCATCCCTGGTTAATCAGAGTTTTCAGGGAAGGCTTGTGACGGTTGAAGATGTTTTGATCAGGTCGGTCAAGCTTCCGCAGCGTGTTGCCGATGCGATTGAACGCAAGGCTGAACAGTATCAGGCGATGCTGGAATATGATTTCCGTCTGGCACGCGAAGAAAAAGAAAAGCAGCGTAAGAAGATCGAGGCCGAAGGTATCCGTGAATTTCAGGATATTGTCGCCAAAACGATTACCGAGGAATATCTGCGTCTGCGCGGGATTGAAGCGACCATGTCGCTGGCGACGTCGCGCAACAGCAAGACGATTATTATCGGTGGCCGAGATGGGCTTCCGGTGATTTTGAATACAGCCGATGCGCCGAGGGCGTCGCGGGAGTCTGAGGAATCCGGTGCCGAATTGACCGGGGATCGGCAGGAAACATTGCCATCGGCGAATGACTTTAACGCACGCGGTACTGAAATCTCACCGCAGAATGCCATTTCACCGGGGCTTCGTGACCCTGATGGCAAGGGGCCGTCATCAAGCCAGGCCAAACCAAAAAATCCGAATGCCCCGGGCGGTCAGCCGACACCTGCGATGAAGCCAGACGTACCGAAAGCCGGTTCGGCAACACCAGATGTTGAAGAAGCAACCGCACCGGGCACTATGCAAAAGGTGATGGAGTCCATCGCCCCGGTTTACGATCCAAGTGGATCACGTGCCGAGGCACCGGCCGGGCGTGAGCCCGCAGCCGTGCCGGAAATGAAATCGGACTTAAAACAGTAACAACTTCTGTTTATTGCGATAAACCGTAAGTTGGGTTAAGCTGCGGATAAATTAGGTATCCGTTTTGTAACCTTGCCAGCCAACAGATAATTGCAAAGAGGCCATGATGAGCGAAGCAGATAAAGTCGACGAGACTGAAGAAGTTGCCGTAGAAGAAGAAGCTGAGCTCCGCGCTGTCGTGCGTGGGTGCATTCATCGCCATGCTGCCTATGCGGCGGTTGGCGGGCTTGTTCCAATTCCTTTCCTTGAGATGGCAGCAAGCAGCACCATCCAGCTTCGCATGGTTGCGAAACTGTGTGATGCGTATGGTGTGCCGTTCTCGGAAAATGCGATCAAAAGTTCGATCGCAACACTGGTGGCAACGGTATTGCCGGTGACGGGGGTCGGCTATGCGACGGCACGCCTGATCCGTCGTGTTCCGGTTGTCGGGACGATCTTTGGTGTTGTGGCGATGCCGACCTTTGCCGCGGCCTGCACCTATGCGCTGGGGCGTGTCTTTGCATGGCACTTTGCCAAGGGCGGGACGGTTGCCGACTTTGACGCGGATGAAGCATCTGAAAAATTCAAGGACGAGTTTGCCGAAGGCAAGCGCAAAGCGTCGGAATTTGTTAAGGGCGGCAGTAAGACGACAGCGAAACCTGCTGGTAATGCGTCGACAGCCAAAGCGTAATCGGGTTTTCGAACCAGATTGCCGATATCTTTTCAGGAATGCCCAAAGCATGCTTTGGGCATTCCTTTTGTTTGTGGGGCAGGGTACTTTGCCCCATCTACCCGCCCCGCTATGATGAGGCCGCGACGTGACTGCGTCTGATGCCGTGAAACTGCAATCGTTTGACCTGCTGCGCCCCACACAGTCGGGCAGCTTTGACGCGGATAAAATCCTGCGTGCGACGCTGGCGGTGATTGATCTTGACGTGCTGACGCCAGCAGATCGCGCCGGGTTGATCTCGTCATCTTTTCACATGCGCGAAACAGATCGGCACGAAACTTTTAAACATGCCCGCCGCCGCGATAGCTTTGTGGCAGGTCGGTTGGCGGCCAAGCTGGCGTTACGCCAACACTGTCCGGATGTGGATCCATCCGGTGTTTCGGTGGAAAACGGCGTATTTGATCAACCAATAATGATCAGTGAAAATGGGAAATGTGATATCGCGCAACTGGGCGTATCAATTTCACATTCGCAAAGCTATGGCGCCGCACTGATTTTTCATCGTGCCCATCCGATGGGGATTGATGTTGATGTGCCGTCACAAGAGGATGTTGGGCCCGTACTTGCGGGGCTTGAACCGAAAACCCGTGCGCAGTGTGACAGGCTAGCCTTATCCGATTTTCGGGCGGCCAGTTTGCTTTGGGTGGCGCGGGAAAGTCTGGCAAAGACATTGACGACCGCGATGATGAGCCCGCTTGCGCTTTATACCCCATCAGAGATTACGCAGAAGGACGCCTGTTTCATCCTGCGATATGAAAATTTTGGGCAGTATCAAACCCATGTCTGGCCAGGGGCAAAAGCCTGGCTTGCCCTGACCATGCCCGCCCGGACCGAGTTTGAAGGTGCTGGTCCAAGCTGGTGGTAAGTTCCAGGTAACACAGGTACTTTGAACAAGGGTGCTACGCCTTGATCAATTCTGGTTTGGGTGTGATTGCACTCTTCAGATGGTCCGTTCGATTTGTGCGTGCATGGCTTGCGCGACATGGCTGATGTCGGGGCCCGTAATCATGGTGCCATGTGTTCCCGGCACCATGGACAGCTTCAGGTTTTCGGCGGTAAATTTGCGCCAGCCATTAAAGTCATCCCCCTCGATAAACGGGGCACCGCGGACAATGGTTTCCGGACGGATCAGCAGGATATCGATATCGTCGATTTTCGGCGGAATGTAATGCACGGCCGCAAGGGCGTTGTTTTGGAAAACAGCGAGCAGGCGGCGCATGGTATCGCGGTCGGCTTCCTGGGGCAGAAGATCGGATTTTTTGCCGTGTTCAAGCAGATAATCGATACGTTCTTCGGGTGTTAGTGGCCGCAGGTCTTCGGCCTGAACAATGCCAAGTTCGCCAAAGATATCAGCAAGATATTCAGCTTCGTCCTTACGCAGCATTTCGCGCACGGAATCGGGAACGGCGATGGCATCAAGCAGGCTGATGCTGCGCACATCAACGCCGGCTTGCGCCAAGCGGTATCCGGCCTCAAAGGCCAGCAATCCGCCAAAGCTCCAACCCGTGACGCGTATCGGTCCGGTTGGAACGGCTTCACGTATGGCCGGAAGGTAGGATGCGACCATTTCCTCGACGGTGGCGTTCAGGCCCTGTCCTTCGTCAAGGCCACGTGATTCAACCATATAGACCGGTTGTTGCGGGCCAAGGGCGCGGGCGAGTTCCTGATAACACAGGATGTTGCCGCCAACCGGATGGAAGCAAACCATTGGAATGTCTTTGCCTTCGGGGTTGACCGAGACAATCGGGTTTTTGGCCTTGTCATCGCGCCGACGGGCTTCAATACGGGCGGCAAGTTTCCCAACAGTTGCGCCGCTAAACAAATCGCTGAGTGGGATTTTGACATCAACCGATTGAGTGAGTTTGGACAGGAATTGAACTGCAAGAACACTGTGGCCGCCAAGCTCGAAGAAATCGGCATTGGCATCATCGACCGAACAATCAAGCACATCGCCCATCAGCGCGGCGACGGTGCGTTCGAGATCGGACTGCAACGGTGCTTTTGGCTTGTCAGTCACGGCTGATTGGGTGCTCGACGGGGCCGGGAGTTTTGATTTATCGACCTTGCCGTTTGAGGTCAGCGGGATTTGATCAAGACAGATGATGTAGCCCGGAACCATATAGGGTGGTAGCGACTGTTCGAGTTGTATGCGGCAAGAGGCAATGTCAAAACCGGCATCGGTGGTGAGATAGGCGACAATATTTTCGGCCCCCTGACCCGATGCCTTGTGCAGGATCACCGTAGCGTGGCGCACCAGCGGGTGTTTGGTGATGGTGTTTTCAATTTCGGCCAGTTCAACCCGGTTGCCACGCACTTTGACTTGACCGTCTTCGCGCCCGACAAATACGATTTCGCCATCATTGCGCCGACGGCCGATATCACCACTGCGATACCAGCGCGTTCCATCGGGGCGGGTGATGAAGCTTTGATTGGTTTGAGCATCGTCATTGAGATACCCCCGCGCAACGCCAGCCCCGCCAATCAGGATTTCACCCGGAACGCCGTCAGGAAGGGGACGGTTCTTATCATCGCAGATGTTGATCGTGACACCATTGATCGGTGATCCAATCGGTGGTGGCAGGATTTGGCGGAAGTTGTTGGACGTCATGACATATTGGGCGGCTGAAACGCAGCACTCGGTTGGGCCATATGCATTGACCAGCTTAATGTCGCCATGACCGGGTAAGGCAAAAAACCGTTCGACCAAATCCGATGCAACCGGTTCACCACCAAGCACCACCATCTGTGCGGGGCAGGATTGAGCGGTTTGCTGCCAATGGTTGACCAGCAGGAAAAACAAACTTGGCGTGGCATCAAGCTGATCAATTTTGTGATCCGTAATAAAGCTATGCAGGGCTTCGGGATCGGTTCGGGTTTCGAGGCTGGGAATGTGCAGGCTGTGACCGTGCAAAAGGGCAGCAAAAATCTGAACGACCGATCCGTCAAAGGCAAAGGGTGCAACACAAGTCAGGTTCAGGCAGGTATCGGAATTATCTGCACCGATCAATTTGAGCTGCGTCTCAAGAACCGACTGGGCAAGATTGACCACCGATCCATGTTCGATCATGACCCCTTTGGGAACGCCGGTCGTGCCGCTGGTGAACAGAACGTAGGCAAGGTCCGAGGTGTTGGTGGAAATTGCCGGTGCGTCATCCGATATGGCCGTAAGACTGGAAAGGTCATGGCGCATGCGAGTGCCCGACGACGATGTAACGTCGTTATCTGGCGACAGCACAAGATCAAAGGTGTAGGGGGCCGGATCAAAGCCGGGGGCATCGATGGCGGATCGGGTCACCTTGAACCCGCCATGTTCAAAAGCCCAGTCGGTCAGGAAGGCCTCAGGGACAAACAGGTCTTCGAGGAAATCAAGGCGGGTGTCATATCCCATACCGACATTATCAGACGCAAATTGCGCGAGATCGCGAAGATAGGCATCGCGAAGGTCCGCATCCCAGATGTTGCCAAGATATATCGCGCCACCGGGGGCCAGAAGTTTGGCCGCCTTGGCCAGAACCTGACGCAGATAGCCAAAGCCTGGGAAGTTTTCAATGACACTGTTAAGGATGATCAGGTCAAAGGAGCCTTCCTCAAACACGTCTATGTCATGGGCGGCAAGCTGACGGCCCATCACATGTGTCATGCCCGAATGAATTGCCAGAGCTTCGGTGCGTTCGACATTGCGACGAGACAGGTCGGTTGCGACATAGTGCCCGACAACCGGGGCAATATGTTTCATCGTGAAACCAGATGCGCAGCCGATTTCAAGGACATTGGCATCGCTTGAAACAAGGCTGGACACCTTGGTCCGCGCATTGTTGCCAAACGCATCCATGGCCGATGGGGCAATCGGCTGACCGGTAAAGGCACTTTTCCAGCCACCCGCAAGCACGTTATCAGCCGTATCCCCGGCAAGGTGATCCCAAAGTTCGGTCGACATCAGGGAGCCGGGCATTTCGGAGATGCTGTCAATCGCATCATGATCAAGACACATGACATGTTTGACGCAATCACACCGCCACTGCATCTGATGAAGATCGCCAACATGTTTGGCATCAGCCAAAATAAGCGGGGTTACGGCATTGCGCGCAATGGCAATGCGCCGGATTAACGGAACATTGGGATCAAGGGGCACAAAGGCGTGGCCGGATTTCAAAACACCAAGAATGGCAGCAATATAATGGCGGTTGCGCCCGGTCATCACACCAATCATTGCCGCGTCGGGCAATTGTAGCCCGACGATGAAATTGGCAATCTGATTGCTTTTGCGATCAAGCAGATCGAAGGAGACGCTGTCCGCCTCGTCCTCAATCGCAATGCGGTTGGGATACTCAGACGCAATGGTCGCAAACTGTGCAACGATACTGCCAAGGGATGCCGTGGACGCAGTTTCGCCGTTGGGATTGGACGTTTCCAAACTGTCGAAGTCAAAGTCGGCGATTTTCATTTATGCATCCCTTTGGGCGTTTTTGTTCGTGTGGTTTTGTGCCGCTGCTGCGGCAAATTTTGTCAGGAAGCCAAGCCATTTCTGCATTGTTTCCGCCCCGAAAAGATCGGTGTCGTATTCCAGTGTAAAACGGGCCTGATCGCTGTCCTCGGTCAGGAACAGGATAACGTCATGCTTTGCCGTCGTGTTATCGACAAAGGCATCCATGTTGTCAGGCAGGAGACTGTCATGATCGGTATTTGCGATTGGCAGCCCGCCGCTGGTTTCATCCGTATTGGTCAGTGCGCCAAACCGCTGATATTCGAAAACGACATTCACAAGCGGCTGGCGGTTGGCGTTGCGTTTGGGTGCTACGGCGCGCACAAGTTCGTCAAACGGATAGTCCTGACGATCAAGGGCGGCGGTAACATCGCGATGGATTTCGTCAATCAATGTATCGAGTTCGGTATCGGCATCAAGTTTGACCCGGATCGGCAGAACATTGACGAAGAAACCAATCAGGCCCTCCGTTTCGGTTTTCTCGCGACCGGCAACACCCATGCCGATGACCATGTCGTCCTGTCGGGTAAGACGATACAGCATGGCGGAAAACAGCGCCATACCAACAGATGATAATGTTGCTTTGTGAGCGCGTGCCAGCGCGTGCAATCCGCGCAGGACATCATCGTCAATCATCATATGGGCATGTGCCCCGCGATAGGATTGCACAGCGGGTGCCTGATAATCTGTGGGCAGCATGATTTGGTCCGGCGCGTTTTTAAGCTTCTCACGCCAGTAGTTCGCGGCATCGGTCCAGTCTTGTTGCGACTGCCAATGGGCAAAGTCTTTATAGGTGATGGGCAAGGCCGCCAGGTCGGGCGATGTTTGAGTAAGTGCGGCCTGATACAGAACGCCCAGTTCATGGGTTAAAATACGTGATGACCAGCCATCGCCGACAATGTGGTGGGTTGCGATCAACAGCAAACATTCGTCATCAGTAATCTTGATCATGTGGGCGCGGATCAGTGGCGGGTGGTCCAGTTTGACCGGCTTTGCGGCTTCTTCGCGGGTTAGGCGCAGAGCTTCACGTGCCGGATCAGCAAGGGCCGACACATCACTGTTGATGATGTCGGGGGTCGATGTCGGGTGAACGCGCTGTTTGATAACACCGTCATGTTCTTCGAATGCGGTGCGCAGCGGTTCATGGCGATCAACAAGATTTCGAAGCGCGGTTTCCAAGATTGGACGCTGTAATGACCCGCTACAGCGCAGCACAAACAACATGCCATATGCGCCGGTATCGCCGGCCATCTGTGACAGAAGATAAAGGCGTTTCTGCGCGTGGCTGGCCGGATAAAGATCCAGTTCGGGCGCGGATGGTATTGTCGTATTTTGTGTCGTTGTGTCGGTTGTCAGCGTTTGGTCGATCAGTATTGCCAACCCGGCGATGGTTGGAGTGGCAAAGAAATCAGCCATGCTGATACGTGTGCCGGTTTTGTCGGCAAGACGGTTCACAATGCGGATCGCCAGCAAACTATGTCCACCAAGAGTAACGAAGCTGGTGGCAGGATCACTGATCGGCTTTTTGAAAACCTCGGTAAAGACGTCCGCAACGACAATTTCTGTACCAGACGGTTCCGCCGACTGGGAGCTAGAAACCTCGGTCGATGCTTTCGGTTTGGCCGCATCATGATGCCAGTGTTTCAGCGCTTCAATTGGGGTGCCAGATAGAAGGTCAATGCCGCCAATGGTCTGCGTTCCCGATTGTATCAGGCGTTCAAGGGTGGCGGCAAAGACCTGACCAAGGGCGTCGATCGATGCGCGATCAAACATGTCGGCGTAATAGTCAAAGGCGATCGTCATTTTACCCGGCAGGTCGCGTATGAAGATACCGAGATCATTTTTACAATGATGGCGGTCGACGATCACCGGTTGCGGCGCCTGATCGTTCAGGCCAGCCGCATGTGTGGTTGCTTCGTAGTTCATGTAGGAAAGTGATACTTCCGAAAGCAATGTGCGATCCGGTGACGCAGGTGGCGTGAGATCATCAAGCAATTGATCAAGGAAGTAAGCGCGGTGGCGCATGGCGCTGACATGATGTTCTTGCATGCGTGCCAGAAGGTTTGAGACGGTTTCATCGTCATCGAGGTGCATGCGCAAGGGCAGAAGCGAAACCATCATCCCGGCGAGATCGCGGAAACCGCCGGCATCGCGGGCACTGACCGGCACACTAATGACAAGATCATCGGTCTTTGCCATCCGGCCCAGCACGGTAAACCACGTTGCCATGACAAGTGTGAACATGGTGACACGGTTACGGGCAGCGAACTTGCGCGCGTTGCCAAGCAGTTCTGCGTCAACAGCGAATGATGTAATCTCACCATTGAAGGTGTGATAGGCGGGTCGCGGACGGTTTGATGGCAAGTCAAGCTTTGGCAGGTGATCAGCGTAAAGTGATTGCCAATAGTTCCGGGCCGCCGCCAGACGTTGGCGGCTGTCGTCGGTCTGGCTCCACCATGCATAGTCTTTTAACTGATATTTAAGTGGCGGCAATTCGGTGCCGGTATAAAGTCCAAAGAGTTCCCCAAGCAGACGTTCGGTGGTGAAACCATCGGCCAGCACATGGTGAATATCAAAGAACAATAATGTTTTCCCAAATTGATCTTGCAGCAACGCCCAGCGGACAGGGAATTCAGTATCAAGATCGAACGGTGCGACCAGTGCAGTGCTGGCATCTTCAAGTGATCCGGCGACGGAGCGCACGGTCAAATCCGGGAGAGCTTGATCCACGGGCAAAATTTCCATCTGCCAGCTTTCCGTGGTGCTGTCGGAAATAATCCGGGTCCGCAGAAGATCATAGCGCTCGGTCAGTTTTCTGATCGCAGTAGCAAGCTTATCAATATCGAACTGCGGACTAAGGATATAGGCATGGGGCAGGTTGAAGGCGGTTCCCATATTGCCTTTTTGGGCGGCATTTAGAACCGAGATTTGTTCGGCTGCAAGCGGATAGCGGTCAAGCGTTGGCGCGCGGCGCGGATCATCGGTCGGACCGGCAGGGGCTATTTTCGGCTCAGGTGTGAAGTGGGATGAGGCCTCGTTTAATCCTATGGCTGGTTTGGACGTCAGGTGCAATTTTTGGGCGAGCTTCTCGACGCTGGAATGTTCAAACAGGTCGGTCAGCGTGAGATTGTGCCCAAGTTCATTGGTCATGCGATCAATGATTTGCATGCCGGTAATGGAATCACCGCCGAGTGCATAGAAATCGTCATCCGGTTCAACAGCGTCATATCCAAGCGTTTCTGCCCAGATTTTACAGATGGTTGTTTTCGGATCGCTGACATCGATAGAGGTGTGGGTAAGTGCCGTTGTCGTCGGCGCGATTGAGGTGGGTTGGAAATCGGCCAGTTCGACAATGGATGCGATGTTTGGTGCGGAAAACAGGTCCGAGATGGTCAGGGAAACGCCAAGATCATTGTTCACCCGGTCTACGATTTGCATGCCGGTGATGGAGTCACCGCCAAGGGCAAAGAAATCGTCATCGTGGCTGATATGTTCATAGCCCAAGGTTTCAGCCCAGATTGACGCGATAATTTCGCTGGCCGTTTGGGCATTGGGGGCATCTACCTTCGTTTGGGTCTTGGATGCTGCTGCAATGTCATTACTGTTGGCCACAGAGGACGGCGCCTTGCGCAGGACCGCGGGATCCAGGACGGTCAACTGTGCGGTGGCATGCGAAATTGCCGAACGCCACAAGGGGATGGCGTCTTTGGGCGAAATCCATGAACCGTCTTCAAGCCGGACCTTATGGCGTGCGGCCATGCCTTGTTCGCTGAGCGCACACCAGTCGATTGTCAGCGCCGGGCGTGTGTTTGCCGCACGATAATGGGCAAGCCCATCGAGGAATGCATTTGCCGCACAATAGGCAGTTTGACCAGGGGCGCCACTGATGGCGGTCAGGCTGCCAAACATGACGAAGGCCTCGAGGGGATCATCGCGGGTTAGTTGATCAAGATTGCGCGCCCCGATTATCTTTGCCGCAAGGACGGCATCAAAATCCGCCATATCGCGCCGTGCAAGGAAGCCGCCATCAGCAATACCCGCAGCATGGACGATGGCCGTGATCGGTCCCATCCGGTTTCGGATGTTGTCAAGGGTCGTGCTGAGTAATGCGCGATCTGTGATATCGCAGGGGAGCACCGATAGCGTGATGCCCCGATCACGCAGGACCGCGATCTCGGACTTGGTGGTGTCATCAAGCATGGTTTCGCCGCGCCGGCCGAGCAAGGCCAACTGCACCTTTCCGTTCGCAGCGAATTCTTTGGCCAGTGCCATGGCAAAGCCGCCTGTACCGCCGGTGACAACGCAAACACCGTGATCTGGCCACGTGCCTACCGGGCTTTGTTGGTCGATTACCGGTGCGGCAAGGTCACGCACATGGCGCGCGCCATTGCGATAGACGGCGACTGGATCCTGTGCGGCACTGTTGGATAGTTCTGCTCCAAGATGTTCGAGGGCCTCATGGGCGGGCAGATCGACAAAGCTGATATCAAGCTGCGGTTCTTCCTTGGCAATCGCAAGGATGAGCCCCGCCACCGCCGATTGATCCGGGTTTGGCGTGATCGGATCGGAGGCAATGGTAAAGGCGCCGCTGCCAACAACAACCAACCGTAAGCGACCCTGCATGTTGTGCAGAATGGTGCGCAGGGTATCGGCGGTTCGGCGTGCGCTGTTTTCATCTGCGGACAGGGCCAATACAGCATGTGATCGCGTTGCCAGATCATCCTTGGACAAGGCGTTGGGGTGGATGTGTTTGCATCCATCGGGGAGAGGCCAGAAGTCAGTGTTGCTGATGAACAGGCTGCCCGATGGAATGGGGGCAGCGGGCAAGGGAGATTGTTGCCAAACAGTGGCAAGAAGTTCGGGGCGACCCTGCGTTTGGGCCTGCCCGGTTTTGACGAAGTTCACACCGGTGGCTAACAAAACAAGCTGACTGGTTTTGGCGTCATACAGGGCAATTTCAAAGATACCATCAGCGCGTTCTTCGCTGCAGGCATAAACGTCACCGGTTGGAATGCCGTGCAGGGTTATCTGATCAATGCCGACCGGTACATATCCGGTTCCCAGTTTCATCAAGGGCATGCTGCACGCAACATCACCAAGAGCAGGATGCAAAAGCCAGTCGTTGATATCGTGCAGATAGGCGGGCTTAAGTTGCAGGTGCTTCAGTGCGACTGTTTCGGTGCTGTCGAACTGTAGCGACAGGTTGCAATCCCAACGGTCACTGACGTTGATCGCGCCAAACTGATTGGAAAATGTTGAATTGGGCACCTTGTTAATGGCGCGAAGACGGATGTCCTCAAGCGATGATGTGGGTGGCGTTGTTATGGCACGGGTCGAATGCCAAGTGGCGGTGGCAAAGACGCGCCAAGTACCATTTTTAAGGCGTCCAGCGAGCTCAACCTTACCGTCATCGTCAAACGACAGGGTCACTTTGCCGTCTGGTAAGCTGTTTTCAACCAGTGCCGAGTGCCAGACAAGGTTGGACAGACAGACTGGTTGATGTGGCGTGGAGGAAAGGCTGGCCGCGGCCTTTGCCATCAGGGCCGGAACAGCCATACCGACCAGTGTCGGATGGCCATTGAGTTTGTGTTCGTGCAAAGGCCAGAAAGCAGGGTCATTTATGGCGATGCTAAACACACGCGCGGTTGGTGTTTCGACCGGCCCCTGCAGGATGCCTTCTGATGTGGTTTGGGGGCGTGTTTCGAAAACAGGTTTGCATGTTTTACGGACAAACGGGGCCGGGGGCAGCGAAACGCGCCGCGCCTTGGCATCGGCAGGCCATAGTAAGTTTCCACCGCTAAGGTAGCGATCAATTTGGGTTTGTGCCGTCGCCGGGTTGTTAAGTACGACCTCGCAATTGTCGTCTGTTGGGGTTTTGACACTGCTTGGTGCTTCAATCCCGGTGGCCAGTCCAAGCAAATGATCAAGAAGCTCTGTACGGGTTTGTGCGATAAAGGCAAAGCGATGTTTTAGCGCATCACGCCCGGATGCGAGTATCAGGGCAATGTCACAAAGGGCCAATGACGGATCGTTGCTGATACGGTGATGAAGGTTTGCGGCATATTGGCGCAGGGCATCAACGCTACCCGCCGACAGGGCAAAGACAAACACCGTATCGGGTTTGAATTCTGATTGCGGACGGTTCGTCCGCTCTGGTGCGGTTTCGATCACTATATGGGCGTTAATGCCACTGAGCCCGAACGAACTGATGCCAGCCCGGCGCGCAGTACCCTGATCGGGAAGTTTCACGCGTTTTTGCGCGACCTGAACCGGGGCACGGTCAAAATTGATCTTGGGATTTGGGGTTTCAAAATAGGGTTGTGGTGGGGCTTGATCATGGCGCAGCGCCATAATGGCGCGGGCCAGACCAAGTGCGCCTGCGGTGCCATCAAGATGACCATAATTGCCCTTGCCTGATCCGATAAAGGCGAGAGCTTTTTGGCCTGATATTCCCGCAAAGGCGCGTGTCAGGCCATCAATCTCAATCGGGTCACCAAGGGATGTGCCGGTTCCGTGGGCTTCGAAATACGACACACTGGCAAGATCAATGTCGGCGGAACGTGCCGCGTCCTTGATAACTTCGGCCTGCATCACCGGGTTGGGGGCGGCCGCACCGCTTGAGGTGCCATCCTGATTGACCGCACTGCCGCGAATAACCGCGTGAATAGGGTCGCCGTCCTTCAGTGCGTTGCTAAGCGGCTTGAGCACAAAGATAACGCTGCCTTCGCCCATGCCAGTACCGTCGGCCTCAGCATCAAAGGCACGGGTGCGGGCGGTGGAAGAGTCAATGGTAAAGCCGTTATCGGCATCCGGCGGACAGGGCAGGAGTTTGGCCCCACCGGCAATGGCCACCGTGCAACTGCCATTGCGCAGGTTCTGACAAGCGTGATGGACAGCAACCAGTGAAGACGAACAGGCGGTATCAATGACATTGGCCGGACCGTGCCAATCCTTTAAGAACGACAGGCGCGTGACAATGTTTGACGGCACGTTCAATGCAAAGGCCTGTTCGGCCTTGGCGGGCGGGATGCGATCCATGGCCATACGCCAAACTGGATTGGTGCCGCCCCCGGAAAATACACCGACCTTTTGGCCCTTAAGCGCATTGCCGCCATAGCCGGCATCTTCCATCGCCATCAAGGCGGTTTCGATAAACAGGCGTTGATCGGGATCAAGCAGCCCGGCATCTATTGGGGCAAGACGGAAGCGTTGCGCATCAAATTCAAACAGGGTGTCGAGATAGGCGACTTCGCGGAAGCGTGCCGGGACGGGTTTGCCGATTGCGGTATAGAGTTCGCGTGAATCTGCTTCGCGGGCGGCGGGCAATGGACGGACAAGATCAAGCCCAGCGGCGACATCGGTCCAGAATTTTTCTGGCGTGTCTGCACCGGCAACCTGAAGCGCCATGCCAATTACTGCAATCGGTTCATCATTGGCAAGAATGGCACTTTCGGATTTGGTCAATCCGCTGTCGGTCGTGATGTTTGCATCACGGGTAAGCAGATCGGCCTGACCGGCAATCGACGGATTGGCAAACAGATCGACAATCGCGATTTTGCCGGGCCAGCGGGCCTCAATTTTTTCAAACAGACGAAGTAGCAACAGCGAGTTACCACCAACGTCAAAGAACCCGTCGTTACGGTCCGGGGTCACGTCGGGCAGAACTTCTGCCCACAACTGCGTAATGTCGGCTTCGATGGTGCGGGTTGCAGCCTGGGTCTTTTGGGCGGGCTGCGCAGCAGATTTTGCAGGTGCGGTGCTTTTGGCCAAATTGGCGCGAATCGGTTTGCCGGCAAGAGCCTTACGGTCAACCTTTCCACTGCTGGTCAGAGGCAGATGATCAATCGCAAAGAACCGCGCGGGGATCATATATTCGGGTAGGTTCTTGCGCAGGTGTTCGCGCAATTTTGCAACGTCAAGATCCGGCGTGCCCAGGACAAACGCATGCAGTTCATCAAGGCCCGCGACCTTGACCGCCTTGATCGGTGCGCGTTCTATATTCGGGTGGCTTTCAAGGGCGGCTTCGACTTCGCCGCACTCGATCCGGTATCCGCGAATTTTGACCTGATGATCAATGCGGCCCAGATATTCGACGGTGCCATCACGGCGCCAGCGCCCCAGATCGCCGGTGCGATACAGGCGGCTTCCCGGTGATGCCGGATCGCTCGGGAATTTTTCTGCACTCAGTTCAGGGCGGTTACGGTATCGAAGTGCGATTTGCGGACCGCCCAGAATGATTTCACCGGCAACCCCGATGGGGAGTGGTTTGAAATCGCCCGACAGAATATGCACCGTGGTATTGGCAATCGGCTTGCCAATCGGAACGACACTGCCTGTTTGATGGGGCGAACATGCCTGCCAGGTGACATCAACCGTGGCCTCTGTCGGGCCATAAAGGTTGTGAAGTTCGGTGCCGAATTTATCGAATAGCAAAGCGTTGAACCGTTGCACAACAGCCGCATCAAGGGCCTCGCCACTGGCGAAAACACGCCTGAGCGTTGCCAGCTTTTCGATATCAACCATACCGCTTTCGATAGCGAACAGGAACGTTGCCAGCATCGACGGCACGAAGTGCATTGTTGTTACACGGTTTTCGCAAATGGCATCGGCAATTTGCCGGGGGTCGCGTTCAGCACCGGGGGCGGGTAAGACAACTTGCGCGCCAGTCCATGACCACCAGAAAAGTTCCCAGACCGATACATCAAAGGTGATCGGTGTTTTTTGCAAGATCACATCATCGGGACCCAGCGGGAAGGCATCCTGCATCCAAAGGATACGGTTCAGCACGCCGCGATGGGCGATCTCGACCCCCTTGGGGCGGCCGGTCGAGCCGGATGTAAATAAGACATAGGCCAGATCATCCGGGCCGCTTGTCAGGGCGGGAACATCGGCATCCTCATGACCATCAAGAACAATGGTCTTGGCCGGGTCAAACAGATCGGTCAGATCGGGCGTTGTGATTACGAACCCGTCGCCAAGATCATCAAGCATGTCTTTGCGGCGTTGTTCGGGATGATCGGGGTCAAGCGGGCTATAGGCCGCACCGGCCAGAAGAATACCGTGAATGGCGGCCAGCATGTTAACCGAACGGCGCACCGCAACGCCGACGACATCGCCGGGTTTGATTGATTTACCACGCAGTATTTCGGCGATCCCGGCTGCACGTCGGGCAAACTGTTGGTAACTGAGCGCGTCAGTGTCGTCGCGAACGGCGATGGTATCGGGCGTTGCTGCGACCTGATCAAGGAACGGTTCGGAAATGCTGCGATCTATCGGCAGGTGTTTTTGGGTGGCATTGAACTGGTCAATTTGGGCACGTTCAGCATCAGGCAGGATCGACAGAGCTGATAGCGGCGCATTTACCATTCCAGACAGAGCAGCATGGCACAGCGTTTCCAGCCGTTTGACAAAGGCGACGATCGTTGCCCGATCAAACAGGGCGGTATCAAACTCGATATGGCCGGAAAGCTTTGCATTTTTGCGGAAAAAATAGAAACCCAGATCAAATTTGGCAAAGGGGAATTCGGTTTCGCGCAACGAGATTTCCATGTCGCCAAAGGTGCGGATTTCGGGCATGTCGTCCTGCCAGGCAACCAGCATGTCAAACAGCGGATTGCGCGACAAATCACGCGGCGCATTGACGGCATTGACGACGTCCTCAAACGGTACAGCCTGATCGGACAGGGCCTGCATGATGGTTTTTGTGGTGGTCGTTAGATGGGCGTCAAACAGTGCATCCGGATCGACCTTCTGGCGAAGAACGACCGTATTGACGAAGAAGCCAATGACATTGTCCAGCGACGCATTATCCCGCCCGGCGACCAGCATACCCATCGGGATATCGGTCTGCCCGCAGTGACGATAAAGCAGAACCTGTGTGAGGGCGGTCAGGATGCTAAACGCAGTTGTGCCAAAGCGCTCGGCGGCTTGGTCAATCAGTTGCGATGTCGTGTTGCTAAATGTGACGGCCTGAAAATCACCGGCAAAGCGCCGTTCGGCCGGACGTGGATAATCTGTTGGCAGGTTTAAGGGTTCTGCCAGCGGAAGAAGGCGATCTTTGCAGCGCGTCAGGGCCGCTTTGCCGGCGTCCTTTGCGAGATAGGCGCGTTGCCAGCTTACGAAATCTTCATAGTGATGGGTGATCGGGGGCAGTGACGGCGTGCCGCCATTCAGTTCAGCTTGGTAAAACGCGGACAATTCGCCCAGCAATATCGGCATCGACCAGCCATCACATATGGCGTGATGCAGCGATATCATCAACAGGTGATGATCCGGGCCCTGCGTGATCAGATCAGCACGTGCCAGTGGCTGATCCTCAAGATCAAATGGGCGGGCGGTTTCGGCTGCGACAAAGTTGTTGGCCGTTGCTTCATCCATATGATGATGGCGCAACACCCACGATCCAGACGGTGCAAGAACCTGAACAACGCCGTCCGGGTGGTCTGGGTCGGATGTAAAGCGTAAACGCAAAGCATGCTGGCGGTCTTCAAGGTGGTGGAGTGCACGCTGTAACGCGGATACATCGACTTTGCCGGTCAACTCAAACGTGATCGGCACCGAATAAACGGCCAGTTCGGGCTGCATGCGTTGCAAGACCCACAAGCGCGCCTGTCCACTGGAAAGGGCAAAGCGGTCTGCTTTTGTCCGGGGCAGGATTTCCTGTGCGGGCGCATGCTTTCCATCCCCGACCAGTGTGGCGATATTTGCGACCGTGCGTGCGGTAAAGATGTCTTGAATTTTCGGGCGCTGGCCTGTTTGGGTTTCGATCATGCCAGCAAGACGCATGGCAAGAAGACTATGACCACCAAGGGCAAAGAAATCAGACGATGGCGTGATTTCCTTGCCGGGGAACAGTGTTTCAAAATGGCCCGCGATCAGGTCTTCGGACGCAGTACTTTGCGTTTTTTCGACAGCACGAACATGATCGGCTTGGGCAATGGCCGCTTGCAGATTTTTACGGTCGACCTTGCCATTTGCGTTCACGGGAAGATGCGGGAAAACCACGAAACGTTCGGGGACCATATAGTCGGGGAAATCGCGGGCAAGGGTGGCTGCCCACGCGTCCCTGTCATCATGATCCGCGGCAATCGCGGCACCGAGAAACGCGTCTGCACCGGTACCAATCGGTAAGACACAAACGTTGCGAATGCCCGCAAGGCTTGAGAGTTTCTGTTCGATGGCTGTCAGTTCAATGCGGTGGCCGCGGATTTTGACCTGCCCATCCCGGCGCCCGCCAAATTCGATGGTGCCATCCTGGCGCCAACGTACCCGGTCCCCGGTTTTGTAAAGGCGCTCTTCGTCAATGCCATCAATCTTTACAAATGATTTTTCGGTGCGTTCGGGGGCACCGGTATAGCCAAGTGCAAGCCCGTCGCCAGCGGCATAAAGTTCACCCCAGACATCGACCGGGGCCAGTTGGCCGTCGCCATCGATAACATAGATGCGGGTATTGCCAATCGGTTTTCCAATCGGAATGTGACCTGTTCTAAGATCATTTTCAGTAATCAAATGTGTACAGGTAAATGTCGTGTTCTCGGTTGGGCCATAGCCGTTGATAAGCATGACGTCAGGACAGGCCGCGCGGACCTTGCGCAAATGGGCAGGGCTCAGGGCTTCGCCGCCGCTCATCAAACGTTTGAGTGATTTGAACGATTCTGGTGTTTCGTCGGCAATGAGGTTGAACAGGCTGGCTGTCATCCACATTGTCGTGACACCGGCATCGGCAAGCGTGGTGCTCAGTGTCGAGAGGTTAAACAGGGCCTCATTATCAAGGACATGTAAGCGCCCGCCGTTCAAAAGCGGTGCCCAGATTTCAAGTGTGGCGGCGTCAAAGCCAAGAGAAGCTGCCTGCGCTATGACGTCATGTTCATCAAATGGCAAAGCGGGATTGTTCACGACCAAGCGCGCGACGGCCCGGTTGGGCACAAGCACGCCTTTGGGGTTGCCGGTCGATCCGGACGTGAACATGACATAGGCAAGATCATCACCTGACCGTTTCGCAGGGCATTTGAATTTGGCGGTGGCCCCATTGGCCTGTACCGTTGGCAGGGGCGCAACATTAAAACGTGCAGCAAGTTCGGTCAGACGATCCTGCTCGTGGGGACTACAAAGAAGCGTATTTGCGCCGCATTCTTCCATCAAATCGGCAATTGCATTTATCGGTAGAGATTTGTCGATTGGCAGGTAGGCATTGCCATGCCAGACCAAACCTAGAATGGCGATAATCGCATCCAAGTTTCGGTCTGTCGCAAGAGCGACGGTTTGGCCGGGACTAACACCAAGCTCATCGAGTTTGGTTGCGATATCAGAAAGAAGCATACCAAGGTCGCGATAGCTGATCTTGGTTTTACCATCGCTAATTGCAATGCGATTGGCACAGGCGGGATCTTGAATGCGCAAGGCAAGTAATTCACCAAGTCCTGTGTCGCGCGGGTATTGGGAATGTGTTGCGTTAAGGTCTTCGATTAAAAACTGCCGTTCGTCACTTGGCAGAATATCAATCTGACCCAGTGGTTTATCCGGTTCTATGGCCAAGCTGCCAAGGAAGGAAAGTAAACGTTCGGCAAAGCGTTCGGCCCATTGGGGGCCATAAATCGATGTTTTATATTCAATTGCGATAAATGTTCCGGCACCGCATTTGAGCAGTGTTACCATCAGCGGGAATTTTCCCGCACCGAAATCAATATCGTTGATGTCGTCAATATCTTCGTTGATTTCGATCGTGCTGACCGCATCAAACGGCAGATCGACCGGCGCTTTTGCCGTCTGTGACAGATCTTTGATCAAACGCGATAACGGATAATCCTGCACATCGAGCATCGACAGTATTTCACGGGCGACAGTACCGACCAAGACGTTAAAGCCTGCCTGGAGGTCGACCTTAATCGCAATTGGCAACACGTTGGCAAAGCAACCGATGATCTGTTGGTTCTCCGGACCATGTCGCCCGGAAAACGGTTGCCCGAGAACCGCGACGCCATGTTCCTTGTGGCGTGCAATCACAGCCAGAATGAGTGCGTTCCAGATGGCAGTCGGCGTGGCGGTTTTAATGTGGCGCGATAGCGTCGTAAAGGCGTCAACCTGCTGGCTGCTCAGCTTCTTAAACAGGCGCGTGGAACGACCAGGATGTGTCGCATCTGACCCGCTGGGCACTGGGGCTTCCAGCAGCAACTCACTGCGTTCTTTCCAGAAGTGTTTTCCGGTTTGCCCCCGGTTACCGGCCAAATCTTCATGCCCGCGCCTTGCAATGGATTGTGCCGTTTCGGGACGGGGTTTCTCGATACCGTTTAGAGCGTCGAGAAACGCAAGTTCGAGGGTGGGGGCGGATTGTCCGTCAAAGCACATGTGATCAATGGCAAGTGCGAGGATCGGCGGATGGGAGCTATTTTGCGCAACATAGCCAACTCGGGCCAGTGGTCCGTTTTGCAAATCAAACAGGCCAATTCGGATGTCTTCAACGCGATCAAGTTCTCTGACCGAGACCGGCATAGTGGCGTGAACGCGATGCTGCAGCTGACCTTGGTGCTCGTTAAATGTGGAACGCAGGACGTCATGGCGCTCTATGACCTGTTCAATGGCGCGTTTGGCGTCTTTAAAGTCGGTGTTTTGAGGCAAGCGGAAGCTGACAATAATGTGATGGCTGTTGTCTGCTGGCTGATCGCGACGGGCCAGCCATTGCCCTTCGACTGCAGGATGGGCCGGAAACGCAGAGACGATGGGGCCGGGTTTTAGATATTCCTCGTCATTTGAGGATTGAGCCGGTTGCTGATGCGTTTCTGCGGAGCCTGTTGTTCCAGAGCTAAACGCAAGCTGTGCGCCATGTGCCCAGATGGTTGCCAGGCCATGGGTGAGTGCATCCTGTCCCCGAAGCGTTTTCTCTAATGTGCTTTCGGGCGGGGAGGCAGGTTGCAGGGCAATGCAGTGTTCGGCCTTGACCCCGTTCACCGCTGCCAGACGGGTTGCCGTCTGGCCCGGACCGCATTCAATGAACAGACCTATGGGGGCGGATGACAACAAGCTATGAATATTGTCGCCAAACCGGACACCATGACGCAAATGGCGCACCCAATAATCCGGGTTTGTCGCGTCTTCATCGGTCAGCCATTTTCCGGTCAAGTTCGACTGGAGCGGGGTTCGCGGTGGGTGCAGGGTGATGGCGGCAACTTCGTCACGGAATGACGCAAGGATGGGGTCCATCAGATCAGAATGGAAGGCGCGTGAGACCACCAGACGCTTGCCAGATTTACCCGTCGCTTTCAGATGACTTTCAAGGCGATTAATAGACGCGATATTACCTGCAACCACATGCTGGCGCGGTCCGTTTTTCGCAGCCAAAGACAGTTCTGAGCCAAATTTGGTAAGAAGATCGGTAACGTCGCCTTCGGGCATGGAAAGGGCGTACATCGCACCGGGGGCGGTTTGGCGCATGAGTTTGCCGCGCATCACAACAAGGCGCAGGGCATCTTCAAAGGACATGACGCCTGCGATGCAAGCCGCAACATATTCCCCGATACTATGTCCAGCCAAACCTGATGGTGTGACGCCATACCGCATCAACCAGGTCGCAAGTGCATACTCAAAGATAAACAAAGCCGGTTGGGCATAGTCGGTGTTGGTAAGTTGTTCTGTTTCGGCAGGCGTGGGGGCGGTCGATAAAAGCAAATCACGCAGGTCAATCGGGCCAGAAAAGCTGATAACTTCTTTACAGGCGCGATTGATCAGTTTGGCGGACTCCGGGTCCGCATCAAACAGAGCACGGGCCATCCCCGGACGTTGCGATCCTTGGCCGGGAAATAGCAAGAAGGTTTCGATTGGATCGCCCGAAAGGCTAGCGTCGATGCGCATTGGCGAATGGTTAGACGTGAGTGCGTCAATGGCTGATGCCGTATCGTGCGCGAGGATCACGGCACGTTCTCGATAAGCTGTGGCTGCTGCCAGTTCCGTCGCCAGAAGGGTGAGCTGGTTAGCTGAGCCATCATAGCTTAGTTGCGCGGAAGCATGTGCGGTAATTTCGTCGAGTTCGCTACGGGTCGGGGCGCTGAACTGCAATATGTGAATGCCATTTTGCCAGATAACCGGGATTTCTTTTGGCAAATATGGATCGGGGGCACTTGTTTCTTCTGACAAGGGGGCGTCGGTGATTGCGTTTTCATGCACCGTCTTGAAATTGGGGCAAGTTTCGCAGATACAGTCAGCGAGGGCATTGATTGATGCACACTCGGCAATCTCAAGCAGGGACATATCAATCCCGAAGAGTTCCGAAAGCTCGTACTGCACGCGGGGCAGTAGCAGTGAATGAGAACCCGCTTCGATCAGATTTTCATTCGGGCCAATATGGTCATTTTCAAGCAACACGGCCCAGATACGGGCGATGTGAGCGACGATCTGTTGTCTATCCTGTGTGATCGGCTCAGGAGTGCTTTGGTGCGTCCCGACAACGGTGTTTGTGTCTGGTGCGCCGTCGAGACCTTGACCGTTGTTAGCCAAGGTCACCTTAACATTGGGAAAGGTGCCGCAGATATAACGTGTCAGGCCGTTGATGGTCGGGTGTTCAAAAATCTCAAGCAGGGAAAGATCATGACCAACAAGTCGCGATAGGGCATATTGCGCGCGGGGCAGCAGCAGCGAATGCGCGCCAGCTTCAATCAGGTTGTCATCTGGCCCAATATCGTCATTCTGGATCAACCCGGTCCAGATGCGGGTGATGTCTGTTGCAAGTTGCTTTTCATCTTCTGATGCGAGAACCGGGACTTCATGCGCACTGGCGGACAGTTTTTCGCTATTTGGCCTGTTCTTGTTCAGACCGAGGCTTTCTTGGTCAATCGTCACAAGATTGCCAAGGGCCGCGATATCCTGATCGGGATTGGCCAAAACTGCTTTAAGAAGCTGTTCAAATTGATCTGCAATTTGTCTGACGGCAGGTTCATCAATGCGATTGGCATCAAATTGCCAGATCAGTTCTGCTCTTGATTGCGTGGGGGATATTGCTTCGCTGAAGAATGCCAGACTTAGGTCATTGGCCGGGCCAACCTGAATGTTGATGCGTCGGGTTAAAAGGCCGGAAAATACAATCGGTGTTGCAGAATCAAGACTGTTGAAATTAGCACCTGACGCCGAAAGGCTTTTTGCGCCAATACTGGCCATCCGTAAACGCAGCGGGGTTATGCGGGCATGGCGCACGTCTCGGCGGGATGTGGCAAAGATGTTTTTTCCCAGTTCCGATATACTTTTGTGTTTGCTTAAATTTGTATCGTAGGGGGCGACGCATGTGAATGTGCCGGGTGTGTTTCGCTCAGCCTTACCAAGCCGATTGAGCATCGGCATATTCCAGACCGGATGATTTTGATGTGTAATCCGTCCGAGCAGGATGGCAAAAAGGCTCGTTGTCATCGCGGTTGCTGACATGCCACATGCGCGTGATACGCTTTGTAATGACTTTAGCGTCGCGTCATCAAGAGTGTCGGTAAATTGAGCACTTTTTTGTGCTTCTCCAACCGGGTGGGCCGAGAAAGTGGATGGCGGTCTGTCGGGGGTCAGGCGTTCGCGCCAATAGACCAGATCATTCTGATATGCAGGCCCATCAGAATAGGCAGCGTCGGCTTTAACAAACGCGCGGTAGGAATGGAATGGGCATTCGGGAATATCGGTTTTTGCGCTTAGCGCGTTATAGATCGATGCTGTCCGTTCGGCGATCAAGTGACCCGCGTATCCATCACACACAAGATGGTGATAAACACGGACCCACCAGAAAAGGTCTTCGCTTAGCTGCAGGACCTGATGACGACAGTTCTCGCCAACCTCAAATGCAAGAGGGCGGGTTTGAAGGGCTTTGGCTTTGACGAAGGCGGCTGCCTTTGGATCGTCCTCAGAGTGCAGATCAATGACACCAAAGTCTGTTGGTCGGCATTCATCAACAAAGAACTGAGTGACCTCGCCTTGATGACTTGAAAAATGCAGGCGCAGGGCATCATTTTCCCCGTCACACTGGACAATGGCCCGGTGCAAAAGGTCTATATCGAGTTTTCCACCGAACTCAATAACATTACAGATATTATATTGTACGGGATCACGGCCTTTGGCCAGATCCAGCCAAATAGCTGCTTGTGGCGATGTAAGAGGATAATGGTCCTTATCCTTCCCAGCCATCATATTTGCTTGTTCTTTTTGCAACGTCTGGCCCTTCAAACGTTGGTGCTGAAATCAAAATGCTCGCTCAAGAAACGTGTCTTTGGGTGTTTTTTTGCGTTGAACTTTTTGATTTCCCCCGAAACCTTGAGGTTGGAATATGACGTTGTTTAAGCATGGTTTTCAAGTGGTACATGAAAAAAAACTGTTAAAGTTTAATGGTGTTATGCAATTTTTGGTTGGGCGGTAATTTCGCCGAAAGGAAGGGACCTTCTGCGCGTCGTGTTTATGTTTGTTGTGAGTGATTTCGCATCTGAGCGATAACCGATCATTCTAAATTAAAGGTTGATCGAATTTCGCTCTTTATAAAGCAATTTTTCCCGGTTTCCCAAGTTGTTTTCTTGGCATGTTAATTGCCCATCCTTGAGTCCTTATCAACTTAGGGGGGAAACAATGCGTAAATCAAAAATCCTGATCGCAGCGTCGGTTATTCTGGGCATGGCCTGTGCCCATGTTGTTCATGCCGAAGATCGGTTTGCCTCAAAATTTGGTCCGAATGACCAGATCGGGGCGGCTAATAATCTGAGTGCAGAAACAACCTTGGCGGCGATCAAGCTGATCTCAACGGGAAAGGTCTATTCACTGGGGATGGAAATATCACGCGAAACACCGGCCTTTGCGCCGCGTGGTGTTGCGGTAACAGTATTCTCGCCCAGTCAAAGCGGGAATAAAACCATCGGCAGCAATTCCGGAACATATAACGATGATATGTTCACTGGCTGGCTGGGCGTCGGGACCCAGATTGATGGCCTTGGTCATCTTGGCGATCATCACACTTACTATAACAACAACCATGCCGAGGACTTTGTCATGGCCACCGGCCTGACCAAGCTTGGCATTGAAAATGTGCCACCGATTGCGACGCGGGGGGTGTTGCTTGATATCGCAGCGATCAAGGGAACAGATCGTCTTGACGGCGGGTATGTGATTACCCTTGATGATTTGATGAAAGCGCAAAAAGCGGCTGGAACGGAAATCCGCAAAGGCGATGTGGTCCTGATCCATACCGGGTGGCTTGATCTGGTGGGCAAGGATGATGGGCTTTATGGCCGTACTGAACCGGGGCTTGGACTTGCCGCCGCGGCCTGGCTGGCTGATCAGGGTGTTGTCGCCGTTGGGGCCGATACATGGGGGCTTGAAGCTGTTCCGCATGAAGACCCAGACGCGTTTTTCCCGGTTCACGTCAAACTTCTGGCCGAAAACGGGGTTTATATCCTTGAAAACATTGTCACTCGCGACCTTGCTGCGGATCGTGCGCATGAATTCCTGTTTGTACTGGGGCAGGCCAAGCTTAAAGGTGCGGTACAGATGATCATTAATCCGGTGGCTGTCCGTTGAACTGACAATCGGCTTTGATGTTAAACATAGAAACCGGCGGTCCATCAGGATCGCCGATTTCTGTTAGCTTGCGTTAAGTCAGGTACTTGTTGAACCAGTCGATGGTGCGTTGCCATGCCAGTTCGGCCGCGTCTTTGTCGTAGCGCGGGGTGGTATCGTTGTGGAACCCGTGATTGGCACCGGGATAAATGTGGGCTTCATAGACCTTATCATTGGCTTTGAGCGCCGCTTCATAGTCGGGCCAACCGGCATTGATGCGTTCATCAAGCTCGCCGTATTGCAGCAATATTGGGGCCTGAATGCGTGGCACGTCTGCGGCGTCTGCCTGACGGCCATAAAACGGTACAGCAGCCCCCAGTTCCGGGTAGGCCACCGCCGCCGCGTTGGCAACACCCCCACCATAACAAAAGCCGGTGATGCCGATCTTGTCGGTTGTGGCATCATGAGCGGTGAGGAATTCAATGGCGGCGAAAAAATCATTCATCAGCTTCGTCGGGTTCACCTTGCGTTGCAGTTCACGGCCCTTGTCATCATTGCCGGGATATCCGCCAACCGATGTCAGGCCATCGGGGGCAAGGGCGATAAAACCCGCCTTGGCAACGCGGCGCGCGACGTCTTCGATATAAGGGTTCAAACCGCGGTTTTCATGCACCACGACAACGCCGGGAAGCTTGCCGGTCGCGTTGGCGGGCTTGACCATATACCCGCGCACATCCCCGTGGCCGTTGGGCGATGGATATGTGATGTATTCGGGGATGATATCGGGATCGGTAAATTCAACCTGATTGGCAAGCGCGTAATCCGGGCTCATGGCACTTAGAACCGCCGCAGCGGTAATGCCACCCACTGTGTAACGCCCTGCCCGGTCAAGGAACTCGCGCCGGGAAATGATCCCGTGGGCGTAGAAATCATAAAGCTCCAGAAGCTTTGGCGAAAAATCCTTGGCAGTCAAACGTTTCATCGTGTGCTCCTTCGTCGGTGTGACTAAGTGGTGCAGAGATGGTGACGACGATTGAATTCAGGCATTTAATAAGGTGGTGTAGGCCGGGGGCAGGGGTTTGAGGATGTGATTTGAACGCTGTTTAGACGGTGCGGGAAGTTCACAGGGATGGCAAGTCACATTGGCGAGATCACTGTTATGAATGTGAGCCCGGTTACATCTGTTCATAATCGACGATTAAAAGACGGGATGTCAGGGAGTAATCACGCGAACCGGCTTTCCAGCAAGCCATGCCATAATGGCATCGACCGTTTCACCGTAAAATACATCCCACGTATGGCGCGTGACATAGCCAAGATGCGGGGTCAGCAAAAGACCATCGCAGCGGCGCAGTGGGTGGGATGCGGGCAACGGTTCGATGTCATAGACATCCAGACCGGCCCCGGCAATCTCGCCGTTGTTAACCGCTTCTATCAGGGCCGCGTCATCAATAATCGGGCCGCGTGATGTGTTGATCAGATAGGCGGTTTTTTTCATGCATTTGAATTCATCGGTGCTCATCATGCCAGCGGTTCGGTCGGACAGGCGTTGATGAATGGTGACGAAATCGGCATCGGCCAAAAGGGCTTCTTTTTCTGGCATGTATTCGACGCCAAGTTCCGCACAGCGTTCCCTGGTTAAATTTTGGCTCCAGGCCGTGACGCGCATGTCAAAGGCCTTGGCGATGGTTGCAACCTTGGAGCCCAGCCGACCAAGCCCGATAATGCCAAGGGTCGATCCGGCAAGATCCTGGCCAAGCCCGACCTGCCAGCCGCCGGTGCGCATGGACGTGTTTTCCGGCACAACTCCGCGCGCTAGACCCAGCATCAGTGCGAATGTCAGCTCCGGTGTTGCGGTGGAGGGGGAATTGGTGCCGCAGACTGTGATGCCATGATCATTGGCATAGGCCACATCAATCGCGTCGTTGCGTTTGCCAGTGGTGACAATCAGTTTGAGGTTGGGAAGGTCTGTCAGCACGGATGCGGGCAAGGGTGTTCTTTCACGCATCACACAAAGAACATCAAACGGTTTTAGGCGTTCGCACAATGCCCTGGGATCGGTAAGCGTGTCATGAAATACGGTGATGTTGCCATGCGATTTGACCCCGGACCAGTCGGCAGAGGACAGGGCAAGGTTTTGATAGTCATCAAGGATGGCAATGCGCATTGTCAGGCGTTTCCCCTGAGGTAAAGGCTGGTAGTTGATGCTTATGGCAATGTGAAAATCAGTGATGTATTGATGCCGCCAAAGGCGAAATTGTTGCTCATCATGTATTGGGTCGACATGCTGCGCGCGGTGTCCTTGATATAATCAAGTTCCGCGCAGTCCGGGTCGGGGTTCTTAAGGTTTGCGGTCGGAACAAACTTTCCGTCGCGCATCATTTCCAGTCCCAGCCATGCCTCGATCGCACCACAGGCACCGAGCGTATGACCAAAATGGCCTTTAAGCGTATGGATTGGAATGGCGCGGTCAAACACCGCACGGGTAGCTTTGCTTTCGGCCAGATCGCCGTGGTCGGTGGCGGTGCCATGGCCATTGACGATATCGATGTCAGATGGGCTCAGGCCCGCATCCTCAAGCGATTTACGCAGTGCAATTTCCATTTTGTCGGCTTGGGGCTGGGTGATATGTGCGCCATCGGAATTGGACGCAAACCCGACGATTTCACCATAAATGGTCGCCCCGCGGGCCTTGGCATGTTCGTATTCTTCCAGGATCAACGTCCCGGCCCCTTCGCCAATCACCAGCCCGTCCCGATTGGCATCATAGGGGCGCGGGGTGATTTCGGGGTGGTCGTTATTGTCGCTGGTGGCAAACAGGGTATCGAACACGGCGACCATGGTCGGACAGAGTTCTTCGGCACCGCCCGCGATCATCAAATTCTGCATGCCGTATTTGATGGCTTCATAGGCATAGCCGATCCCCATGCTGCCGGATGTGCAGGCGGTTGATGTTGGAATGATCCGCCCGCAAATGCCGTATAAAACCCCGATATTGACCGCCGAGGTGTGGCTCATCATCTGAATATAGCTGGTCGCAGTGATGGCGTTGCTATCGCCGGTTTCCATCAGTTTGGTAAAGCCCATAACCGGTGGGGTGCTCCCGAATGAGGAGCCATAGGCAATACCAAGACGTCCGCCCTGTAAGGTTTGTTTATCCTCACGAAGTCCCGCCATTTCAAGTGCCTTGTCGGTGGCCGCAACCGACATCTGGGCAACGCGGCCCATGCTGCGCAATTGTTTGCGGGTGAGCTTGCCCTTAAGCGTAAAATTCTCGACCGGACCGGCAAGGCGGGTGCGCAGGTCATAGCGCCCATCCCAGTCATCCATGCGGCGAATGCCGGTTTCGCCCGCATACATCCGTGCTGAAATGGTGGGCCAATCATCGCCCAAGGCTGTAATTCCGGCCATGCCGGTGACAACAACGCGCCGGGTCATAGCATCCCCCCGTTTACACTGATGACCTGACGGGTGATATAGGCAGCATCGTCCCCACAGAGAAACGCAATGGTCGCGGCGACTTCATCGGCGGTGCCATAGCGGCGCATCGGGATCATTTTTTTGACCTCATCGGCGGGCAATTCATCGGTCATCTGGGTTTCAATCACCCCCGGGGCGACGGCGTTGACCGTGATTTTGCGTTTGGCCAGTTCAAGCGCCAGCGATTTGACCGCGCCAATGATCCCGGCCTTGGACGCGGCATAATTGACCTGCCCGCGGTTGCCCGCCAGGCCGGCGATGGAGGTCAGTGCGACAATACGACCGCCCTTGCGCCGTTGGATCATCGGCATGATGAGGGGCTTTATGACGTTATAAAACCCGTCCAGATTGGTATGCAGCACAGCATCCCAATCGTCATCTTCAAGGGCGGGAAAGGCGGCGTCACGGGTCAACCCGGCATTCAGCACCACACCAAACGGCGCGCCATGTTCGGCAATGTCGGCTTCAAGTGCGGTGCGGGTGGCATCGCGATCCGCAATATCAAAGCTGATCAGGCGTGCGGCGCGGCCCATCGCGGTGACGTCCTTAAGGACTCTTTGCGCGCCATCGCGGTCGGAATGATAATGAACGATGACATCATATCCATCGCGCGCAAGGCGTTTGGCGGTGGCGGCCCCGATGCCCTTGCTGGCACCTGTTACCAGAATGGTTTCTGTCATGACGTTGTCGTTTCTTGGTTATGGGGCGTGTGGGATGAGGCAGGCGTGGTGACTGTGTCACCGGGTTGATAGACATTGATCTGGGCAGCGACAATGACGTCATTTCCGTCGCGAATTTCGCCTTTGAAGACGCCCATTTCGCCATCTTCAAAAACATTTTCGACATATATATTCAATCGGGTGCCCGGTTCAAACCAATCGCGGGTCATGGTCATTTTGCGCGTGCCAAGCAAATAGCCGATGTGTGGGAGCGCCGCAGGGTCGGCAGATTTAGCGCGCCAGCCACTATATGCGGCGACGGCCTGTGCGATATATTCAATCCCGACATAGGTGGGGACACCGTGGCCTTTTTCAAAGAACATGCTCGTTTGTTGAATTGTGACTTCGGCCTGAAGGTGATCCGGCCCGGTATCGCAGACCCGCTCAATCAGCAGCATCGGGGCGCTGTGCGGGACAAGCTGATCAATGGCGGGTATGGTTGTGGTCTGTGTTGCGTTGGTCATGATGTCATCCCTGCGGGGATAAAACCGCGTCCGAGAATGACCGATACGTTACTGCCGCCAAAGGCGAAGGAATTGCTCATCATGGCAAGTCTATCGTTCGGGGCAACCCGCTGCCCCGTTTGTGCAACGAGGTTCATCGGGGTAACGTCCGGGTCAATAGCACCATCCCAGTGATGGCGGGGCAATGGTGCGCCGTCTGCGGCGTGTTGTAGTGAAAGCCATAGGATGGCGGCCTCAATCGCACCCGCCGCACCTAATGTGTGGCCGGTCATCGGTTTGGTCGAGCTGACGGCAACCGTTGTGCCAAATATCTGCGCAATCGCGGTGCTTTCCATGCTGTCATTAAGTGGCGTCGCGGTGCCGTGCATGTTGATATAGCTGATATCGTCGGGCGTTAGCCCCGCAATTTTGAGTGCGGATTTCATGGCGGAAATCGCCCCGATCCCGTCGGGGTGCGGGGCATTTGGATGATGGGCATCGGATGTTTCGCCAACCCCCATCAGGGCAATGTCGCCTGCGTCCCGGCGCAGCGTGAACAGCGCGCAACCTTCGCCGATATTAATGCCGTCACGGTTTTTGCTGAGCGGATTACAGACGCCCTCGGAGATGGAATTAAGCGCGTCAAATCCGCGCACGGTCAGACGGCACAGACTATCGACCCCGCCAACAATCACGGCGTCACACATGCCCGCATCCATCAATCGTTGGGCGGATGCGAAGGCCTTGCCGCTTGATGAGCAGGCGGTCGAAATCACATAGGCCGGACCCGACAGGCCCAGCGCATCGCGCAAAAAGTCGGCAGGCGATCCGATTTCCTGATGCTCATAGCGAAAACCGAGGGCCCATGTGCCGGTTTCGAGCATGTCCTGATACCCGGTGGTGCCTTCTTCGATACCCGAGGTGCTGGTGCCCAGAATGATGCCGATGCGGTCCGTGCCAAAGGTCGTAATCAGATCGTCAATTTCAGAGGTAATCTGGGCCATGGCAGTCCATAGCAGGCGGTTATTGCGGGTGTCATATTGCGTAAGATGATCGGGCAAGGCGACAAGCGGTCCGGTTACGGTGCCGAGCATGGTGGTGCGATCAATCAGAAAATCGTCATGGGCAATCATGTCCGCCCGGCGGTCGCCAAACAGGGTGCGCGATGTTTGCTCTATCCCCTGTCCAAGGGCGGAGACAATACCAAGGGCCGACAAAAAGGTCGAAGTCACCGACATCATCAGGACTCCAGTCTTTGCGATCTGATGGTCAGGGTATAGCCCAGTTTCATATTGCGCAGGGTTGCCACACCCTGCCACGGATCGCGGATCGGTTTTTCAATCGCTACGAACACCAATCCATCACCGGTGGTGCGGATGGTGCGCTGACCCATGGTTTCTTCGACGGTCATGGATTGATCCACCGCGTCACTGACAACATCGTCTGGCCAATAGGTCATGACGATATCGCCAAGCAACCGTTCAGGGTCAAGGGCATCTGGCACCCAGTCGGCCTTGACGATGTTGAGCCCATCAAGGGTCCAGTCAATGGTCATGGCCCGGCGGCCAAGATCATCAAGCACGGCAATCCTGACCTGACCGGGCTGGGCCGAAATCCGGGCAAGGAAAGTGGCCGTGCCCGGCTCACCGTTTTTGGGGCGCCATTGTGCGGTGACCTGTTGAGTAGCCTCAAGGCCTTGGGCAGTGTCCCACGGGTTTTCCGGCAACTCTATGGTAACCCCCGGTGCCAGTGCAATCGTGTACGCAGGATTGGACGCAAACGGGTTGGGGACCGACAAGTCGGCAAAATCCGTAACACAGGCGTTCAGAGACAGGGTCATGAATAGGATCAGGATGGATCGCATAAGTCGTGCAACATCTCCAGGTAACGGTCAGTTTTGCTTACCAGCGGATTGTCGAGGTTCCAAGCGTATCCTGCAAGGATCGAAACAACCATACGTTTGAGTTTTGTATCATCATCGGGTTGATTGAAAATAATCGTTTGTAGACGTCCGTCATACCATGCATCGACATATGAACGGAACGTTTCTACACCCCGGTTAAGCGGAATGGCGTAATCCGCATCCCAATCGACGGCCTGACCATTGTGACGCGCAATAAGCGCCTTTGCCGCCAGTTCGGCGGAATGCATGGCAATGGTCACACCCGATGAAAAAACCGGGTCAAGGAAACCAGCAGAATTGCCCAGAAGAACATAACCGTCGCCAAAAAGGGTGTCCGATTGCGCGCTGTATCCGGCAATGGCATTCAGCGGACGGGTCGGTTCGGCCTTGGCCAGAAGGGGGCCAAGGCCGGTATCGCCGATTAACCGATCAAAGATGGCCTGATCATCAAGACCATCAAATTCCGGATCCTGATCGGGGTAAATCACCCCAACAGAGGACGTGCCGTCGGAAAACGGAATCAACCAATACCAAATTTCCGGGCGGACGGGGTGGACCGTGATCAGGATTTTTTCCCGGTCATAATCGGGGTCGGATATATGATCGCGCAGATGGGTAAACAGGGCGCGCCGTTCGGTCGATTGGCTTGATTTTATAATGCCCAGCATCCGGGGCAGGACCCGGCCATAACCACTGGCGTCGAGAACAAACGTCGATCTTATCCGACCGGTTTGACCCGAATCATTTTCATAGTCGAGGGTACAGTTACCATCGCGCAATACCGCATCGGTGACCTTATGCCCAAAACGGATATCGACCCCGGCATCGATGGTGGTTTGGGCCAGAATGTGATCAAACCGGCTGCGTTGAACCTGAAAGGTAGTGCCCCATCCGGTGTCTTCGAAGTTTTCGCGAAAATCAATGGACTGATAAAGTGATCCGCGTTCAAAAACGGCCCCATTTTTGTGTTGGAAACCGGCTTTTTCAACCGCATCAAGCAAACCAGCCCGCTCAAGCACATTCATGCAGTGAGGCAGAAGGCTTTCGCCGATGACAAAGCGCGGGAAGGTTTGCGCTTCAAGAACAATCACGCTTAATCCCGCATCACATAGACATTTGGCCGCAACCGTTCCGGCCGGTCCGGCACCGATGATGGCGATGTCACAATCGGTCATGAGGTGGCTTTCAGAATGATTGTCAGACATCGGATTGATCGGCTTTCACGGATGTTGGGCACATGGCATAGGACAGCACCCATGCCGTTGGAAGGCCAATGGCCATGATGGTTCCGATGGCGCTGACCACGGGAACAGAACTGCTGGCGAGCAGGCCAAAGGCCAAAATGCTGCTGATCAGCGATAAAAACACGGCAAACCGGGTTGCATCCTGCTGGCCGTGCTTTTGGCTTTCGGAAAAGAAGATCACGTAATCGGCCCCGATGGCAAACACCAGAAACAGTGCCATGATGGTAAAGAAATTGATTGTGATCCCGATTGCAGCCGCCCCGCCAAGTGCAACAAGCATCGCCCCCGCAGGCGTTCCCAAAACACATAGCCCGCGGATCATACCATAGCGTCCCATGGCAAGACCCCCGGCAATCAACAAGGCAATCGCCAATCCCGCCGTTGCCCAGTTGCGATAATGGGCGAACTGGTCGGTGATGGTGGCGCGCGGGTTGATCAAACGGGCGGCGTCGATGTTGGCAATTGCCGTGGCAACGGTATTGGCATCGGTCACGGCGTTTAACCGGACGATATCGGTCGTGCCATCACGCAGGTTTGCCAGTTCCGGGAACTGGGCAAAGGCGTCTTCGTCGGCGTGTAAATAGGGAGCGCCTGGATAGGGCGTTTGAATGTTGATCGGAATCAGGGGTGCCAGTTTTGGTGCGTAGATTTCAAAGAGCTGATCTTTGATCAGGGTACGGTTTTCGTCCTGCCGTTTGATCGACGGGATCATGTCCGACAAGCCAAAGGCAGACCCGACAGTGCCGTCTTTGATCAGGGGACGCAGCGCGTTTTGTACGGCCTCGCCCGTTTGAAGGCGGGATTGGCTGTCTGCGCCATCAATCCGGATAAAGACGGGGTTTCCGCCCATGCCCATGGTATCCCCGATCAGGCGCGCCTGCGTTGTCAGGGTGTCGTTGCCATGCCCGAGATGGCGGATGTCATCATCGGTTGGTATGAACAAAATACAGATCGCAAATCCACCAAGGATGGCAAGTGCAGCCATCCCCCGGACCAACCGGGGCAGACGCAGACGGCGCAAGGTATCATCAAGTTTCTGATACACACGCGGGATGAGCGACCGGTGTTTGACGCTCCGCGCGGGCAAAAGCGGGAGGACGAAAAGCACGGTGACATAGGCTGCGATAAGCCCGGCGATGGAATAAATCGCGATTTGGGCAAGAAGGATGGCCGGGCTGATGGCCAAAACCGCAAAGCCGCAGACCGAGGTCAAAAGGCCAAGGCTTAGGCCGGAACGAATGGTCGCAATCCGGGCGGTTGGTGATTTTTCATCAGCGGGTAGCACCAGATAATGCAGCGCATAATCGACCGATATCCCGATCAGACTGGCCCCGAAGACCAGCGCAATGGCATGAATGCCATCGAAAATCAGGGTGACGGTAGCAATCCCGGCGATCAAGCCGCTGCCGACCGTGATCAAGGTGCCGATCAGGGGGAGTGGGGAGAAAAACACACTGAGCACCATGGCAAAAATGCCAAGGGTCGCAATGATGGCGATGCGCTGGACATCGGCTTTTGCAGCAGTTGCCTCGGCCACAGCGAAGAAGACTTGCCCGGTTTTAGCGATGGTGAGTCCGTCAGATTGATTGGTATTGTTCTGGGCGTTGGTGATGACGTCATTGACCTTGCCCACCCATGCGCTGCCCTGCCCGTTACGCCGAAGGTCCGGGGTCAGAATTATAAGGATCGGGGTATAGAAATTGTTGTCTCTTTGCACGATCCCGGAAGGACCAAGTTTGTTGCCCAGTTCGGCCAGAAAGTTGGGGAGCAGGGAGAACGGATCGGCGCGAAGCGATGCTGCACTGACCATTGAAGCAGGTGCATACAGCGTTTTTACCGCGTTTTGATAAACCGGTTCCCCGTTGCCGTCGCGCAAAAGTGCCCGGTCCCTGTCCGACAGCAGGCTTTGCGCATGGGGCAGGTAAAAATCTGAAAGCCGCGCAAGGTTTCCCGAGTCATATCCCGGCATAGAAACCGACTTTGTGCCCGGAATGTTTGCGATGTCAGAAGCAAGGGCGCGGGTTGCCGTTTCAAGCATATCTTGCTGGTTGGCCGACACCATGATGATGGCCTGATTGGCATCATTTGCCAGTAAGTCGCGCACGGTTTCGATATCGGATTTTCGGGCGGTGTCGTCGGTTTTTTCCAACCCGATCAGGGACAGGACATCACCATCAATCCGGGCGCTGCCCGATGTGACCTGCCAGATTGCAGAGGTCACCATGATCAACAGAAAAATGCCCCATATGCCCCCGCGCACTGCCATCAATCAAAGTTTCCCGAAAGCAGTTTGGCAAGATCAGTCGGGAGTGGTAGGTCGTGGCGTTTTTGATCGTTTAGCGTGATTTCGTCGCGGTCGCCCGATGGTTTGTTCAATGTGACGTGGGTGACAAATTCATCGCCCTTAACAATGATCTGACTGACCAGGTTGGATAGTCCGTTGCTGTTTTTCGGGGCGAGTGTGACTTGCCAGTTCGGTGCTGTGGCGGTTTTGGCGGGTGTGATGGTGAATTGATCAGACAGTGGGTCCCAGTTTCCGGCAAGGACGGCGGAAATCAGCGCGATGAACTGATGAAACCGCGCACCTGATGCAATGGTTTCAAATGTGCCGTCATCATGTTTGCGGGTAATCCCGTGATCGTTCATCACGGTGGTATCGGGAAACGGTTTCAGGTTTTGCCAAATCAGACCTTTGCTGGGTGACAGGGTAAATTCACCGGTCGAGGTAAGTGGTGCGTCAAAGCCGTCAAGATGGCGGTCAAGGGCAAAGGTGCCGGTTAGATATTGCTGATCGCTGATCGGGGTAGGCATGGCGGCGGACGGCAAATCTGCCTTGGGCGCGGTTCCGTCGGCGCGTGTTGGAATTACCGACAGCATTGCGACTAGGAACAGGGTCAAGGCGGATACTGCCAATGGTACAGACCAGCGGTGGGTCATTGCGTCATGGCCTCCAGCCTCTCAATCAGGAAGTCGGGACTGCGAAACAGCATTTCGCCGGTGTCTTTTTCAACTGCGACCTGAATGGTAAAGCCCTTGGTCAGTTTGGTGCCGGTTTTTGCATCCGTGATCAGATAATCAATTTTCAGGCGATTTTCGAATTCGCGTAAGGTTGCTGTGATGGTGATTTTTTGCCCAAAGGTACACGGGCCAACATATTTGACCCGCATGTCAACAATCGGCCAAGCATAGCCCGATGCATCCATTTGCGGATAGTTGTAGTCAATCTTTTCCAAAAGCGCACAGCGCGCATTTTCAAAGAACTGCACGTAGTTGCCATGCCAGACGACATTCATCGGATCAAGATGATAAAACTGGATCGTTTCGGTGACAGATGCACTGATCATGATGCGATTTCTTCATCATAGAGCGCCCAGTGGCGGTTCTGAATGCGTGACACCAAAAGACGCAAGGTGCCTTCAAGCGGTTGGTCTTCGGCGATGAAAGGGATGTCTTCCTTTAAGCTGTCAACAAAGGCCGAAACCTTGGGGCCGAGTTGTTCCTTGGTTAATTCACCAGATTTTTCGCGCAACGCGATGGCCTGACCAACAGCCAAAAGGTTTGCCGCCACGACCTGTTCGGTCAGTTGCAGGACGCGCAGGCAATCGCGTGCGGCAATCGTGCCCATGCTGACCTTGTCCTGATTATGACATTCGGTAGAACGCGAAAAGACGCTGGCGGGCATGGTTTGTTTCAAAGCTTCCGCCGTCCAGGCAGACGCGCCGATTTGCACGGCCTTAAGCCCGTGATTAATCGATGCGCGGTCGGGATCTGCCCCCGACAGGTTCGATGCCAGACCATGGTTGAATTTGGTATCAACCAGAAGGGCCATCTGGCGATCCATCAAGTCGGCCAGATTGGCGACCAGTGTTTTCATACCGTCGGCGACAAAGGCGACATGTCCGCCATAGAAATGCCCGCCATGCAGGATGGTGTTTTCCGTGATATCCAAAAGCGGGTTGTCATTGGCACTGTTAAGTTCTGTTTCGAGGGTCCGCCGGAAGGTTGGCATCATATCGGCCAGCACCCCGATAACATGCGGGGCACAGCGCAGCGAATAGCGGTCCTGAAGACGGGCCGGTTCATAGGTGCTACCCAGCGATGACAAATCATCTTCGATCCATGCCGCAATTTGCGCCTGCCCAGGGTGGGGTTTGGCGGCAAAAAGACGCTTGTCGAAATGGGCGGGATTGCCAAGTAATCCCATGCTGGCAAGGGCGGTAATACGCGATGTCAGTTTGCACAGATAATTGGCGCGCACAAAGGCCTGACACATGAGGGCAGTCATCACGGCCGTGCCGTTCATGATGGCAAGGGCCTCTTTGGGGCGCAAGGTCAGCGGGGTTAATCCGGCGGTTGCCAAGGCGTCTTGGGCGGATGTTTTCTGACCGCGATAAAGAACGTCACGTTCGCCGATCAAAGCCGCGGCAACATAAGAAAGCGGGGTTAGATCGCCACTGGCACCGACCGATCCTTCTTCGGGGATCAGCGGGGTAATGTCATGGGCCAGCAAGCTCGTCAGTTGGTTGAGCAAATCAACACTGACACCGGAATAACCCGTGCAAAGGGATGCCAGACGTACGGTCAGAACCGCGCGTGCCTGTTCGGGGGCGAGAATATCGCCCAGCCCGCAGCCGTGAAAGCGACTAAGATGAAGCGGCAGTTCTGCAACCAGTTCTGGGGGCACACGGCGTGAAACAGAATCACCATAGCCGGTGGTCACACCATAAATATGACCCTTGTCGCGCAGTTGCTGATCAAGGAAATCAGCACCCTTTTGAATGCGGGCACGAAAATCGCGATCCCCCGACAGCACGGGTTGGGCACGTTGTTCGGACAGGGCAATGACATCTTCGACCGTAAGATCGTTTTCGCCAAAGATTACATTGATGCGGTTATTGGTCATCACCGTCCTTTTTCTTTGCCCAGAAATCATGGAAATTGAACCATTGCAGCGGCTCCATAACAACTATCTTTTCAAGCCATTGCGCATATTGGGTGGCGTAGCCTGTGATGGCCTCGGTCCGGTGCTTACGTGGCAAGGTCATTGTGTCGGCCAGTTTCTGCCACTCGATTTTAAATCGTTTTCCCGAGCGCCAGGCGGCTGCCATATAAACCGGGCATTGTAGCAGATACGCCAGAACAAATGGTCCTTGCGGGAAATTGGCATCTTGACCAAGGAAGGGAACCGCGACGGATTTATCGCGGGCACCAATCGCAACCCGGTCTGCGGCAATGACAATCCATTCCCCACGTTCAACCCGTTCGCGCAGCATGATGGCGGTATCAGGGCCGATGTCGGTGACTTCGATCAGGTCGACCTGACTTTCCGGGGCCAGTTTTTGCAGCACGCGGCCAAACCGGGCCGCATTTTTTTGATGCAGCAAGACATTAACGCGGAAATCGCGATCCCGGCTGGCGATGGCACGCACCAGTTCCATATTGCCAAAATGCGATACCAGCAAAACGGCGGCCTGATCACGCGGCATATAGGCAAACAGATTGTCGGCATCATCAGGCAATTCGAGATCATCTATTTTTAGCTCACCACACCACGCGGCGATTTTATCAAGTGCACTTTCGCCAAAGCGCAGAAAATGACGGAAACTGTTCCAGCGGGTGGGGGCAACGGGTGCACCATTTTGGTGTGCGCGGGTCAGAAAGTCATGCGATGCGCGCCGTGCAATGCCGCCGGTCAGATAAAAATAGACGATGACGGGCAGCATGATTGCAAGACAGGCGCGCCGTCCGGCAACGCGGTAAACCCAGCCAAGAAACCGCATGCCAAAATACATGCCGCGCTCGTCGATTTCCGCCCAGTGGGCGGACGCATCCTTGCTATCCTGTCCGCGATCAGCCGTTTGATCCTGGGCAAATTTTCCGCCGCGCCAAATGTAACCGGGCAGTCGGCCAAGCATGCCAAACACCAGCCTCGTATGCATCCAGCTAATCAAAAGGTTGTCCTTCCACATGCGGAAGTTTGAGGTGTTGTTTTCGGGGTATGTGACCTCGGTCGGGACATGGTGGACGGGGACACCGCGCCAGTAAAGGCGCACCATCAATTCGGTATCGAAATCCATTTTGTGGCCGCAGCCTTCTTCGCGCCAGACCGCGAGGCTTTCGGAAACCGGGTACACGCGAAAGCCGCACATGCTGTCGCGGATATGGGTCGATAATGTTTCGATCCAGACCCATACATGGGATACCCAGCGTCCAATGCGGCGTTTTTGCGGGATGCTGTCATCATAGACCGGAAGGCCGGTGATCAGCGCGGTTGGGTCTTCGTGCGCGATGCGGATCATTTCGGTAAGGCGGTCAAGATTGTGCTGCCCGTCGGCATCGACCTGGATCGCGTGGGTGAAACCGGCGCGTTCGGCCATGGCAAGGCCCGCCATCACCGCGACACCCTTGCCACCATTTTCGGCCAGATGCTGACAGGTGACGCCGTTTTCGGGGTCATGCAGGGCGGCGACAACATCGTGTGTCGGCGTGTTTGATCCGTCATCAATGATGATCACCGGCAGGTCATATTCACGCACACGCGCCACCACATCGCCAAGCACGTCATGATGGTTATAGGTCGGGATGACGGCACAGATTTTCATGTGGAAGCCTCGCGCCATTTCAGAATGCCGGAACTGTGGTCGCCTTCCGCGTCGGAATGGTAGCGGAATTTGACTTTCCTGTTGTCCCGATCGCAATCAAGTTCAAGCATCAGTGTTGATCCCGGTGCAATCGGTTTGCGGTATTTAAGTTGCGTCACTTCACTGATGGTAACCGGGACACCAAAAAGCGTTGCGGCCTGATGGATCGCCCAGTGCAGTTGCACGACACCGGGCAGGATCGGCATGCCAGGAAAGTGGCCACGGAAATAAAGCAGATCGGCCGGCAGGCGCAGCGACAGGTTGATCCGGTCATCATCGCGATTTTGTATAACGATTTCAGGTGTTAAAGGTTCCATATCGGTAAAAAGAGAACGCAATAAATGAAGCGGGCGTTTGCCTTGACTGTCAGACGGCAGTTGATCGACAAAGCGCCAGCGTTGCGGTAGGGCAGCGTCATCTTCGAATTTGGCGATTTCACGCCGGAGTTTCCGCCCCATGCGAAACCGTCCGATATCGGCCAGCATATCGCGGCCTGCGGGCGACAGGATAGCCACCACGCCAAGGCGGCGGTCACTTTCCTCGGGGATCAGCGCAATGGCGTCTTCGACCAGACTGCTTTGGCGCAAATGGCGTTCAACAGCGCCGAGCGAAATGCGTTTGCCTTCGATCTTGACCACCCGGTCGGCCCGGCCATGCAGGGTGAAGGTTGCGCCATCGATCTTTGCGATGTCTTCGGTCTGATACCAGTCATCGCCTGCGATGTGGGCGGCGCGCACGCGCAGGCATCCGGCGTCATTCAGCGCCACCTCAACCCCCGGTAGGGGATGCCAGACGCTTTGGGCGTCAAGTTGGCGGCGATGGGCGATGCCCCCGGTTTCGGTGCTGCCGAAAATTTCGGTCGGGCAGGTGCCGAGCATCGCGGTGGTTTCACTTGCAGCGGCAACATCAAGAGGACCACCCGATGAAAAGATCAGGGATGGGCGCGGAACGTTTGCCAGATCGGGATGCAGGTTTTTAAGATGGGCCGGGCTTGTGATCAAGATATCGCCGGTCACGATATCGCCCTGCATCATTTCCCAATAGGGGGCGGAATCGGCGGTAAAGATGCGCCCGGTCATCACCGGCCAGACGATGCGGAAAATCAGGCCATAGATATGCTGATGGGATACCAGTCCGACAATGCGCGCGCCCGCAGGAATTTGAGGCCGCCAAAGTTGTTCCTGCACGGTGATTTCTGCCTCGATTAGGGCGAGGGTCTTGGCGACCGGTTTAACATCCCCGGTCGAGCCGGAAGTAAAGAACACTGCGCGGCAATTGGATGCGGCGGGCAGCGTCATGTTGCTGGTGTTTGTGGTGGTGGCGGCCGCGGCGAGCCTTTCGCGGATTGCTGCGTCATCAAGATACAGATCGAATTGGTCGCTAATGCCGTCGAGATAGGCCGAGCGGTCGGTTGCCGGAAAAATTACGGTCGCACCCGCACGCCACGCGGCGGTGATTGCAATTAGGAACAGGCGGGCCGACTGGCAATGGATGGCGATGCGTGAAGACGCGGACAGGGCAGGGCAAAGACGGTCGATATCGGAACGCAGATCGCCCGTGCTAAACACCCGGTCACCTTCGATGCAAAGGGCGACGGTGGCGTTTTTCGGATTATGCAGATTTTCGATAAATCCGATCATGGGGTTTCCGTGCCGTTTCGGGTTTTGCGGTCATGACGGGCGCGCAGAATGCGACGGACCGGCCATTCGCCAACGAACAATAGGCCCATCACGATGTAGGAAATAAGGCCGTTATACAGCGTCCAGATTTCCATGCTGGCATATTGTGCCGTCCAGCCGGCGATGATTGCATTGGCGGCAAAGAACCCGATCCAGACCTTGGTCAGTTTGCGGGTATAGGCAATCGAATAATCGTCAAGATCGGGTATCTTGATCCGGGCGAGGCGTTCGACCATCGGTCTTTCGGTAAAAAGCGTGACGGTAAAGACCGATCCCATCGTCAGGCTGACGATTACCGGATAGAAACGAATGGCAAGAAGTTCGCTTGCAATCCCGCCGATGGCAACAATGACGGCAACTAGAACAGCAAGACCGGCGGCGGCATAGCGTTTTGCGAAAACAAATGTCACGGCGCGCAAAAGCACCACGATCAGAAGCCCGATCAGGATGACCTGCGGGGAAAATACCGACAGCCCGAAATAGACCAGAACCGGATAGGCAACACCCAGTGCGGCAAGCAGAAAGGTTGCGACCCGTTTAGGAACTGACCAGGACATGGATCTTCTCGACGACATCGTCGACGGTGCGGACAGACCTGAATTCCATCGCCGGGATTTTCTTGCCGGTGATTTCCTGGAATTTGACGATCAGGTCGACGGCATCGATGCTGTCGAGGTCAAGGTCTTCGAACAGGCGGGCATCGGGGGTGATATCCTCGGCGGGGACTTCGAAAAGTTCGACCAGATAATCGTGAAGCTGCTGATAAACGTCTTGGCGGCTGTGCATGATTATCCCTCCTTTCCCGAAGCCTGAATGAATTTCGCCAGATTATGCACCGATGCGAAATGGGTTTTCACATCTTCGTCTTTGGCATCAATCCGGACATCATATTTTTTCTGGATCGCGACGCCAAGTTCAAGTGCATCAATGGAATCAAGACCCAGACCGTCGACAAACAGGGCTTCTTCGCTGTCGATATCGTTTACATCGACATCCTCAAGATTGAGCGTGTCGATGATGAAAGCTTTAAGTTCGGTTTCCAGCGAAGTCATCTTTAAGTCTGTCCAGAATGTAATCTTTGATGAACCGGGTCAACGCACGTGCTTGTTTGGCGCGCGGCAAGTCCAGATCGTTAATATCGTCAAATAATAGCGGATGATCGACTTCCAGTCGGTAACGAATTTTCGACGGTGGAATGCGATACCACGGTATCCCCTTTTTCAAGGTATCGTGATTACAGTGCACAACCACAGGAATCAAGTCGGCTTGTGTATCTATCGCGATGTTTGCGACGCCGCGTTGCAGTTTTCCAAGTTTTTTCTGGCTGGGGGTGCGAGTGCCTTCGGGGAAGATCAGGATATTGGCCCCCGATTGCAGATGATGTCGGGCCTGCATGATCAGGTTTTCCGGGTTGTCGTCATTGCGAATAAATCCGGCGGCGCGCACAACCCCAAACAGGAACGGATTGCGAAACAGTTCGTGTTTGACCACACATTGGCAGCGATCAAGCTGCGACAGGATCATCACCACATCAAGCAAGGTCGGGTGATTGGCAATAATCAGCGAGCCTGTGGCATCGCGCAACCGTTCGAGGTGGTGTGTTTCCACCTCGGCAACGCCGGAATGATCAAGCATCCAGACAAACAGGCGAAAGCCACGGCAAATCACCAGTTGGGCATATTTACGCCGTTTGGCACGGTTGCGTAAAATCACCATCAGGGCCGGAAAAATCGTCAGCGCCATGAACAGGCCGCCAAGCCCGAAGATGGAAAACGCCAACCCGGTGCCAACAAGTCGCCAGTACCAGTTCAGGTTCCTGCGGGTGCTTTGTACTGTTTCGGCGCAGGCAGGTTTAGTCATGACGCGAAACGGTCCATGCGGTGGTGGTGCTGCCAAGGGTTAGTGGGGGGGCAGAGGGTGATTCAAAAAAGGCAGTCAGGTTTTTGACCTGATCATATGATGATGCGGCGATGGTCTGTGCCCGGTCTGATCCGCAGGATGAGAAAGCAAGGGCTTTACCTGTCGCCGGCATCTCAGGGGTGGTGTCGTCATCGGGCTCAAGGCGCATGGCAAAGGCAATCGCCGTCTGGGGTTCGGCGACAGTATCAGTATAGACATCTGGCAACGGTAAATCGACATAGCACAGGATGACGGGGCTTTGTGTTGCCATCATTTGACAGACGGCTTCGGTCAGTCCGGCGATCAGGCTGTCATTGCCCGCGGCAATGGCCGTGTGGCTCTGGGTGATCGACCAGTTGATCGAGGCAATACCGACAAAGGCATTATGGACCGACATGCTGAAATCCGCCGGGGAAAGGGCCTCGTTCGTCGCGACCTGATGGAGAAGCTTGACCGTGCGGTTAATGTTGCCGTGCCGGGAACAGAAAACAATATGCGGGTTGTCGACGGGTGTAAGCATCTGGGTAAGCGTTTCGGCGGCGGCGCGACCAAACAGGTCAAGCCGCCGCCGCCAACCGGGTTTAATGCTGCGCGCCAGATCGTTCTGGACCGATGGTTGGGATACCGCCGATGTGTTTTCGGGTGTGTGCAAGGTCAGGCTGGCCCGACCATTGGTATCTTCCCACAAAGCCCAACGTGACAGTCGGGCGCACAGCAAAGTCATCTGGTGTCCTAGTTGGCAAGTGCCGCACGGGCCGAAACCGCGCGCAGGATGTCCTGTCTCAGGTTGTTGACCCACCGGTTATAGTTACGGTGAATCGTTGTACCATTATATTGTAGGTTACTACTATCAACGTAAATGATTGAGTACTGTTTCTGATTAAACGAGATGGCAACTTTTGCGCTGTGCGAACGCGGGGCATAGGTTGCGGTCAATTGACCTTCGCCTTCGCGCTGAACAATCCATTCACGTGTCGAAGCGGTTTCAATGATGGTTTCTTCAATCTCGGCCATGCTGAGTTTGGCGACATCGGCGGGGAAGGGCTGATTGGAGAAGTTCTGAACAGTCGCCGAGCAGGCAGCAAGCACTGCGACAACGACAAAAACAGAAGCAAGTTTCAAACTACGCATTTTGATCTGCCTTGATTAATGGGTGGAAAACTGACTCAATCATGTCGGTTTGGGTCAAGTTGCCCCGTGACCGGTGCGGGGGCGTCCAAACTATCGCCCAAAAGCCGTTCTTGGAACGATTTTACCGACGATGCAGGGCGCGTGATTGTAATTCAGCAATAATGGATTGTGCAGGTGGCGGCAAGTACCACTCTTGGGAAGTCTAACTCATCGGACGCAAGGCGTTTTTTCCACTTTGATGGCAGGGTTGTTTCGGCCATCCACAAACTTGAAGATGCGACGTTGAAACGAAGTGCAGCGCGCCAAGCGTCGTCGTTGTTGGCGTGGGATATGCTGTGCGACCTTGTTGCCGATGTCGCAAAGGGGAACGATGCAACATGCCTTAAGGACGAGGACGATCGTCCTTGGGCGGAAATTGCCGGTCATCGCCACGGCGTAAGCATTAGCCATAGTCGTGGTTGGGTGGTGGTTGCGGTTGCGGTTGATCCGGGGCTTTTGATCGGAATTGATCTTGAATATCGCGATGAAGGCCGCTCTATTCCCCAAATGGCAGAACAGCTTGGTTTGCCAAGAGCGACGTCCGTCTCTGACTTTTACGATGCCTGGTGCCGGTATGAGGCGATCTTTAAGGCGACGGGGGAAAGTGACCCCGTTGTTCAGCTTGATTTATCCCCGGTCGTGCTGCCCGTGCCAGCGGATTTTTCCAGCAGTTTGGTCATGGTAGACGCTAGTTAGAAGCTAGGGAAAAGTCGCATCAAGACTCGATTAATAGGTTGGGTTAAACCCGCATCGTCTTGCAAATTCTCAGTGTCCCTGTGTGTCGCCGTGAGTGATCAGCGGAACTTGGGCGCTAGACAGCTGATTTCACAAAAAGTTTACATTACATTCGTCTGACTTTTGCCTGTCGGCGGTGGTTTTTGGCGCGTGCCAATTGATGTGATCTATCTGTCTGTAACTAAATAATAAAACAAAAAATCGGATTTTTTGGGCGTGCTGAATTCCCGGCCAACTGACCGACAATTCAGCTATGATGGGCGCGGTGCGGCAAGTTATTTTCGCCGTCTGACTTGCGGTGGCGCAAATTCGCAACATTTTCTGTTTAATCGAGATCAATTTCGGCGTAATGCTTTCATATATTATTGACCATCGGTCACTATTGTTGCGCGCATACGAAGCATGGTATTCATGTTGAGCGATAATTCAAACCATGCCGGGTGCGATGTGATGTCAGGTGATGATCAGGGTTCCATCAACGTAAAGACTGCGGTTGATACGGATGACAAGGAAGCCGGCTTGGTGGATCAGGAAGGCAAGAATACGTCTGGGAATACACAGTTGTCTGAAGTCGGATTGGATCAGAATATGGACGCCAACTATTGTTTTGCAGATATCTATGTACGTAACGCACCCGTTTATTTAAAGGGCTTTACCGGCGAGCCGGATGGTTCTGTGCAGGCGGAGTTGCGTGACAGCAACAAGGGTCTTCTTGCGTTCGAGCAGGGGGTGTGTGAAATCACCGCAAGCTCGTCTTTCCTGACGGTTGCCATGTCGGCGTCTGACAACGCCGGACTTGACCAGATCCGCGATTATTTTGAACAGACTTTGCGCAAGATGTCGGCTGAAAATGCCATTGAATTTGATTGGCGCAAAAAGTGACCAATAGTCATCTGATTAAGTGAGTTTTTGCTGTCGCCCTAACGTAGCAGCGACCGCTTGATAAAAGATGCGACACAAAAACAGGCGCAAGGAATGATGTCCTTGCGCCTGTTTTTGCATGCTGTCAGGCGACAATAAACCGATCACGCGCCGCACGCACAACACGGGTAAGATGTTCGGCAACGGCGGCAACACTTCTGGTGTCTTTGGTGTCGGGATGTTGCAGCATCCAGTAATTGCGGGTGAACCGGATTTCAGGCAGCAAACGGATCAGGTCAGGGATGCCCTGGGTGGCGTAATCATGCAGGATGCCGATGCCGTGACCGTTGCGCACGGCCTCCATCTGGGCGACCACACTGCCGCATTCAAAGCGACGGCGCATCAGTTTGCCAAGGCGCGCAGCGTAATCAAGTGCGCGGCTGTAAATCAAATCTTCGATATGTGTGACAAACAGGCGGTCGGTCAGGTCAGCCTCGGTTTTGACGGTGCCGAACTGATCGACATAGGCCTGTGTGGCATAGACGCTGAGGGTGTAATCGGTCAGTTTCTTGATCACCAGACGGCCCTGTTTGGGGCGGTCAAGGGTAATGGCGATGTCAGCTTCGCGTTGGGACAGGGAAAAGGTGCGCGGCAGCGGCACAAGCTGAATGACAAGGTCGGCATGCTGGGCGGCAAATGCCGCCATCTCGCTTGCGAGGAAATAGTTCCCCAACCCGTCAGGGACGCCAACACGGACCGTGCCGCTGATGGTTTCGGTCTGGTTCGACACTGCCGTGCCAGCACGTAAAAACGCAGATTCAGCTGTCTCCGCCGCGATCATCAGTTCCCGCCCGGCCGTGGTCAGCTCCGACCCGGTGGTGCGCCGCTCAATCAGCTTCGTGCCAAGGTCATGTTCAAGCGCGGTCAACTGCCGCCCGACGGTGGCATGGTTGAGGCCAAGCTGACGGGCAGCGGCAAGGATTTGTCCCTGCCGGGCAACGGCCAGAAAAATGCGAAAGCGATCCCAATCCACGATCAAATCCTTATGAGAACTGATGACTTTAAAAATTGCACATCGAATTTGCATAAATGATAATTGATGTGCATCGGTGTGCATACCCATAATGTCGCCACTTTGCCGGTCATACGATCAGGCAATCGAAAAATCAGGTTTATCGGGAGGAACCCCCATGTCCAACCAGCTTACCCATTACATTGGCGGCAAACGCGTTGCCGGAACATCTGGCCGTACGGCGGCTGTTTTCAATCCGGCCACCGGTGCGCAAAGCGGCACCGTCGATCTTGCGTCAAAATCCGAAGTCCGGGCGGCGGTTGAGTCGGCGACGGCTGTGCGTGCGGAGTGGGCGAATACAACCCCGCTGCGTCGGGCGCGTATTCTCAATAAATTCCTTGGCATTCTCGAAGACCGGTCCGAAGAACTGGCCGCAGCCATCACCGCCGAACACGGCAAGGTTTTGTCCGATGCGCTGGGCGAAGTCACCCGCGGGATCGAGGTTGTTGAGTTCGCTACCGGCGCACCGCAGCTTTTAAAAGGTGAATTTACCGAAAACGTCGGTACCAAGGTCGACAGCCATTCTGTGCGTCAGCCGTTGGGTATCGTTGCCGGTATCACCCCGTTCAACTTCCCGGCGATGGTGCCGATGTGGATGTTCCCGGTGGCCCTTGCGTGCGGTAACTGCTTTATCCTCAAACCCTCTGAACGTGATCCGTCTGCGTCGCTTTTGATGGCAGAATGGCTGACCGAGGCCGGTTTGCCGGACGGCGTGTTCAACGTTGTTCAGGGCGACAAGGAAGCGGTTGATGCGTTGCTGTTTGATGCAGACGTCACCGCGATCAGCTTTGTCGGGTCGACCCCGATTGCGAAATACATCTATGAAACCGCAACTGCGCAGGGCAAACGCTGTCAGGCGCTGGGTGGTGCGAAAAACCACATGATCATTATGCCGGACGCCGATATGGATCAGGCGGTTGATGCCCTGATGGGCGCGGCTTATGGGTCGGCTGGCGAACGTTGCATGGCGATTTCGGTCGCAGTACCGGTCGGTAAGGAAACCGCCGATACCCTGATTGAGAAGCTCGTACCGCGCATCAATGAACTGCATGTCGCACCGGGTACGGATCCGAAAGCCGAGATGGGGCCGCTGGTCACCGCGATGCATCGGGACAAGGTTGTCGGCTATATCGACAAGGGTGTCAAAGAAGGTGCCAAACTGGTTGTTGATGGCCGTGGTATCAATCTTCAGGGCTACGAAGACGGCTATTTCGTCGGTGGTACCCTGTTTGATGATGTGACCCCGGATATGAGCATCTACAAGGAAGAAATCTTTGGCCCGGTTCTGTCAGTTGTCCGTGCCGATGATTTCGAAACGGCTGCGGATCTTGTGGATAGCCACGAATACGGCAACGGGACTGCGATCTTTACCCGGGACGGCGATACCGCCCGCGAATTTGCCGCACGTACCCAGACCGGCATGGTCGGTATTAACGTACCGATCCCGGTTCCGATGGCGTTCCATTCGTTTGGCGGCTGGAAGGCATCGCTGTTTGGCGATCATCACATGCATGGCCCGGAAGGTGTTCGGTTCTATACCAAGCTTAAAACCATCACGTCACGCTGGCCGACCGGCATTCGCAAGGGTGCTGAGTTTGTGATGCCGACGATGAAATAAGCAATCGGCTGATTGCAGAAAGAAAGCCGCGTAAGGAAACTTACGCGGCTTTTAGTTTGCGTGGATGACAGGGAGCCATAAGTCCACGGCAAGAAAGGCTAGTGGGTGATCGGCTGGGTCAGGGTGACGATATTAAAACCCTGTCGCGCAAAGATTTTCGATTGCTGGGCAATACTTTCGCGTTTGCGTTCGGGGTGTTCGTCAAGCGTGATGCAGCCAATCGGGATGACGGTGGCGTCGCGACGCGCAAGGGTCAGGATGTCATCGGCAATGTGATCTTCGTGAAAGACGATGTCGGCGGTTTCAATCGCACGCGCAATGCCATGCGGCAGGTCAAACGCGTTATCAACATGAACATCCGCCATAAGTGTTTGGCCGCCGGGGACAGTTGCCGAACTGCCATCGGGCACGAACTGACGAAGGGCAAGATCGACGTCTTCTGGGCAAATGGACCGTGCAGAGTGGGTTTGTAATCCACGCTGGAAAAAATGCGTCCAGAACCGTTGGCGCGATACATTGTCATGCAAATGATCGGCAACCTTTTGCCGGGCATCGCGTGCAACTCGGGCAAGCTGCGACATGGTGGCGGGCAGAACCGTCTCAAGACGCTGACGAATGATGCGGGCCAGTGCCGGGGCACAGGCCCCGGTCGAGATCGTGATCATCACCGGCGAACGGTCAAGGATGGCAGGCACAATGAAATCACACTGTGCGGTTTTATCGACAACATTCAACAGGATGTTGCGCCGTTTGGTTGCGGCCTTTACGCGTGCGGTAAGATATGGATCGTCGGTGGCGTCAAACACCATCGCGGCGCCATTGACCATGGTGTCAACGAAGGGCGTGCTTTCCCAAACAATGCGCCCTTCGTCCACCATCACGGCGATATCGTCACAGATTTCGGGTGCGACGACCGTGATATCGGCCTGACTTTTACTTAAAATGCGAAGTTTGCCGGTGGCGACTTCACCGCCGCCAAGAACAAGAACCTTCTTGCCGGTGACATGAATGAAAGCCGGGAAATAGGTAAAGTTTTCGGTCCGGTCAGGGTTGGTGGTCCCCATGCTCGGATCACGGATGCGATCATTCAGCGGCGCGCGGTAGTGCGTCATCGAGAATCTCCTTTATTTCCGGCAAACAGGAACCACATCCCGTTCCAGCCTGAAGCAAGCGGCCGATATCGGTTGGGGAAACGGCGTTTTGGTCGACAATGGCCTTGCTGATGGCGGCCAATCCGACCGAGAAGCACGAACAGATCAGACGGTCATTGATTGCACCGGCATCGGGCATGCGCCCGGCGAGCAAGGCGTTGCGTTCCGGCGTTGCAAGTGCATCTGCCGCCAGCAGGTTTGATATCCAGTCGCGCCCAAGGGCTGGGCGGTCCGGCCCGATGAACAGCGCACCGGTGATGCGGTCACCGCTCAGTCTGGCGTAACGGTGAATGCCTTTTTTGCTGTCGCTATATTCAATGATCTGTTCATCGTTGGTGTTGGCCGCCATGGGTAGAAGTGATTTGAACATGAATGATTGTTCGCCGGCGATTTCATAGATCATGCTGCCTTGTCCGGTTGCTCCGACCCAATAGGGCAGGTTGCCAAGATCAACTGGTGTGTTGGAAAACAGCAAACCTTGCCATTTCGCGACAAAGGGTTCGACGGATACCGGGGTATATTTGGTTTCGGGTTGGCCCGAATGGGGGTCGACATTGGGGGGCGTGAGCCGACCAATCCCACCCGCGGCCGAGTAGACATCGTTCCAGTGCATCGGAACGAAAACCTGTCCGGGGGCCTGCGCGTCCGTGATTGCAACACGCATCAATGATGTGCCGTGTTTGCTGTTGATCCGGGCGAGGCCGCCATCTTTGACCCGGTAACGAGCGGCATCCTCAGCGCAGATTTCAAGCAGCGGTTCGGGGCGGTGGGCCGACAGGCGTGCTGCCGTTCCAGTGCGTGTCATGGTGTGCCATTGATCGCGGTAGCGACCACTGTTGGCGACCAATGGGAAATCGGCACTTGTTTGTGATTGCGGGATGATATGTTCAACCCCGATCATTTTTGCACGGCCACTTGATGTGGTGAAAATGCCATTGCCATAAAGGCGTTCAGCGCCGGTACTAGGCTGGTTCTTGCGCGATGCGGGCCATTGGAAGGGCTCCATTGCGTCATAGGCGGATTTTTTTGCCTTGTGCCAGACGCCAATGTCAAAGGCGCGCAGCCCATCATTTTCAAATTCTGACAGGGCGGCATGTTCGGCGAAAATATCACTTGGACCGCTATATTTGAACGATTTGCCGTATCCCATGGATTTGGCAACTTCGGACATGATCCACCAATCGGGTTTGGCATTGCCCTGAGCATCGCGGAAGGGGCGTTGGCGTGAAATACGGCGTTCGGAATTGGTCACCGTGCCCGATTTTTCCGCCCAGCCGGATGCGGGCAACTTGATATGGGCGTGGCGCAATGTATCGGTATCGCTGACCACGTCCGATACAATCACCAACGGGCAGCGCGACAGAGCCAGACGAACCCGATCAGCGTCGGGCAGGCTGACGGCCGGATTGGTGGCCATGATCCAGACGGCCTTGATCTCGCCGGTTTCAATCGCGCGAAACATATCGACGGCCTTAAGGCCTTCGCCCGGTTCCAGAACGTCTGATTTCCAGAACCGTTTGACGCGATCGACATCAACCGGATCATTGGGGTTCATGTGGGCGGCAAGCTGATTGGCAAGGCCGCCAACCTCGCGCCCGCCCATGGCGTTGGGCTGGCCAGTGACCGAAAACGGGCTGGAGCCCGGTTTGCCGACACGACCGGTTGCCAAATGGCAATTAAGGATCGAATTGACCTTGTCCGACCCGCTTGAGGATTGGTTGACCCCTTGTGAAAACACCGTCACGGTGCGATCAAATGCAGAAAACCAGCTAAAGAACGTTTCCAGTTTCCCCAGACCTGAGCCGAATGCATCAGCGCTGTCGTGGGTGTCGAGCCCGCATTTTTTTGCGGTTGTCTCGAGATCGGGGCAGTCGGCGCGGGCCTCTGCCACGGCCTGTTCATAGCCGCTAACATGGCGTGCGACGTATTTAAGGTCGGTATTGCCAGTCTGATCAAGCCATGCCAGCAAACCGTTAAACAGGGCAACGTCGCTGCCCGGTTTGATCGGCAGGTGCAAGTCGGCAATATCGCAACTTGCCGTGCGGCGTGGATCAATCACGATAATCTTCGTGCCGTGCTTTTCCTTGGCTGCGCGCAGGCGCTGATTAAGCACCGGATGACACCATGCCAAATTCGATCCGGTCAGAATGACCAGATCGGCAATTTCCAAATCTTCGTAGCAGCCCGGCACCACGTCCGCACCAAACGCACGTTTGTGCCCGACCACCGTTGATGCCATGCACAGGCGCGAATTGGTGTCGATATGGGGCGATCCGATGAAGCCCTTAATCAGTTTGTTGGCGACATAGTAATCCTCGGTCAGAAGTTGACCGGAAACATAAAGTGCCACTGACTTTGGCCCGTGCTGCGCGATGGTGTCGCGCAGGCGGTCGGCGGTTGCGGATATGGCGGTGGACCAATCGGTTCTTTCACCATCGACCTCCGGTTCGAGTAACCGGAAATCACGTTTGGTTTCCGCCGTGATCGTATCAATCAGCGCGGCCCCTTTGGAGCATATTCGCCCAAAGTTGGCCGGGTGCTCGGGATCACCCCCGACAGCAAATCCATCACGGGTTGGCGAAATGATCAGGCCACAGCCAACACCGCAATAGGGGCAGGTTGTTTTGACCTCATCCCGCATGGCGCAGTCCGGCTTGCAGTTCGGTTAGCCCGACACGCACGGTCCCATCAACGATTTGGCATTCGACCTTGGCCGCACAGCCATCATCTGGGCCCTGTGCCTCACCGGTTTCAAGCGAGAAAACCATATTGTGCAGCGGGCAGGTCACGAAATGACCATGAACAATGCCCTGCGCCAGCGGTCCCTGTTTGTGCGGGCAGCGGTCAAGAAGCGCGTAGACCTGATCATCAAGGGTGCGGAAAATTGCAATCCGGTCGGTTTCGGTTTGCAGGGTGCGGGCGCCTTGGCGCGGGATGTTGGCGATAGGCCCGACATCAATCCAGCTTAGAATGTCTGTCATTTTCCTACTCCGCTGCGACCATGGGAAGGGGGGTGAATTCATGGGCATCAACGCCTTGGCTCGCGCGTTCGGCCCATGGATCTATTTGTGCTTTTTGCTGACTGACCTCGAAGCGATCAAACAGCGCCTTGCGATTGGCAGCATCATCGACCATCTGGTCCTGAACATGTTTCAGGCCAACCCGCTCGATCCACGGTGCGGTTCGTTCAAGATAACGGGCTTCTTCGCGGTATAGCTGGATGAAGGCACCGCAATATTCCATGACCTCCTCGTCGGTGGTAACTTTGCACAGAAGCTCGGTCGCCTTGACGTGAATGCCGCCATTGCCGCCAACATGAAGGTCCCAGCCGCCGTCGGTCGCAACCACACCAAAATCCTTGATCGTGGCTTCGGCACAGTTACGCGGGCAGCCCGATACGGCCATCTTGAATTTATGGGGCATCCATGATCCCCAGGTCATTTTTTCAAGTTCAACCGCCATGCTGAGCGACATCTGGGTGCCAAAGCGGCACCATTCCTGCCCGACGCAGCTTTTGACGGTACGCAGTGATTTGCCATAGGCATGACCCGATACCATACCCGCCGCATTCAGATCGGTCCAGACGCCCGGAAGGTCTTCTTTTTTCACACCCAGAAGGTCAATGCGTTGCCCGCCGGTGACCTTGACGGTCGGGATTTCAAACTTGTCGGCAACATCGGCAATGGCGCGCAATTCGCGCGGGTTGGTCAAGCCACCCCACATGCGCGGAATAACCGAATAGGTGCCGTCTTTTTGGATGTTGGCGTGAACACGTTCGTTGATAAAGCGCGATGCACCGTGATCAACATATTCGTTCGGCCAGGCCGCCAGAAGATAGTAATTTAACGCCGGACGGCAGACATGGCACCCATCCGACGAAGCCCATTCGAGTTCCTGCATGACGGCGGGCATGGATTTCAGTTTCTTGGCAACGATCAGACGGCGCACGCTGTCATGATCATGTTCGGTGCAGGTGCAAATCGGTTTGACGGTTGCGACCTGATAATCGCCGCCCAAGGTCGCTGCCAGCAGGTTTTCAACCAGACCGGAGCATGACCCACAGGACGCAGATGCCTTGGTATGGCCCTTGACCTCATCAAGGGTGGTGAGCCCCTTTTCAGTGATGGCCGAAACGATGGATCCTTTGCAAATGCCGTTGCAGCCGCAAATTTCTGCATCATCTGGCAGGGCTGCAACGGCATCAAGCGGGTTTCCGGCAGCACCCCCGGCGAATGCCTGACCAAAGGCAAGCGTGTCACGCAATTCGGTGACGTCCTGCCCGTCTTTCATTAGCTGGAAGTACCAGCCACCATCTGATGTGTCGCCATAAAGGACCGCACCCTTGATCTTGCCGTCTTCAAGAACGATACGCTTGTAAACACCGCGACCAGCATCGCGGAACACGATTTCTTCGGTGTCACCGCCGCCCGAAAAATCCCCGGCAGAGAAAACATCAACGCCGGTCACCTTCAGCTTGGTCGAGGTGACCGAACCGGCATAGCCAAGAGTTTCGATTTCAACCAAATGATCGGCACAGGATTTGGCCATCTCAAACAATGGGGCCACAAGGCCATAGCATTGACCACGATGCTGTACGCATTCACCAACCGCGAAAACGGCCGGATCACTGGTGGTCATCACATCATCAACGACAATGCCGCGTTCAACGGTAAGCCCGGCATCCGTGGCAAGGCGTCCATTGGGGCGAATACCAACAGCCATAACCACCAGATCCGCCGGGATCATGGTTCCGTCCTTAAGGCGAACGCCGGTAACGTTTTCGGTGCCAACGATTTCGCCTGTATCGGCAGCGGTAATGACCTTGATGCCGCGGCGCTCGAGCTCCTGCGCAAGAAGGTAACCCGCCGACGGATCAAGTTGGCGTTCCATGACATGGCCCGCAAGATGCAGGACCGTTACGTTCATGCCGCGTGCCTGCAAACCAACCGCGGCCTCAAGGCCAAGAAGCCCGCCACCGATCACGACCGCAGGGCCACCTTTGGCGGCAGCACCCAGCATGGTATCGACATCATCGACATCACGGAAAGTGACAACGCCATTCAGTTTGTGGCCGGGGACCGGAATAATGATCGGATCGGAACCGGTGGCCAGCAACAGCCGGTCATATTCGGTTTCCGTTCCGCTTTTGGAAATAACAACCTTACGGTTGCGGTCAATCGAAACGACGGGATCACCGGAATAAAGGTGAATGTTGTTTTCTCTGTACCATTCCGGCGTGTTGATGACGATTTCATCGAAACCCTTTTCACCTGACAACAACGGCGACAGCATGATGCGGTTGTAGTTAACCCGGGGCTCTGCGCCGAAAACGGTGATGTCGTATTTGTCCGGATTGCGGGACAGGATTTCTTCTACGGTGCGCATGCCGGCCATGCCGTTGCCGATGACAACCAGGCGGGCTTTTGCGGTCTTTATTGCTGCAGGGACGTGGTTCATTTGTCTCTGGCTCCTCGTCGCGGGATGCGAAGTTGGCACAAAAAAACGCCCGATGCGGTCTGCCTTCGAAAAAGGCATGTCGCAACGGACGTCATTATCCGGGGAACCCGTCATTGGATTCTTTATATATAGGATCGGCATCTTGGCCGGAGCTGCAGGCGACACTGCCCGCGCTCATGTGTTTCTGTATTCAAGTGCCGTGCCAGAATGTGAATTTCGGTAAATTATCTCGTAAGCAACTGAGATATATGAAGGATCATGGAAAGTAGCGATTGCCTGATATTCGAGCAAAGCAGTAAATCGCACAAAAAATAAACAGCACAAAATATGAGTGATTTATTTTTGTGCATATTCGCCTGATTTTCAGGCGTTCCATTTTTTACGTTGCAGTCGCGATCAGTTAAAATTGTTATATTTCAATATGTTGAAAGTTTTATCCCGCATCGCGGAAAAATTGGCGCGGTGTTTGCACATCCTATTTCCGTGTGAGCAGCTTTGACGAAAGCAGGCCCAATGACGGGTGGCTCACAGTTCTTCGTCCAACGGCGGACGATCAGACGTTTGGAACTGCCGCGCGATGACCGCGCAGCGCGTTCGATCCGAATGACGGGCCGCCTGCGGAATCCATCTGATGAAGCATGAAGGCCCATAGCAAAAACCGTCGGTTGTTCACGGCACTCAAGATGCTCTGTTCGACCAAAACGAAGGGCTTCACCGTTATGGAAATCAAGAACAAGGCTACACGCATAAACCTGTTCAGTCTCAAGACTGTCCAGATGCGCACTTTTCACCTGACCTGGCTTTCATTTTTCCTGTGCTTTTTCGGCTGGTTCGGGATCGCACCGCTGATGCCGCTGGTCCGCGATGATCTAGGCTTAAGCAAAAGTGAAATCGGCAGTACGATCATTGCATCGGTTGCCATCACGGTTCTTGTGCGACTTCTGATCGGCCCACTGTGTGACAAGATCGGTCCGCGCAAAACCTATACCGGCTTGCTGGTGCTTGGGTCGCTGCCGGTGATGCTGATTGGGCTTGCCGATAGCTATGAAACCTTCCTGCTTGCGCGTCTGGCGATTGGTTCAATCGGCGCATCCTTTGTGATCACGCAGTATCATACCTCCACCATGTTTGCGCCCAATGTTGTCGGTACGGCCAATGCCACGACAGCAGGCTGGGGGAACCTTGGCGGTGGTGTGACGCAGATGGTCATGCCACTGATCCTTGCCATGATCCTCGGGTTTGGGCTTTCCGAAACCATGGGCTGGCGTTTGGCGATGGTCTTCCCGGGCGCGATCATGCTTGTGGTTGCGGTACTTTACTGGGTCTTCACCACCGATTGCCCGGAAGGCAACTATGCCGAAATGCGCAAAAGCGGTGCGCTGTCAGCCGAGGATGATCATGCCGGGGCGACCAAAGGCATGATGGCCGCGATGTCTGATTATCGCGTTTGGGCCTTGTTCCTTGTTTATGGGGCGTGCTTTGGCGTTGAGCTGACCATCAATAATATTGCCGCGATCTACTTCTTTGACCGTTTTGATCTGAGCCTTGCCACGGCGGGTGTGATTGCCGGTCTGTTTGGCCTGATGAACATCTTTGCCCGGACGCTGGGTGGCGTGTTTTCCGATAAGTTCGCCGCCAAAGGCGGCCTTTCAGGTCGGGTCAAATTCCTGTTTTTTGCATTGTTTGTCGAAGGTATCGCACTTGTTGCCTTCTCGATGATGGATGCGCTGGTCATTGCCGTTGCCGTGATGATTGTCTTCTCGCTGTTTGTTCAGATGTCAGAAGGTGCGACTTTCGGTATTGTGCCGTTCGTTAACCGCAAGGCACTTGGCTCGGTTGCGGGTATTGTCGGTGCGGGTGGGAATGCCGGTGCGGTTGCCGCAGGCTTTTTGTTCAAGTCCGAGGCGCTCACCTATCAGGAAGGGCTTTTTTATCTCGGTTGTGCCGTGATTGTGTGCTCTTTTGCGGCCTTGGCTGTTCGTTTCTCGGCAGCAACCCAGGCCGAAGAACAGCAACGGTTTGATCGTGCGCATGCAGAACGCATGGGCACATCTGGATCGGGTCAGCCGGTACCTGCGGAATGAACGCACAACAATGATTTTTCGGGATGCGGCCTGTGTCGCATCCCGGTCCTTCAACCGGTCGAAAAAAATGCCGGAGAAGATAACACAGACAGAGAGGCCTCGGCCGTCAGGGAGTTTGGGATAACTTGGTAAGGACAGAAGACTTCAACATTCTGGTGATTGACGAAGACCCTGACCGTGCGGCGATTGTCGAGCGCGGACTGGTTGAAAGTGGCTATACCCGTGTGGCCCGGATCGGGACGTCTCACAATCTGGTCGAACGTATTCAGGCACTGGCACCCGATATCATCATTATTGATCTGGAAAACCCGGATCGCGATACGCTTGAACAGATGTTTCAGGTATCGCGTGCCATTGCGCGCCCGATTGCCATGTTCGTTGATAAAAGTGATTCAAGCATGATCCACGAAGCGGTTGCCGCCGGGGTCAGTGCCTATGTGGTGGACGGGTTGCGCGAAGACCGCATTCGTCCAATTGTTGAAATGGCAATTTCGCGGTTTAATGTTTTTGATCAGTTGCGCCGTGAACGCGACGAAGCAAAAGCCAAACTCAATGAGCGCAAACTGATTGAGCGGGCCAAAGGTATTTTGATGAAGGAAAAGGGTCTGACAGAAGAAGATTCCTATAACCTTCTTCGAAAGAACGCCATGAAACAGAACCGCAAGATCTATGAGATCGCGCAAAGCGTCATCACCGCGTTTCAGTTGGAGTTTTAGGGAATGGGGAACAAAGTTCGTCTTGGCTTCGTGCCACTTGTTGATTGCGCCATCCCGGTTGTTGCGCGCGCCATGGGATTTGCCGATCAGGAAAATATCGAACTTGAATTGGTACGCGAAATGTCGTGGGCGGCCATTCGTGACAAGCTGTCATATGGCGTTTATGAGGCCGCCCACCTTTTGGCCGGTATCCCGATTGCAGCCCGTCTTGGATTGGGTGGGGTTCCAGTGCAGCACCTTGTCGTGCCGATGGCGCTTGGCCGGGGAGGCAATGCGATCACGGTGTCCACGCGGCTATATCAACGGATGCTTGAAGCCGATCCGGTGTCGATGCACGGGCCGCGCGGCTTATCGGCGCGCGCGTTGAAAAAAGTCATCGACGAAGACCGGGCATCGGGCCGCCCGGTCATGTCATTTGCAACTGTTTTCCCGTTCTCAAGCCATAATTACGAACTGCGCTACTGGATGGCAGCTGCCGGGATTGACCCGGACAAGGATGTCAATATCGGGGTGATTGCGCCACAACGCATGTTCGACAGTCTGCGCAATGGCTGGGTGGATGGCTATTGCGTCGGGGAGCCATGGAACCAGCGGGCGGTTTTCCATGGTGATGGGGTCATTGTCGCGTTGAAAGACGACATCTGGTCGCGCAGTCCGGAAAAGGTCCTTGGTGTGCGGCAGGACTGGGTGGATTCGAATCCTGATATGGTTTCGGCCCTTGTGCGGGCCCTTGTCCGGGCGGCGGAGTGGGCCGATGAGCCGGGCAATCGCGCGGAACTTGCCCAGATGTTGTCAGAAGAATCCAATGTCGGTGCACCCTATGATGTGCTTAAGGCGTCACTTGACGGGCGTCCGGTACTTCGCCCCGGCGAAGCCCCGATTGAGGTGCCGGATCGGCATGTTTTTTATCGCTATACCGCGACCTTCCCGTGGTTGTCACAGGCAAGCTGGGTCGGCGCACAGATGAAACGATGGGGGCAGGTGCCCGCCAGCACCGACCTTAATCAGGTGATCCGGCAGGTCTATCGCCCGGATCTGTATCGTACGGCAGTTAAGGGGCTTGATGTTGCAGTCCCGGCACATGATTGGCGGGTAGAAGGCACAAATGGTGCTGACGACCGCGCGTTTGTCGGACCGGACAGTTTCCTTGATAACTCGGTATTCGATCCTGACCTTACGTGAGTAAACGGGTGATGCTCGGCATCAAAAACAAAACGGGCGCAAAATCTTGCGCCCGTTTTGTTTGATAGAACCATTGCGGATTACTGGGAACCCAGCACCGGCGTTTCCAGAAGTTTACCGATTTCGACATCGCCAATGCCGCGATCGGTTTGGTGGGGGCCCGCATTGCACGCAAGGGTCGCGCCAAACAGCGCCTTGAACACCAGATACGGCGGGTTCCAATCAACGATGGCATCGGTGGCCGCCCGGATGTGGGAGAATTGTTCGGCGACTTGATCCATCGGGGCGTCGGACACCAGCCCACACAGCGGCAGCGGCAAGATCGCATCGAGTTTACCGTTTGACGCAACCGCCATTCCACCACCGACCTTGATCACCGCATTGGCGGCAATTGCCATGTCTTTGGGGTTGCCGCCAAAAACAGTCAGGTTGTGGCTGTCGTGTGAAACAGTGGTGCAAACCGCACCGCGCCATGTGCCCCAGTTTTCCAACAGGCCCACACGTGGTGTGCCATCAACCTTGCCATGGCGATGCGCGACCGCGATCAAAGTCGTGCCATCGGGTGGGATGACAAAACCGTCTTTGACGTCTGCCTCAACCTCGCCCCAGCGGGTGAAGCGCGGGCGATCAATGGTTGCGATACGGACTTTGTCACCGGTTGCAGCAATGCGGAAATCATCGACTGTCAGTGTGCCGATCTTCATGGTGTCGGTCAGCGGGGCCGGGTCAAGGGCCGTGGGCTGTGTTTGAAGTTCACCAGATTTTGCGACCATTTTGCCATTGGCAATAACGGTGTGGGCGACAAAGTCGTCAAGGTCATCAAAAATGACAATATCGGCCCGTCGTCCGGCGGCAATGAGCCCCAAGTCATTGCGTCCCAAACGCGTGGCGGCATTCAGCGTTGCGGCGCGCAAGGCCCATTGGGGTTTTATGCCATAACGCACCAAACGCCGCACAACATCATCAAGCCCGCCTGCGTTGGCCAGATCATCGGGGAAAACATCATCTGTGCAAAGTGTGACGGTTTGCGGCAGGAAACCAAGCTCATTGAGAGTTTGCACAAACCCCGGCAGCAAATGGTCATGCGATCCACGCATCTCAATCGTCAGCCCGGCGCGCAGTTTTGCCATCAGATCGTCGTTTGACACCAACTCATGGTCCGATCCTATGCCCGCAGCGACAAAGGCGGTAAGGTCGCTGTTTTCCAGTCCCCGTGCATGGCCGCACACCAGTTTTTGCGATGTCAGGCCCGCTTGAACAATGCTGCTCATGCGCGGATCACGGTCGATGACGCCGCGCATGTTCATGACCTCGGCAACGCCATGGATGTCTGGCCATGACAGCATTTCGGTCATAGCATCGCCATTAAAATCAGCCCCTGATACTTCATACCCCGGTGCGGCGGGAACGCAGGACGGCGCAAGGGTTAGGACACGCAACGGCAAATCACGCACCGCATCGGTTGCCCAGCGCACTCCGTCAAGCCCCAGCACATTGCCAAATTCATGCGGGTCCCAGACCGTGGTGGTGACACCGCGTGGCACGACGGTTGCGGCATAGGTCGCAGGCGTGGTCATCGAGCTTTCAACATGCATGTGCGTGTCAATCAGGCCCGGACTGATAAACCTGCCCCGTGCACTGATCAGGGTGCGGGTGTCGCTTCGGGTGGCGGGTTCGTGGACACTGGCGATCATTTTTCCAACAATGCCGATATCGGCAAGGCGGATTTCGTCGGTGACCATATCAACGATTTTCCCACCGACGATCAGCACGTCAAACGGGGCATCGCCACGGGCAGCAGCAACCGCGCGCGCGCGTAAGGCATCGTCATGCAGGTCAAGGGGTTCTGAATTTCTGTCTGTCATTTTGCAGCTTCTGCCTTTAACGCGTCAAAGATCATGGTGCGTGCATGATCGGCATCAACTGTCACACCATATTGCGCATTGAATTTGGCGGTTGCGGTGGGGTCAATATGGGTTTGCCCCCGCGCGACACCATGGCTGGTATCAACCGCGACATGGGTGTTGGCAAATTGCACAACGTCAGGGTCAAGGAGTGTAATTGCGGCAACCGGATCAAAAATCGCCATGCCACTGCGTCCGCGTGAAATCCCGATATTGATGTAGCCGTCGGTCAGATCAGCCAAAAGGCTGGCATTCTGGCCGCCAGCAATGCGGATGGCATGGACATCGTCCGGGGTCGCAATAACCTTGCGGCACAGATCAAGTTCAACCATGCGAACAGGCAATTCATGGGCCAGTACAATTGCCAGAGCTTCGGGATCGGCAAAGGCATTATATTCGGCAAGGGCAGTATGATTGCCGCGCCCCGCCGCACCGCCCATCCAAGTAATCTGGTCGATCTTGCAGGCCAAATCTGGACGGGCCAAGGCCAAAGCGGCAAGGTTGCCAAGTGGACCAAGGGCCAGAATATGTTTCCTGTCATCCTCAGGGGCAGGCTGTTCAAGCCACTCGCACAGGGCGCCAAAGGCACAGCGTTCAGTCACAGGGCGACATTCAGGCAAATGTGCGCCTGCACTTTGCATGCCGCGTGGGCCAAGGATGGCCTGTGCGGTTTCAAGCCCCCCCAGAACAGCCTTTTCACGCCCAGTAAAGATCGGAAAATCCCAGCCAAACAGTTTGGCCGCACTGGCCGCATTGCTGCGCACGGTTTCAAGCGGACTGTTGCCCGCAATCAAAGACATGCCGTCAATCTGGCGTCCGGCATGGGCTAGAACCAGCACAGAAGCCAGATCGTCAAACCCCATATCGGTGTCGATCCAAAGTCCCATTACAAGCTCCCGGTGCGGGCAAGCTGGGCGGCTTTGGCGACCGGAAGGTCAAATTTAAGCACTGCGCCAAAATCATGCGCCGGAAGGGCAGCATCACATTCGGCCTTGATCTGTCCAAGCGGGGTATCAAGCAGGTATTCGCGCGTGCCCCCGGCAAAGGATGTGCCGCGCACGGTTCCCTCATACGGGCCTTCGCCCAACGTGACCATGGACGGACGCCAGGCAAGCCCCTTGGTCGCATCATCAATGTCGCCCGAAATGGCAACGTCGCCATTTGCGGTTTTGATGGTGTCGCCGACCCGTTCAAAGACGTTTTCAAAACCAACAAAGTCGGCCACGAAATCGGACGCCGGGTTGTTATAGATGTCTTCAGGGGTTCCGATTTGTTCGATATGACCATCCAGCATCACAATGATGCGGTCGGCCATGGCAAGGGCTTCGACCTGATCATGGGTAACAAAAATCATCGTCACGCCGCTTTCTTTTTGCACACGCTGTAGCTCGGTGCGCATTTCAAGTCGCAGGCGCGCATCAAGGTTCGAAAGCGGCTCATCAAGCAGCAATACCTTGGGTTCCATCACCATGGACCGGGCAAGGGACACGCGCTGTTGCTGCCCACCGGAAAGTTCGGCGGGTTTGCGGGTGGCATATTGCGACAGGCCGACGGTTTTAAGGCCATCGTTTACACGGGTTTCAAGGTCCTTACCCTTAACACCCATCAGTTTCAGGCCAAAGGCGACGTTTTCATAAACGTTGAGATGCGGGAAAAGCGCATAGGATTGAAACACCAGCCCGACCGGGCGCTTGTTGGCTGGAACGCGGGTGATGTTTGTACCGTCCAGAACAATGGCGCCCGATGCCGGTTCCATCAGCCCGGCAATGGCGCGCATGGTTGTGGTTTTGCCACAGCCCGACGGGCCAAGCAGGGCGACAAGTTCGCCCTTGGCGATATCAAGGTCCATTTCCGGCACGGCAACGTTTTTGCCATAGGACAGGGTCAGTTTTTCAAGAGACAGAAAACGGGAATCAGACATAGCGGGAAAATCCTAGGAAACGTTCGGCCAGAAAGACAATGCCCAGCGACATGAAAGCAAGCAGCGCAGACAGGGCTGCGACCGATGGGTCATAGGTGATCTCCATATAGGAGAGCATGTCGATTGGCAGGGTGCGCACACCCGGACCAGACAGAAACAGCGACACGGGCACCTGATTAAAGCTGGTGACAAACCCCAGAATGAAGGCGGCCAGAATACCACCGCGAATATTGGGCATCACCACCCGGAAAAAGGCACCAACGCGCGAACAGCCCAAAAGCACAGCGGCTTCTTCGATGTCGGAGCGCAGGTTGGTCAGGCTGGCCGATACCACCCGCACGGCATAGGGCAGGATCAACGCGGTATGGGCCAGAAACAGCGCAAACAGAATGCCGAAATTAAACGGAACAACGAAATAACGCAGCAAAGCCAAACCAACGATGATACCCGGCACAATGATTGGCGATGACACGATGGTGCGGATGGTTTCGGCACCCGGTACCTTGTAACGCGACAATGCATAGCTTGCCGGAATGCCAAGGATCAGGGCGGCAATCGTACCGCCAATTGCCAGAAACATCGAAATGCCAAAACTGGCCCGGAAACTTTCGACCTCAAACACCTTGATCACCCAGCGCAACGACAATCCCTGTGGCGGGAAGGACAGCGTTTCACCGGCTGACAGCGACGCGGCAATGATGATGATGAATGGGCCGATCAAAAAGGCCAGAACCAGCAACAGGATGATCGGGGCATAAAGCTTGTTACTCATCGCTTGTTCCTTGCAGTTGCCAGTCGTTTGAGCAGAAGGTTGGCGGCAAACGCCATCACAATCAGGATCAGGGCAATCACCGAGGCCGAGACAAAATCATTGGCCATCGTCACACGCTGATACAGCAAGGTTTCAAGCATCAGAACTTTTGACCCACCCAGAATGGCCGGGGTGATATAGGCGGTCATGGATCCGGTGAACACAAGCGTTCCGCCAATAACCAGACCTTCCTTGGTCAGTGGCAGGATGACCTTGGTGAACACCTGAAGCCAGTTCGCACCCAGAACCCGTGCGGCGGGGACCGCATCGCGCGGCATGTTCTCAAGCGCGCTGATCAGCGAAATGATCATCAACGGCAAGAACAGTTGCAATAGCCCGATAAACACCGCGGTTTCGGTAAACAGAAAGCGGATCGGTTCATCACTTAAACCCACAGCAACCAGTGCCTCATTGACAATGCCGGTACGGCCCAGAATGACGATCCATGCATATGTCCGGGCAACCGGCGAAATCATCAACGGCAGGACCACAAGCCCGGTAATGCGGCCTTTGCCCTTGGGCGGCAAATTGACAATTGCGAAGGCTGCGGCATAACCGATGACTGCGGAGGCGACTGTGACCATGGCGGCAAGTTTCAGGGTACGCAGAAATACCGCCTGATTAAGCGGCTGCGCAAAAAAGTCGATATAGGCTTGTATTGTCCAGCTATCACCGGATCGGAATCCCTCGGAAAGAAGGATCACCACGGGCACCAAAAAGATGGCACCGGCAAAGATCGCGGCAGGCAGGACCAGCGCAAAGGCCTCGGCCCGGTTCTGAAACATCTCAGCAACCTTGTCGTCGATAAGTTAAGTAAATGGTGGCGCGACGGGGAGGTGGGGCGTCGCGTTTAGCGTCTTGGATCGATCATCGGGGCAGGTGCGGTCACCAGCCCCGAATTCAGATCCGGTGTCTTATTGACCGACCTTGTTGTTCCATTGCGATAACCAGTTTTCGCGGTTATCCAGGGCAACTTCAGACGGGATGAGATGGAGGTTCTTAACCGTTTCCGCGCCATAGGTCAGATTGTCGGCAACCTCATCAGATACCACGACATCCTTGTTGGCCGGGCTGTCGACAAGGTTCTCGGCCAGGGCGGTCTGAATGTCGGTCGACAACCAGAAATCCATGAACTCAAGTGCGAGATCGCGGTTCTTGCTGCCTTTGGTCAGGACCATGACGTTCATGCCGCCAGACTGGCCTTCCTTGGGGGTGGCCCATTTGATCGGCATGTCCATTTTCGAGAAACCGGCCCATGCGAAACGGCCAATCGGTGCGGCCCAGATTTCTTCTTGCTGCATCAACTGAACCAGTTGGGACGACCGGACATAGAAGGTGACGATGTCGTCTTTTTTCTCGCCAACCTTGGTAATCGGAGTTTTAAGCGACGGGTCTTCATCGCCCAGGGCCTTACCCAGCATATAAAGGGTCAGCGGGCCTTGCGTCGTGGTGACGTTTGGCAATGCCACGCGCCCGGCAAGATCGTCAGACAAAAGATCGGCCCAGCTATCAATGGTGACCTTGTCGGAACGATAGGCGATCGAACTTGCATAGAAGGTGTAGCCGATGCTCATGCCATCGCCATTGGGGTCTTTGGCAATGTCATAAAGCTTGTCAAAATTGGCAAGCTTGCTGTTGTCGATTTTGTCGGTCAGGCCGTTGCGTGCCGCAGAAAGCGCATCGCGCATGGAAATCACCGCCAGATCAATGACCGGGTTTTCCTTGTTGGCTTCGATTTTGGCCAGACGTTCGACGGAGTTTCCAGTTTCAACAACCAGTTCACAGCCACATTTTTCTTCGAACGGCTCATACAGGTGTTCCTTGAAGGCATCCTGTGCAAAACCATAAACGGAAATGGTCAGGGTTTTTTCTTCGGCCTTGGCAGCGGTGACGCTTAGGATCAGCGCGGCAGATGCCATCATCAGCTTTTTAATCGCCATTATAGAATTTCTCCATTCGGGCTTGGTGTGGCGGGTGAAACTGCCGGGCCGCTTGAGGCGCGCACCATCAGTTCCATGGAAACCTTGGACGTATCGGCTTTGACAGTGTGTGAAACCGCCGCACCGTTCTTGTGTTCAATATTGTGTTCAATTGTTCTGGGGGTTTCGATTTCTGTGATCAGGGCGGCAATCGCGATTTGTGCGATCTGCGTCATGTTCATATGCACCGTGGTAAGCGACGGGGTAACCACCGGGGCAAACACCAGATCATCAAAACCGGTAACGCTGACCTGTTGCGGAACCTTGATGCCCGCTGTTTGCAGTTCGGTCAGAACGCGCAAGGCATGCAAATCCGAAACCGCGGCAATCGCCGTAACACCGGATTTTACATGATCCATCAGGCCCAGCGACGTGCGGTCTGGCTGCGCGTTGAGCAGCGTTTCAATCCAGATCGTCTGATGGCGTGTATCGGAACCAAGGGCGGCTTTCATGCCGCCAATGCGGTCATTTTGCACGTTTGACGCCTGATCATGGCCGACAAACAGGAAATTGCGATGGCCAAGGTCCTGAAGGTGGCGGGTGATTTCTGCTCCGCCTTCCCAATGGTCGGCTGAAACGGTGTTGCCCGGTGTTGACGGGGTATCGACCATGGCAACCGGGCAGCTTACCGACCCGATGCGCGTCCCGCGGCGTGGAATAACCACCAGCCCATCAACGCCGCGTTCAATCAGCCGTGCGATGGCCTGTGTCTGGGTGGTGACGTCACCGCGTGAATCGGCAATCAAAACCCCGTATCCGGCATTGGATGCGGCGACTTCCATCGCCTGTGCGATTTGCGGGAAAAGCGGATTGGAAATATCCGGCAGGACCAGCCCCAAAACATTGGATCGCCCCGTGCGAAGCGCGCGTCCGGCATTGCTGGGGACATAGCCAAGTTCGGCTGCTGTTGCGCGGATTTTTTCTACCAGATCGGCCGATACACGACCCTTGCCAGAAAGCGCGTTGGACACAGTCGCCGACGACACGCCAACTGCTTTGGCGATCTGGGTCATGTTCGGTCCGATACGCGATGCAGCCAAGGGGGCCTCCGCAGAAACGTGAAACTGTTTCAAGTCAAGTGACGTGATTAAACGATTAACCAAGTGCGTCAGTGTTAATCGAACCGATCCTGTGAGTCGAGTTAAAATTTATCCATTATCCCTGACGGGATAAGGTTCCTATGGTGGAAGCACGGGTGAAATTTGCGATAGAATATTGAAAAGCTGATATAAATATCTGCTGGGGGCCGAGTGGGCAAAAGTGTCCGCGAAAAAGCATGCGCCTGTGGTCAGGATGCGGTGGGACACAGCAGAATGACGGACGCATTGACAGGTGATCGTCCCGATTCATGATTGGGATCTGAAGGGTCGTTATGTGCTTGGGGCAAACACATGACCGGGGATAAAGACACGGAATGTCGCGCCTTTACCCGGTGGGCTTTCGGCCCATATTTTGCCCTGACAATGTTCAACAACATGTTTGGCAATCGCCAGGCCCAATCCCGATCCCGATGGTTTGGGCTTATCATCGGCATATTTCCCCCCGCGTGAGAATTTATCAAAAATGATCTCAAGCTCGTTGGGGGCAATGCCGCGGCCATTATCGGTGATCGATACCAGATACCCACCGTCCATGGCCTCGCCCCGGACAGAAACGCTGGGATATTCCGGATCCGAAAACTTTGCCGCATTTGACAACAGGTTGATGAACACTTGTGTCAGGCGGTCCCGATCAACATGCAGCATCACGGTCTGTGCCGCGAGATCGGTGGTAAGTGCAACCCCCTTGCGATCCAGCAACCCTTTGACCGCATCGACACTTTCATCAAGCACGGTACGCGGATCAACATCAATCGCCCGCCAATCGGAATGACCGGCTTCAAGTCGGGCCAGATCAAGGTGATCGTCAATAAGGCGGGTCAGGCGTTCGCTTTCACGCACAATGATGCTGAGGAAATGTTCGGCCCGCTCATGGTCAAGGGTGGGGGTGTCGACCAGAATTTCGGAAAATGACCGGATAGAGGTCAAAGGTGTTCGGAATTCGTGACTGACCATGGTCAGGAATTCATCCTTAAGCCGGTCGAGTTCTTTGAGCCGATCATTGGCCGCGCGCAGCTCGGCAGCAGCCTTTTCAAGCTCCGCCGATTTTTGTTCAAGGCGCTGGGAATATTCAATAACGTGCGATGTTTCCTCAAGGATTTCGAGCACTTCCTCAAGGCTGACCATTTCGCCCTTGGCCACCGATGATACCATCACACGCGCCGATGCTGCCCCGATCGACCCGGCCAAAAGCCGTTCGGTAAAGGCAATCATATCGGCGTTTGCCTCCCCCTTGCCGCGCCATGGGGTGTCTTTTTCCCAGCCAAAGTCACGGAACGAATGAAACGCGCGTTCGCGGCCCAGAAACCGTTCGACAAGCTCATAAAGATCATCGACCGATGCCGATGACCGCCAGATAACGGTATCCTGTCCTTTGCGTGAAAAGGCATCGACAAACAGGGTTGCCTGAATGCGTTCCAGTGCACTTGGCGATGTGAACAGGCTGATCAGAACGTAAAATGCGGTATTAAGCGACATTGACCAGATCAGCGCATGGGTCAGCGGTTCGAAATCTGACAGACCAAACAGGCTTTCGGGGCGCAACCACGGATGGCCAAACGCACCGTTCAGGATCAGGGCCGGGTTCATCCAGCCGCTATCGGCAAGCGACGGCAGCAAAAGCGTATAGGTCCAAATCAGAAAACCAACCACAAGCCCGACCTGTGCGCCGGTTTTTGTGCCACCTTTCCAATACAGCCCACCAATCATGATCGGTATGAACTGTGCCGTGGCCGCAAAGGAAATCAGCCCGATTTCAGCCAGGGCGTCACTGGCCCCCGCTGACCGGTAATAGGCAAAGCCCAAAAATACGACGACGACGATGGATGCGCGCCGGATGAAAATCAAAAGCCCGGTCAAATCATCGCGTTCGGTCATGCGAAACGGACGAATGCGCAGCAAGGCCGGAACGATAAGGTCATTACACACCATGGTCGAAAGCGCGATGGTGGCGACAATTACCATGCTGGTACTGGCCGAAAGCCCGCCGACATAAGCCAGAAGAGCCAGAAGCGACTGGCCTTCAAACAGCGGCACGGATATGACAAAAAAGTCCGGGTCCGACCATGCCGGAAGGGCGCCAAGCCCCGCCAAGGCAATCGGCAGGACAAACAGGTTCATGCCCAGCAAATAAAGCGGGAAGGCCCAGCTTGCGGTCGGCAAATGGCGTTCATCGACATTTTCAACAATGATGACCTGAAACTGGCGCGGCAAGCACAGGATGGCCGCCATCGACAGCATCATCAATGTCATCCAGCGCGCACTACCATCTTCAGGCAGCTGCAAAAGCTTGGCGGTGTCAGGCGTGTCGAGTGCCTGTGAAAACAGGTGATCAATCCCGTCATACATCACAAAGCAAACAAAGATGCCGACCGCCAGAAGGGCAAACATCTTAACCAGACTTTCAAAGGCAATGGCCGCAACCATGCCTTCGTGATGTTCATCGGCATCAATGAACCGCGTGCCAAACAGAATACCAAACAGGGCCAATCCAACTGCGGCCCAGAAGCCACTGTCTGAAAACACGCTTATGGTTTCGGCAACCGGTTGGGTCATGCCGTAATCCCAGACGGTCAGAACCGTATAGCTGGTGGCAATCGCTTTGAGCTGAAGGGCAATATAGGGCGTTGTGCCAATCACCGCGATCAAGGTGACCAATACAGAAAGCTGCGTACTTTTGCCGTACCGTGACGAGATGAAATCGGCAATTGAGGTAATGCGGTGCGCCTTGGAAATGCGCAGCATCTTGCGCAGCAAAAACCACCAGCCAAGGAAGATCACGGTCGGGCCAAGGTAAATGGTCAGATATTCAAGCCCGTTACGCGCGGCCGTGCCGACCGCCCCGTAAAAGGTCCAGGATGTGCAATATACTGCAATCGAAAGCGTATAGACGGTTGGATTGCGGACCCATGATCGCCCGTCGCGCGCACGTTTGTCGCCCCACCATGCAATGGCGTACAACAAGCCGACATACCCAATCGATACCAAGATGACCAGTTCAGAGGACAGCATATAGTCTATGGCCTCTCTGACTGGGCGACTTTACGTAACGACCGGGTGAGAATGGCGCAAAGTGCAATCAGGACGGCCCATCCAGCAAAGAAATACACAAACAGGATCGGCAGGCCAAAGATTTGCCCATCAAGCGAAAAGACCCCAACCAACGGCGGTATCCATGCAAAAAACGCGGCAAGGACCAAAACAAATGCCCGTTCCGTCAATCTGCGTGGTGGTGTCATGATGGGGCTCCTGCCAATTGGGTGAAGGCTGCGTTAGCATTCCGTTCGTTCAAGCAGGGCCTTTACCCGCGAGACAACATCGCGGGTTGAAAAGGGTTTGGTCACGAAATCATCAACGCCAAGTTCCAATCCCTTGCGCCGGTCGACTTCGCGTGTTTTGGCCGTCAGCATCATGATCGGGATCGGTTTGGTTTTCGGATCGGCGCGCACGGCGCGTACGACTTCAAACCCGTCACAGCCGGGCATCATGACATCAAGGAGCACCATGTCGGGAATGTCGCGGGCGATCATTTTAATCGCGGTTTGGCCATCTGTGGCCACGCTGACATCATAGCCTTCTTTTTCCATCAAAAAGCTAAGTGACTCAACAATGGTTTCCTCATCTTCGGCGATCAGGACCTTGGGTCTCTTGTTCAAAGGACGTTCTCCCCGATTTTTCGGATTTTATGCGGCCAATCCTAACCGTTAATTGATCGAATTATAATGCTACTTTGGGGTGGTATGGTTCATGCGATCAGTCAGGGTGCCAATGTGCGTTAAAATTGCAAGGGTCCTGCAAGACACGTGTGACTATGCGCCGGGCGATACAAGTGCCGTATCCGACATTTCATACGCCCGTTGCCGACAATCTTCGCGCGGGCATTGTCGGCACGATATCCCGACGGGAATGGCTGAATCGGGCCGCTCAAGCGGTAACCCATCGGCATAGACCACATCATGGGCAAAGGCCGTATCACAGCCAATCATCACCGAATAAACCGATTGCGGAACCCCGTATCCACCCGCCCCTGTGCGAAGTGCACGCGCGACAAACAAATATTCACTTGTGTCAGGCAGGCGGACAAATTGCGGAATGACCCGTTCAGGGGCGAGATATGCTTCATGCACCGCCCAGCGCGGGCAGGCCCCGCCATAGCGCGGCAGTTGCAAGCCCGATGCTGAAAACCGTTTGGAAATATTACCGGCAATATCGGTTCGCAAAAGGTGGAAGGGAATGCCTTCCGATCCGGTGCGCCGCAAGGTTGTCAGGCGGTGACAGATTTGTTCCCAGCTTGCCGCATAGCGTTGCTGCAGCAATTCAATGTCGTGGCGGAACGTGCGCGCATCGGCAAGAAACTGTTCATAAGGAAACAAGAGGGCCGCCGCACAATAGGACACCAACGCCTCGGTTGCACGGTGTCGTCCGGCATCGCTGCTAATCGATGCCTTATCAAGAACGCCGTTGATGGCATCAATCGCCTCGATGCTGCAGATGGTGCGCGCTGCCTGAAACCGTGCGGACGTGATTGGCAATGCGCGCGAAAACCGCACTGTTTTGGTTTTCTGGTCCCACTCAAAAGCGCCGGTGGGGAATTCTTCAGAAGGTAAACGTTCAACCCTGATCTTGTGATGGCTTTCAAGGTAGTTGATCAGGTCGGTCAGGAACAATCCACCGTCCGGGTCAATCGCCGGGCGCATGTTGGCTGCTTGATCCTCAAGCGACGGGAAGTAGTTGGCATTGTCATTAAGCAGATCATCGACTTCTTCGGCCGGGCTTGTCGCCGGGCGCCCGGCATCACCGCGTTCAAGAAAGTTGAAAATCTCGGTCGCGGATTCGGCCAGTCTCTGTGATTCACGCACCAGTGTGGCGTTAAAGCGCGCGCGCTGTTCATTGGGCAGGTCGTCATAATCGTTGAAAATCTCGGCAACAGAGCGGATCGAGGTGATCCGCGTCAGGATCGAGTGGCTGGCTTCGGTCAAAAATGGATCGTGGCTGAGGCGCTCGGACAGGGCATCGACATTGTCCAGCCCGCTACGATAGGCACGATACAGTGACAGAAAAGCCGCAATCATGCCCGGTGCGGCGGCGATCATGGACGGAAACTCGCTGCGTTCAATCGGGGTCGTGCGAAACACCGGATCAGACGCGGCTTCGCTGAGGTCTGATAAGAGGCGACTTTCTTCCGAACCTGACAATGTATGGGGTTGAATGTCCAGCGCCTCGGCAATGCGCATCAGCAGCCCACCCCCAATCGAACGTCGGTTATGTTCAATTAGGTTGAGATATGACGGCGAAATCCCGGCGGTCTTGGCCAGCGCATTCTGGGTCATGCCGATGTCTTTACGACGACCGCGAATACGATGTCCGATGGGGGCCTGACGGGTCATACTAAAGTCTCATTTTTGACAAAATTTACAAATTTTCACAACGTCCATCTATATATTTACAAAAAAACTCTTCTATATCAACTAGGTGTTGATTCATTTTCAACGCACCCCCATTGTTTTGACAGGTCGTGAAAAAAACAAACCAGAAAATAGGCCTCAGATTTTTCTGAAACAAATCCCAAGACATTGGGGAGGAAAACCATGTCGGAGACCAAGAATATTCTGAATGTATCACGTCGTACGGTCCTTAAAGGATCCGCGGCAACCACAGGTGCGGCCCTTATCGGCGGCACTTTCCCGATGCATTTCATCAAGAACGCCCACGCCCAGACTTTCCGGGGCGATCCGGGCAATGCCAGCAGCATCAAACTCGGCTTTAACGTACCGCAGTCCGGTCCGTACGCCGATGAGGGTGCTGACGAATTACGTGCCTATCAGCTTGCGGTCAAACACCTCAATGGTGAAGGCGACGGCGGCATGATGAATACCATCAAGCCACTTGAGCTCAAAGGCAACGGTATCCTCGGCAAGAAAGTCGAGTTTGTTACCGGTGATACCCAGACCAAATCCGACGCGGCACGTGCATCGGCAAAGCGCATGATCGAAAAAGACAACGTTGCCATGATTACCGGTGGTTCGTCCTCGGGCGTTGCTGTTGCGGTTCAGGGTCTCTGCCAGGAAATGGGCGTGATCTTTATGGCGGGTTTGACCCACTCGAACGATACAACGGGTAAAGACAAAAAGCGTTATGGCTTCCGCCATTTCTTCAACGCTTATATGTCTGGTCAGGCAATTGCGCCGGTTCTTTTGGATGAATACGGTGCAGAACGTCGCGCCTATCACCTGACGGCTGATTACACTTGGGGTTGGACTCAGGAAGAATCGATCAAAGCCGCAACCGAGAATATCGGTTGGGAAACTGTGAACACTGTCCGTACCCCGGTTGGTGCAGGCGACTTCTCGCAGTATATCACGCCGGTTCTGAACTCTGGCGCCGATGTCCTGATCCTGAACCACTATGGTAAGGATATGGTCAACTCGCTGACTCAGGCTGTTCAGTTTGGTCTGCGTGACAAACAGGTAAATGGCAAGAACTTCGAAATCGTTGTTCCGCTGTACTCCCGTCTGATGGCACAGGGTGCTGGCGATGCTGCAAAAGGCATCCTGGGTACCACCAACTGGCATTGGTCGCTGCAGGATGAAGGCTCACAGGCCTTTGTGAAATCCTTTGGTCAGGAATACGGCTTCCCGCCGTCCCAGGCTGCGCACACTTGCTATGTTCAGACGCTGCTTTATGCAAATGCGTGTGAAATGGCCGGTACGTTTGCACCTTGGGAAGTCATCAAACAGCTCGAAGGTTTCGAGTTCGATGGCGCTGGCAACGGCCCGACCCTGTACCGTGCAGAAGACCATCAGTGCTTCAAAGATGTTCTGGTTGTACGTGGTAAACAAGAACCACAGTCCAACTTTGACCTTCTTGAAGTCGTCAAGGAAGTGCCGCGTGCACAGGTTGAGTATCCGGCCGACATGTTCGGTGGGGAACTGGGCCCGTATCAGGTTTGATACAGTCCAAATAATGCAAGCAGGGCCGACCATTTCCGAATGGTCGGCCCATTTGCCAGCACGCAGGTCTCTTTGGTCTTTTCATTAAGTCCTTTACGAATACGCGGCGGATAACTGATGGACGCTATATTTCTTCAAATTCTCAATGGTTTGGACAAGGGCGGTGCTTATGCACTGATCGCACTTGGCTTGACTTTGGTGTTCGGCACGCTTGGCGTGGTGAACTTTGCCCATGGTGCCATCTTTATGATGGGCGCCTTTTGTGCGGTAACGCTCGAAAAAATTCTGACCCTTTCGGTCCGAGTCAAAGACGAATCCGTGACCTTCTTTGATGCCTACAAGGAAACGCCTTACCTTGAAGTCTGGTTTGGCGATACCGGTAGTGCGATTATCAATTGGTCGGTGCCGTTATCGATCATTCTTGCAATACCCGTGATGTTGTTGATCGGCATCGTGATGGAACGCAGTTTGATCCGGTACTTCTATAAACGTCCACACGCCGACCAGATCCTTGTGACCTTTGGCCTGGCCATTGTGATGCAGGAACTGATCAAGGCGTTCTTTGGCGCCAACCCGATCCCGCAGGGGGCACCGGATATTGTTGCCGGTTCTGCTGCAATCGGGGCTGTGTTCGGCCTTGGCGAAGCTGTTGTTTACCCTTGGTGGCGTCTGATTTATCTGGCGTTCTCTCTTGTGACCATCGGGCTTGTTTTCTCGTTCCTGCATTTCACCACCTATGGGATGGTTGTGCGCGCCGGGATGGCGGACCGCGAAACGGTCGAGCTTCTTGGGATTAACATCGAACGGCGCTTTACGATTGTGTTTGGCATGGCTGCGGTGGTCGCAGGCCTTGCAGGCGTGATGTACACGCCAGTTCTGCCCCCGGATTACCATTTGGGGATGGATTTCCTTGTGCTGTCATTTGTCGTGGTGGTTGTCGGGGGTATGGGCTCTTTGCCCGGTGCGGTGCTCGCAGGGTTCCTGCTGGGTATCTTGCAGTCCTTCTCATCCATGACCGAGGTAAAAGATATCTTCCCGGGCATTGACCAAGTCATCATTTACCTTGTTGCCGTCGTTATTCTGCTGACCCGCCCGCGTGGTCTGATGGGTCGTCGCGGTGTGATGGAGAGCTAAAATGACAAACACAAAAATCGTCTCGCCAAAGCAGGATATCCTTTACATGGTCATTCTGTCGGCAGTGGTCCTGACCATGCCGATCTGGCTGCAGCCCTTTGGGGCGGCCTATCCTGACCTGATGCAGAAATTCATGATCTTTGGCATCTTTGCCATTGGCTACAACATTCTGTTTGGTCTTACGGGGTATCTTTCCTTTGGCCATGCGGCCTTTCTCGGGGTGGGCTCTTACACCGCTGTCTGGTCGTTTAAACTGCTGTCGATGAACGTTATTCCGGCGTTGATTTTCGGAACTGTGCTGTCAGGGTTGTTTGCGCTGGCCATCGGGTTTGTCTCGTTGCGCCGCTCGGGGATTTACTTCTCGATCCTGACACTCGCATTTGCGCAGATGTCCTATAACCTGGCCTATTCTGTTCTGACCCCGATCACCAATGGTGAAACCGGTCTGCAGTTGACCCAGGGGGATGCGCGTATTCTGGATCGTGCGGCTGGTATTCAGGCTGATGCGTCGCTTCCGACCCCGAACCTGTTTGGGATTGAAGGCATCGGCTATTCCGGGTTCTATATTTGTGCGGCCTTGATGTTGATTTCGTTCTTCATCTATCTGCGCATCTTCCGGTCCCCATTTGGCCTGAAACTGCGTGCGATCAAATCAAACCAGAGCCGTATGGGATACACCGGGTATAATACCCGTCCCTATTTGATGACGGCCTTTGTCATCTCGGGCATGTATGCCGGGCTTGCTGGATCGCTTCTGGCGGTCACCGATCCGTTGGCAGGTGCTGAACGCATGCAATGGACCGCATCGGGCGAGATTGTCCTGATCACCATTCTTGGCGGTGTTGGAACGCTGATCGGGCCGCTGCTTGGTGCTGGCGTCATCAAGTATTTCGAGAATATCCTGTCGGCCTTTAACGATTCAGTTCTTTTGAATGCGTTTTCGTTCCTGCCGGACTGGATGGCAAATGCATTCGCATCGGTTCTGAGCCTGTTTGTTGGCGATGGCTGGCATCTGACACTTGGTCTGGTGTTTATGCTGATCGTGATCTTCTTGCCCGGTGGCATCATGGAAGGGATCAGTCGCCTGTGGCGTCTTGTCAGCAGCCGTTTGTCATCTCCATCGGCGCCCAAAGACACAGAAAAAGAACAACCTTCGACGAAGGAGGCCTGATTGATGTCTGAATACATTCTTGATGTAACCGATGTGGACAAGAATTTCGGCGGTTTGCGCGCGTTGTCTGACATCAATCTTCGGGTCAAGGAAGGCACAGTTCATGCCATCATTGGTCCGAACGGTGCGGGGAAATCGACGCTTCTGAACGTGATCGTCGGGCGTCTTGCCCCCAACCGGGGGCGGGTTTTGCTTGGTGACGAGGTTCTGACGGGTAAACAACCCCACGAGATTAACCAGCTTGGGGTTGCGCGTGTCTTCCAGACACCGGAAATCTTCCCGGATTTGTCATTGTTGCAAAACGTGATGATCCCGGCATTTGCCAAGCGCGATGGCGAATTCAAAATGGGGTTCCTCAAAAGCCTGTTTGCGGAAAATGAAATCCGCGAACAGGCCGAGCATCTTCTTGAGGATGTCGGGTTGATTGATCATCAGGATCAGATTGCAAGTTCGATGTCGCGCGGCGATAAACGCCGGCTTGAACTGGCAATGTGTTTGGGCCAGCGTCCCAAGCTGTTCCTGCTTGATGAACCGACTGCGGGTATGTCGCGTCATGACACCAACCGCACGATTGAACTGCTGCAAAGGATCAAGGAACGCGGCATGACGAAGGTGATTATTGAACATGACATGCATGTTGTGTTCAGTCTGGCCGACCGCATCAGTGTTCTGGCACAGGGCGCAATTATTGCCGAAGGCACCCCTGAAGAAGTGCGCAATGATCCCAGAGTAAAAGAAGCCTACCTCGGAGGGGAAGCGGTATGAACGCAGTGCCAAAAACGGAACCTGTTCGCAATCAGGGCGGTGACCCGGCGTTTTTCTCGGTCCATAACCTGCATGCCTATTACGGCGAAAGCTATATCGTGCAAGGTGTGTCCTTCGACATCCGCGAAGGTGAGATCCTGGCCCTTTTGGGGCGTAACGGGGCGGGTAAAACATCGACCTTGCGGGCCCTGGCCCGCATGGCGAACCCGGAACTCAAGCATGGTGAAATCTGGCTCGACCATCAGCCGCTTCACACCATGAAGGCATGGCAGGCGGCCCAGCTTGGGCTTCAGCTTGTGCCAGAAGATCGTCGGATCATTCCGGGCATGACGGTTGAACAGAACCTGGAACTGGCCCAGATTGCCGAGCCGATCGGCTGGTCGATTGAGCGCATCTATGAACTGTTCCCGCGTCTTGGCGAAAGGGCGGAACAGGAAGCCATCACGCTTTCGGGTGGTGAACAGCAGATGTTGGCAATTGGCCGGGCACTTGCCCGCGATATCAAGCTTCTGTTGCTTGATGAACCATACGAAGGCTTGGCGCCGGTGATTGTTCAGGAAATTGAAAAGACGCTGCAAAACGTAAAAAAACTGGGCATCACCACGATCATTGTTGAGCAAAATGCCATCGCGGCACTCAAGCTTGCGGATCGCGCGATCATTATGGACAGCGGTGAAATCGTCTTTGATGGCACCGCGCAAGAGGTTCTCGATAACGAAGAACTGCGTGACCAGTATCTCGCGATCTGACGATTTGATTTGGGGGGAGTTCGAAGCTCAGGGATAGGGGGAGTTTCGAAACAGAAAAGACCGTACCTTCGGGTGCGGTCTTTTTTCGTGTGGGCGTGCGGGTCAAATTTCAGGTTTGCGCACCAATAGCCACTCCCTCAAAATCCTTGAGCACGTTTAGGACAATTGATGTTTTGACATGCTGGACCGAGTCATGGGGCAAAAGCACCTCATTGACGAAATGCGACAATGCGGCAAGATCGCGTGTTGCGACCTTAAGGTGATAATCCATCTCCCCGGTCAGGGAAAAGGCCTCAAGGACCTCAGGCAAATCGGCCAGAAGCCGGGCAAACCGTTTGGCATTGTCGCGGTTATGGGTGGCAAGCGTGACGGATATCACCACCAGCAACCCCAACCCCATTTTCTGACGGTCGATATCGGCCCGATATCCGCGGATGACCTTGTCATCTTCAAGCCGCGCACGACGGCGCGAGCATTGCGATGCCGAAAGTCCGATCCGCTCAGACAGGTCATTGTTGGTCAGGCGGCCGTCCTTTTGCAGTTCGGCCAGCAATTTAAGGTCTAATTTATCAAGTTGCATGATATCCGCACTATATTGATGAACTATGCATGATGTGTGCATTAATGGGTCAGAATCAACCATAAATGCATGCACTTTGCGCGTGGTTTGGCGCACGATTGGATTAATCAGAGATTGAATAATTCCAGTCAGAGGAGACTTCATATGGGCCCGTTCCCCCATGATGCGCCGCGCGCCACCATCACCGACAAAAATCCCGCCGGTACGGACGGGTTCGAGTTTGTCGAATTTGCCCATGAAGACGCCGCAACACTTGAAGCCCTGTTTACCCGCATGGGCTATGTGCCGGTCGCCAAGCACAAAACCAAAAACATCACCGTCTGGCGTCAGGGCGATATCAACTACATCCTCAATGCCGAACCGGGCAGTCACGCGATGACGTTTGTGCAAAAGCATGGCCCGTGTGCGCCCTCGATGGCGTGGCGTGTGGTCGATGCCAAACACGCCTTTGATCATGCAGTGGCCAAGGGGGCAGAGCCCTATGTTGCCGATGACAAGACGCTCGATGTGCCCGCCATTGTCGGGATCGGCGGCTCCATCATTTATTTCATCGACACATATGATGAAACTGGATCGGCCTATGACGCGGAATTTGACTGGCTGGGCGACCGCGACCCGAAGCCTGAAGGGGTCGGCTTCTATTATCTCGACCATCTGACCCATAACGTCTATCGCGGAAATATGGACAAATGGTGGGATTTCTATCGTGATCTGTTTGGTTTTACCCAGATCCATTTCTTTGACATTGCCGGGAAAATCACCGGTTTGGTCAGCCGTGCGATCACCTCACCTTGCGGTAAAATCCGCATTCCGCTGAATGAATCGACCGATGATAAAAGCCAGATCGAAGAGTATCTGAAAAAATACAAAGGCGAAGGCATTCAGCATATCGCGGTCGGCACGGACGGCATTTACGATGCCACCGATAAGCTTGCGGCCAATGAACTTAAATTCATGCCCGGTCCGCCGGAAACCTATTACGAAAAATCCCACGAGCGCGTGCACGGTCATGATGAACCGATTGAACGGATGAAACAGCACGGCATCCTGATTGACGGCGAAGGGGTGATTGATGGCGGCATGACCAAAATCCTGCTGCAAATCTTCTCAAAAACCGTCATCGGCCCGATCTTTTTCGAGTTTATCCAGCGCAAAGGCGACGAAGGCTTTGGCGAGGGTAACTTCCGCGCCCTGTTTGAAAGCATCGAAGAAGACCAAATTCGCCGCGGTGTTTTGAAAGTTGATGCTGCGGAATAGGGTTCCAGACCCCATATCCCAGTCAGGACCGTGTTTCGCGCGGTCCTGACGGTTTGTTGTTATCGTAGACGGGATTGCGCCATGCTTGATAAGCCGACCCACGATGGGGCCAAAGACGCCGTTGATCAGCAAGACCTGACCTATATGACAGGTTTCGGAAACGATTTTGAAACCGAAAGCCTGCCCGGTGCCCTGCCGGAAGGGCAAAACAGCCCGCAAAAATGCGCCTATGGGCTTTATGCCGAACAGCTTTCAGGCTCCCCTTTCACTGCCCCGCGGGGCACCAATGAACGGTCCTGGCTGTATCGTATCCGGCCCAGTGTGCGCCATAATGGGCGGTTCAGTACTCTTGATCTATCCGATTGGAAAACCGCACCGTGTCTGAATGATCACAGCTTGGCCCTTGGTCAATTGCGCTGGGACCCGGTGCCCATGCCAGATGTGCCAACCGATTTTATTGCAGGCATGCGCACGATGACCACGGCGGGCGATGCTCTGACCCAGACAGGCATGGCAAGCCATGTCTATGTCTGTAACGCCGACATGGTCGATGATTATTTCTTCAATGCCGATGGGGAACTTCTGATCGTGCCCGAAGCCGGGACCCTTCGGCTTTTCACCGAACTTGGCATGATGGACGTCGCCCCGATGGAGGTTGGCCTGATCCCGCGGGGCATGATGTTTAAGGTCAGCATTCTTGAAACGAGTCATGACGGCGGTGCACGCGGCTATGTGTGTGAAAACTATGGCGCGAAATTTACCCTGCCCGATCGGGGCCCGATTGGGGCCAACTGCCTTGCCAATCCTCGTGATTTTAAAACACCAGTTGCGGCCTATGAGGATAAGGAAACAGCGTGCCGGGTGCTGGTGAAATGGTGTGGCCAGTTCCACGAAACCGGCATTGACCATTCGCCGCTGGATGTGGTGGCATGGCATGGCAATTACACACCGTTCAAATATGATTTACGGACGTTTTCACCGGTTGGTGCGATTGCATTTGATCATCCCGATCCATCAATCTTTACCGTGCTGACCGCCCCCTCGGACGAGGCCGGGACAGCCAATGTCGATTTTGTAATTTTCCCGCCGCGCTGGATGGTGGCCGAACATACCTTCCGCCCGCCGTGGTATCACCGTAACATCATGTCTGAATTCATGGGGCTGATTTGTGGGCAATATGACGCCAAGGAAAAGGGGTTCGTTCCCGGTGGTATGAGTTTGCACAATATGATGCTGGCCCATGGCCCTGATGCGTTCGGGTTTGAAAAGGCCTCCAATGCCGAGCTTGGCCCGCAGAAGCTTGAGGGCACCATGGCCTTTATGTTCGAAACCCGGTTTCCGCAGCAATTGACCAAATTCGCCGCCGAACTCGATACCCTTCAGGATGATTATCTCGATTGCTGGTCGGCGCTTGAACGCAAGTTCGACGGAACCCCCGAAGGCCGTAAATAGAGGCAAACCAACAATATGAAACTCGCAACCCTTAAAAACGGTACCCGTGACGGCAAACTTGTTCTGGTGACCCGTGATCTTGAATTCTATGTTGATGCCAGCGCCATCGCGCCAACGTTGCAAGCCGCCTTTGATAATTGGGCTACCGTTGCTCCGCGGTTACAAGAATTGTCTGACGAGGTTGGCGCTGGTTCAACCATTGCCAAGCGGACAAAACTTGATACCACCCAACTCCATTCCCCCTTGCCGCGCGCGTTTCAGTGGGCGGATGGGTCGGCCTATGTCAACCATGTCGAACTGGTGCGCAAAGCCCGCAGTGCGGAAATGCCCGAAACATTCTGGACCGATCCCCTGATGTATCAGGGCGGATCGGACCGTTTTCTGGGGCCATGTGATGATATTGCAATGGCCGATACCGCGTGGGGCATTGATATGGAAGGCGAGATCGCGGTCATCACCGACGATGTCCCGATGGGTGCCAGCCTTGATCAGGCACGCGATGCCATCCGCCTGATCATGCTGGTCAATGATGTGTCGCTGCGCGGCCTAATTCCCGGCGAACTGGCCAAGGGATTTGGCTTTTTCCAGTCCAAACCGTCGTCGGCCTTCTCACCCGTTGCCGTGACGCCAGACGAATTGGGCGATGCATGGGATGGGGGCAAGGTGCATTTGCCTTTGAACGTTGACTTGAATGGCAAACCGTTTGGCCGGGCCAATGCAGGTGTTGATATGACCTTTGATTTTGCCCAACTGGTGGCGCATGCCGCACGCACACGCCCCCTTGGCGCGGGCAGTGTGGTCGGGTCGGGCACGGTGTCAAACAAACTGGACGGGGGCCCGGGTAAGCCGGTTGCAGAAGGCGGGGCGGGATATTCCTGCATTGCCGAAATTCGCATGATTGAAACCATTGAAACCGGTGCGGCCAAAACCCCATTCTTGCAGTTCGGTGATCGGGTCAAGATCGAGATGCTCGGCAAAGACGGCACATCGATCTTTGGCGCGATCGATCAGACCGTAACGCAATATAAGGGCTAAGGTGGCGGATCATGGCTGAGGTCGTTTTATATGATTACTGGCGATCCTCAGCTAGCTATCGGCTGCGGATTGCCTTGGGGCTTTTGGGCATTGCGTACCGCACGGTGCCAGTAGATTTGCTCACCGGGGGGCATAAGTCCCCCGCGTACCTGCAGCATAACCCACAAGGATTGGTTCCCGCGCTTGAGATTGACGGGATCATGATGACCCAGTCGGTGGCGATCCTTGAATATCTTGATGAAACCCGACCCGGTCAGGGATTGTTGCCCACTGATACCTTGGCCCGCCAACGGGTTCGCGCACTTTCACACGTGATCGCGATGGATATTCATCCCGTTTGTAACCTTGGCGTGGTGCGCCATGTCATGGATATGGCAACCACCCATGGCGAGGACCCCGATGCGGCGCGATCAGAATGGATGGCAAAATATATCGGATCGGGTTTGGCCGGATTTGAAGCTATGCTGGCCCAAGGTCCTGAAGCTTCCCAAGGCGATTTCTGTCATGGGGATCGGCCCGGCATGGCCGATATTTGCCTGATCCCGCAGCTTTATAATGCCCATCGCTGGGGCGTTGATACCAGCCGGTTTAACCGGATCAACGCGATTGCCGAGCGCTGTTCTGCCATCAAGGCGTTTGAAAACGCCCATCCTGATCATTGCCCGCGATAGCCCGTTTCAAACCCCAATCGCCATGCCGTCGCTGCGCGGGTCATGCGCCCCATCAACAACACCGTCGTCATCAATGCGGATGATCCCGGCCTGACCGGCAAGCGCACTTTGGGCTTCGATTTCACGTAAGATATGCCCGCGTTTGGCAAGGGCATCAAACACGTCATCCCCGGCATCGGCTTCAAGCTTCAGGCTGTCATTGGCATCTGAAAATGTCTTGCCCAGCAAGAAGCGTGGCTTTGCCAGGGCCTCAGCAGGCGACAGGCCAAAATCAAGTAAACGGCTAAGGAGCATCGCCAATGTTTGCGGCTGTCCATCCGCACCCTGCGTCCCATACAGCAAATGCGGTTTGCCGTGTTTCAGTGCCAAGCCGGGGTTGAGGGTATAAAACGGGCGTTTGCCGGGTTTAAGTTCATTGGGATGACCCGGCTGGGTGCTAAAGGCAGCACCGCGGTTTTGCCAGACAATGCCGGTATCGCCCGCAACAACTCCGCTGCCCCAATCAAAATAGGTACTTTGAAGCACACTGGCGCAATTGCCCTGTGCGTCGGTTGCCGCCAAAAACACTGTATCGCCATGGCGGAACGGATGGGGCCAATCCATTGCGTGGGCGGTTGAAATATCGTCGGCGGCGGATGTCAAAACCTCGTCGGTCAACATATTGCTCAGATCATCAAGATTGAAATCCGGGTCGGCAATGCGGTCGCGCGCCAGAAACGCGCGTTTAATCGCCTCAACCACCAGATGGTAATGATCGGCCGTGCCTTCGGCCCAGTTCTTTGCCCCCAGTTCGCGCAAGATGCCCATGGTCATCAGGGTCGCCAATCCTTGTGTCGGGGCGGGCGGGGCATAAAGCGTGACATCGCCATAGGCAAGCGACACCGCATCCACTGTGCGGGTGCGTGTTTGGGCAAGGTCATTTACCGTGATCGGGGATCCTGCGTTTGCAAGGCCCGCAACAATGCGCTGTGCCAGATCGCCTTCGTAAAAGTCACGCGCCCCCTTGGCTGCGATCTGTTTGAGGCTGCGGGCAAGGTCGGGCTGTTTAAAGGTTTCGCCGGGTTTTGGCATCCGGCCATCGGGGGCGAAGATGGCGGCAAACCCCGGCCAGTTTGCAAATTCGTCTTTACGGAAGTTCAGCCAGAAACATTGCGATGCACTGATCGGGAAACCGTTTTCAGCCAGCTCAATCGACGGGGCGATCAAACCCGACAAGCTGCGTTTCCCGCCCCAATGGCGGGCCGAATGATCCAGCGCGTGTTGCCATGAATCAACTGTGCAGGCGGTGGTTAATGTTGATGCTGGGCCACGCAGGGGAATGGGCGTTCCCGGTGTTATGGTCTCAGGCGCTTTTTCACCCGCCTGCCCAATGCCAAGAAACGATTGAACCTTGCCCGATTTGTCCGACACCATCCAGACCGCATCCCCGCCAATACCGCAGAAATGCGGGCATGTTACCGCTAACATCGCGGCTGTGGCGACGACCGCCTCAATCGCAGTGCCGCCATCGCGCAGCACGTTTGCCCCGGCGTGGCTGGCGGCGGTACTGGGGCTTGTGACCATGGCGCGGAAGGTGGAGGGGGCCGTTATGTCGGTCATGGCAGCGGTTTCTTTCCGTAAATTCAGATTGGGGTATCTGTGGTGGCTAAATTGTATGCAATCAACTATACAAACGAGACGGGTAAAATTGTATGGCGCATCAAACGTGACGGATCGGCATGAAGGCATCTGATAAGGTAAAGCATCGCACCGACATGATCAGTTCGGCGTTGCGTTCGGCCATTCTTGAACGGGTGTTGATGCCCGGTATGAAATTGCCCGAAGATTCGCTTGGCGAACGGTTTGGCGTCAGCCGCACGCTTATCCGCCAATCGCTTGAACGGCTTGCCGCCGAAGGCCTGATTGAGCTTCGCCGTAACAAGGGGGCGATGGTTGCCAAGCCCAGCCTTGAAGAAGCCCGTGATCTGTTTGAATTGCGCACCCAGATCGAAGACCTTGTGATCAGCCGGGTGATCAAGAATATGACGCCTGACATCATTGCCGAACTTGAAGGTCACCTTGCCAAGGAAGTCGAGGCCGAACACGCGGCCGAGCCAAAATCGATCCGGCTGGCGACCGAGTTTCATATCTTGTTGGCAAAACTTGCCGGAAGCCCGGTCTTGCTGCGCTACGTCGAAGAAATCGGCTATCGCTGTGGCTTGACGCTGTCGCTGTATGCCCGGCCCCATTCGACCGATTGCGGCATTGCCGAACACCGGCAGATCATCGAGGCCCTGGCGACGGGCGATGAGGACACCGCGCGCAAATTGATGCGCCATCATCTTAATGCCGTTGCCGACCGGGCCCTTTTCACCACTGACGAGGGCGGGCCGCTTGTGTATCTTGATGCGCTTGAACCCTATGCCAAAAAGGTGCGTGACGGCGGCGCGTGATATACGCAAACCGCTGTACGCATAACCACCCGTCCGCAAGAGCAGGCGGTTATCAGGGATATCGGGGTGTCTTTGCATCCGTGTCACCAGCTAGCTGTGATTAGGCCCGAATGCCCTTGCGCACCAGAATGCGTTCGGCACTTTCATTCCAGACATCCATTTTGACGATCTTGCCGTTTTTGATCACAAAGCGATCAACATACCGGTTGCCATCAAACGCGGTGCCATCCGGCCATTCGCCGTATAGCCAGCCGGTGCTGTAAACCACTGTCTCACTGTCGTTTTTGGCGACGTCAAACTGACCGAACTTCTTTTTCACCCATTTATAACGTGCCGCATTAAACGCGGTTGTGCCTGTCGGATGGTCGTATTTCTGACCATCGGTAAAGGTGATGACCACATCATCAGACATGAATGTCGCGGCCAGATCCGGGTCAGGCTTCATCGACGCATCAAGAAAATCGCGCACGGTTTTGGCTTCTGGTGGCAGGGTATCAAGCACGTTTTGTGCGGGTGTCTCAGTCATTTGGAAATCCTCATTCACGGCATTTGATCTGCGATGAGCATAATACGTGGGCAGAAAATTTGCATGCACTAATTTTATGCAATAATTGCATGCAATTTGCGTATACATAAGGCAATGCACAAATTTCACGCGATTAAAAATCGCGTAACTGTCTGATTATATTGATTTCCTGTTTTTGGCACGCCCCTTGCTGCAGTGCGAAGGTCATTTGGCGCGCACCGTGAAACTGCGACGACCAACTGTAAAAGTCATATAATCAGGGAGTCTCACATGCCTATTTCTTCGCCTATCCCGAAACTCACGCGCCGTGCCGCCCTTCTGGGTGCTGCGGCGGTACTGATGTTTTCCGCCGTCTTGCCCGCCCATAACGCCCGTGCCGAAGATACCGTCAAGCTCGGCCTTGTTGCTGCGCTAAGTGGTCAGTCGGCCAAATCGGGTGAGGCGATTACGCGTGGTATTATGCTTGCGATTGACAAGATCAATGCCGACGGTGGCGTTCTTGGCAAACCGCTTGAACTTGTATCGCGTGATGATGAAGGCAACCCGGGCAAAGGTCTGGTTGCGGCACGTGAACTGGCACAGCGTGAAGGTGTTGCTGCGATCATTGGGGGGCTTGATACGCCGGTTTCCTTTGCCATTGTACCGTTCGTCAATCAGCAGAAAATTCCGTTCATCGGCCCATGGGCAGCAGGCACCGGGATCACCAAAAACGGTGCGGATGAAAACTATGTCTTCCGTGTTTCGGCCGTGGATGAATATGTCGACGAAGCGATCACTGAATATCTGATTGCCAATTACGGTGCGAAAAAACCGGGCATGATCCTGATCAACAACCCGTGGGGTGAGTCCAATGAAAAGGGTTTGCTCAAGGCACTTGATAAACGCGGTATGGAACATGCCGGGATTGAAAAGTTTGAATCAAACGACGTTGACGTCGTCCCGCAGCTGACCCGCTTAAAAGAAAACGGTGCAGATTCCCTGTTTGTCGTGGCCAACGTTGCCCCGACCGCACAGGTGATCAAATCGCTTGATCGTATGGGTTGGGATGTGCCGATTTCATCGCATTGGGGCCCGGCCGGTGGTCGTTTCACCGAACTTGCCGGTAAATCTGGCGAAAAGGTCCATTTCATTCAGACCTATCTGTTTACCGACGCGGCCGATCCGATGTTCGTCAAACTTCAGGAAAAGTTCCCTGAGATCAAAACGCTGGCCGATGTTACCCCGGCAACCGGCATTGCCAATGCCTATGACGCGACCCTTTTGACGGCTGCTGCGATTGAAAAGGCTGGCTCGACCGATGGTGCGGCCATTCGCCAAGCGATGTACGAGATTTCCGGCATCAAAGGCATGATCAAAACCTATGACACGCCGTTCACCCCGGACGATCAGGACGCGCTTGGTCCCGAAGATTACACCTTCGCGCATTTCGTCGAAGGTCAGATCATTCCGATCAAATAATCGATCTTTTTCACCCCTTGCGGTGCTCTGTGCCGCAAGGGTTTTTATCCCTTTGAACGCTGCACCTATGTGCAATCGACAAGCAGGTAACCGGCAATGACACTCTTAATCGCAGCCCTGATTACCGGCATCGGTCTTGGCAGTATGTACGGACTGGTCGCACTCGGATTTCAGATCACCTATTCGGTGTCCTCAAAAGTCAATTTCGCGCAAGGCAGCATGGTAATGCTGGGTGCCGTATTGGGGTTTGTGTTTTGTGAACAATATGGCTTTCCGGTCATTGTGGGCTATCCGCTGGCGATCCTGTGCTGTGGTGTGGCCGGTATTCTGGTGGAGTTTTTCCTTGTCCGCCCGTTTGCCATTCGCAATTCCGAAGCCTGGCTGATGGCAACGGTTGCGGGCGGTATTCTGCTTGATAACGTGGTGCTGTTCACCTTTGGCAATGAGCCGCGCACGTTGCCGTCAAACCTTGTCGGTGAAAGCTGGAATGTGTTTGGCACCGGGGTGTATCCGCAACAAATCCTGATCCCGATTGCCGCCATTGGTGTTGCGCTGGCCTTGCACGCGCTGTTTCGCCATACCCGTCAGGGGCGCGCACTTTTGGCCGTGGTGCAAAACCTTCAGGCCGCCAAGCTGATGGGCATTAACACTACCGTGATGGTGACCGGATCATTTGCCATTTCATCGATGCTGGCGGGCTGTGCCGGGCTTTTGATCGCGCCACTGTTTTCCGTACATTCCGACATGGGCACATTGTTTGGTCTTAAGGCCTTTGCAGTCGCCATTCTGGGCGGCATGACATCGGCCTATGCGGTGATGCTGGCCGGATTTATCTATGGGCTGGTTGAGGCCGGTGTGACCACCTATCTCGGCTCGTCCTATACCTTCATTGTCGTGTTTGCCTTGGTGATCGCGGTTCTGACCATCAAACCAAGTGGCCTGTTTGGCCGTGCTGCGATCAAAAAGGTCTGATGATGAAAAGCCTTCCCAAATTCAAAAATCCCATCCCGAAGTTGAACAAGCCTGTTGCACTCGATTGCACGATTATTCTCGCCGTCATCGGTGGTCTGATCGGCGTTTCGATCACTGGCGGATATACCCAGTTCATCATCGGCCTTGTCGCCATCACCACAGTTTTATGTGTGGGTCTGAACGTTTTGTATGGGTTGACCGGCCTTGTATCGCTGGGGCAGGTCGGTTTTTTCGCCATTGGTGCCTACGCCAGTGCGATCCTGACATTGGCCGGGCTGAATTTCTGGTTTTCACTTTTGGCCGCGACCATAATTGCCGCGATTGCGGGCTGTGTGCTGGCCATATCGGCTGTGCGGATGGCCGGGCCGTTTTTGGCGATGGTAACCATTGCCTTTGCCTTCATTGTCGAACATGGCGCAATTGAATGGCGGTCTTTGACCGGCGGGCAAAATGGCCTGATGGGCTTTCCGATGCCCCAAATCGGGTCTTACGTTTTTGCCGAACGCGATCTGGTGATGCTGTGTGTGATTGTTGGCGGTTTGGGATTGCTGGCATTCCGGCGTCTGGCCGTCAGTGGCTGGGGCATGGCGATGACCAGCATGCGCGATGCCGAAATCGCCGCAAGTTCCCTTGGCTATAACGCCTTTGCGGTCAAGGCATCTGGCTTTGCCATTGCGGCTGCCATGGCCGGTCTGGCGGGTGCGTTGTACGCACCTTTGATGATGTTTATCGCACCTTCGAACTTCCCGATCAGCCAGTCGATCCTCTATCTTTTCGCCGTCATTCTGGGCGGTGCGGGCACGGTGCTGGGGCCATTGGTCGGGGCGTCTGTTTCGGTGCTGTTGCCAGAACTCCTGTCTGATTTTGCCGAATACCGCCTGCTGATTTTCGGTGCCCTTTTGATTGTGGTGCTTCTGATTGCACCGCGCGGGTTGGTTGGCGTGGTGGAGCGCTTCATCCCGATTGCCAAACGCGGTGTCACGGCCATTCCCCCCGCCGAGATTGAGGCGGGTCTCAAAGCATACCCAAAATCCGATGGGTTAACCGTCGATGATGTGTCGATTGCCTTTGGCGGGGTCAAGGCGGTCAACAGCGTTTCCTTTGCCGCCAAACCGGGGCAGGTAACATCGATCATCGGCCCGAACGGGGCGGGTAAAACCACGCTTTTGAACATCATCAGCGGTTTTTACAAACCAACCGAAGGGGCGGTGCGAATCGGCGCGCAGGATATCGCCGGACGTCCAACCGACTTTGCCGCACGCAGTGGCATTGCGCGCACCTATCAGGCAACCCGTCTGTTTGAAAACATGTCCGTGATCGATAATGTGATCGCCGGCCTTCCGGTCGGGCGGTTTGGCGCACCGTTTTCGGTGATTGCATCGGACAAAAACCGCAGCCACGCGGCTGGGCTGTTGGCATTTTGCGGCTACGTTGGTGATATTGATGCCCGGGCCGGTGATTTGCCGCATGTGGATCGCCGGTTGGTCGAAATTGCCCGGTCACTTGCCACCAAACCCGGCGTGTTGTTGCTTGATGAACCGGCAGCCGGTTTGATGCATGCCGATAAGGTGTCGCTTGCCAAACTGTTGCGGCAATTGGCCGATGCCGGAATGACGGTTGTGTTGGTCGAACATGACATGGAAATGGTCATGGGCATTTCCGACCATATTCTGGCGGTTGATGCCGGAACCCCGATCATTTTCGGATCACCGCAGGCAGTGCAAAACGATCCACAGGTGATCGCGGCCTATCTTGGCGATGGTGAAATGAAGGCCCGCCCGCGTCCCATTCCGTTCGAACCCGGTGCTTCCCCGGTGATTGAAACCCTGCGTCTGACGGCGGGATATGGTGCCGCACCGGTCTTGCAATCGGTTGATTTAAAAGTCCAACAGGGCGAAATGGTCGCCCTTCTGGGGGCAAACGGGGCGGGTAAATCAACCTTCCTGACCGCCCTTGCCGGGCTGTTGCGCCCGGTCAAAGGCAGCATCGTTTTAAACAACGAATATATCCATACGCTGGCCCCCCATCAGATCGTCGAACAGGGCCTGATCCTTGTCCCCGAAGGACGGCAGGTCTTCCCCGAACTGACCGTGCGCGAAAACATCGAACTGGGTGCCTATAAACAACCAAAACCGGTCAGTAAGGACGAACTCGAAGGCATCCTGAAACGCTTCCCGCGCCTTCGTGATCGCATCAACAGTCTGGCCGGGCATTTGTCGGGCGGTGAACAGCAAATGATGGCGATTGCGCGTGGATTGGTGGCAAAGCCAAAGGCACTTTTGCTTGATGAGCCATCCCTTGGTCTGGCCCCGGCCATGACCGAGGAACTTTATGCCATTCTGGGCGAACTTCGCGATGACGGGGTGACGATCCTTCTGGTTGATCAGATGGCAACCATGGCGCTTTCCGTGGCCGATTACGCCTATGTCCTTGAACAGGGGCAGGTGGTCGCCCAAGGCAAGGCGTCCGAGCTTCGCCGTGATGAACGCCTGATTGCCGCCTATCTTGGCGGTGCCGAACAAACCACAAAAGAACCCAAAAAGGTTGCACAGTAAGATGCTTGATTATTTGGTGAGGAACGCCTGCCTGCCCGGTGAAAACACGCTGGTTGATATTGCCGTTGGCCAAGGAAAGATTATCGAAATTGCCACGTCACTAACCGGCGATGCCCCGGTTTTTGAAGCGGACGGTCAGTTGATCAGTTGCGGCTTTGTCGAAAGCCACCTGCATCTTGATAAGGCCTGTATCCTTGATCGGGCCAAAAACAAAACCGGCACGCTCCAAGGGGCGATCAGTGCGGTTGCCAACGCCAAAAGCGGCTTTACCGAAGATGACATTTACGCACGCGGCGCACGCGTCATTGAAAAGGCAATTACCGAGGGCACCAATGCGGTGCGCACCCATGTTGAAATTGATCCGGGCATCGGGCTTGCGGGCTTTAACGCGATTAAACGCCTGAAGGCCGACTACGTCTGGGCGATGGATATTGAAATCTGCGTCTTCCCGCAGGAAGGCCTGCTTAATTATCCGGGGACCGAAGAATTACTGCGCGAAGCCCTTGATAACGGCGCGGATTTGCTCGGCGGATGTCCCTATATGGATACCGATCCAGAAGGTCAGATTTTGCGCCTGTTTGAAATGGCGCGCGACTATGACGTTGATCTGGATTTCCATCTCGATTTCGATCTCGATGCCAGTTGGCGGCATTTGGACGCGGTTGCCAAACAAGCCATCGCCTTTGGCTGGCAAGGGCGGGTGATGATTGGCCATGTGACCAAATTGTCCGTCCTGCCCAAGGCACAACTTGATGACACGATTGCGCTTATGCGCGACGCCGGGATTGGCTTGACGGTTTTACCGGCAACCGATCTTTTCCTGACCGGGCGCGATCATGACCATTCGGTACCACACGGGGTCGCACCGGCGCACAAACTGGCCGCACAGGGTGTGTGTTGCACGATTGCGACCAATAATGTGCTGAACCCGTTTACGCCCTATGGCGATTGTTCGCTGTCGCGCATGGCAAATCTTTATGCCAATGTCAGCCAACTTTCGACCGAGGCGGAACTTGAAACCTGCTTTGCCATGGTCGCCGATGCCCCGGCAAAATTGCTGGGCCGATCAAGCAAAATCGCGGTGGGTGAGGCCGCAAGTTTTATTGTCCTGCCCGCCAAAAGCCGCGCACAGGTCATCTCGGAAATCAGTCGTCCGATTTGGGGGATGAAGGATGGCCGGGTGACGTTTACCCATCCGGCGGCGACCATATTCCATCCGTGATCAGCTTGTCACAAGTTCCGGTTCTGGTTTGACCAGCGTATCGGCGCCGGGGTCAAAGGTCACCGACATGCCACCATTTTGAAGGTGGGTCGGCGTGCAATGCCAGTTCAGGCGCGCGCAAATACGCCGGACAAGTTGCAGGCCGATGCCCTCACCCTGCGGGGTGGCACATTCACCAGTACAGGTCGAAATTGTATTTTTGACGGTCAATGCTGTCCCCTTTAGCGTGATGGTCACCTGCCCCTTGGGAGTGTGTTGAAACGCATTGCGGATCAGGTTGGATATGACAATCATCAAGGCCGCCCGTGACGTGGCAATCACGGTGTCTTCGCAATCGGGGGTAAAGCTGCATGTGACGTGCTTGCCGTCGGTCAAATAGGAAAGATCACTGATTTCCTGTTCGATAAAGGCTGCGAAACTGATGTGTTCGGTACTGCCGACCGGCGCGTTGTCCCGGCCCAGCCACAACAATGTTTCCAGCAGTTGCTGCATGTTGCGGTTTGCCCGTTTGATCCGGGTCATGACCCGCGACTGGGTCTGGTTCAGCGGGCTTTTTTCCAGCAATTCAACATTGCCAGACACAATGGTCACAGGGGTGCGGAGCTCGTGACTGGCTTGGCGCAGGAATTCACGTTCACGCGCAACAAACTGGTCAATCTGATTGACCGACCGATGCAATTCACGCGCAACGTCATTCAGTTCTTCGAACCCGAAATCAGGGATCGGATCGGCCAACCGTTCGGTCGTCAAATTGTTGGCCCAGTCTTGCAGGTTTTCAGACGGCTTGGTCAGGCGTTTGCCAATGATCCACAGGAACCATGCAAAGATGCCAATAACCGCCATGGCAAACGGGATCGAAAGCAGGGCCAGATTGTGCAGGCGCTCAAAAAAGACGCTTTCGCCATCGCCGACATGATAGGTCTGCAAAATCAGGATTTCACGACCATCGGCAAGCTGGTGGGGAAAAACCAGAAAGATCGGATTTTCTGGGTCTTTCTGGTCGGCATATTGATCCGTGTTGATATAGAAAAGTTCGTTAAGTTCGAGGTCTTTGGGGCGTGCATGCGCGCGCAGCTCTGCGGGCAGTTCGTCAAACCGTTCAAAGGATTCAATATTGAACCCCTTGGGCAACGGAGCATCCGGGTCGCGGGCAAGCTGATCGTCATATTGCTCGGCAATCAGTTGAAGCTGAAAGGCCGCAACCATCCACTTGCCATAGAGCATGTAGAAATTCAGCACCGCAGTATAAAGAACCAGCGTGACCACCAATCCCAGCAAGACGTAATTGCGCACAAAGCGCGAAAAGGATCGGGTTTTGGGGGCACAACAGGTGGTGTTCATAACAGTTACTCGCGCAGGGCCACGCCCTGGCCCGGAATGGTGTGAATCAGATTTTGCTCAAACGGTTTGTCGATCCGATGACGCAATTTGTAAAGATGCGTTTTCAGCGCATTGGTATCGGGCGGGTCCCCCTGCCATAATGCCATGGACAACCGCGACCGGGTAACAACCCGTGGGCTGTTCTGTGCCAGCACCTCCAAAATGGTCCAGCCGGTTGGCGATACATTGATGTTTTGACCTGATCGGATGACCGACCGGTTTTCAAAATCAATCATCAAATCGCGCAGGGCAAACCGTTTGACCTCGCCACTGCGCCGACGTGACAGAACCCGCGTACGCAGCAAAAGTTCTTCAAGCTCGAACGGTTTGACCAGATAATCATCCGCCCCGGCATGAAACCCTTCGACTTTGTCTTCAAGTGTGTCGCGTGCGGTCAGCATCAAAACCGGGGTGTCAATGCCCTCATCGCGCAGGGCCCGGCAAATGCTCAGCCCATCGCGAAACGGCAACATGACATCAAGCAGGATGACGTCATATTCACCAGTCAGCGCGCGCTGATATGCGGTTTCCCCGTCATAGGCATGGTCGCATTCAACGCCTTCTATCGTCAGATAATCACTGATGGTGGCAGCGATATCCATGTTGTCCTCGACCAGAAGGACCATGATGTTTGCAGTTGCTTTCATTCACGTCGTCTCTTTTCCTGCGGCGGTCAAGCATGCCGCACTTCCAATCGGGGGCAGCCCGAAACATTCATGTCGTCGCCAAATCGCTTATTTAGGTGTTCTGCGCGCGCATTGCGATCAGATCATCTTGTGTATCGATATCCTGTGCCGCATTTGGCAGATCGACGCCAATCACTTCATGGTGCGCCCCATTCAGAACCTTGCGTGCGCCTGCCTGCCCATTGAGCGCCGCCAGCAATTTAAACATATGTGCCGGGAAAATCGCCGGAACACCAAATCCGTCATCATGGCGGGTGGCCACGATGTTCTGACCATTGAACGCGGCAATCAGTTTATCATAATCGGCGGGCCCGAGACGGACCTGATCACACAGTGCGATCAAAACGCCATCATAAGACCCGTGATGCTGGATTTCCGTCATACCGGCCGCGATGGAACCGCCCATGCCCGATGCCCAATTGTCATTCGTGATAATATGGGTAGGCGCGTTGATCGCAGGCGCGATTTCGTCTTGAAACGCACCCAGAACAACAAACAAATCTGTCCCGGCAATCGTGCTTAATGCCTCGATGGTGTGGCAGATCATTGAGGTGCCGTTGATATCGGCAAGCTGTTTGCGTCCGCCAAACCGTGCACTTTCACCCGCGGCAAGAAGCAGCACGGCAAGAGGGTGGGGCGGGGGCTTGATGGGGGTGTTCATCACGCTAACGGTATCATTCTGCGGCACGCGCCATGGCGGGAACAGCGGAAACGGCGGGCACGGCACTTTGTTTAAACAGCCCGGCATGAATACCCGACAGCATCGAAAGGGCAATGCTTTCTGGCAGTTGCCCGCCGATATCAAGACCGGCAGGGCTGGAAATATCAAATGCCAGATCAGAACGGGTGATCCCGGCGTGTTTCAACACCTCGGCAAAGCGATGATTTGGTCCCAAGGCCGACAGATGTTTGATCGGTGTGGTTTTAAGGACCGCAAGGGCATCGCCATCAATGCTGATGCTATGGGCCATCAGGATAACGGCATCGACTTTGGCCTCAAACACATGGCGGGCAAGGTCATCATCAATCTTGCGCAAAATCGTATCTGCATGTGCGAAATGTTCGGCACGCGCATTGGCCGCACGCGGATCAACAAGTGTCGTCACCCATCCCATTTCATGGGCGATGTTAATCACAGGGCGGGCATCAAGTCCGCCCCCGACCAGCAGAACATGGGGTTCAGGGCGGATCGGTGTGATCAGCCAGTCACCATCGGTCCGCTTTTCAATATGGGCGGTCTGTTGTGCGCTGTCGTGTCCGGTGATATCGCCGGTTTCAAAATGCCCGGTGACGTCACCGACTTTTTGGAAATACCGACCACTTTCGCGCTGCGTCAAAGCGTGATGCAAATCGGACAGGCCGAGATCATTTTGGGCAGTAACGGGTTGCAACATGATGTACACCGTGCCGCCGCAGCCCACACCAAGCTTGAACGACAGATCATCCTCGTCATTGCCATCATAGACCAGCATCACCGCCTTGCCGGTGATCATGGCCTTGCGGGCATTGCGGATAATATCGGCCTCAAGACAGCCACCACTAAGCAGGCCGAACTGCTGTCCATGACCATTGATCAGCATCATCGCCCCGGCCTTGCGATAGGCTGAGCCGTCGGTGCGATACACCGTGCCCAAAACCCATTCGGTGGCGTCACGGTTCGCATGCCAGGCGTTTAGCATCGCAGAAAGTTGGTTGCTCATTATCTGTTCCCTTCAAGGGAAAAGGGGCTGCCCGGAGAACACAAGGGAGGGGGGGAAGAAATTTGGTTCTCCGGGCAGTATGCCTTACACGAAGTCGAAACCGGCCTTGGTCATGGGAAGATCCATGATCCGCTTTCCGGTTTGCGCAAAAATGGCATTGGCGACAGCCGGTCCGGTCGGGGGAACGCCCGGTTCGCCAACACCGGTTGGTGCATTGTTTGACGGAACAATTGCGACTTCGATTTCAGGCATCTCTTCGTTGCGCAGAAGCTCATAGTCCGGGAAGTTGTATTGATCGACTTCCCCGTCGGTCAGTGTGATCTGATTGCGCAAGATGGCGCTGAGCGCAAAGCCCGCCCCGCCTTCCATCTGTGCGCGGATCACATCGGGGTTGATGGCAACCCCGCATTCGACGGCCATGAACAGTTTGTTGACGTGCACACTGGTTTCCTCAACCGTGATATCGGCAACAACCGCAACACATGTGTTAAACGAAAGGTGGCTGGCAAAGCCGCGCTTATCGCCTTTTTTCCAGCCCGATATGTCGCGGACCAGTTTGATGGCTTCGATCATGCGGGCCTGATTGGCCGTACCACCATCGAGCATCGACAGGCGCATCTCAATCGGGTCTTGCCCGGTTTGGGTGGCGACCATATCCATCAGGCTTTCCATGACAAACCCGGTATGGGTATGTCCCACCGAACGCCACCAGTTGATCGGAACCGGGGTTTGGAAATCGCTGAGGCCAATGCCGAAATTCGGCACGTTATACAGGCTTTCAGCAACCCCTTCGGCGGACGTTGGGTCAATGTCGTTTTGAACCATACCGGCCATCGGCGTGCCTTTGACAATGGATTTGACCGCAAGCCGGTGGTCCCAGCCGATGATTTTGCCATCGGCATCAAGACCGATTTTCGCCCGGTGGGCCGACATCGGACGGTAATAGCCGCCTTTAATGTCGTCTTCGCGGCTCCAGACCAGTTTGACCGGAACCTTGCGCCCGGAAACGGCAAAGGCCATCGCGGCTTCGGTATTGTAGTCAGACGTGGCATTGGCACGACGGCCAAATGATCCACCGGCATAAAGTGTTTTGACCTCGACCTGTGACGGGTCAAGTTCAAGCACGGCGGCGACCATTGGCTGGGTAAAGGTCGGGAACTGGCAACCGTCATGGACGCGAACACCATTTTCGGTGGGTTCAATCGTGCAGTTTTCCGGTTCCAGCGGCGCATGTGCGAGGAACGGGAAATCGAATTCGGCGTCAATCGTTGTGGCCGCATCGGCCAAAATCGGGGCGACGGAGGCCAAGGGGACTTCGTGATTGACGTCAAATTGCGGGGTCTCAAGCATCGCTTTGTGGTCGGCCATCATGGCATCGGTGCTGCGCGTTTCAGCCGCACTGAAATCCCACTCAACCGACAGCGCATCACGGGCCTGAAACGCGGCCCATGTATTTTTGCCAAAGGCTACCACACCTGCCTTGTTGGGCAGAACCTGTGCGGCGATAAAACCACCAACGTCTTTGGCACCACTATCGTCAAACGACACAACCGTGCCGCCAAATTTCGGGCTGCGCATGATCACGGCATAGATCATACCGGGCAGATTGACATCCATGGCAAACATCGCAGTGCCATTGGTTTTGCCGGTATTGTCCTTGCGGTGCAGTTTTTCGCTGCCAATCAGTTTGAACTGATCGGGGGTTTTGACCGTTGGTTTTTCGATCGCTTCAAGCGTTGCGGCAATGGCGACAAATTCACCGAAATGACCGCTATTGGCACCCGATGTCAGCATGCCGTTTTCAACCGAAATGCTGCTGGTGTCGACACCCCATTTCTGGGCGGCGGCCCGGACCAAAAGATCACGCGCTGCCGCACCGGCTTCGCGGTATTGCATGAACGAATTGGCGATTGAGGTCGACCCACCGGTCCCCTGTGCGCCAAAGAACAGGTTTTTATACCGTTCGGTATTGGCCGGTGCGAAATCAATGGCAACCGCATCCCAGTCGGCATCAAGTTCTTCGGCGACCAATGTGGTCAGCCCGGTGGTCGTGCCCTGACCCATTTCGAAATGCTTGATGATGACGGTGACCGTGCCATCGGCATCAATTTTAACAAACGGGTTCAAATCGGTGGCGGCGGATGCGGTGCTTCCCGCAGCCAGAACACCCTTGGCGTTTACACCGACCAAAAGGGCGGTGGTGCCAGCAGCCGATGCTTTGAGGAAACCACGGCGTGAAACGTTGATTGTCATGACTTAGGCCTCCAGCTTTTGCGATGCGAGCTTGATGGCTTCGTTAATGCGGACATAGGTCACACACCGGCACGCATTGCCGTACATGTATTCCTTGATGTCTGCATCGGTCGGACTGGGGTTTTCGGTCAAAAGACCGATGGCCGACATGATTTGGCCGGACTGGCACCAACCACATTGCACCACATCCTTTTCACGCCAAGCGGCCTGAACGGCCTCGGCAACTTTGTCGGTTGCCCCTTCGATGGTGGTGATTTCGGTTTCAACCGCATCCTCGACAAAGGTCTGGCAAGACCGGGTCGGATAGCCATCGACATGCACCGTACAGGCGCCGCAATAGGCAACGCCGCACCCAAATTTGGTACCGGTAAGCTGTAGTTCGTCGCGCAGAACCCAAAGCAGCGGGGTGCCCGGTTCGGCGTCAACGGTTCGGGATTCACCATTGATCTTAAGCTGATATTGCATGACCGCCTCATCTCTCTCTTTTGGCTTGTTGGCTGATCATTGCGGGGCTGTGGGTAACCGACGGGTAACCACCCCGAAAAGAAAAAGCCTGCCGATACAGGATATGTACCGGCAGGCTTTTCATCACATCAGATCTCACCGGCAAACAGGGTGGGGGCCAGTTTGCCGATGGGGAATGGATCTCAGTTCGGCAGACGACCATGTTCGCAAGCGAATTGAACGTCGCGGCGTGCAATGCCGATATCGTCAAGAACTTCGCGCGGGGCCGACCGCAGCATTTGGGTGTCGCGGGCGATCTTGTATGCGTGTGCCCATTTGCGCGGCAAAAGGACGAGCCAGCGCCAGACAGATGCGCCTGAAACCGGCGCAACGTTGGTGGTGGCGACGAGGGGATCAGTCGTAACTTGTGCTGGCATGATGCTGGCTCGCTAGTTTGTTTGCTAATAAGGGGTTAGAGTTTCCTCTGAACCCACAGATAAACTACGCCTGCAATATGTTGTTTGGCGCGCAAACTTCGCAATTCGGTGCGAGATTTCCGCAAAAATTTTATAAAAACGATTTTCTTTCGCTGGCGGCTTGGGTCATCCTTGTTTACAGGGAGTTACATCATGATGAACCGGGAAGACTGAACCGTGGCGGAGCTTGATAAATTCGACCATCGCCTGCTTGAACTGTTGCAGGAAAACAGCCGTTTGACGGGCAGCGAGCTTGCCGACCGTGTCGGGCTGTCGTCGGCGGCCTGTTTGCGCCGGGTTCAGCGATTGCGCGAAACCGGCGTGATTGAGCGCGATGTTGCGATTGTGTCGCCTAAGGTTTTTGGTAAAAAGATGATGGTTATCGTGCTTTTGACCATGGAGCGCGACCGGCCGGACCGCTATATGTTGATGCGTGAAGCATTCGCCAAAATGCCCGAAGTTGTCCAATGTCATCATGTGACGGGGGCGCATGATTTTGTGTTGCGGATTCAAGTGACTGACATGGAAGAATACAGCGCATTTGTCGATCGGGTGTTTCATGAACCCTATATCAAGCGCTATGAAAGTCTGGCGGTTCTGGGGTCGCTGAAGTAGCGGTTCGGACTGTTTTTATTATTCATATTTTTTGAATAATCATCTTTATTATTCATTTTAAGCAAATGACCAAATGGCGAACCAAGGGCCCGACGAAGGTTCGCCATCTGGGTGACATTTGACCGCATTTTAATTGTATGAGGATTAAAATGCGTCATCGATCAGGCCGGAATGGTTTTTTCGGCGGCATCGAACAGATGCACATTTTCCGATCCAAACGTCAGCCCGACCACATCACCGACGACAGCATCGGAATGGCCGACGATGCGCACGGTGAAAAGTCCGACGTCGGTGACATTGACATAGGCAAAGCTGTCCGAACCGAGATGTTCCATGACATCAATCTGACCGACAAGGATGCCGTCCTTTTCGGCACAGAGGGACATATGTTCGGGACGGACCCCCATTTTGGTGGCGCCTTCGGCATTGCGGGCAATATCGGATGTGTTGTCATTGCCAAAGGTGACACTGGTGCCCGCCCCGGTGCATTCGACCACATTCATTTTCGGGGATCCGATAAATTGCGCGACGAACAGGTTGCCCGGATGACGATAAAGATCAAGCGGGGAACCGATTTGTTCGATCTGGCCTGCTTGCAGCACAACGATCTTGTCGGCCAGCGTCATGGCTTCGACCTGATCATGGGTGACATAGACCATGGTCGCACCAAGCTTTTGATGCAGACGGGCGATTTCAAGGCGCATTTCAACCCGCAAAGCCGCATCAAGGTTCGAGAGCGGTTCATCAAACAAAAACGCGCGCGGTTCACGGACAATGGCGCGACCAATGGCAACACGTTGACGCTGCCCGCCCGACAGGGCCTTGGGTTTGCGGTCAAGGTAGTCTTCGAGTTTGAGAGTTGCGGCGGCCTCATCTACCTTGGCGGTGATGTCGGATTTGGGCATGCCAGCCACGGTCAGCGCAAAGCCCATGTTTTCACGCACCGATTTGTGCGGATAAAGGGCATAGGATTGAAACACCATGGAAAGTTCGCGTTCGGCGGGCGGTTTGCCCGTCACGTCATCGCCATCAATGATGATCTGACCGTCGCTGGCCTCGACCAGACCGGAAATCAGGCGCAGCAAGGTCGATTTCCCACAGCCCGAAGGGCCGACGAAAATCACCAACTCGCCCTCGTCGATTTGAAGGTCGATGCCTTTGATAACCTCGACACCGCCAAATGATTTACGGATGTCTTTGAGTTCGATCTGACCCATTTTATTTGGCCTCCTGATCTTTGGCGGTGGGCGTTGTTTTTATGGATGGTGTGGATGGTGCGGAATGCCGGGTTGGCATTTGATGGATTGGTGACTTGATCATCCCTTGACACTCCCGGCCGTCAGGCCCTGAACAAGGAAGCGTTCAAACCACAGGAAGATCGCCAATATCGGCACGGTGGCAATTACTGCACCGGCCATGAGATGCTGACGGGGAACCTCGGAGGAATTGAGCGAGACAACCCCACGTGACAGGGTGAAGATGCCCGGATCATCGAGGAACATGAAGGCAAACAGGAACTCGTTCCACGCAATCATGAAGACATACAGCGATACCGATGCCAGGGCGGGAAGGGCGAGTGGCAAGGTGATTTTCCAGATCACGCCAAGGCGCGACAGACCATCCATCACACCGGCTTCTTCAAGTTCGGCGGGAATGCCGCGAAAATATCCCTGAAGCATGTAAAGGGCGACGGGAACCGTGGTGGCCGGATAGACAATCAAAAGGCCAACCAGCGAGTTGCGCAAGCCAAGCTGGCTAAACACCGCATAAAGCGGGATCACCAGAACGATCATGGGCACGAGATAGATCAGCAGGATCGAGCTTGAAAGCACGGTCTGGCCGGGGAATTTCAAGCGCGCCACCGCATAGGCACCCGGAATGGAAAAGGCCAGTGTGATGATCACGGTCGAGACGGAGACGATTGTCGATGTCAGAAGGAAACTGCCAAAATTGAACTGGGTAAACAGTTCGACATAACTGTCGGTCAGGCTGGCAAAACCCTGCGAGAGATCAATCGACAGATCAAGCGGGTTCAAGAACAGGTCTTGCTGGTTCTTAAGACTGGTCATCACCATCACATAGAATGGCAGGATGACGATCACGCTGAAAAACACAAAGCCAAGCCCCTTGAACACGCGCACAATGACAAGATCAAAGCTGTAGCGTTTGAGCATCCCCGCATGCGCATCCATCAGACACATGCGGTTGGCAAAGGTGATGGCCAGTGCAATCAGGCCAACGCCAAAGGCCTGAGTGGCAGAATTTTGCGAGAATGACAGGCTGAACGGCATGCCAAAGGACACCAGCATCATCGCAATCACCACGGCGGCAAAGGCGACAAGATACAATCCCGGTGTGCGGTTTTTAGGCGCGCGCGAGATAATGATCGCGGCATTGACCGCCCCGGCAAGCGCACCTGCCGACATGATCGGGGTGGCGGCGAGGCCGGTAATCAGGGTGAGGGAAATGCCGGTAATGACAATGGCAATCACGCCCCAGATCAGGCCCGAAATCAGGGCAAGTAGAAGACCCGTACCAATACGCATTACTGATCCTCCCGATGGACGAATTTGAAGTAGAACACGGCAAAGACCAGAAGCAGGATGAAGATGGCGACGGCCACGGCCGCCCCGGCCCCAAGGTTTGAAAGGGCAAAGCCCTGTTCATAGACATCGACGGTCAGGGTCCGCGTGCCCGCAGCCCCGCCGGTCAGAAGGAAGATGTCGTCGAATTTGTTGAACGTCCAAATGAAGCGCAGCAAAAACAGGGTCGATAGAATGCCCAGAAGCTGCGGCAGGGAGATGTGCCAGAACTGTTGCAGCGGGGATGCGCCGTCAACCTCGGCGGCTTCATACATGTCCGAGGAAATCGATTGCATGCGGGCGAGAATAAACAGGAACGACAGCGGGAAATACCGCCATGCTTCAAAGGCGATCACAGTCGCAAGGGCCAACGGGAATTCAATGGTCAGGCCAAAGATATCAATCGGCAAAGCGCGTTGGCCAAAGAAGTTTACCCCGGCATCGGTGACGTTCATGCGTTGCAAAATGGCATTGAACGTGCCGTTAAACGGATCGAGCAGGATCACCCATGTAAAGGCGACCGCGATCACGGGGGCGACATAGGGAAACAGGAAAAGGCCGCGAATGATCGCGCGGCCCTTAAAGGGCTTGTTTAAAATCTGGGCGGCAAACAGGCCAAGCACCAGTGCGCCCAAGGTGCCAAAGACGGTATAGGCAATGGTGACCCAAAGGACACTCCAGAATTCGCGGGAATCAAAGATGCGCGCAAAGTTATCGAGCGTGAACTGGTTGTTGGTGAGAATGTTTTCGGAATTGCCGGTCAAGGTTGGTTCGCTGTCGCGGGGCGACACCGGATTGGCGGCAAAATCGGCATCGGCGGTGGCTTTGAGTTCAAGGCGTTGACGGTCCCCGCCTTCAAGCCGGTCGAGACGGCAGGTGACGTTTTGACCATCAACCTCACAGGCCGGGTCAATGTCAGTCACGGTGATGCCAGACGGCAGGGTATCGGTCAGAAGAACGTCATCAATCGCACCGGTTTGCGATGAATTTCGCATGCGATACTGAATGCGGAATTCTTCGCCCGCGACATCCATGTCCCCCCGGACACGTTCGGACACCACCGGGGTTGGCGGGCGCAAATCGGACAGTTTGACCGGCTTTACCGAAATCCAGAAATTGGCCAGCAACGGAAACAGCACAACGCCCATGACAATGATAAAGGTGGGTGCCAGCATCCAGAGGGCCAGTCGGGCTTCGCGCCGGGCCATGGGGCCGAGTTTTGATTTTTTGGGCGGTGCTGTTGCGGATGGTGTCTGGGTGCTGTGGGACGTTGTCATCGTCTTTGGTCCGTTGTGAAAACCAGATATCCGGGGCGACCCAAAATCAGCCCGCCCCGAATTCAAGATCGTTTATTCGACGGCGGCGATTTCTTCGTTGATCAAATCAGCCGTTGCCGATGCATCACGTTCGCCGTCGATATATTCGCGAACCAGCGTGTTGATGATCTGGCTGTTGATGATGCGCGATGCCTTGGCCAACTGGCCTTCGGCAACGCCCCAACGGTTCGCGGTTTTAAGCCCCGAAACGATTTCGTGGATCACAGCCGGGTCATAGAGTTCGGACAGCGGTTTTTTGCGATCCACGCCAACCGGCAGGGTCGACCACAGATCAACGAATTTTTCCGGTTCATCGGCCGTGCCATTGCGGACCGGGAATTTGCCTTCGGGGGCGATGGACAGGGTATTGCCATAGCCTTCGTCCATTGAGAATTTGACGAATTCTTCGGCGGCATCGGTATCGGCGTCATTGGTGATGCCAAAATAGTTGATGTCCCCCCATGCGGCACCATCCGGGTTGGACGGGCCGGTCAGGCGGGTGACGATGCCGGTTTTCGATGCCAGTTCGCCCGATGTCGGGTCATCGTTGATGGTGGGCGGGGCGCTGTCGCGAAGGCCCGCCAGTTCATCCAGAATAAAGGGCGACCAGATGATCATCGCCGCCTGACCAGCGAAATAGACTTCGCGCGATTGTTTCCAGTACAGATCACCGGGGGGCGATGCCTTGGCGATGGATTTATAGAATTCGAGTGCCTCAATGAGCTTGGTCTTGTCAAATCCGACAGAGCCATCTTTGGCAACCGGGGTTGCGCCATTGGCCAGAAGGACATGTTCGAGCACCTGGCTCATGAAATTGTCGTCGATCTTGGTTGCGGCGACAAAGCCATACATTTCCGGCGGATTGTGCAGTTTTTCCAGCGCCTTTTGAATGTTGGCGTAGCTGTTGGGGGCCTCAAGCCCGGCTTCGTCAAACAGGTCCTTGCGGTACAGCACCATCTGGGTCCAGCCATCGGACGGAACGGCGGCGGTTTCGCCGTCAAAATCGGCCATCGACAGGGCGGCGGGGGCAAAGGTATCGGCCCCGAGATCGCGGATGACTTCGTTGTTGGCTTCGGTATCAAGGATACCGGCCTCGGACCATGGCAGGACATATTGCAGGGTGAGATAAATGACGTCGGGCAAATCACCGGCGGCATAGGCGGCCGTGGCCCGTGTGCCCAGTTCGGATTCCGTGACCGGAATGACTTCGACGGCCGTGCCGGTTTTTTCCTCAAACGCCTTGGCCATTTCCTGCTGCTTGGCAAGGCGGTCTGGCTGTTCTTCGATGGTCCAGAAACGCAGCTGTGCGCTTGCCATGCTGGTGGAAACCAGCAGAGCGGCGGCTGCGAGGGTCAGCGTAAATCTTGTTTTCATGAGATGCCTCCCTTGGCATTGGTTACCGGCATTGATGCCGGATTGGCATTGGTGACCGGCTTTGGTGCCGGCGGATTGGCTGATCCACGGATGGTCAGCGTTGCTTCCCACAAGATTTGGGAAAACTCGGATGCAGGCGCGTTGGCCTCTTTGGTCTCGTTCGCCTGGGCGACGACGATCCGGCCAACCGCGCGGCCGACCTGATAACTGGCCTGGCTCATGGTGGTCAGGCCGGGGTGGATGGCCTCCCCCATCGGCAGGCCATCAAAACCGATAACGGATATTTCTTCGCCAACCGTGATTCCGGCGTGGGCCAGCGCATGGATCGCACCAATGGCGACCGCGTCGGTGACGCACAGGATGGCGGTGGGGCGGTCGGGATGTTTGAGGAGGTCGGCAACGGCGTGCCGGGCGGCCATTTCATCGGTGATGCCGTCATGAAGGTAGCCGTCAAGAACATCGCAGCCATGGGTTTTTGCCGCGCTCAGATATCCAGACCGGCGTTGCCATGCATAGTTCAGGTCGGGATCGCCGCCGAGATAGGCGATCTTGCGATGGCCCAAACCAACAAGATGGTCCATGGCATCAACAAACGCCTTTTCATTGTCGATGTCGAGCCACGCGTAATCGTCGCAGTCTTCGGTGCGGCCCTGCACGACAAAGGGGATATGCGATTTGCGCAGATAGTCGATGCGCGGGTCGTGGCGCCGTGTGCGGGCAATGACAAAACCGCCCACCTTGCCGGATCGTATGAGGCGATCCATGACTTCGACCTCGTCATGGCCTTCGGGGACGGCGGCAACCAGTAAGTCCCAGTCCGACAGGGCCAGTTCGGTCGCCAACCCATCAAGGATTTCGGCCAGAAACGGGTCAATTTGATGCCCATGACGGGCGGGCAGGACAAAGCCGATGGTTTCAACCACACCACGCGCCAAGCGCCGGGCGGTGGTGGAGGGGCGATAACCCAGTTCATCGGCGGCCTTGCGCACACGCGCGATGGTTTTGTCGGCAATGTCGGGATAGTTGTTCAGCGCGCGCGAAACCGTGCCCTCGGACAGGCCAAGGTGCTTTGCCAGTCGGGCAATAGACATGGTCTCGCTACGTTGTGGCGCGCGTGGCACGGAACCTCCCTTATCTTTTCTTCATCACCTTGGTGGGGATGTTTGCTTCTTTTCCGAAACCGCTTTCGGAAAGAGTTTGAGACGCTAGCGAAAGCGGTTTCGGTTGTCAAACCGTTGATTTTGAAAGGTTTATTTTTGCGCCTGCGAAATGCCCAGAATCCTATTCATAAGGATGGGATTATTTTGGGCGAAACTATAAGGGAACCCGACGTTTTCGCGCATTGCGCGACCGAAGGTATAGGGTGATGATGTGTGTCGCGTGGGAAAGGGATAAACGCCCGGTTGTGCGTTAAAAAGTCGGGTTCCTGACCAGAAGGTCAGGACTCGGCATATAAAATGGCGGGCACTGTGTGCTGCTCATTTTGCTCAGCGGTCAGGTTAGGGCGAAAAGAAAAGTCGATAAAGATGGATAGGCAGGCGCTTTAGTGAATTTCTTGGTGCTTAGGATGCTTAACAATCAGATTCCTCACATAACCACCGCTGTGAGCGTCGCCCCAATCTGTTCGGTTCAGCGACACCTGTATACCATCAATCTCTAATTCTTCGGGCTCATCGGTTTGGGCACCAGCGTAAATCGTTGCCGCTCGCTCAGCATCAAACGCTTTAGCGAGGAGGGTCACCGCGCGTTCATCGAAGGCGCGCTGCGCTTCATTCGTATCGTTCTGGTTTGAGCCGTTGAGTGCAAGTCGCAATCGTGTCACAGCGCGCTCATTACCACTTAGGTAATAGGAAAACCGATCAGCCAAGACTTTTTCGTTCAGCTTCACCGATGGAATGTGTGCGAACCAATCCCATTGCGTTCGGTGATAGTCGTCGGTGGCGAGGTCGTATTCTAAAAGAAATAGTCGCGCCGCATGGGGTGACCAGCCTTCGGCCTGCGAAACAGTTGGTGGGTTCTTTTCGACCTTGAGGAGCTGTTTTATTTCCTGGATGGCCTCTTTGATGCCTTCCTTCTCAGTGATATCGCGCGTTTGAATATCCCGCACGAGACGCTTCACCCCGTCGATATTCCAGCCGAACGCGAGTAGAGCGCGCCATCGTGCATAGCGGACGATAGAGGTCTGTTTTGGCCTTATCTGTAAATGCTTGAAGGCTTCCTCGTAGGTCATATAAACCGCTAGTAAGAAAATGAACGGTATGAACATTAACCAGAGCAGCAATGGTTGCCCAAAGTCGCGTAGTGTGCTCAGCGACCAGAATTCGTTGACGCGGTTGGCGACCAGCCAATAGCTGAAGCCGAGAATGGTGAGGCCCGCGAGAATTTGGACTCCGCGCAGCAGTTTCATCGTTAGTGCAACGCCGGGTTCATCAGTCTGACGCTCGGCAACGGCAATAAGGAGAGTGAGAAACGTTAGCGAAGGAAGCATTAGTAGTTCGACCCAGAGTGGGAAGCTCACCAACTCGGCGATGAATAGGACGACGGCGGAGAGTGTAAATGCATCGCGCACGAGCTTGCGCAGCATATTTGGCTTGTCCTTGAGCTGCTGGGCTTCAAAGACACCGGCAAAACCGACCGTCAACCACCATAGCAGGGTTGATTTAAGATTGGCCCATTCCCAAAGATCCAACCACGCGAGCAACCAGACACAGGCTGCTACGTAGAGGGACATGAGCAACCAGACTGGTGCGATCTTTGGAGCAAAAAAGGCTCGCACGACTTTAAGCGCGTTAGGACGTCCTTTTTTCCACAGCAGCACAGCGGCCAGAAGAAGGCCTAAATAAATGAGAGTAGCGATCTCGCGATTGCTCAGGTCGAATCCGAAATCGGCCGCTGTAAAAGGCATATCTATTTAAACCCTACCTCTCGCGTAGCGAAAATCGCTCTTAAGGTATGCTGAGCCGATATACGGCAGTAGCATGTTGGGCCGCATCATGTTCCTAGGTTTCATGCTTTTGCTACCTTGATAGGTAGTGAGAAGTCCTTAATGGCTTTTATGTGAGAGATTAGCCTAGGCGCTCAAGAATGAGTTTTCCAGTTTTATGCGTCAATTCATATATGCGCCGGTTGTGTCCGACAAAGACGGTTTTCTGACCCTCTGGTCAGGACCCGCCATAAAAAATGGCGGGCACTGAGGCCCGCCATTGAGAATGTTCATATTATGCGATGTGCGGTGGCTTAGCTAAAATCCAGTGCCCGGTCGCCATTGGCATCTTTGATGCGGGTCGGAAGGCCCATGCCGTTGAGCAAGTTCAGGAACGGTTTGGCGGGCAGGTCTTCGACGTTGGCCATTTTTTTGACATCCCATTCGCCCGTCGCGATCAGCATGGCGGCGGCCACCGGCGGCACGCCAGCGGTATAGGAAATGCCTTGGCTGCCGACTTCGTTATAGGCGTCTTTGTGATCAGCCACGTTATAGATCAGGACTTCGGTTTCCTTGCCGTCCTTGGTCCCCTTGACCAGATCACCGATGCAGGTTTTGCCGGTGTAGTCGGGGGCCAGCGAGCTTGGGTCCGGCAGGCAGGCCTTTACGACCTTAAGCGGAATGACTTCTTGCCCCTCGGCGGTTTTGACCGGCTGTTCGGACAGAAGGCCGATGCTGTTGAGCACGGTGAAGACATTGACGTAATGATCGCCAAAGCCCATCCAGAAGCGGACGTTCGGTACGTCCAAATTCTGTGACAGGGAATGGACTTCGTCATGGCCGGTCATGAAGGTCTGACTTTCGCCAACCACGGGCATGTCCCAGATTTTCTTGATCTCGAACATCTTGTTGGACTGCCATTTGCTGTCCTGCCAGGAATAGACCGTGCCGGTAAATTCGCGGAAGTTGATTTCCGGATCGAAATTGGTGGCGAAATATTTGCCGTGGCTGCCAGCATTGATGTCGATGATGTCAATCGAGTCAATTTTATCGAAGTAATCTTCGACCGCCAGTTTGGCATAGGCATTGACCACACCCGGATCAAACCCGATGCCAAGGATGGCGGTGACGCCAGCCTTTTCGCATTCTTCGCGGCGTTTCCATTCGTAGTTGGCATACCATGGCGGGGTTTCGCAGATTTTGTCCTGTTCTTCGTGGATGGCGGTATCAAGATAGGCAACGCCAGTTTTGATACAGGCCGACATGACGGGCATGTTCACGAACGGAGATCCGACATTAATGACGATCTGGCTTGCGGTTTTTTCGATCAGGGCTGCGGTCGCATCAATATCGGTGGCATCCAAAGCATGGCCTTCCAGAACGCCGGGGTTCTTGAGCGCCTTCTTTTCGTGGATGCTATCGATGATCTGCTGACACTTCACAGCAGTGCGTGAGGCGATATGAATATCGCCCAGCACGTCGTTATGCTGTGCACATTTATGGGCAACCACCTGGGCGACGCCACCGGCGCCAATAATCAGAACATTCTTTTTCATGTCGGGCCAAAAACTCCCTTGTTTGAGAGGTGGGGGCAGGATTTGTTCTGCCCCGGTTCGCTATGAAAACAGCCCTTTCGGGTTACGAAAGGCTTGAGACGAAGTCAGTAAAGTCAAATTCGCGAATAACGCGTTCTGTACCGTCCAGTTCCCGGATGACGATGGACGGCATGCCGACCCCGTTAAACCAGTTCTTTTTGACCATGGTGTAGCCCGCGGCATCGTCAATCGAGATGCGGTCGCCGACCTTGATTTCATGTTCAAAATTAAAGTCGCCAAAAACGTCCCCGGCAAGGCAGGATTTGCCACAAATCATGTAGGCATGGTCGCCGGTGTTGGGCAGAACCTTGGCATTTTCGCGGTAGATCAAAAGATCGAGCATATGGGCTTCGATCGAGCTATCGACAATCGCCAGATTCTTGCCGTTAAACAGGGTATCGAGCACGGTGACCTCAAGCGTTGTGCTTTTGGTGATCGAGGCTTCGCCGGGCTCCAGATAGACCTGCACGCCGAATTTTTGCGCGAAGGCCCGAAGGCGCGCGCAGAATTTATCAAGCGGGTAATTTTCGCCCGTGAAGTGGATGCCGCCACCCAGACTAACCCATTCGACACGCGACAAAAGCGATCCGAACTTTTGTTCGATGTTCCCCAACATGCGGTCAAACAGATCGAAATCGTCATTTTCGCAGTTGTTGTGGATCATAAAGCCGGAAATTTGATCCATCACCGCTTCGACCTTGGCAACATCCCATTCGCCAAGGCGTGAAAACGGGCGGGCCGGATCGGCGAGATCAAAGCTTGAGGTGGAGACCTGCGGGTTTAGGCGCAGGCCGCGCACGATGTTTGAGGCCTTATCGCCAAAGCGGGTCAGCTGGCTGATGGAATTGAAAATGATCTTGTCGGCATTTTCGATCACTTCGCCAATTTCGCCATCGGAGTAGGCGACACTATAGGCATGGGTTTCCTTGCCGAATTTTTCACGGCCCAGTTTGACTTCATACAGCGATGACGACGTGGTGCCGTCCATATAGTCGGACATGAAATCAAATACCGACCATGTGGCAAAGCATTTGAGTGCCAGAAGCGCCTTTGCCCCGGAATGTTCGCGCACATAGGCGATCTTTTCCATGTTGCGCAAAAGCTTCGACTTGTCGATCAGGTAATATGGCGTTGCGGGCATGGGCGGCTCTCTACAACTATGTCACGGGGATGTGGGATGATTGGGGGCTTTGGCATAAAACGCCAAAGCCGGACGGTCCATCAGGCGCACCAACAAAGGTGCGATCCTCTAATGGTCGGCGAAACGCTGCGTCATCCATGATCCGGAGACGGATAAACTATGGTCATTCATCGTTTATGTCCCCCATCAAGGGCGGTGATGCCAAATGCGCGTCATTTGAATATGGGTAACAACGCGCGCGATTGCCGGTATGTTCCGCAAGGCGACCCAATAGCAGCGGGGGGCAAGGGGGTCAATACGGTAATCGGCCTATATGTACTGTGATTTCGCACATGGTTGCATGTTGTGATTTCATGACGATTTCAAAAGCAGGACATCGGATTGATTTTGGAGCGAAATTCACCATCTGTTGAGAAGGGTAAATAAGACCAACGGAGGCATACATGACAGCTGCACCAGTCAGTGTCGATCATCTTGCATTTCCAACCCGTGATCTTGCGGCGACAGACGCGTTTTACTTGAATGTCATGGGGGCAACACTTGTTCATGCGGAAAGTGGCTATAGCCCGTCATGGAAAAGCGATTACCTGCTGATCACTTATGCCTTAAGCGATGGCACGCGATTATCCTTTTATGACTGGCCGGCCGATAACGGGCCGTATGCCGATGATCCGCAGATGCCCGATGATGTGTTTCATATCGGGTTGCGGTGTCGGTCGGCGCGCGATGTGATTGCGTGGCAGAACCACCTGTTTCAGCACAAGATTGTCTATCATAACGAAGATGATGGCACGTCACGGCGCCTTTTTGTGCGCGATCCCAATGGCATCCGGTTTAAGATTTTTGCATCTGAAAGTGCCAAATCCGACGAGGATCACGAAGGCCGCGCACGGGCGGTTTATGATGAGTGGCGTAACATCGGCAACGGTTAAGGAACCTGGCGTCAGGGCCGTTAATCTGGGTGTCAGCCTTGTGGGCAGGGGCCGGTACTTTGCCGGATGATCAATTCGGTCGGGACAATGACCGGATCGGTTTTGCCGGTTTTGTTCGGAGTCTTGGGATCAAGGCGATCAAGCAACAGGGCAATGGCCTGTTCGCCCAGACGGCGGCGCGGTTGGCGCACGGTGGTCAGCGGCGGGTCATAGGCCGCGGCCAGATGAATATCATCAAAGCCAAACACCGAGACGTCCTCGGGCACGCGCAGGCCAAGTTCCTTGGCGGCAACGATCACGCCGATGGCCATGCCGTCACTGGCACAAAACAGCCCGGTGGGGCGTGTTTTGGGATCGGCCAGCAGGCTGCGCCCGGCGGCAATCCCGGCATCGATTGAATAATCCCCGACAAAGGTCAGTTTGGGATCAATTGCAATGCCATGTTCGCTCAAGGCCCGGCGGTATCCGGCGGTGCGATCCACGGTCAGGATATTGTTGCCCGGCCCGGCCACATTGGCGATCTTGCGGTGGCCATGGTTTATCAGATGGGTGGTGGCCTCAAACGCGGCCTGTTCATTGTCGATAATCACCGTGGGCAGGCCACATCCGGGGATGCGTTCGCAGGCAATGACGACTGGCGGGGTGGCATTGGCCGGGGAATTGGCCAGTGGTGCGGGCAGACGCCCGTTCAAAAGGATCATCGCGTCGGCCTGATTGCTGCGCAGATAGGCGGCATAGGTGGCTTCGCGGTCCGGATCGTTTTGGGTGTCGCCAATCAGGACATTGTAGCCGGCTTTGCTGGCGCCTTGTTCAATGCCAGAGAGGATTGCCGAAAAAAACGGGTTTCCGATGTCGGGCACCAGCAAAAGAATCATGCCCGAACGGTTCAAACGCAGGTTTCGGGCCATAACATTGGCGGTATAGCCGGTGGTCGCAATCGCGGCCTGCACTTTTTCGCGTGTGGTTTGGGAAACCACATCAGGTTTGTGCAAAGCCCGGCTGACAGTGGCAATCGATACCCCTGCGTGGCGGGCAACATCTTCAATCGTCGCGATTTTTTCGTGCATGCTTCTTCCTACTCCGCCGGTCACAGGCTGTCCAGCGGCATTCAACACGGTGGTGCGCTGGGTGATTTTGGTCACTGTAACGCAAATGTAAAGGTTTACATGAAAAATGAAAACGTTTACAGAGAAGGTAACCAACAGATGATCGCGAAAATGCGACGCTAGGGAGGATATATTCATGACGGATGCGGCCGTTCACGCCGTTGATCCCGATCAGGAGGGGCGCGTACGCCTGTCCGGTCGGCAGATTTGCAAGTCATTCGGATCGGCACAGGTGCTTTTCGATGTTTCCATCGATCTGCATGCGGGCGAGGTCCATGCGCTTTTGGGCGAAAATGGTGCGGGCAAATCCACACTGGTTAAAATTCTTTCGGGCTATCATCAGCCAACCAGTGGCGAGTTGATCCTTGATCAGGCTCCGGTCCAGTTTGCCGACAGTGAAGTTGGCGAAGGCCACGGCGTGATCCTGATCCATCAGGAATTGAACCTTGCCGAACAGCTGACCGTCGAAGAAAACATCTTTCTGGGCCGTGAAATCAAGCGCGGCTGGTTCCTTGATAAGGCAACCATGCGCGCACAGGCGCAGGAGCTTCTCGATCAGTTGCAATGTGATGTCGATCCACGGGCACGTATTCGCGATCTTGCGGTGTCGGACCGCCAGATGGTTGAAATCGCCAAGGCGCTTTCCAAAAAGGCCGATATCCTGATTTTGGATGAACCAACCGCGGTTTTGACCGGGCGCGAAGTTGAAATCCTGTTTGATCAGATCAGGCGCCTGCGTGAACAGGGTGTCGCGATCCTGTATATTTCCCACAAGCTTGATGAAATCAAGGCGATTGCCGATCGGGTGACGGTGCTGCGCGATGGCCGCCATATCACGACCGAAACCGTGGCCGAGCTTGAAAAGGACGATATGGCGCGGCTGATGGTCGGGCGCGATATCAAACAGATGTTCCCCGACCGGGTCCCAGATCATAGTGCGGAAATCGTACTGTCGGTGCGCGATGTTTCGGTGGACGGGCAGGTGCGTGACGCCAGCTTTGATCTGCGTCGTGGTGAAGTCCTTGGCTTTGCCGGGATTGTTGGTGCGGGGCGAACAGCGCTTATGGAAGCGATCATCGGGTTGCGTGAGCGCAGCAGCGGGCGCATTGAGCGCAACGGTGAGCCTGTCAAAATCAATAGTCTGCAAGATGCCAAGAAATGCGGCATTGCCTATTTGACCAAGGACCGCAAAGGCAGCGGGTTGCTGCTTAATATGGACATGCGGCCCAATTTGACGTTGCTGGCCCTTGAGAAATTCGGGCGGGTGTTCATTGACCGCAAGGCCGAGGAAACAGCACTCGAGACCGCCATTGAGGCGTTTGATATCCGGGCTGCTGATCGCAAATCAAAGGTCGGTGATTTTTCCGGCGGCAACCAGCAGAAGTTGCTTCTGGCCAAGGTCATGGAAACCGACCCGGACATCGTGATCATTGATGAGCCGACACGCGGCATCGATATCGGCACCAAAAGCGAGATTTATCATTTCATCGGCGATCTTACCGATCGCGGAAAATCCGTCATTCTTCTGTCGTCCGAGATGCCCGAAATGCTTGGCCTGTCTGACCGTATTGCGGTGATGGCAGGGGGGCGCATTACCGGCATTCTCATGGGGGATGGCCGCAATGAGCATGAGATCATGCGGCACGCGACAGGAATCTCAGGCAAGCAGGGAGCGTCTGTTCATGAGTAGCGTTGAGCGCAACGAAGCACCGACAAAGAAGACTTCGGGCGGCTTTAGCATTGATTTTAAAGCGCTGGGCCCGTTTTTGGCGCTGGTTGGTCTGTTTGTTTTGGGGACGGCGATTAATGACGCCTTTCTGAGCGGCGGCAACCTGTCGAACATCTTCACCCGTGCGGCCTTTATCGGCATCATCGCGGTGGGGGCGACATTCGTGATTACCGCCGGCGGCATTGACCTTTCGGTCGGGTCGATGGCGGCGTTTATTTCAGGGGCCATGATCGTTGTGATGAACGGTCTGGTCGAGACACTGGGGGCCGGGGTTGAGACCGTGCTGCTGGGTGTCGTGCTGAGCGTGATCCTTGGCATCGGGGCCGGGGCGATCAACGGGCTTGTCAGCACCAAGGGCAAGATCGAAGCGTTCATTGTCACCCTTGGCACCATGGGGATTTATCGGTCACTTGTGACCTATATGGCCGATGGCGGGACCTTGTCGCTCGATTTTGATATCCGCGGTGTGTATCGCCCGATTTATTACGGCGATATCCTTGGCATTCCGATCCCGGTTCTGGTGTTCTTTGCCGTCGCGGTGGCCGGGTATGTGTTGCTTAACATGACGCCGTTTGGCCGCAAATGTTTTGCCATTGGATCGAACGAGCAGGTTGCCCGTTATTCAGCCATCCATGTCGATCGTATCAAGACCCTGACCTATGTCATTCAGGGGCTGTGTGTGTCGATTGCCACCATCATTTATGTGCCGCGTCTGGGGTCGGCATCAAGTTCAACCGGGGTTCTGTGGGAACTTGAAGCGATTGCGGCCGTGATCATTGGCGGCACCATGCTTAAGGGTGGCTATGGCCGCATCTGGGGCACGGTTGTTGGTGCGATCATGCTGACCACGATTGGTAATATTCTGAATTTGACGGATGCGATCAGTAACTATCTGAACGGAGCAGTTCAGGGGCTGATTATCATCGTTGCCGTGTTCCTGCAGCGCGGGGACTGGCGACGCAAAAAGAGCAAATAACCGGCGATCAACGTCCGGGATGAATGTGAAAATGCATCATTTTTTTTGATCAGGAGGAAGCGTTGATGAAAACGTTTACAAAATATCTGGGGGCCGCCTGTGCTCTGGGTCTTGGCCTTGGACTTGTGTCTACCGGTGCGATGGCACAGGAAAAAATTAAGATCGGTGTTTCCATTCCAGCAGCGACCCATGGCTGGGCCGGTGGTCTGAACTGGCATGCCGAGCAGGCCGAAAAACGGATTGAAGCCACCTATCCGAACATCGATGTCATCGTTGTTTCGGCAAATGGCGCAACCGAGCAGGCCAATGATCTTGAAGATCTGGTGTCGGTTCAGAACATCGATGCACTTGTGGTGTTGCCGTTTGAGTCTGATCCGCTGACCGTTCCGGTTCAGCAGGTTAAAGAAGCTGGCAAGTTCGTTACCGTGGTTGACCGTGGTTTGTCCCTGCCGGGGATTGAGGACGTTTATGTTGCGGGTAATAACCCGGAACTGGGCCGTGTATCGGGTGAATACATCCGTAAACGCCTCGATGACGAAGGCAAGATCGTTATCCTGCGCGGTATTCCGACCACGGTTGATACCGAACGTGTGGATGCGTTTATCGAATCCATCGAAGGATCAAACATCGAAGTGCTTGATATGAAGCATGCCAACTGGAACCGTGATGATGGCTATGAAGTCATGCAGGACTTCCTGTCGCGTTTCCCGCAAATCGATGCTGTCTGGGCACAGGATGATGACATCGCGCTTGGCGTGATCGAAGCTGTCAAACAGGCGGATCGTACCGACGAGATGTTCATCGTTGGTGGCGCTGGCATGAAAGACATCATCAAACGCGTGATGGATGGCGACAAACTGACGCCGATTGATGTTCTGTATCCGCCGGCAATGATCGCAACCGCGATGGAACTGACCGCGCTGAAATTCACGTCCAGCATCCCGGTTGAAGGCCGTTATATCCTTGGTGCGACTGTCATTACGCAAGAAAACGCAAAGAACTTCTATTTCCCTGACAGCCCGTTCTAAGGCTGGAGCTGCAAACGGGACCGGGTGGCATGATGGTTGCCCGGTCCCGACTTTTCCCATTTAACACTGCCACAGCGCTAAGAGGTTATCGATGAAAACGCTCAAGGGACCGGCATTGTTTCTTGCGCAGTTCGCAGGTGACGACGCCCCGTTTAACAGTCTTGATTCCATCGGAAAATGGGCTGCGTCACTCGGCTACAAAGGGGTGCAGATCCCAAGCTGGGACAAACGCCTGTTTGATGTTGAACGCGCAGCACAAAGCAAGGATTACTGCGACGAGGTCAAAGGGACACTTGGCGCACATGGTGTGGAAGTAACCGAACTTTCGACCCATTTACAGGGTCAGCTTGTTGCGGTTCATCCGGCCTATGATGAAATGTTTGACGGTTTTGCCGTGCCCGAAGTACGCGGCAATCCCAAAGCCCGTCAGGAATGGGCGGTCAATCAGGTTAAAGCAGCCCTTAAGGCATCGCAAAATATGGGCATTGATGCCCACGCAACATTTTCGGGCGCGCTTGCCTGGCCATATGTCTATCCATGGCCGCAACGCCCGGCCGGTTTGATTGAGACCGCATTTGATGAATTGGCGGCACGCTGGACCCCGATCCTCAATGTTGCCGAGGAATGCGGGGTTGATGTTTGCTATGAAATTCATCCGGGCGAAGACCTGTTTGACGGGGTAACGTTTGAGATGTTCCTTGAGCGGGTGAACAATCATGCGCGCGCAAACATTCTGTATGACCCAAGCCACTTTGTGCTCCAGCAGCTTGATTACCTTGATTTCATCGACATTTATGCCGACCGTATTCGCATGTTCCATGTCAAGGATGCCGAATTTAACCCGACCGGACGCCAAGGCGTTTATTCCGGCTATCAGGGCTGGGCAAATCGGGCGGGGCGTTTCAGGTCGCTTGGCGATGGTCAGGTTGATTTTGGGGCGATCTTCTCAAAACTCGCCGCGATTGATTTTGATGGCTGGGCCGTGCTGGAATGGGAATGTGCGCTTAAACATCCCGAAGACGGCGCACGCGAAGGGGCTGAGTTCATCAAGAACCATATCATTCGCGTGACGGAAAAGGCATTTGACGATTTTGCCGATGGTGGCACGGACGAGGCGGCCAATCGCCGTATTCTTGGACTAAGTTAAGGTCCGGTCATATGGTGTCTGATCTGGTGTGATCAGGCACCAACAGGCACTTGAAGGTACTGGCAGGTACTGGCAGGCAACACGATATTTGGAGGCAGACATGAGCAAAACGACCCCCCTTAACCGTCGCATTCGACTGGGTATGGTTGGCGGCGGCCACGGGGCATTTATCGGGGCGGTGCATCGCATTGCCGCCCGGCTTGATGATCGTTATGAACTGGTCGCAGGCGCGTTATCGTCCAAGCCAGATGTTGCCCGTGCGTCGGCTGAGGAACTGTTTATTGCAGCCGATCGCAGCTACGACAGTTTTGAGGCGATGGCAAAACAGGAAGCCGCGCGCGACGATGGCATTGATGTGTGCGCGATTGTCACGCCAAACCATGTTCATTTTCCCGCCGCCATGGCGATGCTTGATGCCGGTATTCATGTCATCTGTGACAAGCCGCTTTGCTTGACCGTGGATGAAGCCGAACAGCTTGCAGCCAAGGTCAAGGAAACGGGTCTTCTGTTTGCGCTAACCCATAATTACACCGCCTATCCGATGGTGCGCGAAGCCCGCCAGATGGTGGCCGATGGCAAACTTGGCGATATTCGCTTGGTACAGGTTGAATATCCGCAAGGCTGGATGGCAACCCGTGTGGAAGATACCGACAACAAACAGGCCAGTTGGCGGGCCGATCCGGCCAAGGCGGGCATGGGCGGCGCGCTGGGCGATATTGGCACCCATGCGCATAACCTTGCAAATTTCGTCTCGGGCTTGGAAATCAGCGAGCTTTGTGCCGATGTGGATGCCATCGTTGCGGGCCGCAAGCTTGACGACAATGTGCAAATCCTGATGCGCTATGCCAATGGCGCGCGCGGGATGCTGTGGGCCAGTCAGGTTGCCGTGGGCCATGAAAACGGCCTGAAATTGCGGGTTTACGGCGACAAAGGCGGGATTGAATGGGCGCAGGAGCACCCCAATCATCTGCATTTCCGCCCGCTTGACGGCCGTCCGGAATTGATGACGCGCGGTGGGGCTGGCATTGGTGCCGAGGGGCTTCGCGGTGTGCGTGTGCCACCGGGGCATCCGGAAGGATATCTTGAAGGGTTTGCCAACCTTTACACCGATTTTGCCGACCAACTTGGTGCGTTTTTAAATGGCACCGCGCCAGATGCCGCATCGCTTTTGGTGCCGGGCATCCAGGAAGGTCTAAACGGCATGAAATTTGTCGAAGCCGTCGTGCGTTCCGGACGGGAAGGGGCGACGTGGGTTCGACTTTAAGGGGGCAGGTTTTCTGGGGAAACCTGTGACCACACAAGGAACTTAACCGTGTTCTTCCCGCCGACGTGTGTCGGTTGCAGGCCGTTGCTTTTATGAAGCAACGGCCTTTTTTGTGGCTTTTGGGCCGATTTAACGGCGTCTTTCGCGGTCATGGGCGGTTTTCATCGCGAGCTTTGCCGATGAGACAGGGGATGCTGATGATGCCGACTCGGGTGGATAAGGCGATCTAAGGGCTTGTTTGATCATGGTTTCCGGGCCGTGCGCGACAGCCATCTTTTGGCAAAGACGCAGGACGGCGCGTGTTGGTTTTCCACGAAGTGAAAAAGAATAGCCCTTTGATTGATCGCCTATTGATGGAATTTCCGTATAGGTGTTTGCTTGGAAAATAATAAATAAACCAGTCCTGTCAGGGAAACACCGGGAGCGTTTTAATGCCCGACAAGCCAAGGCTTCTTATCACACGCAAACTAACCGATGCTGTTTTGATGCGGGCCGCACGCGATTACGATGTGACTGTTAATGCCGACGACCACGTTTTTGCGACCGATGAGCTGATTGCCAAATGTCAGGATGTGGACGCGGTACTTCCGTGTCATTCCGAGCATTTTTCTGCCGATGTGATCAGTGCATTGCCCAAACGGTTAAAAATCATCGCCAACCATTCGGTGGGGGTTGATCATGTTGATCTGGTGGCCGCCAAGGATGCCGGGGTTGTTGTGACCAATACGCCGGACGTTTTGTCCGATGCGACGGCCGAAATTGCCATGCTGTGTATGCTTGGTGCGGCACGGCGCGGGGCGGAAGGCGATGCGATGATCCGGGCCGGGAAATGGGATTTTTGGTCGCCAGCCTTTATGGTTGGGCGGCAAGTGACCGGCAAGCGTTTTGGCGTTCTTGGGATGGGACGTGTCGGGCAGGTCGCGGCCGAACGTGCGCGCGGTTTTGGAATGATAGTTCACTATCACAATCGCAAACCCGTTCCCGAGCATCTGGCCAAAGGGGCCGTGTTCCATGATACGGTTGAGGGATTGTTTGCCAATTCCGATGTGCTGTCACTGCATTGCCCGGCGACACCGCAAACCACCGGGATTATTAATAAAGACACGATTGCATTACTGCCCGATCGCGCGATCCTTGTGAATACGGCGCGCGGCAATCTGGTCGATGAGGCGGCCCTTGCAGATGCGCTTGAAAGCGGTAAGCTGTTTGCGGCCGGGCTGGATGTGTTTTGCGATGAACCGGGTGGAAATCAACGGATTAGCGCGTTGAAAAACGTTTTCCTGTTGCCACATATAGGTTCCGCGACCGAGGAAACGCGCGATGCGATGGGGTATCGCGCGCTTGATAATCTTGATGCTTATTTTAAGGGTCGTGAACCGGGTGACCGGGTGGCCTAACAAGGCGGGTTAACCGTCAAATATCAGTGAATTCAAAGCTTTAACAATAACAAAATGCGTGCCGGTTTTTGGTCCCGAAACGGGGAAAGCGCATCGACATGATCTTCAACAAAAAGGTCAGGGGCTTTTGAAGGCTGAATTTACCGTTCGTTTGTCGGCAATGGTTGTCGATTTATGACGGTATTTCTGGGAGGAAGTAATGAATACGAAAGATAAATCTGAAGGCAAGAAGTCCGTCGAAGTGTCGCGTCGTTCGTTCCTGACCAAGGGTGCGACCGGTGTGGTTGCCGGTGGCGCCGTAGCATCAGGGCTGTTTGCAGCCCCTGCTGTTCATGCACAGCCAGCACCGATGGTGTTGAAAATGCAGACGTCCTGGCCGTCATCTGACATCTGGATGACGTTTGCCCAACAATATGTTGATCGTGTTGAAGCCATGTCGGGTGGTCGTTTGAAAATCGATCTTCTGCCTGCTGGTGCGGTTGTTGCCGCGTTTCAGGTTCTCGACGGTGTCAATGACGGCGTGATTGATATTGCCCATTCCGTGCCGGTTTACTGGTACGGCAAAAACAAAGCCGCATCGCTGTTTGGGACTGGTCCGGTGTTTGGTGGTTCTGCAACCACCATGCTGAGCTGGTACTATGCCGGGGGTGGTCAGGAGTTCTATCGCGAGCTGACCCAGGACGTTATGGGACTTGATATTGTTGGTCGTCTGGGCTTCCCGATGCCAGCACAGCCTTTTGGCTGGTTCAAAAATCAGATTAATGCGGTTAGCGATATCGAAGGCCTTAAATACCGTACGGTTGGTCTGGCAGCAGACCTTCTGCAGTCGATGGGCATGTCCGTTGCCCAGCTTCCGGGCGGTGAAATTGTGCCGGCGATGGAACGTGGCGTGATTGACGCGTTCGAGTTTAACAACCCGTCGTCTGATATGCGTTTTGGCGCACAGGATGTGGCGAAAAACTACTATCTGTCGTCATACCATCAGGCGTCTGAAAGCTTCGAGTTCCTGTTTAACAAGGCTCTTCTTGAAGACATGGACCCGGACCTTCAGGCCATCTTGCTGCACAGTGTTGAGGCGGCTTCGACGTCAAACACCGCCCTTGCCATGGACAACTATTCCGCCGACTTGCAGAAACTGCAAGACGAAGGTGTGGAAGTTCACCGGACGTCAAAAGACATCCTGGCAGCACAGCTTGAGGCCTGGGACAAACTGATCCCGACGCTTGAAGAAGATTCGTTCATGAAGCGGGTTCTCGATAGCCAGCGTGCATGGGTGGAACGTGTGACCTATTACGAACTGATGAACGCACCTGATTATCAGCTCGCATACGAACACTACTTCCCGGGCAAACTGAAACTCTGATCAACCCATAGGTTTTTCAGTGTTTAGATGACCCTGACCACCCCGTCTGCCCGGTTCGGCGGGCGGGGTGGTCAAGATGCGAACGGACAAGGTTTCATGATCAGATTTATCGAATTTGCGGACAAGCTGTCGGCGTGGTTTGGCAAGGCGTTTGGGTGGCTTATCATCCTGATGACGCTTGGCATGAGTTATGAAGTGGCTTCGCGATACCTATTTAATGCGCCGACGACCTGGTCGCTGGATGTGTCATTTATCATGTATGGCACGATGTTCATGATGGGCGGGGCCTATACCCTGTCACGTGGCGGGCATGTGCGTGGGGATTTCCTGTATCGTCTTTGGAAACCCAGAACGCAGGGCATGGTTGATCTGGTTCTTTATCTGTTTTTCTTCTTTCCCGGTGTGATCGCGCTGATCTTTTCGGGTTGGAAATATGCCGCCCGGTCCTGGGGATATGGCGAGGTCAGTGTGAACAGCCCGGCGGGCGTTCCGATCTTTCAATTCAAGGCCGTTATTGTTGCCGCGGGCATTCTTCTGTTCATTCAGGGCATCGCACAGGTGATGCGCTGCATCATGTGTATCCGTGAAGGGTACTGGCGCAATGCAGAAGACGATGTCCAGGAAACCGAAGAACTTCTGATGAAGCAGGGTGTCGCCAAAAGCGATGGGTCCTGAACTTCGGATTGACTTGGACCCCAACAGTGATTGCCCCCGAACGGAGCTGCCAAAGTGATTGACGCACATGTCGCCCTAATGATGCTGGGCATCTTTATTATCCTCGTATTTCTGGGCTTTCCGGTGGCCTTTACCCTGATGGCTTTGGGGATTGGTTTTGGATATTACGCCTATTTCGATGACGGTCGGATGTGGCGGGCCTTTAACCGACTTGCCGAAGACAGTGACACCCTGACATCCGCGATTACGTGGTTTGAAGGGGCGTTTAACAACCGAATATTCGATTTATTTATCAACCAAACCTATACGGTGATGTCCAACGAGGTCCTGACAGCGGTCCCGTTGTTCCTGTTTATGGGCTACATCGTTGAACGGTCAAACATCGTCAATCGGTTGTTTAGCACCCTGAATGTTGCCGCGCGCAATATCCCCGGATCGCTGGGGGTTGCGGCCCTTGTGACCTGTGCATTGTTTGCAACGGCGACCGGGATTGTGGGTGCGGTTGTGACCCTGATGGGGATGCTGGCGCTGCCCGCGATGCTCAAAGCACGTTATGACAAAAGCTTTGCTGCGGGGATTATTTGTGCCGGCGGGACGCTTGGCATTCTGATCCCGCCGTCGATCATGTTGATTGTTTATGCCGCCGCATCGGGGGTTTCGATTGTGCGGCTTTATGCCGGGGCTTTGTTGCCGGGCCTGACACTGGTGGGTTTGTATCTTCTGTATATCGTTTGCCGTTCGATGTTGCAGCCAAAAGCAGCCCCGCGTCCGACCAAGGAAGAAGTTCCTGAAGTGCCGCTGCCCAAAGTTTTGTGGATGCTGGCAACCTCGTTCTTCCCGTTGGCGTTCCTGATCCTGTCGGTTTTGGGATCGATCCTGTTTGGGTTGGCAACACCGACCGAGGCGGCATCGATTGGCGCGCTTGGTGGTATCATTCTGGCGGCATCTTACCGCGCGTTGACGTTTGATCGGCTGCGTGAGTCGGTTTACCTGACGGTGCGGACATCGGCGATGGTGTGCTGGTTGTTTGTCGGGTCTTATACGTTCTCGTCGGTGTTTTCCTATCTTGGCGGGGAGCATGTGATTTCCGAGTTCGTCAGTGGACTTGATCTGACGCCATTGCAGTTCCTGCTTTTGGCGCAGCTGATCATCTTCTTGCTTGGCTGGCCTTTGGAATGGTCGGAAATCATCATTATCTTTGTTCCGATCTTCCTGCCATTGCTGCCGCTGTTTGATATTGATCCGCTGTTCTTTGGTATTCTGGTGGCGTTGAACTTGCAGACCTCGTTCCTGACCCCGCCGATGGCGATGTCGGCCTATTACCTCAAGGGTGTGGCCCCTCCGGGTATCTTGTTGACCGATATCTTTAAGGGGATCATGCCGTTCCTGTTCATGGTGATTGTCAGCATGGTGTTGATGTACACGTTCCCGCAGATCGTTTTCCATCTGCCTGATCTGTTCTATGGTGCGCGTTAAGGGAAATTGTAATGAGTAATATCAATCCACTCCTGACACTTGATGTTGTCGAACTGCGTGACCGCCTGGCTTCCGGGGCGGTGCGCGCGGTCGAATATGTCGAGGCGTGCCTTGCGCGTATCGAAGAGATCGAACCACAGGTGCAGGCGTGGGCATGGCTTGATAGTGATTTTGCCATTGCCCAGGCCCGGGCCCTTGATGCGCGGCGTCAATCCGGGGCCGCTATTGGCCCGTTGCATGGGTTGCCGGTGGGGCTGAAAGACGTCATTGATACCGCACGCATTCCGACGTCCAACGGGACACCGTTGGACGAGGGGCGGGTGCCCGAAGAAGATGCGGTTCTGGTGGCACGGCTTAAAGCCGCCGGGGCGATTATCATGGGCAAGACGGTTTCGACCGAGCTTGCCTTTATGCATCCATCCAAAACCCGTAACCCGCATAACCCGGAGCATACACCCGGTGGGTCGTCGGCCGGGTCGGCGGCGGCCGTGGCTGCGGCCATGGTGCCGCTTGCGGTGGGGACACAAACCGGGGGATCAGTGATCCGTCCCGCATCGTTTTGCGGTGTGGTCGGGTTCAAGCCAAGTTTTGGCGCGATTGCCCGAACCGGGGTTTTACCGCAAAGCCCGACGCTTGATACCATTGGTGTGTTTGCCAATTCGATCAATGGGGCGGCGATGGTGGCCGAAAGCCTGTTTGGCTATGACGCGGGCGATCCAGCTACATCACCAAGCCCGACGCCAAGGTTGCTTGATGTTGCCAAAAGCGATCCGTTGGTCACCCCGATGTTTGCCTTTATCCGGCCGCCACAGTTCGATGAACTGGCCGATGAGGAAACCGTGATGGCGTTTCGCGAAATCACGGGTGTTTTGGGCGATCAGTGCTTTGAAGCACCGTTGCCCAAGGCGTTTGATGATGCGGCGGCCTTGCGGGCCAAGATCAATTTCGCCGAGATGGCCAAGCATTACTATTCTTATGAAAAGCGTGGCCGTGCGCAATTGTCATCGGAAATCGTTGCCGCCATCGACAAGGGCAATGATGTGACGGCCCGTGATTACCTTGCCGCCCTTGACTGGCGGGGATTGTTTAATGCCGGGCTGGAGGAAGTTTTCCAGCGGTGTGACGTGATCATCACACCGGCGGCCACCGGGCAAGCACCGGCGAACTTGAACACCACGGGGGATGCGATCTTTAACGGGCTTTGGACGTTTTGTGGCACGCCTGCGATCACCATTCCGTTGCTGTGGTCGCAAAACGGCATGCCGATGGGCGTTCAGCTTGTCGGGAAGATTGGCAATGACGCACGTTTGCTGCGCACAGCAAACTGGTTGAAAACATATCTCAGCACGCAGGGAGATGCCTGATGACGGGTGATACTCTAAACCGCGCGATGGCGCTTCTGGCTTTTGTGATCCTTACCGGATTTGTTGCTATTTTGATCGCGTATGTCCCGCGTTGGGATTTGGCGATCATGTCGATTATTATGCTTGTGCTTGCCGGGTGGGATTTCTTCCATACGGCGACGGGCCGCAAAAGCGACCATCACTGATTTTAAGAACGTCAGGCCTGCTGTGTTTCGGCGGGCCTGACGTCATAGCCAAACCGTTTGGCGGCGATCATGGTGATGTCGCGGATTTGGTCGATTTCATCATCGGTGAAATTCGGGCGATAGTAACTTGGCGCATGGATCGTCGGGGCCACGCGGTCAATGATCGGTTGGGCATCGGCAAGCCCGGTGTGATCAAACAGCGCACGCAATTTGCCCGCCGGATCGGCCACCAGATCCTCGTAGCGCATCACAAGCGTTGCCTTTTCAAGGCCCTTGTTCACGGTTAACCGGTCTGCCAGATAGTGATGCAGGTTGGACCAATAGTGTGCCCATCCTTCGATTTCCTTGCCGTTTTTCCAAAGATTCATGATGTCGAGGGTTGCGTGCAAATCCCCGGTGTTGATCGGGCGGCGGTCCAGACCAAATTCGAAATGCCCGACACGCTGCATGTGGGCAACCGCACGGGGATTGTTCTGTTCCCCGGCACAGAAAAGAGTGTGTTGTTTGATCAGGGACGCGATGTGCCAAACCGGATCGCGCACGGGTAAAACAAAGCGCGCATCAGGAAACAGCGACAACAGATATTCCATCCGGGTGACCAGATAGTTTGCCTTGGACACATAGCGCGTGCCGCCGCGAACATGGATCAGTTTGCGGATGTGGTCACGGTAGAATGCCTCAAACGCCGGGTTGCTGATGTGTTCATCAAGCGTGTTGTTGTCCCCAACGTCATGGAGATGACGGAAAAACGCCATCCAGATCATTTCCTCGAACGCTTCGGGGCTTTCGGGGGTGATGTTGATGCCATCGGCATGGGTGCGTTCAACAGCCACGTTCTTTTTGCCCGGTGCGAGATCGACAAAGCGGTTCCAGAACCACGGGGTGAAAACAGGCGGATAATCGCGATACTGATGGGTTGCGGCATCGGGGTGCTGGGCAAGGGTTTCAAGCAGAATTGTGCTGCCCGACCGTGCCAGACCGGCAACGAAAATCGGCTTTTCAATTTCGATATCTGCGATGGCATCAGCAGCCATTTTCGTTTCGAAATTGCCAAGCCGGATCCATTTGGCCGGGTGACGGGCGATCAGGCCGCTTAACCAGTGGTCCCAGCCCGAAACGTGGAATGCTTCGGGTTTTGGCGATTTTTGCGTGGTGATCTTGTCGGAAGTGGTGCCGGTTGGATTGGTCATTCGATCCGAAATCCTTTCTTGATCCCCAGTGACGCCAACAACAGGGCGACAAAGAATGTCAGTTCCCAGCCACGTGCCCAGCCCGGACCAAAGGCGATGATTTCCTGTGCGGGCAGGTCAAAGCGAAGCTCCGTCACCGGGGTGTCGTCGGGCAGATATCCCGCCGGATTGCCAATCAAATGGTTCCACCAGACTTTTTGGTGCATCACCGGAATGGCCGCAGCCGGGGCAATGACATGGGTTTGGCCGTCAAGGTTTCCGGGGATCTGGATCGTTGGGCAGCTGCTGTCTTGGGCGTCGGAATTAATGCCGACCTGCTCAATCGGGCTGCCTTCTGGTTCGACCGAAATTGTCACGGTCTGATCGGGGGCCGGGCAGCGATACCCATATTGCCCGTCCAGCCAGACAATCATGGCAAGGGCAGGCATGGACGCCAGAACCGCCGGACCGATCACAAAGCCGACCAGTTTGAAGGAATGCCCAAGCTGTGCCCTGGCCAGACGCATGCCGTGGGCGAAGTCCTCGCCATCGTCGTCGGTCATGGCTTTCTGGGCGGTTTTGACATCGGCCTTGATCTGTTTGATCCGGGTTTGCGGCGATAAAACCCGATACAGCACCATGGAAATGACGGCACAGAGCAGCCCCCAGATCAGCACGCGCCCAAACGGGCCAATGGCGTCGCCCATCAAGTCGTCCAGAGTTGTGAATGCCGGGGCGGGCCAGTCAAAAAGTCCCATTATGTGCCGTCCTGTTGTGCGTCAGTGATGCGGTGTGTTCACGAACTTGAATGTTTCGAGCTTTCGGTCGTGCTGTTTTGCGCCGTCGTGCGATTGGCTTTGCGTTTGCGCATCATTTTGCGAATGGGCCACATCAGAACGAAGCCAACCGCAACAAGGATCGCAGCCAAGACCGCCCAAAGAGCGGACAGAAGGCTTAACCCCGCACCCGGCCCGACATAGGCATGGGCCGGAAAGGCGGTCAGCAAAATGGCAACGGCCAAGGTGCTGGCGCCGATCGTTATCAGCTTTGAACTGGGGGCGGACATGTGCTGCGCATGCGTCATTGCGTTTCGGGTCTGTTTCATTGTGCGTCTCCGGTGTTGGAGGCAGGGACAGTGTCAAGATACAGGGCCGCACGCGCATCGGTGATGCGTTCGGCCTGCGACACAACGGGGATCAGTTTTTTATCGGGATTATCAGGATCATCGCGACGGATCGGATTGTGGAATTCCCACACGATGTCGCCGGTCGGGGTGACTTCAAACAGTCGGCCGCCGCTTGATTCGGTAATCAGTGTATTGCCATTGGGCAGGCGTTGCTGATCAGCACGGATGTTGCTGTCAAATTTATGGGTTGCCGTGCCCTTGTACTGCCAAGTGATGGCGTTGGTTTCTGGATCAATTTGCAAAACACGTGATTGTCCGGCATCCGGGTCGGCAAGCTGCCCCTGATTATCAAACAGCAAGATATCGCCGTTGGGCAGGACATCGGGGTCATGTTGCCCCAGCCATGAACCACGGGTGGCCCAGACAATTTTTTCGGCATCCATATCAAGCACGGCGATGATGCCAAGATCGCGGAAGGACACAACAACATCGCCTTCCTTGCCATAGGCAAAGTTCTTTGCCGTGTCGGCGTCAATCAACTGAATTGTATTGGTATGAAGAATATCTTCATTGGCAAAATACGGCGCGAAATCAACCATGTTCGCGTAGCTTGAATTGATCAGCGCATCAAGGATCGAGACCTTTTTGATCTCCTTGCCCTCGGGCGAGAGGATCACGGCGAAATCATCCAGACGCGGCGGGGTCAGCTGTTTGCGGTTGGCATAGGTGTTGAACCGGAATTCCTGTGTCAGGGCATAGACCCGGCCATCATCGGCGATGGAAAAATCATGATGGGCGGTGCCAAGATATTTCCACACCGGTTTGGAATTTTGGTCGACCTTGGCCATGCCATAGCCATATGGCGTGTCACCCGCCGCCGTGTATTGGACAATCAACCCGCCATCGGGGGCCATCTTGGCGGTGTGCCAATGCATGAAGTCGTCTTTTTGCGGATTGGGGATCGGGGATGTCTCATCGTGGATCATGCTAAAGGGCATGTGCCATTCATGGACAATATTGCCATCCATATCGATCAGCACGGCATGGGGACCATCGCCCGATGAGTAAAGTGTCAGGCCATTTTGCGCGCGATTGGCATCGTGGATGGTAACGCCGGACTGATCGCTTCTGGCCTCGGCCCAGAAATCAAGCCGTTCGACATCGGTGTATTTGGTGCGCTGTTCCCAAAGGGCTGTCCCGGCACGCCACGCATTTTTCATCGATTGATACGGCGGCACTTCTGCGAGTACGACAAACGCGCCCAGACCAAAGCTGATCGCGGCAATACCAACAAAAAAGGCAGAAATAAAAACGCGATCGCCGCCATTATTGGCGGCGGTTTGATCTTCTTGATCGGAACCAGACACGCATAACCTCCATATCATTTAAAACGGAGGTTACGGGCCAGTACAGGCAAATTTGCGGCCATTTTTCCGATGATTATGGCTTTTTGGCCGGTATTTTGTCGCCGTTTCGCCTTAAACGTGAATGGTAAATATGGTTTTTCGCGTATGGTTTTGGCTGATTATCTTAACGATTGAGGGTGGGGGCATTCTACCCCTTCCATGCGATTTGCACGGTACCGCTGCCGACCATTTCAGCCCCCGGCCAGCTTGCCATGGTTCGTTGCTGGCCAAGGAAGATGGCGTTAAATAGTTTCGCCGTCATTTTGACTGTTCACGCATCCGCAATGTGCTTTATTTTCGGTATTCCACACCGTCAAAAACCAGAACGTCACGGTCAAACTGGCAAGGTACGGTGCCGGACGGTATCGTCATACGTTGAAGAACCTCGCCGGTTGCAGCATTGCTATAGGTTCCAATGCCATCATAGGTCACGGAAATGCTGTCGGGGGTGGTGGCATAAGTGAAATCGATTTCAAACCGGTATTTTGCGGCACCGCCAAAGGTGTAGCTGATAAAATTACCGCGTCCCTGGCCGGGCGTGTCTAGCGTCAATGTCGAATTACCGGTCGTGTCGTGAAATGTTCCACTTGCCTGTCTGCAGCCGGTTGCGGTCGCCGGAGGGGCATCCGTTGCTTGTTGCCGGGGCTGTTTGACGTCTTTGGCGGCAGTTTGAAGATCCCTTTCGATCAAGAGATCAAGTTCTGCCGCCGAAGCCAATCTTGTCCCGGCATGGTAATAACATTCGCCGACGGGCACGATTTTGCCGCCGCAGGAAAATGTCCCGGTTTGGTTCGGGAACATTTCGCCCGATGGAAGATCGATCCAGCCATCCGCTGCGAACATAACCCGTCCGGCTCCAAAAGGACGCTCGTTGCGCAAAGCGCCTTTCCATGACGTTCCGTCAACCATACGCAGCAAACCGTCAGCCGGTGTGAAAACCTGATAACGCCCGGTAAATTCCTGACCGTCGGGCCAAATGGTGCGTGTTTCCGGTGCGAGTTGATAGATGCCGTTTAAACGAACGATGGTGCCATTCGTCGTGCGGTTGTCGGCAAACTGTATGCGGCCCGATATGCCGGTATCTTCAAGGGCGGCATTGCCGATGGTGGCAAATTCCTTTCCGGCTTCTGATATCGTGACAGTCCCTGTGCCGACATGCTTGCCATACTGTTGTGGGCCGCGATATTCAAAGCGGTAACCACCGGTATCCTGAATGGTCTGGGGACTGTAAGTCGATGATATCGGGGTCAGCAATGCGGGGATGTTTTTTGCCTGCTGATAGAGTGCAGGGTCGGCAATATTGTTGATTTTCACATCGTCAAACAACAGCCCGAAGTCGGCGTAAATGACAGTGATCTGTGCAGGATGGACATCGACCCAGCCGCTATATTGCAGATCACCCAGCCGATAGACATTGATTGCATACCGATCAGGCCAGACTTCAAAACGCTGGATTTGGCCCGATGATAATTGGTTGGATATAAACGGGATGAACCCGGCATTGTTGGCAGCACGGGTGACTTGAAGTTGCCAGCCGTAATATCCGCCAATGCCGGAATTGTTCAATTCGAAACTGATCAGGGCGGTTTCGGAGAGGTTGGCAACGGTTTGTTGCGGCGCGGATGACGGGGCGGATGAAAGCGCGGGTGCGGTGCCTTGAACGGGGGGTGTTGATGTGTCGCCGGTTGTTGTCTGACATCCAATCAGCCCGACCATGCACACGCCAATCAGCAGGGCTTTTGCGCCCCAATTGCCAACAATCATCCCCGCCCCCTGCGCGATAAAACCCGAAAGCTGATTTCGCCACAGTTTCAAAAAAAAGAAAAGAGTTATAGCGCGGGATGGCATGCCCGGATTGGGGCTATCCTTTCCACGCGATCAATGCGGCACCGCTGCCGATCATCGCAACGCCCAGCCAGCTTGCCATGGTCAGTTGTTCGCCAAGGAATATCGCACCAAAGATCGCGACCAGAACCACGCTGAGTTTATCAATCGGGGCGACTTTGGCGACCTCGCCGATTTGAAGGGCGCGGAAATAACACAGCCATGAGGCCCCGGTGGCAAGTCCTGACAGGATCAAGAAGGTCCATGTCTTGGCCGGGATGGTTGATGGGGTTTCCCACACCCCTTTGGCCAGCACAATGACCCAGACCATAATCAGAATGATGACCGTACGGATCAGGGTGGCGAAGTCCGAATTGATGTTGGCAACGCCGATCTTGGCAAAAATTGCGGTCAGGGCGGCAAAGCACGCGGCAAGTGCGGCCCAGAGTTGCCAACTGCTCATCAGTTCTTTCATTTGATCTGCTTTCTGTGGGGGCAACATATCAAGTTCAGCATAGAAACGATGACGACGCGGTGTATTATTTTACCGAACGAAACGTCAAAGTTTTATTGAGCCGGATTATAATGGTCGAAAGAGCAAGGCTGTCCCAATCTATCGTTGATGCGACAGATGCACCGAAATCTGGAGAGAGATGGATTTCAGATACCAAGGTTCGTGGTTTTGGCTTGCGGGTATGGCGCAAGGCGGATGGCTCCGTGGGCAAGGCATACTGCGTAAGAGCTTCCGATATAGCCGGGAAACCTCAGCGTCGGACATTTGATCTTACTTCGCTATTTGCTTGGCGCCTTTGGGAGCGGAAGCACAATAGATTTTCGACGGATACCGCGCCGACAGATATTGGGAGGTTTGTCGAGGAAGCGAGGAATTGGGCTCGGGATACGGTCGACAAAATGAAGGGCAAGCTGACACTTGCCGAAGAAGAAGAGCTTCAGCGCGCAGCGTATAAGTCCTCGGCAAAAAAGCGAACTTTGAGAAGAGTCGCTGATGTGTTGCTAAAGGGATACCTAATTAACGGAGCGTCTCAGGAATATGTCGACCGTTTAGACAAACTATTTTCAAAATACGTTGAAAAGGAAATTGCGGCCTTGCCGGTTTCCTCTTTGCCTAACGAGCGTATGCGTCAGTTGGCTGAGTTTGAGCACATTACACCCGGAAATTTGAAGTTCATCAGACCGTTCCTACGAAAGATATTTGAATTGGACGCGGAATTGAGCCGTTCAAAAAACTATTTCGAGACAGCATTGCGTGAGAACGGATACTTGGAGAGAGATGAGTCTCACTCTGACAATATTTTAGAGGAGTGGGACCGAGACAAAATCGATAAATTTCTGGATTCATTTCTTTCTGAGGACACCTACTGGCAGCAAGGAATTTGTCTGTATTTCTATTTTAGTTTCATGCGTGCGCCGTTGTCGCAGGTAATGGCGTTTCGTTGGGATCAGCTTTATGAGTTGACGCTGAGGTTTCCACAAAATGATATGGAATCCTCGCGAAAAAAAATGGCTTGGTGCTATCGCGATAAGATCCATTACCGTGAGAGCATATCCAGAAACGACGTTAAAGCTTTGAAACTTGTTCAAAGCTTTTCGACGCAGAAGTTCCCCAATTGCAGGTTTTTATTTCCGTCCCCATTCGGGGAAGGAGAAAGCCATATAAAGTCTGTCGATCATGTTTGGATGAAGACATTGAAACAGTATGGTTTCTCATCTCTCTCACCTAGAGCGTTTAAAGAGATGTTGGATGAAAACAGCTACTATCGCTTTCGCTTTCTTTACGGCGAGCATAGACAGTTCGGAGGAAGCCCTTGGGATGAACTTTAGGCAAATTTGTCCACAGGTAGCAAACTGCACGAAATATACCTTTTAAAAACAGTCTATTGTCGCTTGAGCAACAGACTAATGCACTTTTCATTCCTTGAGCGAATATCGGGTTGGTGCGTTCATGTTCGTGCAGCCAGATGGTTTTATTCTCTTAGGAAAGTGAAAGGGACGTTCGATGAAGAATTTGTCCACGGCAGAAATTTCCGTAATTAAAGGACGTATTTTACGTGGTGATAAATACGCTGAAATAGCAGCGGATTACCGCCTAAACCAAGGGCGTATCGCAGATCTAAAGTTCGGTAGAATTTTTAATGATATATTGGCAGCCGACTTGAGTGATGCAAAAGTGAACTAAACGAACGTTGGTTCAAGAGGGCAGCGAGAAGGGTAGCTCTCCTTTGTTGAATAAGGCGAATTTGTCCATGATTACGAACCAACTTTTCCTGAATTAAGTTTTTTCAATGGATTAGGTTGGGGGTTCAAGTCCGCGGGTACTTTCTATTCCTTGAATGAAGGCGCTCTTTGCCGAATATGGAAGTCAGCAACGTTGCTTCATTCCAATTTTCGTCAAGAAAGGTCTGAAGATGAAACATCTCTCAAAAGCTGAAATAGCAGTTATTAAAGCAAGAATTCTGCGCGGGGATAAGTATGCCGAGATAGCAGCGGATTATCGCGTCAATCAGGGGCGCATTGCTGATTTGAAATTCAACAGAATTTTCGCAAACGTTGCGCCAGCAGATATATCTGACGCGTTCCAAAGTCACTAAATATAAGTGTTGAACAGGTGCCTGTGTGGCACCTGTTCACATAATCTCTATTTCCGTTCCGGGGACTCAACCAGATTTTCAATCGGGGTGATGGCGGTGGTTTTGACCTTTTTGGTGACGATATAGGTGAAATAGCGATCAATACCGATATCAGACACCAAAAGGCGGTCGATCAGGCGTTGATAGGCATCAACATCGTGACAGAGCACCTTGAGCATGTAGTCGACCCCGCCGCCCAAGCCATAGCATTCGACGATTTCGGGGATGTCCTGCACGGCTTTCTCGAAAATCTGGAAATCATCGTGCTGATGATGGCGCAGGGTGACTTCGGTCAGCACCAAGGTTGGTTTGACCAGTTTTTCCAGATTGATATGGGCGTGATAGCCTGAAATCACCCCAAGGTCTTCGAGGCGTTTCAGGCGTTCCCAGCACGGGCTTGGCGATAGGTTGACCGCCTCGGCCAGTTTGACCTTGGTGATGCGCCCTTCGCGTTGCAGGGTTTTGAGTATTTTAAGATCCAGCTCATCAAGCCTGATCATGGTCACAGCACCTTTGCAATCACGGCCAGACAATCACCCATCTTGATCAGGCCGGGGAAGTGACGGCACGATAATATCCCGTCACGCGATGCATGATATTCGCGCGGGGCTGTGCCGGTGCACTCGACATCATAAATGCGGGCAATCAAATCACCCTTTTTAACCAAATCGCCCAGATCAACGCAGGGTTCAAACAGGCCTGAGTCTTGAGACGCGACAAAGCAGTCATCGCCGGGCATATCAAGCATGGCGGTGCCATCCGGGGCGGCTTCAATTTCACCGCCAACAATTCCGGCATGGATCAGAATATTGCGCACACCGCGATCGGCAATGGCCATGCGTTCTGCCGTGGTGGATCCACCGCCGCCAAGTTCGGTGGTGACAAAGGTTTTGCCCGCTTCTTCGACCACAGTGTCGAACATACCAACCGCATCGAGTTCGAGCATCATCATCGAATAGGGCGCGCCAAATGCATTCATCGCCGCAACGCAGCGGGCTTCCTGTTGCTTGTCGGGCAGGACGTGGGCGGCGGCAAAGGGGATGAAATCAAGCGTCTTGCCACCCGAATGGATGTCGAGAACGATGTCGGCCTCGGGCACGAGATAGCGCAGGACGTAATCGGCGATTTTCTGAGTGACCGTGCCATCGGGTTTGCCCGGATAAGACCGGTTCATGTTGCCCGCATCAATTGGCGATGTCCGCGATGCGTTGCGAAAGGCCGGATAATTCATCGCGGGCAGAATGATCACGCGCCCGGTGACGTCCGCCGGGGTGAGGGAGCCTGCCAGTTTGAACAGGGACACGAGGCCCTCGTACTCATCGCCGTGATTGCCGCCGGTCAGAAGGGCGGTGGGGCCATCGCCATTGCGAATAACCGTGATGGGGATCATCACAGCCCCCCAGGCGGAATCGTCACGCGAATAGGGCAGCTTTAAAAAGCCGTGGTGGATGCCATCGCGATCAAGCGGGATCGTCGGGCTGATGGGGGAGGCTTTTGTCATGGTCGTTTCCTTGCAATATCCCGGTCACGCGACCGTCGTTTCCGGGCTGTGGCGTCTGGCACCGGAAGCTGCCGGTTTCAAGTGCGGCAGCTTCGCGGTGCGGTGTGGCGGATGATCAGTTTTTGACAAACAATTGTCGCGGATAACTGGTCAGTGTTTTGCTGCCGGTTTCGGTGATCATCATGCTTTCGGTGATTTCGATCCCCCAGTCATCAAACCAGAGACCCGGCATGAAGTGGAAGGTCATGCCCGGTTCAAGAACCGTTTTATCACCGGGACGCAAACTCATGGTGCGTTCGCCCCAGTCGGGCGGATAGGACAGCCCGATTGGATAGCCACAGCGGCTGTCTTTTTCGATGCCGTATTTTTGCAGAACGCCAAAGAAGGCCAGTGCTATGTCTTCGCAGACGTTGCCCGGTTTGGCGGCCTCAAGCCCGGCCTGAAGGCCTTCGATCAGGGCACTTTCAGCATCAAGGAACCTTTGGTCGGGATCGCCAAGGAAAATCGTGCGCGACAGTGGCGCGTGGTAGCGGCGATAACATCCGGCAATTTCAAAAAATGTTCCGGAATTGCCCGGAATGGGTTTTTCATCCCATGTCAGATGCGGTGCACCGGCATCCGCACCCGATGGCAGAAGCGGCACAATGGCCGGATAATCGCCGCCAATCCCGTCCACACCGGCGATGCCGGTACGGAAGATTTCCGCGACCAGTTCGTTTTTCTTCATGCCCGGTTCGACGATTTCGAAAATACGTTCGTGCATGTTTTCAACAATGCGGGCGGCCTGACGCATATAGAAAATTTCGGTTTCCGATTTGATGGCGCGTTGCCAGTTTACAAGGGCAGTTGCGTCGGAAAACGTTGCATTGGGCAAATGGGCCTGAAGTTGCAGGAAAGCTTTGGCGGAGAAATAGTAATTGTCCATTTCGACGCCAATTCTGCGCGATCCCCATCCGCGATTTGTGATCACCTCGGACAGATAATCCATCGGATGGTGTGTGGTCGATTGTACGTAGTAATCAGGATAGGGAATGATGCGATCATGGGTCATATAGACCGTACGCTTTGCCCCGTTTCCGTCCTGGGAACGCCCAAACCAGATTGGATCATCCTCAATCGGAACAAGCACACATTGATGGACATAAAATGACCAGCCGTCATAGCCGGTCAGCCAGGCCATGTTTGACGGATCGGACACGATCAACAGATCAAGTCCCTTCTCCACCATGGCTTTTTTGGTTTTCTCCAGACGCTCGGCATATTCCTCACGCGTGAAATTCAGTTCAACCTGGCTCATCGCAGGCCTCCAGAAAAAGGCGGGGTTTCAGCTTTCCTGACCCATGTTCCTTTTGTTGTTACGAAGATACCTCTATCCCGGCTGCTGCTGCGTCACAGCGGCTTCGGACGAGGGTGGCGATTGCGGTGTCCTGAACACCAGTCCCGGTCAGGTCACAGATGGTAATCTGATCATCGGATGTTCTGCCAGAAGCATTTCCGGCAATGACCTGTCCAAGTTCGGGGAATGTCGCGTCAGCCGTCACAATGCCGGCATCAATGGCGTGATGAAGTTCACCAAGGATGCTGGTTTGTGCCTGACTGTCGCAGACATAAAGGTCGGCCTGCCCAATCAGGGCAGGGTCAATTTCGTTTTTATGTTCGGCATCCGAGCCCATCGCGGTGACATGGGTGCCCGGTTTGACCCAATCGGCCATCAAAACCGGTTCGCGTGCGGGCGTGGTGGTAACAATGATGTCGGCATTGGCCGCCGCATCCTTGCCATCGGTGGTGGCCGATACGGGAGTGCCAAGTTCAAGCGATGCTTTTTTGGCACAGGCTTCTGCCTTGGCCAGATCACGTGCCCAGATGGTGGCCGAGGTGATATTGCGCACCAGTGTCAGGGCCTTGAGCTGCAATCGTGCCTGTACGCCAGCGCCGTAAATCGTGGCGTGCTTGGCATCCTTGCGCGCGAGATACTTGGCCGCAACACCACCGGCGGCGGCGGTGCGGATATCGGTCAGGTAGCCGTTATCAAGCAAGACGGCTTCTAACATACCGGTTTTCGATGAAAACAGGTTCATCAAGCCATTGACCGACGGCAGGCCGAGTTTGGGATTGTCAAAAAAGCCGGGGCTTATTTTAATCGCAAAGCCGTCCAGACCCGGAACATAGGCGGTTTTGACATCGACCTCGCCATTATAGTCGTCAATGTCCAGACGCAGGATCGGCGGCATGCGGACATCCTTGGTTGCCAGTGCAACAAAGGCGTTTTGCACGCAGTCGATGGCATCCTGATCAAGGTCGATGACCTTGCGAAGATCGGTTTCGGTGAGGATTCTGATGTTTGGCATAGGGGTTACTCCGCCATCAGGTCGACGTCTTCGCCGCCAACAATGCGTTTGTGAAGCGCCATGTCGATGTTGCAGCCCGTGGTCAGGGCCACCGTGCGCCCCGGATTATCAATCAGACCGGCACGAAGGGCAGCAATGCCCACAGCCCCCGATCCTTCGATGACCTGTTGATCATCGTGATAGGCCGCCCGGATGCCGTCGGCGATCTGGGCTTCATTGACCAGAACGAAATCATCGGTCAGATCGCCACACATATCAAATGTGTACTGGTTGTTTTCGCCAATACCGCCGCCCAGACTATCGGCCAGTGTTGGCAGTTCCTTGACCGCGGTCGGTTTGCCTTCTTGCAGGCTTGTGATCATGGCACAGCCGCGTTCCATGGTGATGCCGACCACGCGAATGTTGGGATTGATCGATTTTGCGACCAGTGCAACACCGGCCAAAAGACCACCACCGGAAAGGGGGACAAGCAGGGTATCAACATCGGGCAGGGCTTCGATGATTTCAAGGCCAAGCGTACCCTGACCGGCGATGATATGCGCATGGTCAAAGGGCGGGAGCATGGTCAGGCCTTCTTCGGCGACAAGGCGGTCAACTTCGTGTTGGGCTTCGTCCTGTGACTGACCGATGATGCGGACTTCGGCCCCTTGGGCGCGGATGCCATCGACCTTGTTTTGCGGTACGAGTTCGGACATGCAGATGACCGAACGGACCCCGGCATTGTGCGCGGCATAGGCAAGGGCCCGGCCATAGTTGCCGGTTGAGACACCGACAACACCCTTGGCCTTTTGCGCGTCGGTCAGGCGCAAGACAGCGTTGGCTGCCCCGCGCAGCTTGAAGCTGCCGGTGTATTGTTGCTGTTCGCATTTCAGCCAGACGGGGCTTCCGATCCGGTCGGAAAGCGACGTGGACGGACGCAACGGCGTATGGATCACGTGGCCCGCGATGGTTTTGCGGGCAGAAAGAACATCAGCAAATGTGATGGGGTCTTTCATGGCGACCTCGACTTATTTTAAAGGTTGTGGGGCATGGTCAAACAGGGTTCCGAACCCTGTGACCGGCTTTGTGTATTTCATCAGATGGAGGGCATGCCAGATTAGGGCCTGATTGCTGGTGATCACGGGCTTGCCCAATTGTTGTTCGGCCTGTGCGGCGATCTCGGCCGAGCGGATGGCGGTGCAGGAAATAAACACCGCATCGGCATCGGGCGTATCGGCGTTAAGGGCGGCCTTAAGAATGGCGTCGGGTGGAAGGGCTGTCATATCGAAATCATTGTCCAGACCAAAGCCCATCACACGGGTTGTCGTAAACCCCTTGTCGATAAAGCCATCCGCGACCGAACGCGTCACATCGGCAACATAGGGGGTGACGATGGCAATTTTTTGCGCACCAACCGCCTTTAAGGCCAATTCGCCAGCCAGAAGCGGGTTGGTGACCGAGACACCCGGCATGCCCTGATTAATCAGGGCGGCGATCTTGTCTGAGCCGGTGACGGCGGTGCCCGATGTGCAGCCAAATATGGCAACATCGACGCCGTAGCCGGGCAGCAAGGTGCGGGCCGCACGGGGCAAATCATTGGCCATGGCGCGCAGGTTTTCGACCGTAACCGGGTTGGCATTTTCAATGCGGGTGGTGAACAGGCGCACGTCATCGGGCAGAATGCCGCGCAGGTCATCCTCGCTGTTGAAATCGGTGGCAAGTGTAATCAATCCGATCCGCCCTGCCGGTCCGACAGGATCGGGCGAATAGGACAGGTTTACCGGCTCTGGCGTGACCGCTGGGGATACGGACATCATCCTGAACTCCAAGAGGCGGGGTGGTCCAAACCATGTTGTTTGGACCACCCCTGTTTCGGTTTCGTGTTTAGGTCGCTGCGGCGAACCCGGTTCTTGCTGATTTGCCGGACTTAGTGGAAGGCAAGCTCAGGCAGGAACAATGCAATTTGCGGCACAAGCACCAGAATAACTGCTGCTAACAGCAACATGATGATGAAGGGTGGTGTGCCGCGAATGACCTCCGCATAAGGTCGTCGGAAAATCGCGATGGCGGTAAAGATATCGCAGCCAAACGGCGGTGTGGCCGAGCCGATGGCCACCTGAAGGGTGACAAGTGTCCCCACCAGAACCGGGTTAAGGCCCGCCGCATGTACCAACGGCATGAAGATCGGGGTCAGAACCAGGATCACAACAATCGGATCGACAAACATGCACCCGATGAAGAATGCGATGCAGATTGCGGCCAGAACAATGTATTCGTTGGCCCCTTCGAGCCCCAGCGCACCAATCACATGCTGCGGGATCTGGGCAAAGGAAATCACGAACGAGAATGTCGTACCCGCACCCACCAGAATAAACACAACGGCGGTGATCAGGCCGGTGGAACGCGCAATATCAAGCAGTTCAGACCATTTGACCGATTTGAAAATCAGCACTTCAAGAATGATGGCATAAACGACGGAGACAGCGGCGACCTCGGTCGGGCTGACCCAGCCCAGATAGATGCCCCCGACAATCAGAACCGGGAACATGATCGCCGGACCGGCATAGATCACGGCCTTACCCCGTTCAGCCCAGGTCATGCGCGGGATGGTCGGGATGTTGTTCTTTTTGGCGTAATACATGCAGTAGGCCGAGAACATGATCAGGATCAAGATCCCCGGGCCGATACCGGCCAGGAAAAGCTCACCGATGGAGACTTTGCCGACAACACCAAACACGATCATGCCAATCGATGGCGGGATCAGAAAGGCGATGTCACTGGCGTTAATGATCAGGGCCATGGCGAATTTGTCTTCGTAGCCAGCCTTGAGCATTTTCGGGCGCAGTGGGCCGCCCATGGCAACCACGGTGGCCTGTGTCGAGCCAGAGACCGCGCCAAACATGGTACAGCCAAGGGCGGTGGTGACGGCAAGACCGCCGCGCACATGACCGACAAAGGTCATGGCAAGGTCAATCAGCCGGTTGGCTGTATGCCCCTTTGTCACGATGTCAGCAGCAAAGATGAACATCGGCACCGCAATCAGGGCGACCGGGGATATGCCCGTCACCATTTGCTGAATGAGGATGCGTTCGGGGATGGGCATGTAAAAGGCAAATGCCACGACGCTGGCGGTGGCAAGTGGGACCATCATGGGGAAGCCGAGTACGAGCAGTACAAGCATCACCAGAAGGATTGTGGTTCCAAGATCCATTTTTCCGTTCTCCTTACAGGTGAATGTCTTCAGCTTCGAACGTATCTTCGACCCGGTAGGACAGATGTGTCCCCGGCCTGAAGATGTTCGTTGCTGCGGCAAGGACGAACTGGATGCCCGTTACGGTTAGGCCGAATGGAACCCAGAGGACGGTGAAATAGTATGGAATACGCAACGCAGGCGTCAGTCGGTTGGACTGGATCAAAGACGAGACGTAATCAATTGAATACCACGCCAGCAGGAACAACAGCGATGCTGTGCCAAGTGTGATGATAATCATCATGACCTTGCTGGCCTTGGGGCCAAGCATATCGGTAAAGGCCGACATGCGAATATGGCGCCCCATCCGGGCGGCCTCGCTGATGCCGACGAATGTGACGAGAATGATCAAAAATTGATTGAGTTCTTCGGAAAAGAAAATGCTCGAACTAAAGACAAGACGCATGATCACGTTGGCGACGGTATTGACCGCCATGATCACAATGCTCCAGCCAAGAAGCTGACGCTCGATCACGGACAACCCGTCATCAAGTCGTTTTAGAATACCCAACACCCCACCACTGGGGGCGGGGGTTTCCCCATTTGAAGCTGACATACGACCTCCTTGATGCGCGTGCGAGACATTATAAAAAACGTTGTGTGCAGTGATCGGTTCCCTCCCGCACATGTCGTCTTCGCTTCACGCGTGAAGGAACAGAATAAAAACGCTTTGTGACGGTTCAATCACATTTTTGTCATGGGACAAAAATCAATACATAACGTCGAAGGCATGGACACCCGGCATTTGGTCCATTGTGTGGCGGATCTGCATCAAACCGTGATGCAATGCCGGGGTATCGATAGCCCCGCCAAGGCACAATCGAATGGCGTTGGGGCGGGGGACCTTAACGGTCATGAACGGGTCGGAAATCGTAACAGCCACGCCATTTTTGCGCAGTTCAGAGGCAAACCATTCTTCCTGCCAATGGGCAGGGATACGCACCCATGCACTGAGTGATGTCGGGTGATGACGGACAACCGCATCACCAAGGATTTCGGCGACAAGGGCCTGTCGTTCACGCATCAGGGCGCGCTGGACTGTGACGGCCTGATCGACGGTTCCATCGGCAATCCAGCGTGCGCCGATCTCGGCCATCAATGGAGTCCCCATCCAGCCAGTGACGCGCAAAACGCTGCTGGCGCGGATGGAAAGATGCTGCGGGACGGTCAGAAAACCGGTGCGAAGCCCCGGCATGACAATCTTGGTCAGGCTTGAAACGTGAAAGCCAAGCTTGGGCAGGAAGCTTGTGATCGGTGGCAGGTTTTGTTCCAGAAGCGGGCGATAGACGTCATCTTCAATGACGTAAACCCCGTAGTGTTCGGCGATTTCGGCAATCTTTTTGCGCCGTTCCAGCCCCATCAGGCAATTGGTCGGATTGGTGAAAATCGGTGTGACGACAAGGGCGCGGACTTGGCGTTGATGGCATTCGCGTTCAAAGGCCTCAGGCAGGATGCCCTGTTCATCGGTGGGAAGCGCCCCCAGCTTGAACCGAAGGATACTGGCGGTGCCGATCACCCCATGGTCGGTCAGGCTTTCGGTCAGGACAACATCATCAGGCTGCACAATGGTGGCAAGGGCGGTGAACACCCCCTGCGCGGCGCCATTTGTGATCAGAAGGTTGGGGATGGTGCAGTCGATCCCCATGGTTGCCAGCCATTTGGAGCCGATTTCGCGGTGATATTCGAATCCGGCAACCGGACGGCAGCTTTCCATCCAGCCATGCATTGTTTCCTCGGCCAGGCGGGCATGCATCTGGCGCGACAGATCATTGTGAAAGTCGGTATAGGCGGTTCGAACAATCGACAGATCAATCAGGTCGGGTTGGCGGTGATCAAGGATAAAGGAGGACGCGCGGTCGGTCAGGCGGGCCTGAACGAATGTGCCGCGCCGTCGTTCGGATCTGAGGTATCCCTGACGTTCGACTTCCTTGTAGGCAGCACTGACGGTCTGAACGCTGACTTTGAGGCGGTAGGCCAGTTCACGGTGGGTGGGCATGCGGACATCATGTCGGAGTCGTCCCGATTCGATGTCGGTGATGATCGCTTCTACCAGTGCCTTGTATTTGGGCCCGGTTTCGCCACTCAGATCGATGTCTGGCAACCACATTATGCTTTTCCACCCTTTAATTTGGCCTGACCCTAACATGACCTGCGGGTAAATGTGTAGACGTCAAAGTTATTATGTCCTGATACAAAACTAGCATTGACCTGATGCAGGAACATTTCAACACTTCGCACGTTCATAAAATTGATGTGCCAATCATAACGCCGCCGTAACCGGGCAGATCCCGGACGTTGTGCGTACAATAAGGGAGACTTCGATATGAGTTTGAACAAACTCCTCAAGGCGACCCTGTCTGCTGCCGCTTTGTTCGCAGTAGCTGGAACCGCCGCCCATGCAGAAGAATGGAAATTTGCCCACGAAGAAAGCCCGGGTGATGTTCAGGACCTGTATGCACAGGAATTCAAACGCCTGGTTGAAGAAAAGACCGATGGTGACGTGTCCGTGACCATCTACACCTATGGTCAGCTCGGTACGGAAAATGACATTACCGAATTGACGGCTGCGGGTGCAGTTCAGTTCTCGAACGCATCGCCGGGCCATTTGGGGACGTTCGTGCCTGAAATTCAGGTCTTTGGCGTGCCGTACCTGTTGTCGCAGGACAATGAGGTCAACAAAAAAGTCCTGTCGGGCAGCCCGACCATTTATGACGGCCTGAGCAAGGACTTTGAGTCTAAGGGTCTCAAGCTTTATACCATGTATCCGGAAGGGGAAATGGTTTGGACCACCAAGAAAGAAGTTGAAAAGCCGGCTGATTTCGACGGTGTGAAATTCCGTGTCATGACCTCTCCGATCCTGATCGAGAGCTATAAATCCTTTGGCGCTGATCCGGTTGCCCTGCCGTGGGGTGAAGTTTATTCGGGTCTTCAGACCAGCGTTATCGACGCACAGGTTAACCCGATCTTCTTCGTTGAAAGTGCAAAATTCTACGAAGTTACCGACTATCTGATCTATGCCGGTCAGCAGCAGTACACCACCACCGTGGTCTCGAATGCTGACTTCTATGCCGGTCTGTCAGATGAGCGTAAAGAGATGCTTGCCGAGGTCAAAGCTGAGCTTGATGACTTCATCTATGATGCGCAGACCAAGGCAAACGAAGCAGCCCTTGACCGTATCAAGGAAGCCAAGCCTGACATCAAGGTCATTCGCCTTGATGACGAACAGCGTGCCGCGTTTAAAGAAGCTTCCAAAGGCATTGGCGCAAGCCTTGTTGACGAAGTTGGTGGCGACACCCAGGAAGTTCTTGATGCGCTTCGTAAAGAATTCGGTACCGCGATGTAAGGCTTTCGCCTTTATCACGTAACGACTTCACAAAACCCCCGCAGATTTTTCTGCGGGGGTTTTTGTTTTGGGTTCTGCACATTCGTTGAGGATTCTCACAGCAGAGGGGCTTTATGCGTCAGATATGGAGCACCTGTTAACATCATGTCGGCCGGTGCGATCAGTCCACATTTGAAAGGAAAAGGCTGTGAATGATTTCAATCTTTCTCAAGCGCTGCGGGATATTCTGTTCCCCGCAGTGATGATGGCGTTCGTGCTTTTGGGGACGTTTATGACGTCGGCACATGCCGAGGTTCTGTCGCCCAATGGGGTGTCGATGAGCCCGGCTGAATGGGGTGAGAAGTCGCCCGATAAAGCGGCCGTTACCGTGAAGGCGGCGCTCAGCAATGCCGATAATGCGACAATCGTTTCGGCAATCCCCAGCAGTTCTTCGACCACGCTGAACCTTATTGGTTCCGGGGGCGGTATCTGGTGGTCTGAGGGCGATGGTGCCGAGATCAAGCTGAATATCATCAATGGATCTGGCAGTCAGATCGGGTCTTGCACGGTTTCGTCGACCAAAGGCAAAAACGGTAAATACGTTACCGAATGCTAGTCGGTCGCCGCGTGATGCATTCCTTGCGCGCATAAAAACAGGGGCCGGTCATCTGACCGGCCCCTGAAAAGTATGGATATTTTGCGTTATGGCGCGATTATTTGCCTGCGGCAACTTCGTCGGCAACCGCATCAACAGCCTGTTTGGCAATGTCGATGACTTTGTCGACTTCGGCCTTGGTGATGCACAGCGGCGGTGCAAAGCCAAGGATATCACCGTGCGGCATCGCACGTGCGATCATGCCGCGTTCAAGGCAGGCGGCCGAGACGCGCGGCCCGATTTTCGCATTCGGATCAAACCGTTCTTTTTTGGTTTTATCGGCAACGAATTCGAGGGCGGCCATCAGGCCAACACCGCGTGCTTCGCCGACCAGCGGATGATCGCTAAAGGTTTCACGCATGCGTTTTTGCATGTAGCCACCGGTTTCGGCCGAATTGCCCGTCAGGTTTTCACCGTCAACGATATCAAGGTTGGCATTGGCGGCTGCGGCACAGACCGGGTGGGCCGAATAGGTCCAGCCGTGGCCAATCGGGCCCATTTTGTCCGAACCCTGTTCGAGAACTTTCCACACACGTTCGCCAACAATCACACCGGAAAGCGGCAGGTAGCCAGAGGTCACACCTTTGGCAATCGTGATCAGGTCGGGTTTCATGTCGTAGTGCATGGAGCCGAAGTAAGACCCGGTACGGCCAAAGGCGGTGACAACTTCGTCCGCGACCAGAAGCACGTCATATTTGTTCAGGACAGCCTGAATGGCGGCCCAGTAACCTTCTGGCGGGGTGATGATGCCGCCCGTGCCCATGACCGGCTCGCCGATGAAGGCGGCAACGGTTTCAGGGCCTTCGCGCAGGATCATTTTTTCAAGGTCGTCTGCGCAACGTTTGGCAAATTCGGCCTCCGTTTCACCGGCCTCGGCATTCCAGTAATGGTGCGGGCAGGTGGTGTGCAGGATCGGCGCACGCGGCAGATCAAACGCGTTGTGGAAGGCGGCAAGGCCGGTCAGGCTGCCGGTCATGATCCCGGAGCCGTGATAGCCGCGCCAGCGCGAGATGATCTTTTTCTTCTGCGGCAGGCCGCGGATGTTGTTGTAGTACCAGATCAGTTTGATGTTGGTTTCGTTGGCATCCGATCCGGACATGCCGTAATAGACGCGCTGCATGCCTTCGGGGGCACTTTTGACGATGCGCTCAGACAGACGAATGACTGGCTCGTTCCCGTGCCCGACATAGGTGTGGTAATAGGCCAGTTCCTTGGCCTGCGCATAGATCGCATCGGCAATTTCAGTCCGGCCATAACCAACATTCACACAGTAAAGACCGGCGAAGGCATCGAGGCTTTCTTTGCCTTCGGTGTCATGGATGTAAATGCCCTTGCCGCCGTTGATGATGCGGTTGGGGGTTTCCCCATCGGCATGCTGGCGCATGTGGGTCGACGGGTGCATGAAGTGCGCCCGGTCCATTTCCTGCAGGTCTGCCGTGGTGTTTTTGATGACATTCATTGTTGTTCTCCCATGTGAATGCGGTGGTGTCTGAGGCGCGCGTTACTGTTTAAACGCAGCGCAGACGTATTTGAGTTCAGTGAATTCTTCGAGGCCATGGCGCGATCCTTCGCGGCCCAGACCAGATTGCTTTACCCCGCCAAACGGAACCGGTGCGCCGGTGATTTTGACACAGTTGAGCGCAACCATACCGTATTCAAGCGCATTGGATACCCGGTTTGCGCGGTCATGATCGTTGGTAAACAGATATGCCGCCAGACCATATTCGCTGTCATTGGCCTGTGCGATGACCTCATCCTCGGTGTCAAAGGGCATGACAGGTGCGACCGGGCCGAATGTTTCTTCGCGGTAGATTTGCATGTCCTTGGTCACATCGGCAAGCAAGGTGGGGGCATAGAACAGTCCGCCCATTTTCTTGCCACCTGTCAGAACGCGCGCACCCTTGGCACGTGCATCTGAGACGTGCTCGTCACATTTAGCAACCGCACGGTCATGCATCAGTGGGCCGATCTCGACATATTCTTCAATGCCGTTGCCGACACGTAGTTCGGCAATTGCCTTGGCGTATTTGTCGAGAAATTCGTCATAGATATCGCGCTGGACAAAGATGCGGTTTGCCGCAAGGCAATCCTGACCGCTGGTGGCGAATTTGGCATTAATCGCGTGGGCGACGGCTTCGTCGAGGTCGACATCATCAAACAGGATGAACGGCGCATGACCGCCCAGTTCCATCGACATTTTCTTAATCGTCTGTGCGCCTTGCGACAGCAGCAGACGGCCGACTTCGGTTGAGCCGGTGAACGACAGGGCGCGCACATCGGTACTGCCGCACAACTCGCCAACCACCGGGTTCGGATCGCCGGTGACAACGTTAAAGACACCGGCCGGAATGCCAGCACGTTCGGCCAGTTCGGCCAATGCGGTGGCGGAAAACGGGGTTTCGGTGGCCGGGCGGACAATCATGGTGCAGCCTGCGGCCAGCGCGGCGGCGGCTTTGCGTGTGATCATGGCGCACGGGAAGTTCCATGGGGTGACGGCGGCGGTCACACCGATGGCTTCGCGTTTGACCGACATGTTGCGGCCCGGAAGGTGGGATGTGATGTTTTCGACATTCACGCGTTTGGCTTCTTCGGCATAGAAATCGATGAAGCTTGCGGCGTAGTTAATTTCGCCGCGCGATTCATTAATCGGTTTGCCCTGCTCAAGCGTCATCAGAAGGGCCAGGTCTTCCTTGTTTTCGAGCAGAAGATCATGCCAGCGACGAAGTGCGCTTGCGCGGTCCTGTGGCAGCATGGCCGACCATGCCGGGAAGGCTTCCTTGGCCGCGGCAATGGCCTTGCGGGTTTCAAAGATGCTCATGTTCGGGACGGTGCCGATGAAGCTGCCATCGAACGGGTTGGTGACTTCAATAACCTGAAGGTTGTCGGCCGAGCACCAGCGGCCATCAATGTATGCATGTTCGCGCAAAAGGCGCAGATCAGCGAGCTGGCTTAGGGATACGCAACGCTGTTCTTTTGATTGTGCCGACATCGGAACCTCCTTGAAACGGGCTGACGCGTTTGCGACCAGCTTGTTTGTTGAACTGCAAGGAAGTTATCAGTGCGTGGCAAGAGGAGGTGTCCGAAGTGCGCGCCAAATGATGCGTTTTTTTTGGCAGAGCCCGGTCAAATAGGAATGTTTCTTCTGCCAGAGGCGTGAAACGCAGGGGAATCAGTCGTCTGAGGATTTCAGGTATTTCTGCATTTCGCGTTTCTGACGACGTTTTTCCATGACAGTCCGGACAATGATCACGGCAAAGAACAGCACGACGATGCTGGTTGACATCGGAAAGGCAAAGGGAATGCCGATCAGAAACATCAATCCCCCCAAGATACTGCCGCCCAGAAGGGCGATAAACCCGCCAAGCATGACGATGGCAAACAGAGAGGCAATCAGGATGGATGCGATTTTATTCATGAAGTTACGTAGGGGTCCGTGCTTTGGGTGGTGTGAAGATGAATTAAATTGCCGATCCGATTAACGCGGAAGAGTTGACCGATGTCCAGTCAGGTGCGAAACCTTCAAACTTCCTTTGCCAACATATAAAGAAATAGTCCGCATGACCAAAGTTTCCTTCGTTGTCACGGTTTTTAACAAAGCAGAGTACCTGCCGTTGGTGATTAGATCGCTTGATGCGCAGATTGGTGACTTTGAACGCGAATATGTGTTCGTTGATGACGGTTCAACGGATCGTTCGGTTGAGGTGATCAAGGAATGTACCAAGGATGCAGGCTTTGCGGTCAAGGTTGTCAGTCAGGTCAATCAGGGGGCGTCGGTTGCCCATGATGCCGGGGTTGAGGCGGCAACAGGTGACTGGATCAAGTTTTGCGACGGGGATGATTTGTTAGCGCCCGATGCAACACGAAACCTTTTGGCCGCATGTACGCGCCATAATACGGAACACGCGTGGGGTGATCTGGAGTATTTCCAGTTTGGCGGCGATAAAGATCCACTGGATCGACCCGCCACAGATTTGCCCGAAGAATTTCAAAGTATTGATGATGGGCTTAGCTTTTTCATCCGTAATTGCCCGGCCAATTCAACATCGATGCTGATTGGACGCGCATTCTATCTGCGTGCAGGGGGCTGCAGCAAGGCGTTGGTGTCGCCTGATCAGATGTTGTTCTTGCGTTTGTTTCGAACCGGGGCCGGTGTGCATTTAAAAGGTGCGGTTGGCTTGTTACCGGACGCGGCACCGGGACGGTTATCTTCGCAAAAGGGGCGGTCGCGTTATGAGTCGGTTCTTGCCCTTTACACTCTGATGACGGAAGCACCGGGAATTTCCAAACGTCATCAGGCAGAGGCATATCGACGGGCGACAGCGCGGGCCTATCGGTTTGATCGTCGTAATCATGGCAAGGCCGTTTCAGGTCATCTTTGGCGCTATCTTGAAAGCAAGGTTATGGTTCCAGCCAAACCGGAAACACGCGTGTATGCCGCACTTGGTGCCTTTACCGAGGATGGCAGTACCGAGCGTCCAGAGAACTGGAAACCTGCGGCCATTCGCAAAATGTCGTAACACTAAATAGTTTGTCTCAAACACAATAAAAAACGCAGCATTGGTTGGAGCCGATGCTGCGTTTTTTGCAAATAAGGTGCCTTAGATTAATCGTTGTTTTTACTGCTGAGCTGTTTGGTGGTTTGGTCGAGACGGTCAGCCAGAACACGGATCAACTGGATGGCAACCGCCTGATCCTGTCTGACCAGGCCAAGGAATTCAGCCTTGTCGAGTTTCAGAACGGTCATGTCCTCGACCGCACGAATGGTTGCGGACCGGGGGGCATCGACCAGAAGGGCGATTTCGCCGATCACTTCCTTGGGGTTCACATCGCGCAGTTTTACGGTCTGCATTTCGTCGGTGGTCAGCCAGATTTCACCACGGCCGGAAATGACGATATAGGCGGCATCACCGGGATCACCCTGTTTGACCAGAACCTCACCATGTTTGAAGGTCAGGCGCGGGCTGGTAAAGGCGAGGAGTTTGACCACGCTTGCATCAAGCCCGGCAAACAGCGGAATGGTGCGAAGCAGGCGGACTTCCTGATCAATGTCACCATCGGCGACAGTCGTTTCTTCGTCGGATTCGGTGATGTCAGGCGTTTGATCGTCTGAGGACTGACCCCGGCGCTTAACCAGTTTTCCGTTCGACATATGCAGTAAAGCATCGAACTTTTCATTGTCGTTATCATCGCCATCCACCCACAGAAGACTGGTGTTGTCATTCTGTCCGGTGAGATAGGCGATGACGTTTTCGCGGGTTTCACGGTCGAGCGCAGACAGGCCTTCGTCAACCACCAGCAGATCAGGATTTTTGATCAGGGCGCGGACAAGGGCGATTTTCTGACGCAGGGTTTGTGAGACGCGGCTGCCGCCAACGCCGACCTGACTTTCAAGGCCAAGAGCAACAAGTTCTTCGTAAAGACCGCCTTCATGGGCGATTTCAAACAGGACTTCGCCAACGCGTTCTTCGGAATTTGCACGGCCATAGGCAAAGCGACCAAACAGCAAGTTATCGAGGATCGGGGCGGCCGGGGTGTAGCCATCACCATCGAAGAAATCGATGAATTTCGCCAGTGAATCTGGCAGGTTTTCGTGGAATTTCGGACGTGCAGATAGCACCAGTTGACGGAAATCGTCATCAATCACCCGAAGACGGTGACGGGCCGGTGTCAACTGCATGGCGACATCGAGAAGATGCAATTGATCTTCTTTGCGGATGTCGTCAAAGGCAACGCCTTCGGTCCGTTTGAGGATGTTTTTAACTTCGGGAATTTCATCGGCCGAAACGAAACTGTAGCGGTCAAAGAACTCATGTCCTGCGGGCAGGCCGGTAAACAGTTCGATCATCAGATCAAGTGTTTCGCGGCCCATTCTGACCATGCGTTCATAAAGACCGGTGTCGCGCAGGGTTTGCTGCATGAACGGATGAGACAGGAACTCAAACCGTTCAAAGTGGGTTTGCGACGGTGTGCCAAACACAAGGTTCACGCCCACCGGTGCGTTGTCGTTGTATTTTTCAATGTCATAGGGTTCGACAAGATCGGACAATTGCCGTTGATCAAGAATTTCCTTTAGGCGTGGTCGGACAGTCAGGACCGATGCAACCAGTTCCGGATGTTCGGCCGGATCAACGCGGCGTTGCAAACCAATGCGATAGATGTCGCGGTCCAGACCGACAACCTCAAGCAGACGCATCAGTTCACCGTGCAGTTCTTCGCGCGATGAGAAGCCCGGTCCGACATAGTCAATCCAGTTCGCCGACGGGTCATAGGGAATGTTGCCCGAACGCTGGACCTCGTCATACATCTCGCGGGTGAATTGCCATGGCAGGGCTGCCGGGTCTGAAATGTCAATCTGATCGACAAAGTTCGGCAACGGGAACTCAACCAGGTCATTGTATGCTTTGGACTTGCTGGCAACGGTTTTGTCTTTTTCGTCAGCACGTGTAACAGCATTATCATTGTCACCCGTTTTGGGGGCTTCTTCGCTGGTGGCGGCTGTCTGATCAACAATGATCGGGCGATGTTTCAGGCCATACAGCAGGTTATCTGAAATGCTGCCGTTAAACAGATAAGCATCACTCCCGATATAGGCCAGACGTTGGCCGATGATGGCGGCCGGAAGATTGGTGGCATCTATATCGTTGAACTGGATACGACCACTTGTAGGGTCGAGAATCCGTGCCAGCAATCGGGCGACCTGTGATTTGCCGCTGTCGGCAGAGCCGGTCAGAAGGGCAGTACCCGGAAGGGGCATGTTAAACGACACATTTTCAACAACGCGGGTTCCGTCATCGTCAATCCATGACAGCGCCGTCACATCAAGCGGGCCATTCAGGCGCGGTGACAGCGGCACGGTCAGTTGATGTTCAGATGACAGATCGGGCAGTTCGAACTGTTCGTGGAGCTGGTCATATTTAATCCGCGCGTCGGCAAGGCGCTGATAATAGGCCAGAAGTTCCTTCCAGGGGGCGGACATATCCTTGTAGGCGGCAAGGGCTGCGACCAGTGCGCCGAAACTCAGGTCGCCGATAATCACCAGATAGCCGCCAATCGAATAGAAGAAGAACGGGGTGATCTGGGCGATGAAGTTATTGAGAAATTTGATAAAGAATTTACGGAAATAGATTTCCTTGCGGATTTCAAAAATCCGGCCCAAACGCTGGGTAAAGTGGGTGAGTTCAAACCCGTGGGTTTCGTTGGCACGAATGTCGGTGGCACCGCCAACGGCCTCGCCAATATGTTCGGACATCCGGCGGACATTCTGTACCCGCTGCTTACCCAGCAGATTGACGCGTTTTTGCAATTTCGGGATCAAATATCCCTGCAATGGATAAAACGCGATGGACGCCAGACCCATCAACGGGTCCTGAATAAAGATAAAGGCCGAAATCGTGACCAGAATACCGCCCTGATACAGGGGGAGCGAAAATGCCTCGCCAAAGAAACCGCCAAGCGGTTCGGCCTCGGCCGTAATCATCGAGACGATTTCGCCCTGACTGGTTTTGCGAAAATGCGGCAACGGGAACCGCAACACCCGTTCAAACAGGTTATAACGCAACCGGCGCAACAGTCTTTCGGACATCACGCCGACATAGACGTTGATGAAATATTTGAACCCGCCATTGACGAAAACAAGGGCGAGGAAAATTCCCGACAGGGCAAACAGATATTCGATCTGATCGAGTTCGACCCCGAGAACGTCATAGGGCGATCCCGCGCCGCCGATCGCTTCGTTGACGATCAGTTTGGGCAGGTCGAGGGAATAATACAGAAACGGAAATGAAAACAGCGTCACCAAAGTCAGGATGATCTGTTGCAGGCGGCTATATCGCCAGATATAGGCAAAAACCGATTTTGGCATTCGCGCGTCCCGTTTTGTTGGTCAGGAACAAATTGTTCCGATTGCTCGCTGTTTATTGTTATCGCGCAGATTACCAACCAGACGTGGAATTAGCCAAGGTCGAAACTTTGTTCCGGGCTGATAAATCCGCAAAAACCGTCTGCTTTGGCATCGGGCTTATCATATGCCTGATAATGATACAGCCACATCTTTGCCTTTACATCGGCAGGGAGCGTGACAAGTTGATCATAATGGGCGTGTACACCTGAACGACGTGGGCCTAATTCGCAATCCTGAAAAATGATATCTGCCTTTTTGTAGAAGGGCATATGTGCATCAGGATCGAATATCGCATCTGTTGTCAGGAAAAAGCTTTTGTCTTTTGCGTGCCCGAACAGCGCGAAGGAAAACATGGTTTTTTCCTCGGTCACGACATGGGCCACCGGGATGACATCAAACTTCAGACCCTGCCATTCAAACCCGTCTTCGGGTTCAAGAGCGATAACATCGAAATAGGAGGACAGCGTGCTGTTGCCGTGGTCGCTGGTTTCCAGACCACCGCGAAGCGAATGTTCCCATAGCGGTTCGATAAGCTCGCGTGCGGTGATCAGACCGACACGGTGCCCGTCAAAGATGAAATAGTTGGCAAGCGCCATCCATTCCAGACCACCAATGTGATCTGAATGCAGGTGGCTGATATAGACGGCCTCAAAGTCATTTGGCATACAGCCAAGTTTACGCAGCGAATGACGTGCATCTGAACCGCAGTCAATCAGCAGGCGTTTTGGCTGTTCGTCACCCGACGGGGTGGTTTCCAGAACCATGTTGCTCTGAAAGTTGTCGGCTGCCATACAAAATGCCGACCCTGTCCCCGCAAAAGTAAGCTTCATTTTCCCCATTCTCCCGACCTTTTGACGAAAGACTAGAGCAACATTCCAGAAAGATGAATTAATTTGTTTGGAAAATGCCATGGCGTCGCACAAAGCAGCCAGTATCAGACGCGCAATCGCCCGTGATCACGTGATGCAAAAAATCAGATATCTGGCACCATCACCGACCGGACCGGGGGCTGCATGGCAGAAATTTTCAAGTTCAGTGCAATGACCAAAACCGCAGGATAGCTGAAACACGCGCTTTATCAGAAAAGCCTGAAGTTTTTCGGCAGCGGAAAGGCTGACCCGATGTCGGTTAAGGTGGGGGCCGGGACCGTTATTTTATCTCGGGTGCCTTTTCGTCACGTTCCACGCGGGCGTTGAGTTTGGCGAGTTCCTGACGCAGTTCGCGAAGTTCATTCATGATTTCACCGTGATCACTTTCGATCTCGTCGCGAGTCTGGGACCCTTCAACATCGACATGGGTCGACATGGCATCAACCACAATCGCGATAAACAGGTTCAAAACCGCAAACGTTGTCACCAGAATGAATGGCACAAAGAACATCCATGCATGCGGATAGGATTCCATCACCGGACGGACAATGCCCATCGACCAGCTTTCAAGGGTCATGATCTGGAACAGGGAATACAGCGACGCCCCGATGGACCCGAACCATTCAGGGAAGCCTGCGCCAAACAGTTTGGTCGCCATGACGGCAGAAACATAAAACACCAGCGACAATAGGGTCAGAACCGAAATCATGCCGGGAATGGCCCGCATCAGGGCTTCGACCACTTTGCGCATGGAGGGAACCGTCGATATCAGGCGGAATGCGCGCAAAATACGCAAGGCGCGTAGTACCGAAAGCCCCTGTCCGGCGGGCAGGAGCGTAATGGCAACGATGGTGAAATCGAAAACATTCCAGGACCGCTTAAAGAACGAAAGGCGGTAAACAAAAAGCTTCATCGCCAATTCGACGACAAAAATTGCGACCGCGATCTGATCAAGTGCATGCAGGAACGGCCCCGCCACATCCATGATTGTTGAGGATGTCTCAAGCCCGAGAATGATGGCGTTAAGGGCAATAACAGCCGTAATGAAGTTCTGAAAACGGCTGGATTCAATAAACCGGCGCAACATGGTCTGGTGCCTCCCGACAGGGTCGGAAATTGGCGCGGGCTTGCCGGATATCACCGACGGCAGACAACGCCGGATGAAATGACAACAGGACGCAGTCACCTGATGGTGGTCTGCGTCCTGAATGAAAAAATCAGTTCAGGCCTTTACGGCCCATTTCAAGAAACTTGTCGCGACGGCGGGCTTTAAGAACGCCGCCTTCGACGTCATCCATGCTTTCAAGGGCCTTGATGATGGCAGCACCAACACGTTTGCATGCCTCGGCCGGTGAACGCTGTGCGCCGCCAAGCGGTTCCGGGATGATGTCATCAATCACGCCAAGCTGAAGCAAATCCTGTGCGGTAAGGCGCAGGGCCTCGGCAGCGGTTTTGGCCTCGTCGCCTGAACGCCACAGGATCGATGCACAGCCTTCTGGTGAGATCACCGAATAGATCGAGTTTTCAAGCATCAAAACGGTGTTTGCGACAGCAAGTGCAATGGCACCACCCGATCCACCTTCGCCGATGACGATCGAAATCAATGGCACCTTGATATCAAGGCAGGTTTCGATGGACCGTGCGATGGCTTCTGACTGACCGCGTGCTTCGGCATCCGCACCGGGGAAGGCGCCGGCGGTATCGACCAGTGTGACCACCGGGATGTTAAACCGTTCTGCCATGCGCATCAGGCGAACCGCCTTGCGGTAGCCTTCCGGGCGGGCCGAGCCGAAATTGTGTTTTACACGGGTTTCGGTGTCGTGACCTTTTTCGTGGCCAATCACCATCACGCTGCGGCCCTGAAGACGGGCAAGACCACCGATGATGGCCTCGTCTTCACCAAACAGGCGGTCACCGGAAAGCGGGGTGAAATCTTCGAAAAGATGACCAATATAGTCGGTGAAATGCGGCCGATCAGGATGGCGTGCAACTTGCGTCTTTTGCCACGGGGTCAGCTTTCCATAGGTGCCTTGCAGCAGTTTGGTCAGCTTATCCTGCAGGCGTGCGACCTCATCTGCGATATTGACTTCGTCATTACCGGTAAGATGACGGAGTTCTTCGATCTTGCCTTCAAGTTCGGCGATCGGTTTTTCAAAATCGAGGAAGTTATGCATCAGGGCATCATATCCGACTGGGAAACAATGGGCCGGAACATAGTGTATCGGCCCGCTACGTCAAGCGTTGAGGGAGCCGTTACACATATTTTCCGTTTACGTAAGAATTATGGCGTATGTTCCACAAAACATAATGACAGTTTGCACACGGTTGCCCCATGACGTCCAGTATTCAGATTATTCATTCCATAAAGCGCTAAGAAGTCGCGTTTTTGCGACGGTCAGGCATGGGCGGTTTGGGGCTGCTCTTTTTTGTCGTGCGCGTAATAGGGCACATGGGTTTCGCCCCATGCCTTAAGGGCGAGAATGATCTGGCGGAGGGTGTCGCCCTTTGCCGTCAGGCTGTATTCAACCCGGGGCGGAACTTCGGCATAGACTTCGCGATGTACCAGTCCGTCTGCCTCAAGCTCACGCAGCTGACGGGTGAGCATCCGCTGGGTGACACCCGGCATCATACGGTGCAGTTCGTTAAAGCGTTTGGTGCCATCAAGCAGATGGTACATCACAACGCCTTTCCACTTGCCGCCAATGACATCAAGTGCGCCTTCCACCGGGCAGCCGGGGCTGCGATTGGGTGCGCAACGGTCCATATTTAATCTCCTGATGCTCTGAAATCCGCAGTAAAGTCCATTAGTATACAAAATGACACTATTGGTCGAAATTGTGCGTACTTCTTATTGAGGGCATTGTGAGGTATCGTCGGCGCATTCACAAATCAAACGTGCGTTACAAGGAATACAAATATGAAATCCATTGGTATTAACAAACCTGCCCCGGTCGAGACGCCGGGCCTTTTTACCCAGATTGAAACCGACACGCCGACCGCCGAAGGTCGCGATATTCTGGTGCGGGTAAAGGGTGTCGCGGTGAACCCGGTTGATTTTAAAGTACGTAAGGGTCGGGCCAAGGAAGGTGAATTTACCGTGCTTGGCTGGGATGCGGCCGGCGTGGTTGAGGCCGTTGGCGAAGACGTCACCCTGTTTCGTCCGGGCGATGAGGTTTGGTATGCGGGCGATGTAACCCGTTCCGGGTCAAACAGCGAATTTCAGCTTGTCGATGAACGCATTGTTGCGCCAAAGCCCAAATCGCTTGATTTCGCAGCGGCGGCGGCCTTGCCGTTGACGACGATCACCGCCTGGGAGGCGATGTTTGACCGACTGTTGATTGATCGTACTGCAACCGATGCCAATGCAGGCAAAACCATCCTGATCATTGGTGGTGCGGGGGGCGTTGGCTCCATCGCGATCCAGCTTGCCAAGCTGGCCGGGTTGAACGTGATTGCCACCGCATCGCGCGATGAGACCACCAACTGGGTCAAAAAACTGGGTGCGGATCAGGTGATCAATCATCGCCGTCCGCTTAAGGATGAATTGGTCGCCCTTGATGTTGCTGCGGTTGATTACATTTTCTGCACATCTGAAACCGATCAGTATTTTGACGTGATGACCGAAATCATTGCCCCGCAGGGACGGATCGTGACGATTACCGAAGCATCGAAAGAGCATAATGTGGATTTGCTCAAGGCGAAATCCGCCAGCTTTTCCTATGAATTCATGTTTACCCGGTCGATGTTTGAAACGCCCGATATGATCGAACAACATAAATTGTTGGCCACCGTCGCCCAACTGGTTGACGACGGTGTGATCAAAAATACGGCCTCTGAAAACTTTGGTCCGCTGACGCCGGAAAGCCTGAGAAAGGCGCATGCGCTGCTTGAAAGCGGCAAGGCGATTGGCAAGATCACCTTTGAGGCCATTCCGGAGTAGTCGGAAACTTCGCGGTGTGACAGCCGGACCTGATGCAAGACATCACAAAGGGGCGCCAGACAATGGCGCCCCTTTGAGTTTAACGGGCGTTATGGCGGGCGATTTGGTCGTCAGCTTTCGTTAAGTGCCGCAATGACGTCTGCTTGCCTGACCATGACTTCGGCCTGTTTGATGGATGCGATATCAATCAGGCGACCATCGAGTGCAACGGCACCGGCGCCTTCGACCTGAGCCTTTGCCATGGCTTCAAGAATGCGTTTGGCCTTGGTGACTTCGGCGTCTGACGGGGAGTAGACTTCGTTGGCAAGCGTGATCTGGCTGGGGTGGATGGCCCATTTGCCTTCGCAGCCCAGCACCATGGCGCGCGCGGCCTGTGCGCGGTACCCATCCGGATCGGAAAAGTCCCCAAACGGGCCATCAATCGGGCGCAGGCCATTGGCACGGGCGGCAACCACCATCCGGGCAATGGCGTAATGCCACATGTCACCCCAATGGTAATCGCGTGGTTTGTCGCCGTCCTTATCGGTCAAAACGCCATAATGCGGGTTCGGGCCTCCAATGCCGGTTGTCATGGCCTTGGTCGAGGCGGCGTAATCAGCCACCCCGAAATGCAGGCTTTCATTGCGCGGTGAGGCGGCGGCGACTTCGTGGATGTTTTGCATGCCAAGGGCGGTTTCAATGATCAGTTCAAACCCGATGCGTTTTTTGCGCCCTTTTGCGGTTTCGATCTGGGTCGCCATCATATCAAGGGCATAGACATCCGCGGCCGTTCCAACCTTGGGGATCATGATCAGATCAAGCCGGTCGCCTGCCTGTTCAAGAACGTCGACAACATCGCGGTACATATAATGTGTATCAAGCCCGTTGATGCGCACCGACAGCACCTTGTTGCCCCAATCAATGTCATTGATCGCAGCGATGATGTTTTTGCGCGCCTGTTCCTTGTCACTGGGCGCAACCGCGTCTTCGAGATCAAGGAAAATGGCGTCGGCTTTTGATTTGGCGGCCTTTTCAAACAGTTCGATGCGGCTGCCGGGAACGGCAAGCTCGGACCGGTTCAGGCGCGCGGGGGCCGGGGTCGGTGTTGTGAAGCTCATGATAACGTTTCTCCAAAACCTGTCATTTCAAGACGGCAACGCGTCGGCAAGATTGCCGTGCGATGCCTTTGTCGTATTCTTGTGGCGTGTTATTGCGTCCCGTTTTCGGGATCGTACCGTGGCCGCCGTGACAGTCTGCTTTTCTGCGATCATTGTGCGTCGCAGTAGGCTGGGTTTCAATTTATGGTGCAGATGCGAATGCTGGCAAGCTTAAAAACACCGGGTCGTATTGTGCTTTGGGTGCAGACCGATGCTGAATAAGAAAAACTGCAACTACGAAGGACAAAGCAATAGCCCCTTAACCCAACAGCCGTTAGATTACCGCCGATATCATGGTTCGGGATCGTTTCCCAACACGCGTTGCCCCATCTGCAGGTAGTATCAAACGACCCATGCGTCGCGCTTATTCCACCCTTGTTTCCGTCGGACTGGCCCCATTGTTGATCATGGGGGCCTGTTTGGTGCTGGCGATATCACCGAGCCTTGTGCCGGCTGAACTTTCCGGGCTGGTGCGGTATGGCCCGTTTCTTCTGGCTGGGCTGGGCGGGGCCATCGCATGGTGGTTCAACCGTGGGCGCGCGGTTTTTGTCATGCTGCTTTTGTTGGTGTGTTACTGGCTTTTGGTGGGTAATGGGGCGGGTTTTTCGCCCGATGGGATGGCCTTTTTACGCATTGCGACCCTGTATGTGATCCCGGCCAACTTGTTGATCCTTGGTTTTACGGCGGAGCGTGGTGTTTTAAACCCGCGTGGCATTGCACGGATGCTGGTGCTGGGGTTGCAGATTTTTGTCATGTTGATGCTGGCAGGGCAGCCTGATGTTGGCTTGGCACTTTATCGCATACTCGATACCCGGTTCATAAATGATGGCGGGTTTCTGTCGGTCATGCCGCATCCGGCCATGATCCTTTCCGTGGTTGCGGTGGTCTTGTTGTTGATCCGTCATAAGCCGCTTGAGACAAGCTTTGCTGCGGCAATCATTGCCATCACGGTGGCAACGGTGATGGGACCGGGGGCGATACAATATGGCTATCTGGCGGCGACTGCCGTGGTACTGGCCGGATTGGCGCAGGAAGTGTGGCGGATGGCGTTTGTTGATGATTTGACCGGACTTTCCGGACGGCGTGCCCTTGGCCATGCCATGGCGGAACTTGGTAGCCAGTATGCGATCGCCATGCTTGATGTTGATCATTTCAAAAAGTTCAATGACACCTATGGGCATGACGTTGGCGATATTGTCCTGAAAAAGGTCGCGCGTGAGTTGGCCCGTGTTGGCGGGGGCGGCAAGGCGTTCCGATACGGCGGGGAAGAATTCACGGTTGTCTTTGCCGGGCGCACGGCAGAAAAAGTCCATGAACCGCTTGAGGCTCTGCGCAAACGGATTGCCGAGAATAAAATCACCGTGCCCGAGAAGAACAAAACCGTATCGGTGACGATTTCAGTCGGTCTTTCGGAAATTGACGAGGATGTAAAAGACCCTTGGGCGGTTTTGAAGCGCGCCGATCAGAAGCTTTACGAGGCCAAGCAAGCTGGACGCAATCGAATTTCCATCTGAATATAAGAAAATGTTCAGTATTTGAATGATATTTAGAAGAATATTAATTCAAATTTGAAGTAAAAATACACAATTATTGGTTCAATATATTTATTGTTATTATCGTTTTACGATTAGTTTTGTGGTGTTAGTCTTTTGGAGTCTTTTCATTATTTATGGAGGATTCCAATGGCGCGCATCATCGGTACAAATCAAGACGACGTGATTCGGAACGAATGGACCAGTGACACTGTTTACGGACTAGAAGGCGATGACACCATCTATGTCGGCGGTGGAGACACGGTTATCGGTGGTGCCGGGGCGGATACGTTTATTACCCTGCATAATGAGGATTATACGCTTTCCTATGAGCTATCAGACGACCCCGTTCATATCGAGTTTTATAATAACTATAATGATGATCGCGAGACCCGCGATATCGAGCTTACCGGACATGGCGGGGATGCCGAGGGCGATACGTTAGAGCTTTACAACGACAATTATTACTCCCAGCAAGAGTTCAACATCACCGGTTCCGATCATGATGACCATATTCAAGGCGAACTTTATTCCGTTGATGGCGGGGGTGGTGCCGACACGATCGTTTTTGATTATCGCGACATCAAACAGTTCTATCCTTATGAGCCAACAGTCACATATGTCAGGTCACCAGAAGGTGTCATTTTCGATCAGGACAGTATGACCGGTGTTGGTGGCGATGCGAACGGCGATCAGATTTCGATTCTTGATGAGACTGAAGAAACCCCCGATCTTAATGTGCGTGGATCCAATCATGACGACACCTTGATTGCCGGTGAGGTGCGCGGCGGGATCCTCAAAGGTGCTGGTGGGGACGATTTCCTTGTCGGGAGCGGGCGTTCCAATGAACTTTGGGGTGAGTGGGGCAATGATACACTGCTGGGCCATGGCGGTGATGACACATTGAATGGCGGGTCGGGGGCCGATTTCATCAATGGCGGTGCCGGTCAGGATGAGGTCACATTCATTCATTCCAACGAAGGTGTTCATGTCGAGTTGACGGATGGTGCGGCGATTGTCAGTGGCGGCCATGCCGAAGGTGACGTTATTACCGATGTCGAAAACATTTTTGGGTCGCGCCATTCGGACGTTTTGATCGGCAATGACGGCGACAACGTCATCGACGGCTTTTACGGATATGATTCGATCTATGGCGGGGAGGGCAACGACACCCTTTCGGGCACATTTGTCTATGGCGAGGCGGGGGATGACATCTTGCATGGCCAGCAGCACGGCATGGGTGGCCGCGATACGCTTGATGGTGGGGATGGCGACGATACCCTGTATGGCAATGATGGTGGGGACCACCTTTATGGTGGGGAAGGCAATGATACGCTGATCGCCAATAACATTTATTACGATGATTTCTTTGAGCCGGACCCGACCTCTATCTGGGGTGGGAATGGTGATGACGTGATCAAGGGCGATGTCGCCGATGACGCTCTGTTTGGCGGTAACGGTGATGACGTTATGAACGGCGGGTTCGGCGATGATTACATCTCGGGCGGTGCTGGCCGGGATGTGATCAATGGCGGCACGGGCGATGACCATGTTTTTGGCGGTGACGGGCATGACGTTCTTAATGGTGGGCATGGTCAAGACGAATGGGTCGAAGGGGGCGATGGCAATGACCTTCTAACCGGCGGGACGTTCGTTTGGCGTGTGTTTGAAGGCGGGGCTGAACGCGACCGCATCACCGATTTCAATCCCGATGCCGGGGAATACAGCAATCATTTGATGTTTGGGAAAACGTTTCAGGAAAAAAGCGGCATCGAGGACTTCGATGATTTCCTTGAACACGCCAGCGATAATGAAGACGGCGTCTATATCGATTTTGCCAATGGGCGGCATTACGACTATGGGGTGCAAATCGATGACATGACAGTCGACGAATTGACGCCCGACAATGTCATTTTCGCCGATTATCTTGGATAGCTGCGCGTAAGACGACGGCATTGATTCAGATCGAAATTCCAATCCAATCCCTGTTTGCGAACCTTTGACGGAGGACATGATGGTGCCGCTTATTGGAACAGATGGTGACGACGTTCTGTATGAAACCACGGCAAACAGTACGCTGTATGGCATGGATGGCGATGACACGCTGATTGGCAATGATGGCATCAGTTCCCTGTTTGGTGGAAACGGGGACGATACACTGGTTGGCGGGGGCGGAAATGACCGGCTGACCGGCGGGGCCGGGGCGGATGTGTTGGACGGTGGCTCGGGCATCCGGGATGCCGTCTTTTATGAGGGTGAAAATGCCGCGGATGCGGTCCACGTCAATCTTGCAACCGGCACAGGTGTTGGCGGTGAGGCCGAGGGGGATGTGCTGCGCAACATTGAAGTCGTCTATGGCACCGAATTTGACGACACCCTGATTGGCAGTGATCAAAGCGATGTTCTTTGGGGGCGGGGCGGTAGTGACCTTCTGATCGGGGGGGACGGTGACGATTTTCTATATGGTGATTATCTTGGCGATACGTCCGGTGACGACATCGTCCTTGGCGGAGATGGCAATGACACCCTGACCGGGCGGGACGGCAATGACATTCTGATTGGCGGCGATGGGAATGATCGCCTTAGCGGTGGCGATGACGAGGACATCCTGTCGGGTGGGGCCGGGGTGGATACCCTTGATTACAATGATAACGGTACCGAAGGGGTGACGATTAACCTTGCGACCGGGACCGCATCGGGTGGCACCGCCGATGGGGATGTGTTTGACGGGTTTGAAAATGTGCGTGGTTCGGGTGTCGCCGATGTGATTGTCGGCGATGACGGGCGCAACCATCTGGACGGATTTTACGGTGACGATCATGTGCGCGGTGGTGATTTCCACGATGTCCTGACGGGCGGTGGCGGCAATGACACCCTTGAAGGCGGGGATGGCAATGATCTTCTGACCGGTGATGGTCGGGATGCCTATGGCGCGCCCGGATCAGATACATTTTTATGGACGGTTTTTGAAGGTGGTGCTGAACGCGACCGCATTACCGATTTTGACACCGGTGAACAGGGCGACAGTTTTGTTTTTGGCAAAACGTTTCAGGAAAAAAGCGGGATTGAGAGTTTCGATGATTTTCTGGACCACGCCAGCGAAAATGAAACAGGTGTGTATGTCGATTTTGCCGATGGCCGTCACTATGGCTATGGCCTTCAGATTGACGGGGTCACGCTTGATGAACTGACATCCGGGCATGTCGTTTTTGATGATGACGATGATGGCCTGCTGCCGATTGACGATCTGTAATCGGTGCGGTGTTAAGCCCGATCAACCCAGAGGAGGACACCTTGGCCAAGATCATCGGAACGAATGCGAATGACAGCCTGACCGGGACTGCCGACGTTGACCAGATATACGGGCTTGGGGGCGATGATCGCCTTGAGGCGGTTGGTGTTGGCGATACCCTGATCGGTGGGCCGGGATCGGATACGTTTGTTCTGACCGAAGACTGGCAGGATGTGACGCTTGATTACGCTGCTTCTGATGTGGCGATTGAACGCGCATATCTGTATCGGGATGGCACAACCTATGTTCGTGACGGTGCGGGTGATATTGATCGGAGCGATGTTCAGGCCGATTTTGCCAACATCAGCATCACGGGAACCAAATATGACGACGCGTTTAGTGGTCATTGGAAACTGGTGGAAGGCGGGGCTGGTGCAGATCAGTTTGATCTGACGTCGGGGGCGGTGACATATGCGCATTCGCCCCAAGCTGTCCATCTTGATTTCGATGCCGGCCATTTTGACGGCGGGGATGCCGACGGCGACGTATTTTTAAGTGTGCGTGGCCTTACCGTTCATGGTTCGAGTTATGACGATCATTTGGTGGGGGCAAGTGGCCTTTATAATGACGTTTACCTGCATGGCGGGGGCGGGGATGACCTGCTTGAGGCGCGCGGTGACGGTGGTGCGCTATATGGGGATGCCGGGAATGACACGATGCTGGGCACCAGCGGGAATGATTATTTCAATGGCGGGCCGGGCCGGGACGTTATGGTCGGCGGTGACGGGCAGGACCGGATCGACTATCGTGACGCGTCTTCGGGGGTTTACCTCAATCTTGCGACATCGCAAGTCAGTGGTGCTGAGGCGGACGGGGATGTATTTTCAAGCATTGAAGATGTCTATGGATCGTCGTTCAAAGACGTTTTGATTGGCAGCGACACGAACAACGATATTGATGGCTATGCCGGTGATGATTTGATCATTGGTGGCGATGGTAATGATCAACTGGCCGGTGACGGCTACTACGGACCTGCCCCGGTAAGTGTCACCATCAGTGACGATACCATCCTTGGCGGTGACGGAAAGGATGTGCTTAACGGCGGTGCCGGAAATGACATTTTGCTTGGCGGGGCGGATGACGACTGGATCGAAGGTGGTGTCGGTGCGGATGTTCTTGATGGTGGAGATGGCGAAAACTGGCTGGTGTATCAAAAGACCCTGAGCACGGGTTCAGAGGGCGTCTATGCCAATATCGAAACCGATGTTGTTTATGGCGGGGATGCGCAAGGGGATGTCATTTCCAATTTCACCCACATCATCGGATCCGCAGAAGACGATTTCCTGATTGGAAATCAGGACCGCAACGAAATATATGGCGGGTTTGGCGACGATGTCATTTCTGGCGGTGGCGGACATGACTTTCTGATCGGGGCTTATGGCGCGGATACCATCGAAGGTGGTGACGGGAATGACTATCTTCTGGGCGGAACCGAAGGACGTCACGATGGCGGCGGAGCCAATACATTCGTTTGGAATGAGTACGAAGACGGGCCTGAGCGCGACCGGATAGGTGATTTTCAGGTTGGGCGCTATGGGGACCGTATCGCACTTGGTTCTGAGTTTCAGGACAAAAGCGGCATTCACGATATTAGTGACGTGCTGGCGCATGCCGAGCAGACCGAGGATGGGGTCTATATCGATTTTAGCAATGGTCGCGGACACACTTATGGTGTGGTGCTTGACGGCGTTGAAAAATCAGATTTGGACAGCAGCAATTTCTATTTTGCAGATGACGATGTTCTTGGCTGAGCCGGGGCGTGCCCCTTAAAGCTCGTCAAACTTAAATACCAACCGCATCGATCCGGCTGTATTGGCCAGCGTTGCCAGACAGTTGCTGGCCCGTTCCGGGGCGATGGCAACGGCAAAGCGGGTGGTGTAGATGCGTGCGTCCTTTTCATCGGTGCTTGAGGCGGCAAGGCGCACGATGTTGGCGTTATATTCAATAAATATTTCCGAAAGCCGGGCGATTAGGCCGGGTTGGTCAATGCCGGAACATTCGATCATGTGGGTTGCGCCAGGGGCGGTGGTGAGTTCCGGGATGGCAACGATTTCTTCCACCTTGATATCCGCATTTTCCAGTGACAGCGCGTTCAGTGCGGTTGCGCATTCGCTCACCGGGCAGCTGTCTGGCAACTCACAGCTGGTTTCGAATTTTGCCATGCCATCCTCAAGGGCAAAATATGTCGGTCCCAGATTGGCGCCGATGTCAAAAATACGGCCAGAGATGTCGGACACAAGACCGACCCGGTCATTGCAGGAAATGGTGATCCGCGCATTGGCATTCATTTGAGAATCTCCGTCATATTCAAGGTCGCTTGAGGCGATGGCGAAGCTTGAGCATATCATCGCAGTCGCCCGACATGCAGTGATAATTATACCCGCGATCGCAAGGCCGCAGATACGGTCCGATGGCACAAACGGATTACCGGCAGATGATCACAATCATATGAATGAACTGATCGTCATGACGGCGCCGTAAGCATCCCGACAGCGTAATTTCGAACAGCAATGTTCAACATAACAAACTTACAGGAGTTTGAGAGATGCGTGCGTTCAAAAAAAACGTTCTTGCAGTTGTTGCCGGTGCGACTTTGACCTTTGGCGCAATGTCGGCCAAGGCCGCAGACATTGTCGATACGGCGGTATCTGCCGGATCGTTCACGACACTGGTTGCCGCAGTGAAGGCCGCAGGTTTGGTCGATACCTTAAAGGGTGAAGGTCCGTTCACGGTATTTGCACCAACCGATGAGGCCTTTGCCAAATTGCCCGCCGGTACGGTCGAGGATCTGCTCAAGCCGGAGAACAAAGACAAGCTTGTGGCCGTTCTGACTTATCACGTTGTGCCGGGCAAAGTGATGTCAGGGGATATCGCAGGCAAGGAAATGATGGTCAAAAGCGTTCAGGGCGACACCATTGATGTGAATGCCATGAACGGCGTGATGGTTGACGGTGCAACCGTTACCTCGGCCGATATCGAGGCCGATAACGGTGTGATCCACGTCATTGATGCCGTGATCATGCCGGGCATGTAAGTCGCAGGCCATTTAAGCAAAGCAGCCCCGCACGTGTTCGTGCGGGGCTGCTTTTTTTCAAATGATGCACGTAATCGGTTTGAGTGCCTTGGGCATGTCAGAAAAGGTTCAAAGCGTTGGAATGCTTCCGGATTGGGCCATTACGGGTTGGGCTGCTTTAAAGCAAAAGGGCTTAGCTGGCCGGTGTGGTTTCAAGCATATTTTGACGGACGCTGATGGCCTGATGATCAAGGTGCCGGCGTAAATCCATTGCAAGGTCGAGGCAGTCACCAAGGCGTTCAAGGTAGCGTTCTTCCTCTGGATCATCCGGGTCGATTGCCAGACAGGACGCAAGATAGATTTCTGCGGCCTGTTCCTGAGTACGTGCCAGCTTGGCGGTCTGCATCGGGTCGGAATCAGCGGAAAAAGCATCAAACAGGAATGCCTTTTCGTTTGGGCCGAGGTTAAGGGCCTCAATCTGTTTGGCGATGCGTTTATGTTCCGTCTGATCAATATGTCCGTCGGATTTGGCTGCTGCGATCATTGCGCGGATCAAGGTCAGGCGAAAATCGGCGTTGTCGCGGCTGCGTTCGAGTTCGGGGGAAAAGCCGCTGTCGGCAGGGACGTGGTCAAGATCGCTGTCCTGGCTGTGATCCTTGGGCGATGCGTTGTTTTTGTAATCGCGCCATGCCTTGTAAGCCAGACCGGCAACAAGGGCTGTGCCGCCATAGGCCAGCACTTTACCGCCCATTTTGCGGCCTTTTTTGGAGCCCAGGACGGCCGACATCAAGCCGCCGCTGATCGCACCACCCACCAATCCGCGACCAACACCATTGCCCAGGCTATTCCCAACCATGTTGGCCAAGCCGCCAGATTTGCCGCCAGTGTCGCCACTGGTGTTGCCGCCTTTGTTGGCGAGGCTGTCTGCGATGCCGCCCAGTTTTCCGGACATTGTCGAACGCCCGCCACCCGCATTTCCCAAAACATCGCTTAGAAGTTTTCCGATATCCATGAACATCTCCTGCATTTTTTTGCTTTGCCCAATGCTCGATATGTTTAGGGGGTGGCAAACGGCAAGACCGATATGGGCAAAGTCGTGCTTTGAGGCCCTTTTTGCGGGCAACGCAGTGAAATGGGTCACATTCTTACAGGGAAAGTCAGGGCGTTTGGGGAGAGTGGTGCGCAAGACTGTCAGGGCAAATGACAAAGGCCCGACGCGGGAACGTCGAGCCTTTCAATGGTGCGCCCGGAAGGATTCGAACCTCCGGCCCTCTGATTCGTAGTCAGATACTCTATCCAGCTGAGCTACGGGCGCATTTTATGTTCTACGCTAAATGGCGAAGGCTCGACGCGTGAACGTCGAGCCTTCCGATGGTGCGCCCGGAAGGATTCGAACCTCCGGCCCTCTGATTCGTAGTCAGATACTCTATCCAGCTGAGCTACGGGCGCTTTGTCTAGCGTTTCCGCCGGTTTGCTCTGTACGAACTCCCCGTCGGCGGAGCGGAACTTATGCAAACGAGCGGGTCATTGCAAGCAGTAAATTTCAAAAAACCGTATTTTTCCCGTGAGGGCCATTTTCCGCCTTGCTAGGGCGTTGTTTTGCCCGGCTTTGTCCCGTTTGTCGGCATTATGGAGAGGACTCGGCAAAAAAGGGGCAAATGCGTCTTGTTCCACAAGTGGTCGTAGACTAAGATGCATTCAATCCCGGGGGAACAGGGGCTTGTTTCTTCTCATAAAAAGCGGGCCCAGGGAGATTCGCATATTTCTACTTAGGTAATAGATCGAAATGGCCGTTCGTAAAACCTACCTTGCCTTGATTGGCGCCGCCCTGATGCTGGGGGGATGTTCTTTTTCTTCTGAGGCCCTTTGGCCGACACTTGCCGGATCAGACTCCGATACGGAAAATTCCGCTGTCGCTGCTTCTGAACCGATGGGGAGTGATGCCGCAACCAGTTACGATGCGGCGCAAAGCACGCAGCCGTTGACCGGTGTGTCACAGACCGGAACCTTTGTTGGTTCGCGGGTTGAAAACATGCAGCAGGAGCTGAACCGTCTTAAGTCGGCTCTGAACCAACACAATAATGAATTACAGCAGTTGCGCGGACAGACCGTATCGCATTCGCAGGCCTATCATGGCACTGTGGCGGCGATCAGTGCGCGCCTGCAGGTTGGCACCACGCCGGGTAACCCGGTTCTGGTCCAGCAGTGGAACACCGCACAGTCTGAACTTGACCGTGTGAACGACGATATCGCCGCGTTGAACTCATTGGCCAACAAGGTTGCAGCAGATTCGACCCTGTCGACCTTCTTGCTTGAGTCCGTTCGTTCGGCCTATCAGGTTTCCGGTGCTGTTGACGAAGACCATCGTCAGTTGGCACTGCTTGAAGACGAAACCAACCGCACCACGGTGCTGATTGATCGTCTTCTGAACGAAATCAGCGAAAGCCTTTCGCGCCAGACGTCTTATGTCAGTACCGAGCGTGCGAACCTTAATGCGCTTGCACTGGCTGTTAAGAATGGCGAGATTTTCGGAGACTCACTTTCCAAGCGTGTCTTCCAGTCGCAGGCCGCACCAGCGCCCAGCAGCCAGCGCATGGCATCAACCAGTGATCGTCCGCTTGTGGTGATCCGGTTTGATAGTGCCAGCGTGAAATACGAGCAGGCCCTTTATAACGCGGTTAACCGCGTTCTGGAGCGTCGCCCGCAGGCAAGCTTTGATGTTGTTGCGGTGACACCGAACCGGGGCACCCCGGCACAGGTTGCGCTGAATTCCAATAAATCCAAGCGCAACGCGCAGGCAGTTCTTCGGTCGTTGGCCGATATGGGCATGCCAGGTTCGCGCGTGCGTGCTTCTGATGCGACCAGCGCATCTGTTTCTGCCAATGAGGTCCACGTCTTCGTGCGCTAAGTCGGCAGACAGAACGGATTTTAAGAACGGCTATGGCGGGTGCCTCGATATTTCGGGGTGCCCGCTTGTTTTTTGGGGCTTGTGCAAACACATTATAGTCTGATCATGCCAACTGTTGGTGTGACCGAATGATGTGTGACGGACAAGAAGCAAGGTGCTATGGGCGACCTCGTTAATCTGCGGCAGGAACGTAAGCGCAAGCAACGCGATCAGAAGGCCAAAAAGGCCGATGCCAATCGTGCCTTGCATGGACGGTCACGCCAAGAACGCCGATTGACGGATGCAGAACATCAAAAGGCAGACAAGCATCTTGATGGGCATCGTTTGATGGCGGATGCGTCTGAGCCGGTTTCCGATGCTGGCGCACATGCCGATCAGATCAATTCCGGACTGAATTGCGGACCGGTGGTTTCGGATGGTCCTGAAACCAAGGACGGCGATGCCGCCCCTGTCAAAGATGACCAAACCAACGTCATTTCAATGTTCTCACCCAATATCCCCGACCGCCAATAGGGGCGCCGAATATGATGCCGTTTCTCAAAGCGCTATGACGAACGTGTTCTGTCGTCGGGTTTTGAGGAGGCTGTCGCTGTGCGTAAGGGGAAGGGTATCTTTGCCCGGATCTGATGCGCTGTGACAGGTATTTGATGCCAGCAGCGAGATCACGCGGACAGGAAGCAGGCCGATCAAAAGCAGATGCTTGGCGGCCATACCGGCGGGTGTTGCCGGGAATTCAAATCACACTACCGATGATGCGATGCGGGATTAATGTAGCTGAACGCAGCACACATATTCCCACGCAAGTCGGTAGTGGTCACATATCTTCTTTTTACATTCCAAGATCAAAACGCGGCGCTAGTTCAGAAGCGTTTCTGCTTCGCGTTTGCTTTGATCAAGTGCCTCATCCCAGCCCATAAGCCAGTCTTCATGGTCGCGAGAGTCTGATGGATAAGGGTTTTCAGTCAGTCTATGTGCATCGAGCCCAGCGGAAAATCCAGAGCCAAGGGCCGAATTTGGCAGATAGCGCTGGCGGACCACCGGTGCGTTGGTTTCATACATCTGGTTGCGGAAAGCAGGAAGAGAGCACAAAACGCCGTCATCAATACCAAGCGGGTAAGCCATCATCATGGCCGTGCCAAGTGAGGTGATGGAAAGTTCCGCCCCGGCTGTCTGGCAAATCAGACCCGCCATTTCAAGATGGGTAACCGCATTTTCGATGCGACGCTGCAGGTCAGCGTTGTCTTCAATGGCAACCTGATTGCCATCATCGTCAGTACAGAAAAGGGACAACACACGCCCCAAAAGCATACTGCGATCAAGGTTTTCACCGGCACTGCGCAGAACCGTCAGCATCAAGGCAGGGTCGCCAGGCGCAAAATTCATAGAACTTGTCATTCATGGGCCTCCGTTCAGATCGAAACGAATTCCCTCCCAAGCGTGCAGCTATTCTGTGGTGGGCAAAGCCCTGCTGCTTTTTATTATTATAGTTTGCAGATATGTTTCTAACTTGTGAAGACAAGATTGCGCTTTGGTTGAAATTTTTATCTTGCTGTGTGGTTTTGGCCCATCAAACGGCTAATAAACTGAAAAAGCGTGTGGTTTTGCGTTGCCCGCGTGCCGAAAGATTTTTGATATTTTTGATCAATTTATCGGCATCAACCTGACGACGCCGGTTTGATCAGAATGTGACGCATCCCATCAAGCGTTGTTTTGCCGGTTGAAGTTTAGGGTGCATATCGTTGCGGCTTTGTCGGGAAGGTGCGAGCAGATGCGCTATTTTTTGTGCTTTTCAGCGGGCTTTTTATCGTCCGGATTACGCCAGACACGGACCCGGTTGCGCCCGCCTTGCTTAGCGGCATATAGCGCCTGATCGGCCTTTTCGATGATTTGTTCGACGCTGCGTCCCTTGGTCATCGGGGCCGCACCAATCGATGCGGTTACCGGCAAGGTGGTTGTCTCGGTGATGGGGACGGGGGATGCTTCGACCACGCGGCGTAACCGTTCAAGCACACGGGCGCATTGTGTCATGTCGGCGTTGGGCAAGCAGATCAGGAATTCTTCGCCGCCATAGCGATACACCTTATCAAACGGGCGTACATGCGATTGCAGGATGCCGGCAATCGATTGCAGCACAAGGTCTCCGGCCTGATGGCCATGGGTGTCATTGACGGCCTTGAAGTGATCAAGGTCGACCAGAGCAACGGCGGTTGGGACTTCGGTCCGGATTGCGCGTTCGCGTTCGGCGTTCAGGTCGCCCAGCATGGTTTGCCGGTTATAGGTGCCCGTGAGCGGATCGACATCGGATCGGGCAGTCCTAAAGGCGCGTTCAAGGCGGCGCAGTTGGGAAAAAAAGGATTCGGCCCGTAAGGCCATCATGTCGAATTCAGCCGGATCGACTTCGCCGTCAAGCTCACGTCCTTCGATAAGGCGTTTGGCCGACTCGTGAAGTTGCTGATGCGTTGTTGCCAGTGCATGCATTGCAGGTTGGTCAATCAACCGGTTATGGCGATTGATCGCGTACCATGCCCCGAAATCGCAATCATGGTGATGGGTCGCGTCATGGTCATGGTCGTTGCCATCGACGTCCGATGGCAACGGAGAATCGGGCAGCACCAGTATCCTGTTCCAGCGCAGCAGCAAGGCAACATGTTCGCCAAGGGCCTTGTCGAGCTCGGCCAGAATGTCGCGTTCGGCATCCGCCATTCCGCCGTCAGCAACACTTCCAGGCATTTTATGGCCTTTGGCGGGGCTTTTGGCAGCGGCTTTATCTGGGGCCGATTGCGACCTGTCACTCATGCAGATGTTCCGGGAAAGATTTCCGTAAAGGTTTGTTTTAACAGGCGGTCGAGTTCTTCCATAGAAATATCGACGCCAAGGTCAGCCAAACTTGTGACGCCGTGCTCGGCAATGCCACAGGGAACAATGCCGCCAAAATGCGACAGGTCGGGCGATACGTTGATCGCGATGCCATGAAAGGTCACCCAACGACGCACCCGCACCCCGATGGCGGAAATCTTGTCTTCGCGGCCGTCATCGCGCACCACCCAGATGCCAACACGTCCATCGCGGCGTTCGCCGGTCACACCGAGCAGGGAGAGGGTGCGAATCACCCATTCTTCAAGGTTATGAACATAGGCGCGCACGTCACGGCCGCGTGTTTTAAGGTCCAGCATCAGGTACGCGATGCGTTGGCCCGGTCCATGATAGGTATATTGTCCGCCGCGTCCGGCGTTATAAACAGGAAAGCGATCCGGATCGACAAGGTCCTCGATATGCGCACTGGTTCCCGATGTATAAAGCGGGGGATGTTCCAAAAACCATATGAGTTCCCTTGCTTTTCCCGCATGTATGGCGTCAGCGCGGGCTTCCATTTCGGCCAGTGCTTCGGGGTATGAAACCAACCCGGAGGCGGTGCGCCAGTCGGGGATTTGCGCGGTTGGGGCGATGCTTTGCATTTTTCCTGTCAAATAAGTGAAATGAGCCCTTGATCAGGGGTAATCAATTTGCTATCTCCCTTTTCGCAGCAAGGCAAGCCTACAAACTTACCTCAGTAGCCTTGTTGTTACGACATATGCGGTCGTGGCGGAATTGGTAGACGCGCAGCGTTGAGGTCGCTGTGGGCTAACCCCCGTGGAAGTTCGAGTCTTCTCGACCGCACCAAAAACGCCTCCTCTTTTTAAGAGGGGGCTTTTTTGATTCTGGCCCTTGGCTCAGACCATAAGATATCATGAAAAAGACCCCGCCAGAAATGGCGGGTTTTTTCGTTTTTGGTTTGCTGATATATGCCCTACAATGCGTTTGGAACTGCAAGGATCAGACAGGATGCTTGGCAAAGGGCCGTGCCGGTGCAAGTGATTGATTTATTGTGCAGTGCCGCGTTGAAAATTACGCAATGCAGCCCTTTGGCAGAACGACACACTGAATGCTTCAAACGTATGGGAAACTGCTTTAGTCTGTATGTCCCACTAAAATGAATTATCAGGATTTAACCACTTGATGGTTAATTAATGTAAATACCTGAGATTAAAAGGTATTATGATGGCAAATCGAAATGACAAGCTGCGCGAAGCAGCTTTGGACTATCACCGGTATCCCACCCCGGGGAAATTGTCCGTAACGGCAACCACGACCCTTGCGAACCAGCGCGATCTTGCGCTGGCCTATTCGCCGGGGGTGGCATTCGCCTGTGAGGAAATCGTCAAAGACCCGGAAACCGCAGCGGAATATACCGCGCGTGCCAATCTGGTCGGCGTGATTTCCAACGGGACGGCTGTTCTTGGTCTTGGGCCGATTGGTCCGTTGGCCTCCAAGCCGGTCATGGAAGGCAAGGCGGTTCTGTTTAAGAAGTTCGCCAATATTGACGTCTTTGACCTTGAAGTTGACGAGACCGATCCGCAGAAGTTCATTGATATTGTGGCCGCACTGGAACCGACTTTCGGGGGGGTTAACCTCGAAGACATTAAGGCGCCGGAATGCTTCATCATTGAGAAAGCCCTGCGCGAACGCTGCAATATCCCGATTTTCCATGATGATCAGCATGGCACGGCGATCTGCGTTGCCGCCGCCGTGCTCAATGGTTTGCGTGTTACCGGCAAGGATATCAACAAGGTTCGCCTTGTGACGTCGGGTGCCGGTGCGGCCGCCTTGGCGTGTTTGAACTTGCTGGTGTCCATGGGGCTTCCCAAACACAACATCACGGTCACCGACCGTTTCGGTGTGGTGTACAAGGGCCGTAAAGATGAAATGGACCCGTGGAAAGACGAATATGCCATTGAAACCAATGCGCGTACGCTAAGCGATGTGATCGAAGGGGCTGATATTTTCCTTGGTCTTTCGGCACCAAACGTCATGGGTGAGGAAGAGCTTCGCAAGATGGGCGAAGGCCCGATTATCATGGCGCTGGCAAATCCGACCCCGGAAGTTTCGCCTGAACTGGTCAAGGAAATCCGCCCCGATGCGGTGATGGCCACCGGACGGACCGATTATCCCAATCAGGTGAACAACGTTCTGTGTTTCCCGTTCCTGTTCCGTGGCGCACTTGATGTTGGTGCGACCGAGATCAACGAGGAAATGAAGATCGCTGCGGTGCACGCCATTGCCGATTTGGCAAAGGCCGAGGTATCGGACATTGTCGCAACCGCCTATGGCGGCATGGAACTTAAATTCGGGCCGGAATATTTGATTCCCAAACCGTTTGATCCGCGTTTGATGATCGAAATTCCGCCGCGTGTTGCCAAGGCAGCGATGGACAGTGGTGTTGCCAAACGTCCGATCAAGGATTTTGACGCCTATCGTCAGCAGCTTGAAGGCTTTGTCTTCCGGTCTGGTCTGGTGATGAAGCCGGTCTTTGATATGGCGCGTGCGCATAAAAAACGCGTTGTCTATCCCGAGGGCGAATCGCGCCGTGTTCTTCAGGCCTGTCAGGTTCTGGTGGATGACGGCATTTGCCATCCAGTGCTTATTGGACGTCGCAGTGTCATTCTTGAACGGATTACCGAGCTTGGCCTGCGCATCGTGCCAGATGAGCAGATCGAAATTCACGATCCGGACGACAATGCGCATTTCGAACAGGATTGGCAGGACTTCCACAACATCATGGGCCGTCGCGGGATCAACCCGGAATATGCCCGTGCGATTGTCCGGACACGTCCAACCGTGATCGCATCCCTGATGCTGCGCCGTGGCGAAGTTGATGCGATGCTGTGTGGCTGTCAGGGCGGCTTCCTGCGTCATTTGCGCTATGTCCGCAACCTTGTGGGTTTGCGCAAAGGTGTGACCGATTTTTCCACGGTCAACATGATGATCATGAAGCAGGGGACGTTCTTCCTGACCGATACGTATGTGTCGGTTGATCCGACCCCTGAACATGTTGCGGAAACCGCGATTATGGCCGCCGACGTGGTCAAACGGTTCGGGATTACGCCAAAGGCAGCGTTGATTTCGCATTCCAACTTTGGCAGCCACGAAAACAAGTCAGCCTGCAAGATGCGCGACGCGCTGCGTTTGATCCGAACTCAGGCACCCGATCTTGAGATTGAGGGTGAAATGCATGCGGATGCTGCGATTTCGCAGCCGATCCGTGACCGCATTTTCCCCCATTCGATGCTTAAGGGATCGGCCAACCTTCTGGTGATGCCGACGCTTGATGCGGCCAACATTTCCTACAACATGGTCAAAATGTTGGGCGATGGTTTGCCCGTCGGCCCGATTTTGGTCGGTGCGGCCAAATCCGCCCACGTTGTCAGCCCGTCGATTACGGTGCGCGGCATTGTCAACATGACCGCCATTGCCGTGGTTGATGCGGTTACCCGCAGTCAAGAAGGCGCATAAAATCTATCTGCAATTGTGCCCCTTGACCGGGGCCATGTGATAGCGCAGAAACAGCCGTGTCGGGAGATCGATCAATCGATCCCCGGCACGGCATTTTTAGGGTCTGAACCCAATCAGGTTGCAGGACGTAAAACCAGCACGCACATCAGGAGGGGCAGATGACAAGTGACGTCGAAGAACTCGACCGTCCGGCGGATGGCACATCCAGCAGCGACGACTATGTTGATCTGACACCTGAATATGGGCGTGAAGTCCTTGATGCGCTTGGCGAAGATGATCATTCGCGTGCGTCCGAACTTATTTCCGAACTTCACTTTGCCGATATTGCCGACCTTTTGGGGTGGGCAAGCAGCAATCAGCGTGAACAGCTTGTTGATCTGATCCGGCCGGACTTTGACCCCGAACTTCTGACCGAACTTGATGACGAACTGCGTGAAGAGGTCATCAGCCGTCTTGGCACGGATGTTGTTGCCGAGGCGATTTCGGAACTTGATTCCGATGACGTGGTCGAAGTCATTGAGGATTTCGATAAGGAAGAGCAACGTGAACTTCTCGGTGCGCTTTCTGATATTGAACGCGCGCGTGTCGAAGAGGCGCTGTCGTATCCGGAATATACCGCCGGTCGTATCATGCAGCGCGAGCTCGTGGCGATCCCGGATTATTGGTCGGTTGGGCAAACGATTGATTTCCTACGCTCGGCAAAGAACCTGCCGGAAGATTTTTACGACATCATCATTGTTGACCCGCGCTATAGCCCGGTCGGGATTGTGCCGTTATCACGCGTGATCCGCACCAACCGTCCGGTTCTGGTGCGTGATGTCATGGAATCGGATGAAATGCGCACGGTCGTCGTGACCGAAGAACAGGAAAACGTCGCCCATCTGTTCCGTCAACGTGACCTTATTTCTGCACCGGTTGTCGATGACAGCGGGCGTCTTGTCGGTGTGATCACGGTCGATGACGTGGTCGACGTTATTGACGAAGAATATGAAGAAGACATGATGCGCCTTGCCGGTGTTGGCGAGGAAGATGACCTTTCAAGTGCGATCCTTGATACCACCCGGTCGCGTTTTACGTGGCTTTTGATCAATCTGGGCACGGCGATCATGGCGTCCATGGTCATCAGTGCGTTTGAAGATACGATTGAAAGACTGGTTGCGCTTGCGGTTCTGATGCCAATCGTGGCCTCAATGGGCGGGAATGCAGGCACACAGACCCTTACGGTTGCCGTGCGCGCGATTGCTACGCGTGAGCTTACCAGTACCAACGCATGGCGTGTGATCCGCAAGGAAGTCGCGGTATGTGGTCTTAACGGCTTGGCGTTTGCGTTTCTGGCCGGCGGGGTGACGTGGTTCTGGTTTGAGGATGGCTTGCTGGGATCGGTCATTGGCGTTGCCATGATCATTAACCTGCTGTTTGCCGGTTTGTTTGGTGCCTTGATCCCGCTTGGTCTGGAACGTGCCGGGATTGACCCGGCGGTATCCTCATCGGTCTTTTTGACTACGATTACCGATGTGGTTGGGTTCTTTGCCTTTCTTGGCTTGGCCGCGCTGTTCCTCCTTTAGAAAATCCATCCCGAACCAAAAAACACCTGTCAGGCGGATGCCGACAGGTGTTTTTTATGGTGGTCTTTGTGTTTGAAAATCAGCTTTTGGCGGTTGGCGACGGATCGGCGTTGCTTAACCGGGGCAGAAGGCCAGTGGTTTTCGAGGCATCTACCGGCCTGGACAACAGGAAACCCTGGATCTCGTCACAGTCGGCTGATTTCAGCATGGCCAGTTGTTCTTCGGTTTCGACGCCGACGGCGACAACTTTGCGGTTCAGGCTTTTGCACAGCCGGATTGCGGGCTGCAAAATGCTGTTTTCAGGTTGCTCATCTAGTGCGAAGTCAAACAGCGATTTTGACAGTTTGATGCGCTGGATCGGGAACCGTTTGAGATACCGAAGGGATGTATTGCCCGCGGCAAAATGATCAAGGGTCAAGCCAATCCCGGCCTCGGCAAAGCGATAGAACTGTCCAAGGGCGCGTTCGGGATCGCGCATGGCGATGTCTTCGGATACCTCAACTTCGATGATTCCCGGATCAATTTCGTATTCGGCTGTCAGGTCGAGGATGTTTTTGATCAGATCGGCCTGAATGAATTGACGGCTGGACACATTCAGTGCAATCGGAACCGGCGCATAACCGGCATCGCGCCATTCGGCGATCTGTTTGCAAACGGTTTCAATGATCCAGTGACCAAGCGGCGACAAAAGCCCGGTACGGTCGGCGACCGCGATGAAATCAGGCGGCAGGCGACGCTTGCCACTATCATCGATCCAGCGCAGCAGGGCTTCAAACCCGGTCAGATTTTGATCCGATGTGCGATAGCGCGGTTGATATTCCAGAACAAAGCGTTTTTCATCAACCGCACGGCGTAGCTGCGTTTCCATCGACAGGCGTGCGTGCATCACATTGTTCATCGTCTCGACAAAGAAGCAATAAGACGATTCGGCTGATTTTTGCGCACGGTACATGGCCGCATCTGCATTGGCGAGCAATTGGGACGGTGCGCGGGCATCATTGGGATAAAGCGCAACACCGACACTGACATGCAGACGGATTTCCTCGTTCCCGCCGGTTTGGATAGGTTGGGATATGGCTTCGACAACGCGTTCAGCGACGAGGGCGGCACCTTCGGCCTCGGAAAGGTCGGTGGCGATGATGGCGAACATGTCGCCCGAGAACCGAGCACAGCTGTCTTTTTCGCGCACAGTGGCGCGCAAGCGGCCCGATATGGTCCGCAATGTTTCATCACCGACATCGGCACCAAACCGGTCATTGACGGCGCGGAAATTGTCGATATCGACCACCAGTACGGACAACAGCTTTTCATAGCGTTTTGCATGCGCAACCGCCTGATTAAGCCGGTCATCAAACAGCGCATGATTGGGAAGCCCGGTTAGCGGGTCATGTGTTGCAAGATACCGCAGACGGTTGACCGACGCATTTGCCGCCGGGTTGTGGTGCAGGGTGATGTCAACACAATCAGGATTGGCCGTTGATGGTTTCATCGCGAGATTACAGACGACGTGAACGCCTTCGGAACTGCGTACAATCCATTCGCGGCGCACTTCGTCGTCGCCACGGTTGATGGCGAGGAGCATTTTTTCCTGCGATCTGCGCGATGAACTGCCGTCTGACTGGAATTCGGGGGCCAGATTGTAAAACCGGATGAAGCCGTAATCTTCTTCACGCAGGTCAAAAAACTCAGCTGTTTCCGGCGACATCGATTTCAAATGACCATCAAGCTTGGTAATCGACAACGCCAGATCATTAATGTCATCACCGGCATTGATATGATGCATGGTTCGGCGCGCTGCGGCCTGTTGGCGATTTGCCAGAATAAAGATCGCAATCGTAAACAGGATGGTTGCAAGAACCCCCAGGATCAAAATCAGCTGCGGGTTTGTCGTACCAGCACTTGCCAGTTTCGGATCGGCAATGACGTCGATATGCCATTGGCGACCGACAATGTCGGCTGCGGCAGTATGTTGAAGGGTTTCGTCATCACCTTCGCCGCGGATTTCAAACAAAACAGTATCGTTTTCACGCACGCGCACGGTGTAATCATTGACCTGTTCGGTATTGATGACAGATGCGAGCATGGACCGAATGCGAAAGGCCCCGTTGATGACGCCGATGATTTGTCCATCGCGTCCCAGAACCGGGCTATAGGCGGCAAATCCGCGTCCACCTTGAAGAAGTTCAAGTGTTGGTGTGATTTGGGTGCGCCGTTGATCCAGTGCGATGTCCAAAACCGGACCGGCGACAGGGTGGCGTTTCAGGTCAGCGCCCATGGCCGGAACGTTGCCCTTGATCGGGGCGACGTACAGAATGATGTAATTTGGCGAGATCCAGTTAATTGCCTGAAGGGCGCTGAAACGGGCCTGTAACGGGGTTGCAACCGAAAGATAGGCGCGTTCGTCCTCGGGCGGGCCGTCTTGCCAAATGTCGGCAAAACTTTCCAGAACACCAAGATTGGCCTCGACAATCTGTTTGACCTGCTGGGCAATCGCGGTGGCGGTGATATTTGCGGCGGATGCCAAAATTGCCCGACGGTTCTCGATTGCGGCTGTCCAGAAGAAGAATGTTGCTGATGCGAAGAAAGCGGCGGTCAGAAAAGCCGCCAACAGCGCGTGCCTTTTGACGCGCGATTGTTGTATCGCAGCTTTATCTTCGGTCTGTCTGTTTTCAGTTTCCATGTCTTCCCCAAGAACGACATCTCATTCAGGCGCCCCCGTCCTGAATATGTCAAATGCGCAATAACCGCCCGAACATTAAGGTGTTCTGTATCTTGGCAACTTTACGCAAACGACGAAGGTTTTACGCTGTTGTGCGGGTCATTGTTGTAAATTCAATGATCAGCGTTCTACCCTGCGTTAAGCACTTACATGTGTTTTATGGGGGTATTCTTACACGATTTTAAGGGGTTGGTCGCGTTCAATTGCGCATTAATTTTTAGATCAAAGGTTACGTGCAGGGCGATTTGTCAGGGGTGTCATGCAAATCGGGGCGTATATTTAACCAGACGGCCCTGTTCTGAGCGGCCCATCTGGTGTATCTCAGGCGTGCGTCAGGATCCCGTCGAGATTATTCCTGACCAAAAGTGGCGAAGATCACCTCCGAGAGAGAGTTTATGAAACATCATCAGCGCAACCCCCGTGCACGCGGTGGACGCAAACGTCAATCAGCCCGGCGCGATCCATTGATCGGATTTGAAGCCCCGGTCACGATTGAACAAGTTGGCGCACGCGGCGACGGCATTGCGCATGTCAGCGCACCAGACGGCAGATCGGTTCTGGTGTATGTCGATTGCGTTTTGCCCGGCGATGAAGTCCGTGTGGCATTACGGTCAAAGCGCGGTGATGGATATGGTGCGGAAGTGGTCGCGGAAATCGCGCGCACGGCGCTTTTCAGTGAGCCACGGTGTTCGCATTTCAAGGAATGCGGCGGCTGCGCGCTTCAGCATATGGATGACGACCAGTATCGCGACTGGAAACGTCAAAAGGCCAAGGTCGCGGTTCAGCGCGCCGGTCTTGACGCCGATGAAGCCGAACGGCTTGTCGCGCCAGTCGAAGTTTCCCCGGCACAAAGTCGCCGGCGCGCAGGATTTTCTGTGCATGTGGGGGCAACCGGGGTGCATGTTGGTTTCCATGGCCGATTTAGCCACACGGTCTTGAATGTTCCTGATTGTGCCGTTTTACGTCCCGAGTTGATGGCCTTTCGTGCGGCGTTTGTAACGTTCCTTGAGGCCTGCCCGCCCGATCATGCGCGTGATATCAAGGAAGTCTTCGTCACACTGGCCGATAACGGGCTGGATGTTGTTATTCATGCGGCCAAGGACCCGGATCTTGATATGCGTCAGGATCTGGCCGAGTTTGCCGATGACAATGACCTTGCGCGCCTGAGCTGGAAAACTGGTGATGAACCCGATGAGCCTGTCGCGGCCCGACGTATACCTGTGGTCAGGTTTCAGGGTGTCGATGTTGCGGTGCCACCGGGCGGCTTTTTGCAGGCAACCCGCGAAGGGGAGCACGCCCTTGTCGCGGCGGTGACATCGGCACTTGAAAAAGCACAGCCGCGTCAGGTCGCCGATCTGTTTTGTGGTATCGGAAGCTTTACCTTTGCGTTGGCACTTGCAGGCAAACGCCGGTCAACTTTAGCGGTTGAAAGTGATCCCCGTGCGGTGGAGTTGTTGCAATATGCGGTGGGCCAGTCTGGTAGCCCGATACAGGTCATCAAACGTGATTTGTTCCGCCAGCCGTTAACCGGCGATGAACTGAGCAACCTTGATCTGGTGTTGTTTGATCCCCCGCGGGCGGGTGCCCTTTCGCAGGCAGAACAATTGGCGGCAACCGGACCGGAATGGGTCATTGCGGTGTCGTGTAATCCGGCAACCTTTACCCGCGACATACGCGTTTTGCGCAATGGCGGGTATGAGCTTGAGCAGGTTGTGCCGATTGATCAGTTCCTGTGGTCGTCGCATCTTGAAATGTTTGCATTATTGCATCGCGCTTAATCGCGTGCTCGCCAAAATGCGGCACATGAACAGACCAGTTTGACCCAATGATGCCCATCTTATGTGACGGGCATGTGTGCCTATGCATTTTGGCTTAATTTTTCTCTGCTAATACACTATACTATCGGTTGATGTTTCCGCCGGACACCAGGATGGTCAGGTTTATAAGGGTTTTTGAATTTCGTCAGAACCCTTGTTTGCGCAACATGTAGTTGTCTTGCCGGCTTGTTTGTGCGGAAAAGCAATGGAACCGCTGGGTAGTCAACTTCCGATCTATACCAACACTGCGCGTGCGATCGCACCGCAGAACAGGTTAATCGACTCTGACGCCATCCAGCCCAGTCAAAGTTCTTTGCGTTCTGACCGCAATGCAGATTTCCTGCGCAATGCCAATTACGCCTTTGAAAATTTGCGCGGCTCGCTTGGCGGTGCCAGTGAGTTGCTGTCGCAGGCATCAACAGATTTGTCGCGCATCGGTGATGCGCTTGATGAAATTGATGCACTGGTCGAATTTGCCGAAGAAAACAATGACCTTTCCAAGCAGCAACGCGCCCAGTTAACCGCCCAGATCGAAGATTATCTTGCTGATATTGACGGTATTGCCGCCAACAGCAGTTTCAAAGACAAAAACCTTCTGGCTGAAGACCAGACCATCACCTTGCAGGTCGGTTCTGGCACGTCATCGGATAACCAGATTGACGTCGAACTTTTTGCTTCGGCATCCGAGGACCTTGCGACCGGCCTTTCGTCAATTGATCTGTCAGACGATACTGCCGTTGCCAATACACGGACCCTGGTGGACGAAGCGCAGGAAGCCCTGCGGGACCGGGAAATTTCACTCAATTCTGATCGCGGTAGTCTGGCCGTGGCACAGGATCAAAACCGGATTTCACAGGTTGCCGGTGATACTGTTCTGCAGGCGCAGATCGCGGCATCGCAAAGTGATCCCGCCGCAGAAACGCAGGCGCGTATTTCTGAAAACCTGCAGGCTTATCTTGGGAATATTTCAGCCCAGCTTGAAAATCAGACAGTGACCGTTGGTGGCTTTGGCCTGCCAGAACCGAAATCTGATCCGCTCCCAGAACGGGTGGAAGATCCTTATGCCTTTGATCCGTTTGCGCCAAACACTGAAAATCAGGATCAGCAGTTTGGATTTACCCAACAGCCAGCAGGCGAAAGAACCGCACCGCAAAGCCGCAGTCAGCCAGCGTTCACCGGGCCAGTGTTTAGCGGATATGACAGCGGTGGCAATGGGACATCCGCGCACAGCGGATCATCTTCGGGTGGATCAAGCAATCGGGTTTCGGTTGACGCCTGATCACTGAGCATTCGCCGCATGTGTGTTTAAGCATCCGTATTGCGGCGTCAATGTTTCCGGCACCATAATAATTATGCCAGCGAAGGGCGTTTATCCTTCGACCTGCTCGTCCTCATAAAGGCCCCAGAAACCTTGGCGCGGTGCCCAGCCTTCAAAATCACCAAACCGCAATTGGCACCAGTTCATGCTTGCCGGGCAGTCTTCGACTTTGCCAATGACATTGGCAGAAACCAGCGCGATCTTGCGTGCATTTTCGTCGGCGGCGGAATACAGCGTGATGGTGTCATCAGTGACAATCACATGGCGTGACCCAACCAGAAGGCTTTGATGCACCCAGCCTTCGCTGCCTTCCCAATCACGGACTTTGCGCCATGTATCAAATTCGGACACAACTTCCATCGGCATGTTGCGACGCTGATATATCCAGACCTTGGGATATCGCAGACCCGGCCCGGACCGCAAAAATACCTTGTCTGACCGCAGTGCGACAAAGCGCGGAATGGGTAAACCGGATTCTTGTGCGCTTGCCACGATGGGTGTCGCGAGGCTTGCGAAAATCGCCAAAGCCATCAAACGATACAAAAAAGTGCGAAAAATTCGCGGCATGTTGCTGGTATTCCCTGCTTTTTTCGGCATGTCGCGTCAGTATTTGGAAAAACGCACGCGAAATAAAATTACAAAAATGACGTCAAAATCCTTGCTTTTGTACCTTTTGGCATGCCATCACTGCAATGCGGCAAGGTGCAAAACCCCGACGTAGACCATTTTGCCAGCAAAAGAGTTAAAAGACCGCATAGGAACGGCGCATGACCAAGAAAAAACCGCTCGTTGTCGTAACCCGCAAGCTGCCGGAAGCGATTGAAACCCGCATGATGGAACTGTTTGACGCCCGTCTTAATATAGATGACGCGATCATGAGCAAACAGGAACTGATTGATGCGGTCAAACAGGCAGATGTTCTTGTCCCGACCGTCACTGACAAGATTGACGCGGCTGTTCTTGCTCATGCGGGGCCGAACCTGCGTTTGATTGCCAATTTCGGGACGGGTGTTGACCACGTCGATCTGCAAACTGCACGGTCGCGCGGCATTACGGTGACCAACACACCCGATGTCCTGACCGAAGATACGGCTGACATGACCATGGCGCTGATCCTGTCGGTTTCGCGCCGTTTGGCCGAGGGCGAACGCGTGATCCGTAAAGGGGATTGGGCCGGGTGGGGGCCGACATTGATGTTGGGTCACCGCATCTGGGGCAAGCGTCTTGGTATTGTTGGTATGGGCCGTATTGGCCGTGCGCTGGCGCGTCGGGCAAAGGGGTTCGGGTTGTCGGTGCATTACCACAACCGTCGCCGTGTGCATCCTGATACCGAAGAAGAACTTGATGCGACCTATTGGGAAAGCCTGGATCAGATGCTAGCACATGTTGACATTGTTTCGGTCAACTGCCCGCATACACCGGCAACCTATCATTTGCTGTCGGCACGTCGTCTGAAATTGATGCAGCCGCATGCCATTTTGGTCAATACCGCGCGTGGTGAAATCGTTGATGAGCCGGCCTTAACACGGATGTTGTCGGACGGCGAAATCGCTGGTGCGGGTTTGGATGTGTTTGAACATGAACCGGCCGTAAGCCCGAAATTGCTGGAGCTGCAAAATGCGGTTCTGCTGCCCCATATGGGGTCGGCAACCATCGAGGGCCGGGTTGATATGGGCGAAAAGGTCCTGATCAATATCAAGACCTTCGTTGATGGGCACACCCCGCCAGACCGTGTGATCGAGGGACTGTTGTAGGTCAATGAAGAACGCTGTTTTCATTTAATACATAGGTATAATTACGCACTATACGGTTGCCTCCTCATTTGGGGATATTGATGTGTTCAATCTTGCTGCAAAAGTTGTTTGCAGAACACAGATATATCCTCATATGGGAGCCGTGATATGGGATGTCAGCAGACAAGAACTGAACGTGATTTAATGATTGGCTCGTTTGACGAAGAGTCAGCACGAGGTAATCTCAACTCGGTATCCTCGGCCATCAATTCCTCCGAAGCCCTTATGGGACTGTTGGGCGAAACTCGGGTTGTCAACGGCCCGTGGCGGATCCAAGAAATCAGAGACATTCATGCTGATAAGGTTGTTGTGGTTCTGTCTGGCCGCTTGCATGTCTTGGTTGGCAAGGATCAGCAAACTTTAAGTAGCGGTGAAACAGTCGTGATCCCGCAGGGTGTTGCTGCTTCCTACCGTGTTGCAGCTGTAAACAAGGCAAAGATTCTTGTACTGACGGTCCCCGCGGTATTGTGACGGCGGGGTGACATTGCATTCTTGGCCTTTATTAAAAACAATCCTTTGAACCAAGCTTTGAGAATATTGCTCGGTTTGCTGATGTGGCAGGCCGCCTTTACTGGTTCCTGACAGGAATTGGCAGGAGATGTTCTGTTTTTATTTCCCTTGGGGGTGGTCGGGGATTTCCTTTTGCCCGTGGCTTAGCTATCAGTATGGCAAAGATATCCTGATCAAAGGAGGCCACCATGGATTTGATTTTTCCTGCTGCCGAACCAACCACCATTCCAATTGCAAATTCCGATCAACTGTTTGCAGTAAACCGCATTTTCTGCATTGGTAAAAACTATGCTGATCACGTGCGCGAAATGGGATCCGATCCGTCTGATACCCCGCCTTGTATATTCATGAAACCGACCGATTGCCTGGTTGTCGGCAATGGTGATTTGCCATATCCGTCCGCGACAGAAGATTTGCACTATGAGGGTGAACTTGTGGTGGCCTTGTCACGCGGGGGCAAGGACCTTGACCGTGTGGCCGTCGAAGACGCGATTTTCGGATATGCCGCCGGGCTTGATATGACCCGACGCGATGTACAGGCCGACCTCAAAGAACGCCGTTTGCCATGGGATATGGCGAAATCGTTTGATGGTTGTGCGGTTGTTTCAGCGATCAGGCCAAAGTCCGATGCGGGCAATCCGCATGCTACCAATTTGAAACTGTCTGTTAACGGGACGGTCCGCCAAGATGACACGACAGCAAAAATGATCTGGCCGGTGGTCGATGCGCTTGTGCATTTGTCGACCCTGATTGAACTGAAACCCGGCGATCTTTTGTTTACTGGAACGCCCGAGGGTGTTGGTCAGGTTGTTCGGGGGGATCGCATGGATTTGGTCATTGCCGATGTGGCCGAACTTTCCGTGACGCTGACGTAGTTCTTTGTGTTTTGGGATTTCGGGTCAGAAGCCGATTCCATCCCACACCATCCCGAGAAAGATAAAACGGAGCCCGTTTTGAAAATTGTAAGCTGGAATATCAATTCCGTTCGTCTGCGCATTGAGCAGGTGGTTAAGTTTCTTGAGGACCAGCAGCCAGATGCGCTGTGTTTGCAGGAACTGAAATGCCCCGATGAGCATTTCCCGCATGACGCATTCGAGGCCGCCGGATATGTCCATCGCCATAATCACGGCATGAAAAGCTATAACGGTGTGGCCATCGTATCGCGTTTGCCGTTCGTTGAAACCGACATCAAACATTTCTGTGGCAAGGAAGACCGCCGTCATTGCATGGCGAAGTTTGAGAACGGGGTTGAACTGCATAACTTCTATATCCCGGCAGGTGGCGATGAACCCGATCCGGCGATTAATGTGAAGTTCGCCCACAAACTGTCGTTTCTTGAAGAAATGACCAGTTGGTGGGCGGATCGCCGCGCAAGCGACCCAAACCGTCGCGCGATTCTGGTTGGCGATTTCAATATCGCGCCATCGGAAAATGACGTTTGGTCGCATAAGAAACTGCTGCGTGTGGTTAGCCACACGCCGGTCGAAGTTGAAATCCTTGAAAAGTTCCGCCAGTCCGGCGATTTCATTGATGCGGTGCGTGAAGTCGTACCGGAACCCGAAAAGCTGTTTAGCTGGTGGAGCTATCGCGCGCGCGATTGGCGGGCGAGTAACAAGGGGCGGCGCCTTGACCATGTCTGGATGACGCCAAACATGGCGAGAACAGCCCGGACAGCCTCGGTGTATGATCTGGCCCGTGATTGGGAAAAGCCATCGGATCACGCACCTGTCGTGGTTGAATTCAATCTTTGACGTTCAGACGTTAAGTGGCACTGACAGCAGCGGGCAGGGGAAACCTAGCCCGCTGTTTTGTCATGGGAAATAACTTGATTGTCGCGTCGAACGGCGCAACTCTTATGGTTGAACAAGGCTGGAATTGTGCCCATCTTCTGAAGGGCGCACTGTTTCGGTGACAAACAAGGCAGGATACGGGCAATGAAAAAGATACTGATTGGTCTGACGGTGATCGTTTTGATCGTCGTTGCGGGGCTTGTTTATGTGTATGTCAATCTCGACAATATCGTCAAATCCACGATCGAAGAGGCGGGCACACGTGTGACACTGGCCGATGTGTCGGTGGATAGTGTTGCGATTGATACCACACAGGATTCGGCCGCAATCAATGGGTTGATTGTTGGCAACCCGGATGGGTTCAATACCGATTACGCGTTCTCGCTTGGCAATATTTCGGTCCGACTTGATGGATCGACGCTTACCAGCGCCACCATTCGGGTTATCGAAGTTATCATTGCAGCACCCAGCGTGACCTATGAACTTGGCAACAACACGTCAAACATCGCCACCATTCAGCGCAATGTTGAAAGTTTTGTTCAGCGTGTATCAGGGCCGACCGGTGCGGGCGGGGCTGATGGTCCTGAGGATGCTTCTTCGGAAAATGCATCTGGGACAAAGGTTATCATTGATAACGTTTATATCCGTGATGGTGACGTAAGTGTTTCCGCAGGCTTCTTGCAGGGTAAGAAGATGTCGGTTGGCTTGCCGGAAATCCATCTCAAAGATGTTGGCAAGGAAGACAATGGTGCCACCCCGGCCGAGGTGGCCGGTGAAATCCTGACTGCAATCAACACGTCAGTGTTCAAGTCGGTTTCAAGCCTGAATGTTGACGGCTTGATGCAGGGCGTTGGCGACCTTAGCAAAGGTGTGATGGGCGCTGTTGGCGGTGCCGCCAGCGGCAGTGGCGGCAAGATCAAAGATGGCGCAGATGCGCTTGGTGGTGCTGTCAAAGGTCTGTTTGGTGGATCTTCTGACAAGGCCGAATAATTGTCCGTCTCGTAACAAGAGATGATCAGAATAAAGATGGCCCGATACGTAAAATGACGTGTCGGGCCATTTTTTATGGGTAAAAATGGACGGTGTATATCTTGAGTGTCTAATGGTCTGGGCGCTTGGAAATTGCTGGTTGTATCCGGTCAACCTCGGATGTTCGGTGTTATGAGAATGTGAATTTTCTCTATCCCACTGCTTTTTTTCATGAATTCGACTTCTATATATCTCTGAATAGGGATAGTTATATCCAGGAAGCATGTTGTCTTGGGGCGTTTGATCCGGGCGTTTTGCCGGGTCAGAATTCGGGGTCAGATTGGAAATGATCTGATCGACTGCAAGAACGACATCGGAAAAAAACAAAAGGCCAAAATGGCCATCATAGCGGATGTGCAAGGTATCGAAAAAAACAGATGCCACCATATTCGCGATAATGAAATGGGTTTGGGACCTGATTGTCGGTCAGACAAGGAGTAATACCGATGAAAGCTAAACTGCTTGCCGTTGTATCCGCCGCTGCATTTCTTAGCGCGTGCGCGAACATGAATATTCCCGGGGTACGTGACATGGCCGACGAAGGGTCGGCTTTTGACGCAGCCCTTCACCAGAATTACGCCGATCTGGCACAGGCCGAGTATGACGAGGCCGACTGGGCTGACGCGCGGTATTTCACCAGCCGTTCGAAAATGGCCGCTGCCGGACAGGATAGTGGTCCGCAGATGATTGCCGAGCGTACCTTGCCAGAAGGCTCAATGGGCGAAATTGAAGTTGCCCGTGCTGACCTTCTTGCCGCACTTGACGGTGGTGGACGTGACAAGGCAGCATCGCCTGCTGCACGCGCGCAGACGAGCTTCGATTGCTGGATGCAGGAACTCGAAGAAAACATCCAGCAGGAAGACATCGACAATTGCCGTTCTGCCTTCTATCAGGCGCTGGCAATTGTTCAGGCCGAAATTGATACCAGCCCGGTCGCCAAAGCAATGCCAATGGCAATGCCGGTTCCGATGAATGTCTATTTCGGGTTCGACAAATCTGAAATCGACAGCAAAGGTATGTCGGTTGTTGACGGCATTGCAGAAGCCTATGCCAAATACAATCCGGCAATGATCAGTCTGGTTGCCTATGCTGACCGTGCTGGCGATGCAATGTATAACGACATTCTTGCCAAATCGCGTGTTGATGCGGTTGTTAGCGCATTGCGTGCGGCTGGTGTACCGGCAAGCAAGCTTGCCATTAGCATCAGCGGCGAAGCCAATGTTCCGGTATCAACTGCGGACGGTGTTGCCGAACAAGGCAATCGCGTCGTGACTGTTACTTTCGAAGACGGCATGTAACGCCGTCCCACATCAAAGGGGATTTCATCCATGCGTCTTTTGATCGCACTTCTTCTGCCCTGGTTACTGTTCTTTACCATTGGACGGCCTTTTGCCGGGATTATCTGCCTGATTTTGCAGATCACGCTTGTTGGCTGGGTTCCAGCCGCGATCTGGGCTGTCTATGCGCTTAGTCAGTATAACACTGACAAGAAAATCAGCAGCGCCATGGGTGGCGGTCAGGAATAATCGATCCTGACGGCATCGCGTTTTGAATGATGCAGAAATCCAGACATCCAAACGTTAAAGGCAGGCTTTCGAGCCTGCCTTTTTATTGGTGCTGACCCCTAACGCAAATGACGCTGCACACTGCCGACAAAGCGCGCAAGAATGCGCGAAACGATAAATCGGGTCAGGATAAAGGTCATCGCACCTGAAATGGTCGGCCAATACCATGCCTGTATTTCCGGGCGCGTGCTTTGTTCAACAAGGCCGTAAACAATGGCGGCCAAGGCGGCGGCTACAAAGAATGCGGTTCTGCGCCGATAGCGGGCAATAAAAGGACCAAGCAACCACATGGGTCAGTGCTGCCCGCCACCAATGTCGCGCGCAAGCCGGGCGGCAAAATCATCGGTCATGCCCGAGACGTAATCAAGGATCACCAGATAAAGATCGTACAGGGATGCGCCAATCGGCATGGCGTCGGTGCCGATCAATTCGCGCACCCGCCCGGCCCGGTAGGGAATATCGGCGTCAGATGTGGCGTGATGCACATCAAAGGCAGTACGGCAGAAGGTATCAAGCAGGGTTTCAAGGTGGGCGAATGCCCCGACCTCGATCTGAACCTTGCGCCGGTTGAGGATGATTTGCTTTTCAGAAAATGACTTGGCCGTTGTGATCAGCTCGTTATAGGGGCCAGTAGCAGAGGCCAGAAGCTCGCCTTTCCATTCGCCGGCCAGAAGGGCTTCTTCGTTGGCAACGAACGCATCGACCAATGCATCGAGCAACCCGGTTATGATTTTACCGCGCAGGAACGAAATTTTGCGGCTGATGTTGATTTCGCGGCGATATTCGGCCGGAAGGTCTTCGGAAATGCACGGCAAAAGCATGTTTTCGAGAACCGTGAAATCAACCAGTTCAAGTTCAACCCCGTCTTCGATGTCAATCAGGGCGTAGCAAACATCATCGGCGGCCTCGACCAGATAAACAAGCGGGTGGCGGCAAAAGGCTTGCGCGTGCGTACGGATAAGGCCTGTCGCCTCGGCGACTTCTTCGAGCAGGGCGAATTCCTTTTGAAAAGCTCCGAATTTCTTCTTTTGCGGGAAGGGGCTTCCGGCGGCCGACCAAGGGTATTTGATGAAGCTTGCCAGCGTCGCATAGGTCAGTCGCATGCCGCCATCATACAGACCAGTCCGTTTGTTGGTCAGAAGACGAAACCCCTGTGCATTGCCTTCATAGGTGGTTAAGTCGGCAAACTGTTCCGGGCTAAGTGATGATGTATATTCCGGTGCGGCATCTTCAAACCACTGACGAATGGCATATTCACCCGCGTGGCCAAATGGCGGATTTCCGATGTCATGGGCAAGGGCGGCAGCCTGAACAATCGCGGCCATGTGATCGGGTTCGATCGATGCCGGAAGGCTTCCGTTTTCGTGCAATCGATGACCGACCATCAGGCCCAATGATCGCCCGATGCAGGAGACCTCAAGGCTGTGGGTGAGCCTTGTATGAACATTGTCATTTTCGGGCAGCGGATGCACCTGCGTCTTGCGCTGCAGGCGCCGGAACGCTGCGGAAAAGATGATCCGGTCATAATCCTTGTGAAAATCGGACCGGCCAAAGGTCCCGACATTGGAATGATGCGATCCAAGGCGCGCAGGCGAGAGCAGTTTTTGCCAGTTCATCATCGCAGTCATGGTGGTTTGGGCCTTCCCGACGGGTTCTGGTCTGTCTTGTATGTGGGTCTTTATGAACGGTCTTGGTAAATAAGCATTTTAAATTTTGCATAAATCCAAAAGAAAACGGCGCATCTTTTGACGCGCCGTTTTACATGTTCATTGGAAAGCGGGGTGGGTTAGGCGCCCAAACCCTTTTCCATGATCAAATCCAACCGACGTGCAAAATTGACCGGATCAGGAAGCGCCTCGCCCTCGAGAATGCGGGCCTGATCAAGCAGAAGCAGGGCGGCGTCATTCAGGATCGGGGCCTTGGCATCCTTAATCGCAATGTCTGACAGCTTTTTGATCAGGCTGTGCTTGGCATTGATTTCAAGGATACGCGGGCTGATTTGATCCACACGGTTGTGCTGTTTCATCAGACGTTCCATGCGCAAATCCATGCCGGTTTCATCGGCAATCAGGCAGCAGGCCGAACTGGTCAGGCGATCTGATTCCCGAACGTCCTTGATCCCGTCGCCAAGGGCGATCTTGATCGATGCAATCAGCGCATCAAGGGATGCGTCACTTGCGGCATCGTCCTTTTTGTCGTCCTTGGCATCGTCTTTGTCATCGGCCTTAACGTCATTCAGGTCAGCACCGCCACGGGTGACGGATTTGAAGTCTTTTTCGTCAAACTGGCCAACCGATGGCAGCCAGAATTCATCAACGGGATCGGTCAGAAGCAGGACTTCGATGCCCTTGGCGGCAAAGCCTTCAAGCTGTGGGCTGCGTTTAAGGGCCTCGATGTCTTCGCCGCTGATGTAGTAAATCGCCTTCTGGCCATCCTTCATGCGTTCGACATAGTCGGCAAGCGTGGTCCAGCCATCATCCTTGGTCGAGCGGAATTTGGCGATCTTGAGGATACGGTCGCGGTTTGACGGATCCTCATACAGGCCTTCCTTGACGACTGCGCCAAAGTTTTCCCAGAAGGTTTCGAACCCGTCGGCATCTTTTTTCGCCGCTGTTTCAAGTTCGGACAGGATTTTCTTGGTCAGGCCGTTTTTGATTTTGGTCAGAACCGGATTGTGCTGAAGCATCTCACGCGAGACGTTGAGCGGAAGGTCCTGACTGTCAACCACGCCAGACACAAAGCGAAGCCATGGCGGCAGCAGGTCATCGGCACCCTCGGTGATGAACACCTTGCGCACGTAAAGTTTCAGATGGCCTTTGCGCTGTGGCTCATACAGATCGAACGGACGCATGGTTGGCAGATAAAGAAGGCCGGTATACTCAATCGCACCTTCGGCGCGGTAATGGATGGTTTTCCACGGATCATCGAAGGCGTGCGAGTTATGTTTGTAAAACTCTTTGTATTGTTCTTCGGTGATTTCCGATTTTGGACGGGTCCAAAGGGCGGACGCTTCGTTCAGCGTCTCGTCCCCGTCGCCCTTCATCAGAACAACCGGAATGCCGATATGATCGGAATAGGTTTTGACGATGTGTTTCAGGCGGTGTTCGTCGGTGAATTCTTTGTATTCATCGGTCAGATGCAGGGTGATTTGCGTGCCGTGGCCTTCCATTTCGGTCTCGGCGATGGTGTATTCACCTTTGCCGTCTGATGACCATTTCCACGCCTGATCTTCACCGGCTTTTTTGCTGACGACATCGACTTTGCCAGCGACCATGAAGGCCGAATAAAATCCGACCCCAAACTGACCGATTAGATCAACATCTTTTGGCGCGTCGGATTTGGCAACAGCATCGAGGAATTTGGCGGTGCCGGAATTGGCAATGGTGCCGAGGTTGTCAATCAGGTCTTCCTTGTTCATCCCGATCCCGTTGTCGGCAATCGTCAGAACATTACGAACGTCATCGGTCAGCAGGCGGACCTTGAAGTCAGCATCCCCTGCAAGCAGATCCGGATTGGCAATTGCTTCATAGCGCAGCTTGTCACACGCATCGGATGCGTTTGAAATCAGCTCGCGCAGGAAGATGTCCTTGTTGGAATAAAGCGAATGGACAACGATATCGAGCAGTCGGCTAACCTCGGCCTCGAACCGCATTTTTTCTTCCGTCATGACCTCTTTTTTCTCCTGTATTTCAATCATCTACTGACCATCCCCGATATTGGCAGAAGGTTCAGCAACTCAAAGGGTTAAAGCATAAGCCGTGCTTGATATGCGTCAAGGCACCTTGCAGCGCAAGTCCTCTATCCTAAGTATAGTTATAGACGGTTTTTTCCGGGGGCGCGCAAACCACACAATATGCGTTCCCAAATGTCCCGGTGTTGAAAAGCATCCGGGGTGAAACGGTGGGGTGCAATGCCCTGCTACACGTCCAAGGCTGTATAACAGGAGGCCGTATCATGAACGTTCCCGTTCAGATCACCTATCGCGATGTTGATCAGTCAGATGCGCTTGATGAGCGTATTCATTACAAGGTGCAAAAACTCGAAGACACCTTTGATCGCATGACCAGTTGTCATGTCATTGTCGAACGTCCACATGCGTCTCATAAACACGGAAATCGCTTTGCCGTGCATTTCGGCATCCATGTGCCGGGCAAGGAAATCATGGTGAAACGCGACAGTGCCGACCACGCCCATGAGGATGTCTACATCGCACTTAAAAACAGTTTTCAGGCCGCCCGTCGACAGCTCAAGGAATATGCCGATAAGATGCGGAACCATTAAGGTCCCTGTTGGGATTAAATAAAGGACGGGGCGACCGGTTGGTCGCCCCGTTTTGTGTTTCGGAACAGTCCCCATCGGCGGGTGGCGCAAGGGGGCAGGTCCATGGGGGAAGATCCAAGGGATTTCCGAAACGCAATTGCATCGCTTGCACAGGATAATGTGCGTGGGCTTAAACGTTGCCTGACTGGTAAAGGACGGTGAACCGACCGGGGTTCGCCGGTTCAATCATTGGCCGGACACGAAGCATGTGCTCGGCAAACCGGGGGGATGACGTCCAGTTGTTCAGGTCCGCGCGAGATCGAAAACGGGACATGATGACAAGCGTTTTGCCGTCGTCCCCAAGGAACAAACGCCCGCCAAGAAGGCCGTCGATTTCCGGGGCGACGCGGGTTTGAAATGCTGTCTGAAGCGTGACAAAGGCATCATATTGGCCGGGTTTTGGCGTAACCTGACTGATGGTGATGATTTCATCCACCGGTGTTTGATGGGGATCACTCACGCACAAACCTCCAGCACCTTTTGCGGTGCCCGTGATGCTTGTTGTGCATCCGGATAGCGGGCATTTCGAAGGGCTGTTGCCCACCACTTCAAGTCACCGACCATGTGGTTCAGGGCATTTTCGCTGCTGGTGGCGTTGATTGGCTGCCCTTGGGAGTCAAACAGGTCCCAAACATTGGCAAAACTGACCACGTCGCGCATGGTGACAACATGCAGTTCGGCAAAGACAAGGCGCAACTGTTCAACAGCGCGCAAGCCGCCAGACATCCCGCCATAGGATATGAATGCCAGCGGTTTGCGCCGCCATTGCGGTTTAGCGGCATCAATCAGCAACTTAAGCTCGCCGGCAAAGCTGTGATTATATTCCGGGGTGACGACGATGAAGGCGTCAGCCTCGCTCAAGGCCGTGTGCAGTTCCGCAATGCCCGGATGCTGGTCGTCAACATGACGTGACGGGAGGTCAAGAACAGCAGGATCAATCGTTTCAACGGACAGCTCGGGGTCTTTTTTCAGGGTTTCTAGAGTCCAGTTCGCGACCGTGTCACAGAACCGTCCTTCGCGCGCACTGCCGTAAATGACAGCAAGATTGAATGTCTCTTTCACGGGTTTGACTCCTTGATATTTTCGCAACAAGGAGTAATGCTATAAAACCTTAACTATAGTTCAGGTCAAGCAGGAAGATACACATCCTGTTTGTCACAGGCAGGGGAATTGAAAATGGCGGAAGTCGGACCATTACAGCGTTATTTAAGTGTTGGTGATGTTGCACGCCGTTGCGGAATTTCCGTCTCGGCCGTTCATTTTTACGAGCGTAAAGGCCTGATCAGTTCCATCCGGACCGATGGCAATCAACGCCGTTTTCATCGCGGTATCCTGCGGAAGCTTGCGATTATCAAGGTGGCGCAGAAAACGGGTATTCCGCTTGCAGAAATTGGGGCAGCCCTTGATAAATTGCCACGCAATACGGTGCCAACAGCCGAGGACTGGGCAAAGCTGTCATCGCAATGGCGCGATGATCTGAATGAACGGATTGATCAATTGACCCGGCTTCGGGATCAATTGGGGCAATGTATCGGTTGTGGGTGTCTGTCAATTTCCGACTGTCCCTTGCGCAACCCTTATGATGAGTTGGCACAGGCCGGGCCGGGGGCCAGATTGCTTGAGATGGACGAGCCCGACACACCGTAATTCCCCCACAGACTGTTTGGTCCTGCGTCGGACGCATGGGAGGCTGCGGGCTGAATGCTTGACATTCCAGCGGTTCGAGTGTTGAAAGGCCAGATGAATGGGGCGGCCCGGATCATTGGGCAGTCCATTGAAAGAGTTTGATGCAGATTTCAACCCGATCCGGTCCTCGTATCCTTGCCATATTGGGGCCGACCAACACCGGCAAGACTCATCTGGCCATGGAACGGATGTTGGCACATACGACCGGGATGATCGGGTTCCCGCTGCGTCTTTTGGCGCGCGAAAATTATGACCGTGCGGTGGCCAAGGTCGGCAAGGGTGCGGTTGCGCTGATTACCGGCGAAGAACGCATCCTGCCCAAAACAGCCCGTTATTTCATGTGTACGGTCGAGGCCATGCCGGTGGCCAAGCAGGTCGAATTTCTGGGTGTTGATGAAATCCAGATGTGCGCCGATCCTGAACGCGGGCATGTGTTTACCGACCGGCTGTTGCATGCACGTGGACGTTCGGAAACCATGTTTATGGGGGCGGAAACCATCCGTCCGGTGATCCGAAAACTGGTTGACAATGTCGAATTTGATACGCGTGCGCGATTTTCAACCTTGACCTATAACGGGGCCAAGAAAATCCAGCGTCTTCCTGCTCAGTCAGCCATTGTGACGTTTTCGGCACAGGAAGTTTATGCGGTTGCCGAACTGGTGCGCCGTCAAAAAGGCGGGGCGGCGGTCGTCCTTGGTGCGTTGAGCCCGCGGACCCGGAATGCCCAGGTTGAAATGTTCCAGAATGGTGATGTTGAACATCTGATTGCAACGGATGCAATCGGCATGGGGCTTAACCTTGATCTTGACCATGTCGCCTTTGCCGCCATGCACAAGTATGATGGTAAATTCAACCGGTCGCTTTCGGCGGCGGAAACCGCACAGATTGCCGGACGTGCCGGACGCCACATGAATAACGGGTCGTTCGGGGTGACGGGCAACCTTTCGGGGATCGATCCTGACATCATCGAACAAATCGAGTCCCACGAGTTTGAGCCGCTAGCAAAAGTGTTCTGGCGCAATGCGCGACTTGAATTTCGCAGCATCGATGCGCTGCAAAAATCATTGCGTCGACGGTCAGTAGACCCGTCCCTGATTTTGGCGCGCGAGCCGGTCGATGAAATTATGTTGGAGCATCTGGCCCAGAACGAAGACGTTGCACGGATTGCAACAGCACCGGATCGGGTGCAATTGCTGTGGGAAGTCTGCCAGATTCCCGACTTTAGAAATATCCATACCGATACGCATCCAAGGCTGCTAACATCTATCTATCGTTATCTGGCGAAACCCGGAAGCAGACTGCCAATCGACTGGTTGGGCGAACAAGTCTTGCGTCTGGATCGTTATGATGGTGATATCGATCAGTTATCATCACGTTTGGCAGGTATTCGCGTCTGGACATATGTATCGCATAAGCATCACTGGCTCGAAGATGCCAATCATTGGCAGGAACGTACACGTGCCATTGAGGACAAGCTGTCAGATGTGCTACATGAACGCCTGACCCAAAGGTTCGTCGATAGACGAACTTCGGTTTTATTGAAAAGTCTCAAGGACAAGTCTGAACTCATGTCTACCATCACTGCGAATGGTGAAGTACAGGTCGAAGGTGAATTTGTCGGCCGTCTTGAAGGATTCCGTTTCATCGCTGATGAAACCGATGCTGCTTTCGAAGGCAAGGCAATTGCCAGTGCCGCACGTCGCGCGTTGACAGGCGAAATCGCCCAGCGCGTCAAACAACTTGAAACCGATGAAGACGATAAATTCTCGGTGAATGGGCAGCTCGATGTCATTTGGAGCGGTGCGCAGGTTGGCGTGCTGAAAAAAGGTGACACGGTTCTGTCTCCTGAGATCCATGTGATCGACAGCGAGTTCTTTGACGGTCCGACCCGCGAACGTGTGCGAACACGTCTGCAGAATTTCATCAATTCCCATATCGAAACACGGCTTAAAATGCTGACCCGTCTGCGTGACTGTCAGCTTTCCGGGCCTATTCGGGGTCTTTTGTTCCAGCTGAACGAAGGTCTGGGCTGTGTTCCGCGTTCGGAACTTGAAAGCCTGGTCAAGGATTTGTCGGACGAAGACCGTAAGGCGCTTGCCAAGCTTGGCGTACGTTTGGGGGTTGAAACCGTCCATGTGCTTGACGCGCTTAAGCCCGATCCGGTTGAGCTGCGCGGCATTCTTTGGGCCGTTGCGCGCGAACTTGATGCATTGCCAGAGTTGCCGCCTGCTGGCCGCACATCGGTACCCAATGACCGTGCGAACTCCAAGGGGTTCTATCTGGCGGCTGGCTATATGCCGGTGGGGCCGTTGGCCGCACGTGTCGATATGCTCGAACGCTTTGCCGCGTTGCTGCGTCAGAAGGCACGGGAAAACGACGGCAAAGTCCGTCCTGATCCCGATCTTCTGTCACTTCTGGGCTGTACGGTCGAACAGGCTGAAGGCGTGTTTACCGCACTTGGCTGGCGTGCCGAGGTGACCAAGGTCAAGAAATCGACACTTGAAGCCAAAGACGCCGAGAAAAATGCACCAGCACCTGCGAAAGCAGAAAATGCTGATGCAGCCAAGGATGCCGTCAAGGCGGATGCTGCTGAGCCTGCTGCAAATGCAGAAGCACCAGCCGAAGCAGAAGCAGCAGAAGCAGCAGAAGCATCTGTCGAGGCGAAAGCCGAAGAAGTCGCCAAAGAGCCAGAAGCAGCGGCTGAACCTGTTGTTGCCAAGGCTGAGGTGGGTGCTGGTGCTGGTGAAGACGCTGCCGATGTAAAGCCGGTTGAAACCGACGCGGATGGTGATGAACTGGTCGAAGTTAAATTCTTCGTCCGGGTTGATCGTCGCAAGCGCGGCGGTGGTGCTGCTGGTCGTGGTCAGCGCGGTCCGCGTCAGGACGCACGCGGCGGCAAAGGCGCACCAAAAGGTAAGGGTGGTAATCGTCCGAACCGTGGCGGTGGTAACGGTGATCGTTCTGGCAAACCGGGTGGGCGCAATCCTGCACCGGCGAAAGAAAACAAGATCAACGAAGACTCGCCCTTTGCCAAGCTCAAGGAAATGCTTGAAGCCAAAGGCTGATCGCGTAGCATATGAATTTCCAGAACGGCGATCCTTTTGGGTCGCCGTTTTGCGTTTGAAGGCCTGTTGCGTTAAATGTTGTTTGATCAATGATACGGGAACCGAGACGGTCGTGACGGAACTTGCAGAAAAGCTTCGGGTTGATAAATGGTTGTGGCACGCACGGTTTTATAAAACGCGGTCACTTGCCAGCAAAGCCTGCCAGGCGGGCCATATTGTGGTGAACGGTCACTCGGTGTCCAAGTCCAGTGCGACGGTATCGGTGGGCGATCATCTGCAATTCTTTCAGGGGCCGCATCTTCGTGTGGTCGAAGTGGTCGCACTTGGTGAACGTCGCGGACCCGCCCCTGAGGCACAGGCGCTTTATACCGATCATTCCCCGCCGCGCGTGGCAAAAAAGGAAGCTGCGTCTGATATTCGCACGGCCCCTGTAGGCGCGCGTGAAGCAGGTTCCGGACGGCCGACAAAGGCAGAAAGACGTGCGCTTGATCGTTTACGGGGCGATGACGAAGACTCCTAAAATCAGTGAAATTGATGTGATTCTTTCAACCCGTTGTGATCTACGACAGGCTAATACGCGAACATAGTAATGAGAGCGTGTATTATACTGTGTGGTAACCATTAGTATCGGGTTGTACGCAGATCAGGAATTTCTTGCCAGTGAGAAGGGGATCGGCTATTGATCCTATCTAATGGTATAGTTAATCGCCTTTTGGGTGGTATGGATTTTGAGTCACGGAGTATGTCGGCCCTATGACACGTCACGCCAGACGACATCCCGCATTGAATATCGGGACATTGTCGCATTTGCAGACAGGCCGCTTTGCCTTGTTGGTTGCCGCATTGGTGATCAACCTGTTGTCACTGGCGTTGCCGATTACCTTGCTGCAAGTTTATGACCGTGTGTTGCCGCATAACTCGATCCCGACACTGACCTTGCTTATCCTTGGTGTGATGGCTGCGTTGATGATCGAGGCCATTTTGCGTTTGGGACGGGCCTATATCTCTTCGTTGTCCGCAGCAAAGTTTGAACATCGCAGTTCACAGGCCGCTGTTGGGCATCTGCTGTCAGCAAGCTTGACTGATTATGACAAAACCGCCCCCGGGTTACATTTGCAGCGCCTTAATAGCCTGAATATGTTGCGTGATTTCTATTCTGGTCAGGCGATTGGGGCCGTCATCGACTTGCCGTTCATTGTTCTGTTCCTGGGCCTGATTGCGGTGATCGGTGGGGTGCTTGTTGCGGTTCCGCTGGGCATTCTGATTGCGTTTTTTATCACGGCACTCGTGCTGGGACGGCAATTGCGCAAGGCGCTTGATCAGCGTAGCCAGTCTGATGAGCGGCGCTATAATTTCATTATCGAAACCCTTACCGGGGTACATACGATCAAGTCGATGGCGATGGAAAACTTGATGATCCGTCGTCATGAGCAGCTTCAGGTTCAGTGCGCCGAGGACGACCTTGTCGCGGCACGTTCCGCCCACGCGGCCGTCAATGCCAGTGCGACATTTTCAATGATGACCATGGTTCTGGTTGCCGCGGTTGGCAGTGTTCTGGTGATTGATGCGGATCTGACGGTTGGGGGGCTTGCGGCCTGCACCATGCTGGCCGGGCGATCTATTCAGCCCCTTCAGCGCGCCATGAGCCTTTGGACCCAGTTTCAGAATATCCGGGTGGCGCGGCAGCGCTGTCAGGAACTATTTGAAATAGAACCAGAAGACGATGATGGCTCGCCCGAGATGCCGTTGCTTGATGGCAAGATTGAGCTGCTCAATGTGTCCTTTGCGCACGGCGATGGCAAAAAGGTGTTTGATGGTCTTGATCTGGTGATTGAGCCGGGTGAATCTGTTGCCATTACCGGTGACAACGGGACCGGTAAAACCACGTTGCTGTGGATGTTGATGGGGGCGTTGCGTCCGGATCATGGGGAAATCCTGCTTGATGGCAGGGAAATCGGTAACTACAGTTCTGAATCCATTCGTCGCCAGATTGCCTATCTGCCGCAACATGGCGTGATGTTCAAAGGGACGATCATTGAAAACATCACCGGTTTTCGCAAGGACATCGGCGTTGAACGTGTGGTCGAAATTGCCCGCCGCCTTGGGCTTGATGATATCGTCATGCGCATGCCGCACGGCTATGACACCGAAGTGGGCGGGCAGGCATCGGAAACCCTGCCGCGCGGGGTGAAACAGCGGATCGCCGTTGCCCGTGCGTTGATTGATTATCCCCGTATTGTGCTGTTTGACGAAGCCAATAGCTCGCTTGATATCGCGGGTGACAACATCATGACCAGTCTGATGCTGGAATTGAAGAAACATTGCACGCTTGTGATGGTGTCACACCGACCGTCATTGATTGCGCTGGCCAACAAGCAATACCGCCTGGTTGATCAACGTCTTGTACCGGTTCTTAAGCGGACCAACCAACGGGTCGCAAAGGTGGGCTCAAAAGGCACTGTCTCTGTTAAGGCGGGGGCGCCGTCATGAATATCGACAACATGGAATTTGCCCAAAACTACCGCATGGGCCTTGCCAGCACAGATTCGCAGTCGGACTTTGATGCCTGTCTTTGGCCGTTGCTTCAGGCCTTGGGATGGCGCGGCTTGCCCCGTCAGGTTGCCGAAGCTTTGCCACATATGGATCAGGCGCTTGATCTGACTGATTTTCGCAATGTTCTGGCACATTTGAATTATCAGTCACGCGAAATCGATGTGGTGTTTAGCCAGATTGATGACCGTCTGATGCCGTGTCTGTTTGTGCCAGATAATGGCACCGCACTGGTTGTCATTCGTCCGGAAGCAAACGGCATTCGGGTGTATGACGGCGGCACCGACCGTGAGATAGTGATCAAGGCATCGTCCTTGCCCGGCAGGCTCTATCAGTTCAGCAGCGCAAACCGTCGCGAACGTTATTTTGAAGATGACAAGCGCGGCTGGTTTGGCGGTATTGCGACGCGGTTTTCACAGCTTGGGTATCAGTTGTTACTGATTACCTTTGTGCTCAACATCATGGCATTGGCGACGCCGATCTTCGTGATGGGCATTTATGATCGCGTGATTGGGACGCGGTCGATTTCAATGTTGATCCAGTTTTCAATTGGTATTGGCATCATCCTGATCATGACGTGGGTGCTGCGCACATTGCGCAGCCAGATCGTCAGCCATTTTGGGGCGCGACTGGATACCTTGGTCAGTGGGGCGATCTTTGAACGGTTGCTAGCACTGCCGCCGGCATTCACCGAACGCGCACCAGTTGGGGTCCAGATTTCGCGTATCCGTGATTTTGAAAGTGTGCGCGAGTTTTTCACCGGTCCGATGGCCATGGTGATGCTTGAAATGCCGTTTGTGCCGATCTTTTTGATTGTGATGTTCTATCTCGGCGGCTGGCTTGCCATGGTCCCGATTGCGCTGATTGGCGTTTTTGTCCTGATTGGCCTTATATCCTTCCCCATCGTTTCTCGTCGGGTGTCGGAGCTTGGGCGCAATGGTGCCAACCGTCAGGAATTTCTGGTCGAAACGGTCGGAAAGATGTCGGCCCTGAAATATACCGCGTCAGAAAAACGCTGGTTGTCGCGGTTTCGCGAAATTTCTGCCGATACGGCATATGCCGGTTTCCGGGTTTCGATGGTCAATAACGTGATCAATACGCTGGCCCAGATTCTTATGATTTCATCTGGCGCGCTGGTGTTGGCCTTCGGGGCCTATCAGGTGATGAATGCCCAAATGAGTGTCGGTGCCCTTGTGGCATCGATGATGTTGGCTTGGCGTGTTCTTGGCCCGATCAATCAGGCCTTTATCGGTATGCCGCGGTTGGCGCAATTGCGCGGCAGTGTGCGCCAGATTAACCGGCTTATGACGATTGCGCCCGAAGGTGACTTGGTGCCGCGTTCCGTTGATCAGCGTCGTTTTGCCGGGGCTGTCAGTTTTTCACGCGTCAGTTTCCGCTATAGCCCGGAGTCAGACCCGGCACTTGTCGGGGTTAATTTTGATATTAAACCGGGACAGGTCATTGCCGTTGTCGGGGCAAATGGTGCAGGTAAGTCATCGCTGATCAAGCTGGTGGCGGGGATGTATCAACCCCAGGCTGGTGCGGTTTTGATTGATGGGGCCGATATTCGCCAGATGGATCCGCAAAACCTGCGTCAGGCGATTTCATATGTGCCGCAGGATATCGAATTTTTCCGCGGCTCCATTGCGCAAAACCTGCGTTTGGCGAACCCGGTAGCATCACAGGATGATTTGCGGATGGCCTGTATGTCGGCTGGTGTTTTGCAGGATGTCGAAAATCTGCCCAAGGGTTTCTCGACACGTGTCGGTGATCAGCATTCTTCGCGCTTTTCCGCAAGCTTCCTGCAGCGCCTTGCCTTGGCGCGTGCATTTGTTCGCGAAGCCCCGGTCATTTTGTTTGATGAGCCGACCAATGGTCTGGACCAAAAAGCAGATCGGGCGTTTCAGCATACGATCAATCGTTTGCGGGGCGGTTCGACCATCTTCCTAATTACCCATCGGCCAAGCCATCTTGATCTGGCCGATCGCATACTTGTACTTGAGGCCGGACAGTTGCGCGGCGATGCGCCGCCCGAACGGATCAAGCAGCAAGTGATAGACGGAGGCTACCTATGAGTGACGTGGCAGTTCAGAATACTGCGATCGAGCGGTTCCGTCGTTCACGACGTATGGCGCGCTATTTGTCGCATGCGGTATTGCTTGAAGAAGGTGGGATTTCGATCTTTGTGCGGTCCGCTCTGATTATGCTTTCGGTCGGTTTTCTGGCCCTGATTGCATGGGCAGCGACAACGCAAATCAAGGAAACCGCCATCACATTTGGTCAGGTCATGCCAACCGGTGCGGTCAATAAAATCCAGCATCTTGAAGGCGGAATCATTGATCAAATCATGATCCGCGATGGTGATCTGGTTGAAAAAGGGCAGGTTTTAATCCGCCTTAAGCCCGAATCAGCACAGGCGGAGCTTTCGCAAACCGAAACCAAACTTGGCAACTTACGTCTGGAAGCTGAACGCTATCGCGCACTGGCCGAAGGCCGCGTGCCTGATTTTTCGACAATGCTGGGGCAGTATCCTGAATTGGCGCTCAATCAGCAGGAAATCTATAATATCCAGACTGAACTTGATGCCAATCAGACCGAAATTCTTCAGGTTCAGATCAAGGAACGCAATGCGGAGTTGGCACAACTGAGCGAGCAGGAAGCCACCCTTCGCAAATCGCTTGGCCTGCTAAATCAGGAAGTTACCATGCGTCGGTCGCTTTATGAGCAGGGGCTGAACTCCAAGGTGCTTTTCCTCAATATTCAGCGTGAACTGAACGAGGCACAGGGCAGCCTTTCGGGGGTGATTGCCGAAAAGGCACGTGCACGCGAAACCATCGCCGAAGCAAACTTGCGGCTTAATGAGTTGGAAAAAAGTCAACGCGAAGAAGCGATTACAGAGCTTGGTCGTCTTGGCGGTGAGATTGCACAGGCCAGCGAAACCTTGCGGAAATTACGTGATCGTGTCGCGCGACTTGAAATCGTGGCGCCTGCGCGTGGCTATATCAAGGGGCTTCAATTCTCAACCATTGGCGGGGTGATTGCGCCGGCACAGGTGGTGATGGAACTGGTCCCGGCGGATGATGTGCTGATTGCGGAAACCCGCATTTCGACCGAGGATATCGGACATGTGCATTTGGGTCAGCCGGTCACGGTCAAAGTCAGTGCCTTCGACTTTATACGATATGGTGGTATCAAGGGTGAATTGGTATCGATATCGGCCTCTACTTTTGTAGACGAAGATGGACAACCGTATTATAAAGGTAAAGTTGCTCTTAACGCTGACTCTGTCGGTGAGGGGGCTTCTGCTCAAAAGATCATACCCGGGATGACCGTTCAGGCGGATATTCAGACCGGGGAGAGGACCCTTCTGCAGTATCTGCTGAAACCGGTTTATGTCTCGCTTGATCAGGCGTTCTCTGAACGATGAGCATTTAATTGGTCCCGCTGGAAATGAAATGCTCATTTCTACTGCCCGGCCGCACATTTCTCTGGTTTAAATCAGGGAATCTATACTAATGTATAGAATGTGTGGGGTGGGTGTATCCATCTCGCACTTTACGGAGAGTGGGTGAATGGCGGACGATCCTCGCGAAACTGAAAACGCACGTGACAGTGGCAACGGTGACTTCAATCAAGAAGATGCACCGAATGATTTGTTGCGCGGTGATGATCAGGGTGACGAAAGCGAAGAGCTGGTTGAGCTGCATGATGATCAGGCCAATGCCCCCAGCGTGCCCGATCAGGAATTAGGATCTGTCCACTACGGCAATCAGGTCTTTAACCCACAGGGCGAGCAACAGCAAACCTTCCGTCGGCGCAACGCATCCAGTCAGCGTCAGGAACGTAGTCAGGCTGCTGAAGCCACCGAAAAGCAAACCATAGCTCAGGCTGAGCAGGCCGAGTTTGATCGCAACGTCGACACGGGTGCAGGCACAGCTGATTCCAGTGCCGGTGCGGCGGGTGCGGATGATGTATCGCTCAAATCCGATCCCAGCACGGTTGACCTGCCCGAAAGCAACCTCTCAACCAACGATACAACAGATTTGCGCGGTGAACGGGACGTTCCCGGCCGTGAAGGCCGTGAAAGCCTTAACCCGAATGTCGTGCCGACCGAAGAGCAGGCTGCTGAGGTCGACGCGGAGGCTGAGGAGCAAGCTCTCGACGAGACCGCGGACACGCAAGACGATATAGTTGACGACATCGTCGAAGATGTTGTCGAAGCTGCCAAAGTTGCCGATGCGCCTGACCTTGTGGCCGGTGATGTCAGTGGCTCGGAAGACAGCGCGATTTCACTTAATGTTTCTGCGGCCCTGAATGATCTTGATGGCGGCAATGAGACGCTCACAATCGTTATTTCCGGTGTTCCAGATGGCGCAACCCTGTCGGCGGGTACCGATAATGGCGATGGAACCTGGTCGCTTTCAGCTGGCCAGCTTGCGGGGCTTACCATCACGCCAGCCGACGATTTCAGCGGCAGTTTCGACCTTAGCGTGACGGCGACCAGCCGCGAAAGCAACGGGACAACGGCATCAAGCAGCTCGATCATGACGGTTGATGTTGCCGGTGTTGCCGATGGCGCGACCCTTGATGTCTCAAATGCCAGCGGTTCTGAAGACAGCGCCATCGCGCTTAGTATTGATACCGAGCTTCTTGACGACAGTGAAAGTCTGGCCATCACGATTTCGGGTGTCCCTGACGGGGCGAGCTTGTCGGCTGGTACCGATAACGGGGACGGCACATGGTCGCTCACGCCTGAACAGCTCGAAGGTTTGACGATCACGCCTGCGGATGACTTCAGCGGCGAAATCAACCTGACCGTTCTGGTATCGACCACCGACGGCGATGACACCGCCGTCGTGATGGAAGAACTTACCGTCGATGTTGGCGGTACGGCGGATGCTCCGACTTTGGATGTTGCGGACGCCAGCGGTTCTGAAGATTCAGCCATCGCGCTCGATATCGACGCCGGGCTAACAGATTCCAGCGAGACGCTGACGGTCACGATCTCCGGTGTTCCGGATGGCGCGACCCTCTCGGCCGGTACGGATAATGGGGATGG